>NZ_JAJHVW010000012.1:0-186832 GCF_027583855.1 Rhodococcus sp. BH5
CCGAACAGCCAACCCCACCAACGACTCCGGCCCAACACCCAAACCAATCAAATAACGCGCAAACCTATTAACCCTCTCATCGAACTCCCCATACGAGAGCACCACATCCCCACACACCACCGCACGCGAACCCGAACAAACCCCCACCACAGAATCAAAACCATCCAACAACAACCCACCCACAACCGGACGAGACGTGTCGTTCCACGACTCAAGCACCAAAGCACGCTCAGGCGCCGTCATGACCTCGACGTCACCGACCGCAGTAGACGGCGTTTCACCGATTTCGGTCAGCAGAGTCTCGAGGCGACCCAGCAGGGCCTGCGCGTACGACTCGTCGAAGAAGTCGGGTAGGTAACGAAGCGTCAGGTGCAGTTGGTCGTCGAGACCGATCAGCAGTGTGAGCGGGTAGTTCGTGGAATCGTCGGAGGCGACATCGTCGATCACCATGCCATCCAAGAACTCTGCCTGCGCTGCAAGACCGTCACGGTCGACCGGGTAGGACTCGAAGATCACCAGAGTGTCGAAGAGTCCGCCGACGCCCGCGGCGCTCTGCACATCGGTCAGGCCGAGGTAATGGTGATCGAGCAATCCCGCCTGTTCGATCTGAACCCGAGAGAGCAATGCCTCGACGGACTCGGCCAGATCCAGTTGGACACGCACGGGCAGCGTGTTGATGAACAGGCCCACCATCTTCTCGACGCTGTCGAGTTGTGGCGGACGGCCGGAGACCGTGGCACCGAAGACAATGTCCTGGCGACCGGTCATGCGTCCCAGCAGAATTGCCCAGGCAGCCTGGACGATCGTGTTGGCGGTAACGCCGGTCCTCGATGCCAAACCGGTCAGTGTCGCGGTCACCGATTCGCTGAGCGAGATCTGCAACTTCTGCGACAGCGCACTGAATTCCTGACCAACGACGGTGGGAGCCAACAACGTCGGCTCTTCGACGCCGCCCAGAGCTTTCGCCCAGGCATCCATGGACACACTGCGATCCTGCTGGACCAGCCACGCGAGGTAGTTCCGATAGCTCAGTGACCGCGTCTGAGCGGGAATGTTCCCACGCATGGCGTAGTGGCCGAGGAGCGCCTGGAGCAGCAGCGGCATGGACCAGCCGTCGAGGATGATGTGGTGGTTTGCCACAACAAGGCGGTATTCGCTCGCCGCGATCTTGATCAGCGTGAACTTGATCAACGGCGGGTTCGACATGTCGAAGTGCGTGGCCTGGTCCTCGACAAGAATCCGATCCAACTCGCGGCGTCGTTCTTCGCTGTCAGCGATTGTGGTGAGATCCAGTTCGCGCCACGGCACCTCGATGTCACCGAGAACTACCTGGACCGGCGTACCCGTTCCGTCGACCACAAATGCGGTGCGCAGGTTCGGGTGACGATCGATGATGGCCTGTGCTGCGGCGTGGAGGCGATCCGCGTCGACGCGGCCGGACAGCGAGAGAACCATCTGCACGGAGTACAGGTCGACGGTGGACTCGGCCATGACAGCGTGGAACAGCAGACCCGACTGCAGCGGAGCCAGCGGCCAGACGTCCTGCACCGCGGGGAAACGCTGCTCGAACCCGTCGAGATCCTGCTGGGTCAGCGTTACCAGCGGCACGTCCGACGGCGTGAGTCCGCCTGCGCCGACGGCCTGTGCGTGCTGCGCCAGCGCTGTGAGTGCTCCGACCCACAGGTCGGCCAGGGCTTGCACCTCGGTGGCGCTCAGCAATCCGTTCGGGAAGGCAAACGACGCTTCGAGCACCGCGCCGTCAGGGCCGTCGTTGACGATGGCATTGATGTCGACAACCTTGTTGGCCGGCATGTCCGGGTCTTCCGGCGCAGCGACATCGGAGAAGTCGCGTGCCGGAATCCATCCGAGGCCTTGCGCTGCAGCCGGAATATCCTCCGCCACAATGCGACCCAGGTAGTTGAAGCTGACCTGCCCGCTGCTCAGCTTCGACAGCTCAGTGCAGGTGTCGTCGTTGACGTACCGCAGCAGTCCGTAGCCGACACCCTTGTCGGGAGCGGCGAGCAACTGCTCCTTGACTGCCTTGATCGCCGCTCCCGCAGCAACTCCGGCGTCGAAGGCGTCGTCGATGTCGATACCGGCAAGGTCGAGTGCGACGGGGAAGGCCGCCGTGAACCAGCCGACGGTGCGTGAGAGATCGGCACCCGGGACGACGCCCTCTTCGCGGCCGTGGCCCTCGAGCTGGAGCAGTGCCGCTTCGGTGTCGATGCCCCGCTCACGGCGCCAGCGCACCAGCGCCAGAGCAAGTCCGGCCAGCAAACCGTCGTTGGCTCCGCCGCGGAACACCTCGGGCAGAGTTGTCAGCAGGGTTTCAGTGACGCCTGTGGGCACCTCCACGCGCACACGCTCGACTGTTGCCGCAACGTCGACGGACGGATCGAACGCCCGCGAACCGAGAATCGGGTCTGGAGTCGACAGCGTCTTGCGCCAACGTGGCAGTTCTGCCAGTCGCTTGTCTGATCGTGATTCCGCAGCGAGCGAGTGCGCCCAGGTACGCATGGACGTGCCCGTCGGTTCAAGCACGGGTGCACTTCCGCCACTGCGCTGAGCCCACGCGGAAATCAAGTCCGGCACGATGATTCGCCAGGAGACGCCGTCGACGATCAGGTGATGCGCAGCCATGATCAATCGGCCGGTGCGTGTGTCACCGAAGTCGATCCACACGAACTGAGCCATGACACCGGCGGCCGGATCCAACCGGCCGAGAGCGTCGTCGAGAGCACCCGACGCGATGGCCGTCAGGTCTGCGCCCGAAATCGCGGGGTCCACCAGCACCCGTCGCACCAAAGAATCCACGTCGACGGTTCCGGGCGCGGACACAGCCATGCCCGGACCACGCTGATCATCGACCAGACGCGAACGGAACATGTCGTGGTGATTGATGACGGCAGCCAGTGTGTCGACAACACCGGTCCGGTCGATGCCGAGCGGCAACTCCAGCGTCAACAACTGGTTGAAACGCTGGAAGCTGCCGGGCCGTTCGAACATGAATCGCTTGATCGGCGTGAGCGGCATCCAACCGATGCCGCCGCCTTCGATCTCGGCGAGAACAGTGATCGCATCGGCGTCGGAGCCGAAGACGGCAACCTCTGCCAACTCAGCCACCGTCTTGTTCTCGAACACGTCCTTGGGCGTGAACAGAACACCGCGGGCCTTAGCCCGGGACACCAACTGGATCGACATGATCGAGTCTCCGCCCTGAGCGAAGAACGAATCGTCGGTACCGATCTGATCGAGGCCGAGAACGTCGGCAAAGACCTCGCTGAGGACGCGTTCCATCTCGGTCGTGGGAGCGCGGAACTCCTTGACCTCGAATACCGGCTCCGGCAGAGCCTTTCGGTCCAGCTTGCCGGCCGGGGTCAGCGGCATGTCGGTCAGAACCATGATCGACGCAGGCACCATGTGCGCCGGCAGAGTGCGTGAAACGAACTCACTCAGATCCGCCGAGCTGACAGCCGATTCCTTGCCGACAAACACGTACGACACCAGCGCCGGAGCACCGGACGTCAGCGTGGTACCCATCGTCGCGGCGAACTCGACGTCCGAATGTGCCGTCAGTGCCGCGTCGATCTCACCGAGCTCGATACGGAACCCACGGATCTTCACCTGGAAGTCGTTGCGGCCCACGTACTCAACCTGGTATCGGTCAGTCCAACGCACAACATCACCGGTGCGGTACATGCGCTCACCGGACAGGCCGTGCGGGTTGGCAACAAAGCGATCCGCGCTCAATCCCGGGCGGCGATGGTATCCGCGGGTGACCTGGGGACCCGACAGGTACAGCTCACCGGCAACGCCAACCGGAACGGGCTGCAGACGTGTGTCGAGAACAAACGCGGCCATGTCGCCGATGGTTTCGCCGATGGTCATCCGGTCGCCCGGCATCAGCGGCACACTGACATTGGTGACGATAGTGGTCTCGGTGGGACCGTAGACATTGAGGAACGTACGTCGACGGTTCGGCTGATCCGCCCACTTGGCCATCAACTCCGGCGAGTACGCCTCACCGCCGACACCAACCACCTCAAGATCGTTCAGGCCAGACGGATCCATGGAAGCCAACGCCGCGGGCGTGATGAAGGCATGTGTGACGCGTTCGGACTTGAACAGCGCGGTCAATTCGTCGCCGCCGAAGATCGATGTCGGGACGATCACCATGGCAGCGCCTGTCGCGACAGCCAGGAACAGTTCGAGCATCGACGCGTCGAAACTCGGCGACGCGAAGTGCAGCGTGCGGGAGTTCGGCGTCACCAGGTAGTGCTGTGCCTGCGTTGCACTGAAGCTCGCGAGGCCTGCTCCCGTAGCAACAACGCCCTTGGGCAAGCCTGTTGTGCCCGACGTGTAGATCACCCAGGCCGGATGCGCCGGAAGGACGGGGCGCACACGCTCATCTTCACGAATCGGTGAACTATCCTGCGCTGCCATCAGTTCCGCGCAAGCAGCACTGTCGACCGCGAGCCACTCCACGGTGTCGGTAAGCCCTGCGAGTTCAGCTTCGAGAGTCAGACCGACCGAGACGCCCGAGTCGGAGACCATATGCGCGATGCGGTCGGCCGGGTAGTGCGGATCGATGGGAACAACCGCGGCACCTGTCTTGGATACCGCCCACACCAGCAGGACCGATTCGATGGAACGCGGAATCGACACTGCGACCAGATCTTCGGCGCCCAGACCGCGAGCGATCAGGACACGGGCGAGGCGCGACGACCACTCGTCGACCTCGGCGTAGGTCATCGACCGATCCTGGTAGCGGAGAGCTTCGTTGGAGGGATACTGCAACGCGGTCTCGGCCAGGATGTCGGCCAACGGCTTCGGCTCGATGCCCGAGGACGCTCGGCGACTGGTCAATTCGATACGCTCAGGCGCTTCGAGGATGTTGATGTCGCCGACAGCCTGCGTCGCATCCACGGCGACGGCCTCGAGAATTCTAGTCAACCGCTCGGCGAAGGAGACAACTGTCCCCTCGTCGAAGAGATCCGTCGCATAGGTGAAGGTCGCAGTCATGCCGTGACCATCGGCAGCTTCCACCAGAGTCAACTGAAGGTCGAACTTCGCTACAGTTTCCGCGATATCGAATTCAGTGATATCGAGTCCCGGCAACGTCAGGTTATTCTGCCTCAGGTTCTGGAATGCCAAGGCAACCTGGAACAACGGGTTGTGAGCCTGCGAACGAACCGGATCGAGTACCTCGACCAGCCGCTCGAACGGCACGTCTGCGTGAGCGAAAGCCGCGAGATCACTCTCACGCGCCGACGTCAGCAGATCGAGGAAACACATCCCCGGATCGACGTCGGTACGCAGCACGAGCGTGTTGACGAACATGCCGATCAGATCGTCGAGCTGCGCTTCACCGCGACCGGCGACCGGGGTGCCGACTGCGATGTCGGTGGTGCCGGACAACCGGGCAAGAAGTGTTGCCAACGCCGAGTGCATCACCATGAATAGCGACGCCTGGTGCTCGCGACCCACAGCGGTCAGTCCGCGGTGAACATCCGCGGAAATCGGGAAGCTGTAGGTGGCTCCCCGGCCAGTGAACACGGCTGGACGCGCGCGGTCACTGGGCAAGGTGATCTGGTCTGGAACTCCGTCGAGAGCTTTGGCCCAGTAGCCGATCTGCTCTGCGAGTACGGATTCCGTGTCACCCTCGGAACCGAGAACCTCGCGCTGCCACAACGCGTAGTCGGCATACTGCACCGACAACGGCGCCCAGGTCGGGGCTTGACCCTGTGAGCGGGCGTAGTACGCGGTCATCACGTCGCGGATCAACGGACCCATCGAGAAACCGTCGGTGGAGATGTGGTGAATCACTAACGCCAGTACAAACGAGTCCTCCGCGAGCTGGAAGAGCTTGGCCCGCAATGGAACCTCAGCGGTGACGTCGAAGCCTGACGTGACGAAGTCCGTCACCGCCGCCACGATGTCGGATGCTTCGAGCTGCACGGGAGCCAGATTCACCGGAACTGCCGCCACCGGCAAGATCCGCTGGTAGCCGATTCCGTCCACCTCGGGGTAGACCGTGCGCAGAACCTCGTGACGCTTCAACACGTCCACGACAGCGTCGTACAACGCCGCCTGATCCAACTCGCCAGTGAGAGTGATCGCCATCGGAATGTTGTTGGCTGCCGATTCGCGGTCCAATTGGTTGAGGAACCACATGCGCTGCTGCGCCAACGACAACGGCACCTGCGCCGGACGCACCTGCGCAGTCAACGCCGCACGTGAACCGCCACCGACATGAGAACCCAAACGAGCAGCCAACGCCTCCACCGTCGACGCCTCGAACAACTCCCGCACCGACACCGAAGCATCCAACGCCTGACCCAACCGAGACGTCACCTGCGTCGCAATCAGCGAATTACCACCGAGCGCGAAGAAATCATCATCCAAACCAACACGCTCGACGCCCAGAACATCCGCAAACGTCTGCGCAACAACCTCTTCCACCACCGACGTCGGAGCACGGAACACCGCAACCTGCAACGACGGAACCGGCAACGCCCGACGATCCAACTTCCCGTTCACCGTCAACGGAATCGAATCCAACACCACAAACGCCGACGGCACCATGTACTCCGGCAACAACGAACCCACACCGGTGCGCACATCGTCGACCGAAACGCTCACACCCGCAGCCGGAACCACATACGCCACCAACCGCTGATCACCCGGAGAATCCTCACGAACAACCACCGCCGTCTGCGCCACCGACACATCCGCCAACACCGCAGACTCGATCTCACCGATCTCGATCCGGAAACCACGGATCTTCACCTGATCATCCGCGCGACCCAGATACTCCAAATCACCAGCGCTGTTCCACGAAGCGACGTCACCCGTGCGGTACAACACCTCGCCGGCATTGAACGGATTCGCCACAAACCGCGTCGACGTCAACCCCGCCTGACCCAGATAACCCCGAGCCAACTGAACACCAGAGACATACATCTCACCCGCGACACCAACAGGCACCGGAGCCAAACGCGTATCGAGCACGAACACCTGCAAACCCGAAATAGCCTGACCCACAACACTCGCCGACGCATCCGCCGCCAACGCAGCATCCAACACACGATGGCTCACATGCACCGTCGTCTCCGTGATGCCGTACATGTTCACCAACGTCGGCGCGAAGTCACCGCGGCGGCCGTACCAATCCGACAAGCGACGCAGCTCGAGCGCCTCGCCGCCGAAAACAACCCACCGCAACGACAACTCAGCGGCCCGACCGGATTCCGACGCCAACCGATCAGCCTCGGCCAACTGATAGAACGCCGACGGCGTCTGATTGAGCACCGTCACCCGCTCAGCAGCAAGCAACTCCAAGAACTGCTCCGGCGACCGCGACGTCACATAATCCACAACCACCAACGTGCCGCCGTACAACAGCGAACCCCACAACTCCCACACCGAGAAGTCGAACGCATAACTGTGGAACATCGTCCACACATCGGATTCGTCGAACCCGTACACACTCTCAGTATTCGCAAACAACTTCGCCACCGTCGTGTGCGGAACCTGCACACCCTTCGGGCGACCCGTCGAACCCGACGTGTAAATCACATACGCAACATTCGACGACCGCAACGGCGCAACACGATCCGCATCCGAAACCACCGAACCATCGAACTCCGACAAATCCACCGCGTCGATATCAACCACAGGCAAACCAGCGGGCAACACCAACTCACGCCCGGACCACGAAATCGCAGCCACCGGAGCAGCATCAGCCAACATGAACTCGACACGATCAGCCGGATACGACGGATCCACCGGCAGATACCCCGCACCGGACTTCACCACCGCCAACAACGCCACCACAAGATCCGCCGACCGCGGCAACGCCACCGCCACCAACGACTCCGGACCACAACCCTGAGCAATCAACCTGCGCGCCAACCGATTCGACTGAACCGACAACTCCGCATACGTCAACGAATCGTCACCGAACCGCACTGCGGTCCGATCACCAAACCGCGCAGCAGCATCATCGAACCACGCCGACAACGTCGAATCCACACCACTGTCGACACCCGTGTCGCTCCATGACAGAACGCGATCCAACTCACCGGCGGTCAGAACATCCACGTCGCCAACGGCAGCGGCCGGATTCGCGACAACGCCACGGAGGACGGACACGAACCGATCAGCGAACTCGGCCGCTGTCGACGCGTCGAATAGATCCGTCGCGTAGGTCAGGGTGCCGGACATACCGGCGTCAGCGGCGTCTTCAAGAGTGAATTGCAGATCGAACTTGGCCAGTGCTGCGTCGAATTCCACAGCAGCGGCGGTGAGTCCGGGCAGTTCGAGAGCACTCTGTCCAAGGTTCTGGAAGGTCAATGCCACCTGGAACAACGGATGACGAGCCTGCGAACGAACCGGATCGAGCGTTTCAACGATCCGCTCGAACGGAACGTCAGCGTGGGTAAACGCCTGCAGATCCACTTCACGCGCAGAAGCCAACAGCTCCGCGAACGACATCGACGGATCAACCTCGGTACGCAGCACCAAAGTGTTGACGAACATACCGATCAGGTCGTCGAGCTGCGCTTCACCGCGACCGGCGACAGGAGCGCCGATTGCGATGTCGGTTGTCGCGGACAACCGTGCCAGTAGCACGGCCAGCGCAGAGTGGACGACCATGAACGGGGTTGCGCCCGCCGCCTGACCTGTTGCTTCCACATCGGCCCACAGTTGCGGGTCGATGGTGAAGGTGTGGTTCGCTCCTTGTCCCGTTGCGATCTCGGGGCGGGTGCGATCACTGGGAAGGTCCAGCTGCTCGGGCAGGTCGGCCAGGGCATCGGACCAGTAGTTGATCTGCTGCGCGATGACGGACGTCGGCTCGTCCTCGGAGCCGAGGACCTCGCGCTGCCACAACGCGTAGTCGGCGTACTGCACCGGCAGCGGAGCCCACGTCGGGGTCTGCCCCTGTGAGCGCGCGTAGTACGCGGTCATCACATCGCGGGTCAACGGGCCCATCGAGAAACCGTCGGTGGAGATGTGATGCACCACGAAGGACAACACGAAGTCATCATCGGCGACCTGGAACAGCTTGGCGCGCAACGGAACCTCGACGGTGACATCGAATCCCTCCGCGAAGAAGGCATAGAGCTCTGCCTGAAGGTTGCTCTCGGCAGTGCGCACTGTATCGAATTCGATCGAGGCATCCTCCGGCGAGAGAATCTGCTGGTAGCCAACGCCGTCGATCTCCGGGTACAGCGTGCGCAGAACCTCATGTCGTGCAATGACATCGGTAATCGCCGCACGAAGAGCATCCACTTTCAGCTCGCCGGTGAGACGAACTGCAACAGGAATGTTGTTGACGGCCGACTCTGTATCGAAGCGGTTGAGGAACCACATGCGCTGCTGAGCAAGCGACAGCGGCACCTGCGCCGGACGCACCTGCGCGGTCAATGCTCGTTCTCCGTCGCCGCCGACGTGTCCGTCGATGCGCGCAGCGAGTTCTTCCACAGTCGACGCGTCGAACAGCATCCGGACCGGAATCTTGGTTTCGAGCGCTTGCCCCAGACGAGACATCACCCGTGTCGCGATCAGCGAGTTACCTCCGAGCGCGAAGAAATCGTCATCCAAACCGACACGCTCAATGCCCAGAACATCCGCAAATGTCTGCGCCACGACCTCTTCCACCACCGACGTCGGAGCCCGGAAAGCTACGACCTCGAAAACCGGTTCAGGTAGGGCACGGCGATCAACCTTGCCGTTCGCATTGAGAGGCATTGCGTCGAGCACGATGAAAAGCGCCGGGACCATGTAATCAGGCAGACGATCACTCAGGTGCACGCGAAGTGCATTGGGATGGATAACTCCGGCATCCGGCGCCACGTACGCGACCAGTTGATCCCGATGCACTGTCACGAGGGCAGACGCCACCGTGTCCACAGATACCAGTGCCGACTCGATTTCACCGAGTTCAATACGGAGGCCGCGGACCTTGACCTGGAAGTCGGTGCGCCCCAGGTATTCCAATTCTCCCGTACGGTTCCGGCGGACCAGATCACCTGTCCGGTACAGACGAGATCCACTATCGCTGAACGGATTGGCGACAAATCGTCCCGCAGTCAGGTCGAATCGAGCGCCGTAGCCGCGGCCTACGCCGACACCACCGACGTACAACTCGCCGACGACACCTACTGGTACGATCTGCAACCGCGAATCCAGCACGAAAAGATCGATATTGGGAATCGGCGATCCGATCGGCACACCCATGATGTCATCGACGGAGGCGTCACGCCGCGACACCACGTCCGACGCCTCCGTCGGGCCGTAACTGTTCACGATTCGAACACCCGAGTTCATCAGTGCGGCAAGGCGCCTCACCTGAATCGGCTCGCCTCCAAGATAGACGACCTGAAGGCGCGACAACGCACCGTCGGAATCCGCATCCACCAACGCTTCAAACGCGCTCGGAGACATGTTCGCCACCTGCACATGCGAACTCGCCACTACACCGAGTATCTCCGACGGATCGAACCCGGCTGGGGCCACAATCACAGTTCCGCCGCTCGACAGCGGACTCCACACATTCTTCTGGGTCAGGTCGAAACTCGGAGATGACGCCACCAGGACACTAGCGGCCGGCGGAATCTCGGATCGATACCACGCGACGGTGTTGGCGATACCTGCCATCGCGACGATTGTCGGCTTCGGACGACCGGTGGAGCCGGATGTCGAGATCACATAGGCGGAACGAGAATCCGCGCCGTGCTCGACCCAGCGATCAACCCACTCAGGGGTGCCCGTCGTCTCCACCACGTCTTGTATGCGAATTACCGGCACGGTCAGAGAAACGTCGTCGACAGCGATTACGCACCGCGCGTCAATATCGGACAGAACCGCCTCAATGCGCTGCGTCGGCAATGTAGGATCCATCGGCAGATAGGCCGCCCCGGCCTTCCATACCGCTACCAATGCGACGATCCACTGCCATGAACGTGGAATTATCACTCCCACGACATCGTCCGTACCTACGCCCGCTGCAACCAACTCCGCTGCCAATACGGACGAACGAACATCCAGATCTGCGTACGACAACGTGACGTTGCCGGCAACGACGGCCGATCGCTCCGGGAACTCGACCACTGTCTGCGCGAACAAGCCGAGAATCGAGACGTCAGCTGACGGTACGTGCTGTCCGCGCGACCACCCCAGAATCTGCGACGACTCCTCTTCGTCGAGGATCTCCACTGCACCCACCGGCGAAAGAGAATCAGTTGTCACGCTCGCCAGGACACGGCACAACCCGTCCGCAAACGAGGCCACTGTCGACTCGTCGAAAAGGTCTGTTGCGTAAGTAAACTGAGCTGCTAGTCCAGAAGGAACGCCGGACTGGTCGATGGCTTGAGTGAGCGTCAACTGGAGGTCGAACTTAGCCACCGGGAGATCGGAATCCAACGGCGAGACCGTCAGATCACCGAGGACAAGCTCGGTGCCCGAGAGGTTCTGGAACGACAACATGACCTGGAACAGCGGATGGCGAGCCTGCGACCGTACCGGTTCGAGAACCTCGACCAACCGTTCGAAGGGCACGTCTGCATGTGCAAAAGCCTCGAGATCGCGCTCGCGCACCGCCGACAGCAATTCGGCAAACGAACCGGCCGGATCGATCTCGGTACGGAGCACCAACGTGTTGACGAACATACCGACAAGGTCGTCGAGTTGTGCCTGCCCGCGCCCTGCGACGGGAGTTCCGATCGCGATGTCGGTCGTACCCGACAAGCGCGCCAGTGTCACGGCAAGCGCCGCGTGCACAGTCATGAACAGTGACGCATTGTGCGTGCGTCCCAAGGCTTCGAGGCGCTCCTGCATTTGTGCGTCCACGATGAAGTCGTAGTTGGCGCCTCGTCCGGACGCCCGCTGCGGGCGAGTGCGGTCGTTGGGTAGATCGAGCTGCCCCGGCAATTCTGCCAGCGCTTCACGCCAGTATCCGATTTGGCGGGAGATCACCGACTGTTCGTCGCTCTCGGAACCGAGGACATCGCGCTGCCACAGCGTGTAGTCCACGTATTGGACTGGCAGCGGTGCCCACGACGGAACGCCACCACGAGTGCGAGCCTCGTAGGCAAGCATGAGGTCACGTGTCAGGGGTGCCATCGAGAAGCCGTCAGTGGAGATGTGGTGCACAACAAATGCCAACACGTACTCGCCGTCGGACAGCTGGAAGAGCCGCACGCGCAACGGAACTTCCGTTGTAACGTCGAACCCGACGGTCACCAGCACAGCGATTTCGGCTTCGATTGCCGCTTCGGTGATTACAATCGGAGTCAGTCCCGACCACATCTCGGACACGGATAGGACGAGCTGGTAACCGATCCCGTCCGTTTCCGGATACACGGTCCGAAGCACCTCGTGGCGCTCGACGACATCGCGCACTGCGGCGTCGAGCGCGGTGACATCCAGATTCCCTGAGATACGAAGCACGGCCGGAATATTGTTGACTGCGGACTCGGGTTCGAACCTGTTCAGGAACCACATGCGCTGCTGCGCCAACGAAAGTGGGATCCGAGCGGGCCGGGACTGCGGGACCAGTGGGGCCGTGGCGCCCGAACCGGCGTGCAGCTCGAGCCGGATGGCGAGTGACTGCACGGTCGACGCTTCGAAGAGCGCACGAACCGGAACGCTTGTGTCAAGCGCCTCCCCCAGTCGTGCGGCGACACGGGTCGCGATCAGCGAGTTGCCTCCGAGCTCGAAGAAGTCGTCGTCGCGGCCAACCTGTGCGACTCCGAGAACTTCGGAGAACACCTGCGCGACAGTCTCTTCGACGGTCGTGATCGGCGCCTGGTACACCTTGGACTCGAACACGGGCGAGGGCAGAGCCTTGATGTCCGTCTTGCCCGCGGTGGTCAACGGAATCGAATCGAGTACCAGTACCGAGTCGGGGACCATGTAGCCGGTCAGGAACGTCGACACCGACTCGATGACCTGTGCGGGATCCACCTCGGCGCCGGCCTGCGGCACGACGTATGCAACGAGACGATCTCCGAAGTGATCGTCGGAACGAACGAGAGCAACAGCTTGCGCAACGCCCGCGCAACGGGTCAGCGCGGCCTCGATCTCGCCGAGTTCGATACGGAACCCACGGATCTTGACCTGGAAGTCACTGCGGCCCACGTACTCCACTGCGCCACCGTCGATCCACCGGACCACGTCACCCGTGCGGTACAACCGCTCTCCCGGCGCCCCGAACGGGTCTGCGACAAAACGACCCGCTGTCAATGCCGGCTGTCCCAGGTATCCACGTGCGACCTGAACACCCGACACGTACAACTCACCTGCGACACCAACCGGAACGGGCTGCAAGCGGCCGTCCAAGATCCGCGCGGCCATTCCCCGAATCGGGCCGCCGATGTTCATACGATCAAACGCGGTCAGCGTATCGCTGATGTTCGAGGCGACTGTCGACTCCGTCGGACCGTACGCATTGAAGAATCCACGCACACCGCCATCCGGAAGCGGCACCGCCCACTTGGCAACGAGAGACCGCGAACTGGCTTCGCCACCGACGACAACCACCCGCAACGCGTCGAGCCCGCTCGGATCCACTGATGCCAGCGCAGCGGGCGTCACGAACGCATGCGTCACGCCCTCCGAGCGCAAGATCTCGGCCAATTCCGCGCCGCCGTACACCGTCGTCGGCGCAATCACCATCGTCGATGCTGCTCCGAATGCCATCAGCAACTCGAGAACAGAAGCATCGAAACTCGGCGAGGCGAAATGCAGCGTCCGAGCATCCGCGGTCAGCGCATAGCGCTCGACCTGCTCGGCGCAGAAGTTCGCCACACCCGCATTGGTGACCACAACGCCCTTGGGCAGACCCGTGGTGCCCGAGGTGTAAATGACGTAAGCAGGCTGCCGCTCGTCGATCGCACTGCGTCGATCCGAATCACTTACCGGCGCGCAAGATTCTGCCGCGCACGCTGCCACTGTCCTCTCGTCGTCGAGAACAACCCACGTCAACGCCGACGGCAATCCTGCCTCGACGTCACTGAGCGCAAGACCCAGCACCGCACCGGAATCGGAGATCATGTGGGCGATACGGTCAACCGGATACGTCGGGTCGACGGGCACGAATGCAGCACCCGTTTTCACCACCGCCCACAGAGCGAGAACTGAATCGGCCGAACGCGGAATCGCGATCGCGACCCGATCCTCCGGCCCGACGCCCTTCGCAATCAGAACACGAGCGAGTCGCGACGACCGCTCGTCGAGTTCGCGGTAGCTGATCGACTGACCGTCGAAGCGAATCGCATCCGCCGACGGATCCAAAGCGGCCGCCGCTGTGAGGATCTCGACCAGGGTTCCCGAGACCGACTGACCTCCGTGAACATCGGCCAGCACACCCCGCTCGGCCGCATCGAGAATATCGATGTCACCGACGACAATCGAAGGAACCGACACGACAGTCTCGAGGATACGAACCAGACGCCGAGCAAACCCCTCGACCGTCGAAACGTCGAACAGATCTGCAGCAAACGTGAATTCGGCCGAGAGCCCTTGCTGGATCCCGTCTTCGCCGATCGACTCTGTCACTGCGAGTTCGAGGTCGAACTTGGCAGTGGTCGTGTCGATTTCGGCGGCCTTGATCGCCAGTCCCGGCAGTTCCAATGCCGTTTGCGCGAGATTCTGCAAGGACAGCACAACCTGGAAGAGCGGATGTCTGGCCTGCGACCGGGCGGGAGCCAAGACGTCCACCAACCGCTCGAAGGGCACGTCCGAGTGAGCGAACGCTCCGAGCGCGGAATCACTCGCCGCAGCCAGCAGATCTGTGAATGCCTGGGCCGGGTCGACCTCGGTGCGCAGAACAAGCGTGTTGACGAACATGCCGACGAGATCGTCGAGCGCCTCGTCCCCGCGACCGGCAACGGGAGTGCCCACGGCGATGTCCGAGGTCCCGCTCAGTCGGGCCATCAGAACGGCAAGCGCCGAGTGCAACGCCATGAAGAGCGTCGCGTTGTTCTCCCGTGCCAGCGCGTCCAATCGACGGTGCACATCCCCGGAGATCTCGAACGCAAATCGCTCGCCGCGCATCGACGCCACATCAGGCCGAGACCGGTCCGACGGAAGCTCGATCACATCCGGTAGGTCTGCCAGAGTCTCGGTCCAGTACGAGATCTGCTGCGAGATCAGTGATTCCGAGTCGTCTTCCGACCCCAGAACCTCACGCTGCCACAACGAATAGTCGGCGTACTGCACAGTCAACGGCTGCCACGCCGGCGCGATCCCGTCCTTGCGTGCCGAGTAGGCAATCATGACATCGCGAGCCAGGGGCGCCATCGACCAACCGTCAGCGGCGATGTGATGAACCACGATCGCAAGGGTGTGCTCGGTGTCGCTGACCGTCAACAGGCGGACACGGATCGGCACGTCGACGGTGACGTCGATCGCTGAGGATCCGATTGCAGCAACTCGACTTTCGAGCTCGTCCTGATTCGAAACCGACTCCACGGTCAGCCCGCCGAACGCCTCCGAGAGCGACAGAATCGACTGCTTCGGTCCGGAAGCCCCGTCCGGATATACCGTTCGGAGCACCTCATGCCGGGCCAGTACGTCCTCCAGCGCAGTTTCCATCGCGGCAGTATCGAGATGACCAGTCAGGTGCAGAGCAAAAGTGATGTTGTAAGCAGCTGAGTCGGTGTCGAAGCGGTTCAGGAACCACATGCGCTGCTGCGCCAGCGACAACGGAATTTCCGCGGGACGCACCTGTGCGACGAGCGCCTTCTGCCCGCCGCTACCTACGTGCGACTCGATGTGTGCGGCGAGCGCCTCGACGGTGGAAACGTCGAATAGCGTTCGCACCGGCACCGTAGTGTCGAGCGCCCGCCCCAATCGGGAGGTGACCTGAGTAGCCACCAGGGAGTTGCCACCGAGTTCAAAGAAGTCGTCGTCGAGGCCGACTCGTTCCACTCCGAGAACATCCGCAATCACCTGCGCGACAATCTCTTCCACCGGCGTGGTGGGTGCACGAAACTCGCGGACCTCGAACGTGGGGACTGGCAATGCGCGACGATCCAACTTGCCGTTCGACGTCAGGGGGATTTCCTCCACGATCATGAACGCGGAAGGAATCATGTACTCGGGAAGCTTCTCCGCGACGGCAGTCGTGAGCATCTCAGTTTCGAGGGACGTGTCACCGTCCGCGACGACGTACGCGACAAGTTGATCGCCGATCCGTTCGTCGTTGTGCATCAAGACGACGGCTTGCACGACTGACTCGAGCGACACGAGCGCGGCTTCGATCTCGCCCAATTCGATCCGCAGCCCACGCAGTTTCACCTGGAAGTCGCTGCGGCCGACATACTCCAACTGTCCCAGATCGTTCCACCGGACAAGATCGCCTGTCCGGTACATCCTGGAACCACCGTCGCCGAACGGATTTGCGACGAACCGTTCTGCCGTCACGTCGAACCGAGCACCGTAACCTCGCCCGACACCAACGCCCGCAACGTACAGCTCGCCGATCAGGCCGGCTGGGACCGGATGCAGACGAGAATCGAGCACAAACAAGTCGATGTTCGGAATCGGCGTACCGATAGGCACTCCGGCGCTGTGCTCGGATGTCGCGGACAGTGCCGAAACAACATCCGAAGCCTCAGTGGGACCATAGCTGTTGACGATTCGCACTCCAGCCCGCATCAGGTGCGAGAGCCTGGGGAGTTGGATCGGCTCACCGCCGAGGAAGACTACATCCAGTTGTGTGAGCACTCCCTCCGCATCTGCATCGGAAAGAGCGACGAAGGCGCTCGGCGACATGTTCGCAACACGGATGCCAGCTGATTCGACGATCCCGAGAATGGCATGCGGGTCGAAACCATCTCCGCTCAAATGAAGCGGCACTCCACTACCGAGCGCTGCCCATATGTTCTTCTGCGTGAGGTCGAAACTCGGTGAGGACGCAACAAGGATCGGCCCGGCTTCGGGCAGTTCCGAGCGGTACCACGCCACGGTGTTCTCGATGCCTCGCATCGGTACCATCGTCGGCTTGGGACGCCCGGTCGAGCCGGACGTCGAAATCACATATCCGAGATGATCTTTCGCACCGACAGAAAGCCAGGGGTCGTCCTGGCGCTGAACGGCGGTCGCCGGGGGAAGATCAGACTTCACAACGAGTATCGGGATGTCGAGTTCGATGACGTCGACAGTCACGACACACACCGCATCGGTATCTTCCAGAATCGACTGGATGCGCTCCTGCGGGAAGCTCGGGTCGATGGGTGCGTACGCGGCTCCTACCTTCCATGCAGCCAGCATCGCCACTACCCATTGCCACGACCTGGCAACGGTCAACGCCACAACGTCGCCCGCACATACACCGGTCGCGGCCAGTTCCAGTGCGAGGAGACTGGACCGTGTGTCCAATTCCTCGTAGGTCAGTGTTCGATCGTCGTCCGCCACCGCGACGGCGTTCGGCTGAGCGTCTGCAGCACGGTAGAAGGCCGACAAGATCGACAACTCCGGAGCACTACAGCGCGTTCCCGCCGACCAGTCGAGCACTCTTGCCGACTCGTCTTTCCCGAACACGGCGATATCGCCGACCTTCGTGTTTTGATCGTCGACGACGGCATTCAGGACGCGGATGAAACGCTCGGCGAACTCCACCATTGTCGAAGCATCGAAGAGATCGGTCGCGTAGGTAAGCGTCGCCTCCAGGCCTTCGAAGTCCGTTGCGCCCTCTTGCCCCTCGGACACCATCAGCTCGATGTCGAACTTCGCGATCGGCACCTCGAGTTCCGCCGCCACGGCCTTCACTCCAGAGAACTCGAGCTCGCGCCGTCCACTGATCTCCGCGGTCAACGCAACCTGGAACAGAGGGTGACGAGCCCGTGAGCGCGGCGGATTGAGAGCCTCTACCAGGCGCTCGAATGGGACATCCGCATGTGCGTACGCAGACAAGCCCGAATCACGAACTCGCTGAATCAGATTGGCGAATGGCTCATCAGGATCGACCTCGGTGCGAAGCACCAGGGTGTTCACGAACATGCCGATCACGTCGTTGAGCGCTTGATCGCCTCGCCCACCGATCGGGGCACCGATCGCGATGTCGGAGGTACCACTGAGCCGGCTCAACAGCGTTGCATACGCCGCCTGCAACACCATGAACAGAGAGACGCTCCTCGAGCGCGCCAACTCGTTCAACTTGCGCGTCGTGCGTTCGCTGATCTGAAAATGGTGCTTGGCGCCGTGATTGGACGCGATGGCAGGACGAGGTCGGTCGGTCGGCAGATCCAACTGATCCGGCAGATCGGCAAGTGCCCGGCGCCAGAAGTTTATCTGGCGAGACGACTCCGAGCGCGGGTCTTCGTCGGATCCCAGTGCTTCGCGCTGCCACAGGGCGTAGTCGGCGTACTGAATTGGCAGCGGCGTCCACGCCGGCGCAGACTTCTCACTTCGCGCCGAGTAGGCGACGAGAAGGTCACGTGCGAGCGGACGGAACGACAGTCCGTCTGCAGCGATGTGATGGAGAACCATCACCAGGACGTAGTCCGTCGGAGACACCTCGAAGAGGGCAACCCGTACCGGGATTTCGAGCGTCACGTCGAAGCCGCGAGACGCCACGTCGAACAGCGCCGCGTCGAGATGCGAATTCCGAATCTTGACCGGATTCAACTCCACCGCGGCCCGGTCGACCGGCAGAACCAGCTGTTGCGCGGTTCCGTCGACATCAGGGTAGATCGTCCGCAAGGACTCGTGTCGCTCGAGAAGATCCATCACCGCGGCGTGCAGGGCGGACGGGTCCACCGAACCGGTGAGCCGGACCGTGAACGGAAGATTGTAGGCGGGCGTCGACGGATCGAGACGGTTGATGAACCACATGCGCTGCTGCGCAAGCGAGAGCGGGACGACCTCGGGACGAGGCTTGGCGATCAGCGGGGTGAGCTGCCTGGCGTTGCCCGCCACCGACTCGGCGCGGGCCGCCAGGGTGGCGACCGTGGTGGATTCGAAGAGCTCTCGAACGCCGAGTTGCACTCCCAATGCCGAACCCACTCGCGTCACTAATTGTGTTGCAACCAGAGAGTTTCCACCGAGCTCGAAGAAGTCGTCATCGATACCGACGCGCTCGACACCGAGAACGTCGGCAAACACGTCCGCCACGATGCGTTCGATTTCGGTGCGGGGCTCGCGGTACTGCTTCGCACTCGCGAACACCGGCTCGGGCAACCCGGCACGATCCAATTTGCCACTCGTGTTGAGCGGCAACGCATCGAGCACCATCAACGCGGCCGGAACCATGTACGACGGGAGGCTTCGGCCGGCGAACTCACTGAGCACCGCAGCATCGATGTTTCGGCCTGGACCCGGCACGACGTAGCCGACCAATTGATCACCGGTCGGGGTGACGGTCACCAAAACGACAGCCTGCGAAACGTCGGGGTGCGCCAGAAGGACGGTCTCGATCTCGCCGAGTTCGATGCGCTGCCCGCGGAACTTCACCTGGAAGTCTGTACGCCCGATGTAGTCGAGATTTCCGTCCTCACGGCGACGAACGAGGTCGCCGGTCCGGTACATACGCTCACCGGCCGTGCCGTACGGATTGGCTACGAACCGATCCGAGCTCAGGTCCGGTCGACCAACGTATCCGCGCGCGAGTTGAACGCCGGCGAGATAGAGCTCACCCGGCTGCCCGATGGGGGTCGGGCGAAGTTGCCCGTCCAGTACGTGCGCCTGAGTGTTCCACTGCGGCATACCGATCGGCACGGAAGTAGTATCCGTGGCCACGGCCTCGTAGTACGTGACCGATACCGCGGCTTCGGTCGGACCGTACAGGTTGTGCAGTCCGGCTCCACAGAGTTCGCGGAAGGCGGAAGACGTCTCGGGCGGGAGCGCCTCGCCGATGACAAACACGTGGCGCAACGAATCACAAGATCCGGCAGGTGCATTCGCCGTGAACAGCGTGAGCATGGATGGCACGAAGTCGGTGATCGTGACGCCGAGCTCCGCGATCTTGTTCGCCACGTAGATCGGGTCTCGATGACCGTCCGGAGTCGCGACGACGAGCGTGGCGCCGACCTGCAACGGCATGAAAAATCCCCACAGCGACACGTCGAATGTCGTAGCGGTCTTCTGCAGGTAGATGTCCGACGCCGAAAGCCCGTACTCGGCGTTCATCCACTGAAGCTGATTGTTGATCGCCGCGTGAGTGACCGCGACACCCTTGGGTCGACCGGTCGAACCCGAGGTGTAGATCACGTACGCAGTGTTCGAGAAATGCAAGGGAGACAGGCGATCCGCGTTGACGATCGGCCTGCTGTCGAGCTGCCCATAGTCCAGTGTGTCGATCTCGATGACCCGTGTGCCCGAGGGCAGATCCACGTCGTCCCGCGCAGTGGTCACAACACACGTGGGCTGCGCCGACTCGAGAATGTAGGCGGTGCGGTCGGCTGGGTGGTCGGGATCCACCGGTACCCAGGCTCCGCCGGCCTTGGCAATCGCGTACAGACCGACCATCAAGTCCAAAGACCTGCGGATCGACAGTCCTACAAGCGATTCGGGCCCAACACCCATGGCGATGAGTTGACGAGCCAAACCATTTGCGCGAGAGTCGAATTCGGCGTACGTGAGGCTGGCGCCTTCGAAAACGACAGCGGTGGCATCGGGAGTTCTCTCGACCTGACGCTCGAATGCTTCGGTGATGGTCTGCGAGGCAACGTGGAAGCCGGTGCGGTTCCACAAGGCAACCTTGTTTCGCTCCTCGTCGGTTGCGACAGGAAGATCCCAGACCTTGCGGCTCGTTTCGGCCGAGACGAACTTCTCGAGAAACTCTACGAACCGCGAGTGATTTCGCTGGGCGTCCGCGGGCGCGTACAGATTGGGATTCGACTCGAAGTCGATGTGTGTGCGGGTATCGCCGACGCTCTGGTACAGGTTGACACCGAGGTCTTCGATCAAACCCGTGGACAAGATGTGAAGTTCGCCGACGAGGGGCCCGAACGCCAACTCGGTGGAAAACATCATGATGTTGATCCAGGGGCCGAAGAATCCGCCCCGGCCCGGCCCGTCCCCGCCGCGGACCATGTCCTCGTGTCGGTACCGCTGGTGGCGCAGCGCGCCGGACATTTCGTTCCTGACGTCGTCCAGAAGCTCCTGAACGGTGGTATCGGCAGTGACGGTCAGTCGCAGCGGAACGACGTTGGAGACCATGCCACCGGATCGACGCAGCACGGCTGTCGTTCGGCCGGAAACGGGCAGACTCAGCGACACGTCCTCTCGCCCGGTCATCTGAGCGAGGTACGCCGCAAACGCCGCGACGACAGTGCCGGCAACAGTGGTCTTCTCGATGCGCTCGAGGAACCGCCCGAGCAGAGCCTCGACGTGGTTGGACAGCGCTGCACTGTCGATCCGACTGACTGGAGCCGGCGCGGCACTTCGACCCGCGAGGCTCGAGATCTCGTCGAGATTCTCGATCTTGTCTGCCCAGTACTTGCGATCGGTTTCGAAACGACTCGACTGGCGGTACTTGTTGTCCACCTCGTAGACGTTCCGGAGATCGGAGGCCTCACTCGGCTCCGGATCCCGGCCCTCCACGCGCGCCGAGTACAGCTCCGCCACACGAGTGACGAACGTCGACGCACCGAATCCGTCGAGAATTGTGTGGTGGACCCGCGTGTACCAGTAGTAGCGATTCTCGCCGAGCCGCAGGATCGTGGCAGAGATCAAGCGGTCCGTGAGCATGTCGATCGGCCGGCTGCGATCTGCTCGCATCCACCGCATGGCAGCGTCGTGCGAGTCGTCTTCACTACGAAGGTCGACGTAACCGACCGAATCATCGAGTGTGGGGTCGATGATCTGGTAAGGCTGGGCGTCGATCTCGAAGATCCGGACGAAGGCCGACCCGATTTCGCGACCGGCGTCTGCGCAGGCCTGGCGAAGGGCGTCAAGTTCCAGAGCACCACGGAGTTCGACGTACTGAGCGATGTTGACCGGAACGGCGGGATCGAGGTGTTGCGCGAACCACATACCGAGCTGGGCCGCGGAAAGCGGGAATGCGTCGGATCGCTGAACGTCTTCCGGCGAGCTGCCGACCTCCGGCTTGCCGCTCCCCAGTTCTCCGTTACCCAGCGAATTCACGCCCACAGCCTCTCTTCCACACCATTGCGCACCCGTGCGAGCCGAACGTCCGATTCGCAGCAGCTACCGACCTCATCCAACCTCGACGAGCCAGAACCACCCATTGTCTCCGATACATAGGTGACAAGAGAAATCCATACCCCGGTGTATCGACGGTTTTGTTGCAATTCGTTACAAATCGCCCAGCTCATCTACCCCCCGATCGCATTGCCGAAACGCACCGTTCAGACGCGGCGCGCGATACCTCTCCCCCTGGGACAATCAATTGCAACCGACGATCTACACCCCAATCCACATCAGTCACCTCGGACAATTTACAGGGCCGCCAGGTACTGGGTGTCTGAGCTCGAACAAGATTCGACAGTCGCTGATCGAGACTATCGGTACTCGCCGACAGACCGACGAAAGAACGCGCCGACCAGCGGTCGGCGCGTTCTTCGATTTACGGTACGAAGCTTCAGGAAAAGCCCACACCAGTCACACTCTTCAGGTGCTCGCTGCTGACCCCTGGAGCCAGCTCCACAAGCTGCAGCCCGTCCGCGGCGACGTCCAGCACTGCCAGGTCGGTGATGATCCGGTTGACGACGCTCTGACCGGTAAGCGGCAGCGTGCAGGCCTCGACGATCTTGGGATTGCCGTCGCGGTCGGTGTGCTCCATCACGACGATGACGCGGCGGGCACCGTGGACCAGGTCCATCGCCCCGCCCATACCCTTCACCATCTTGCCCGGCACCATCCAGTTGGCAAGGTCACCGGTCTTCGATACCTGCATCCCGCCGAGCACCGCGGTGTCGATGTGACCACCGCGGATCATGCCGAAGGAGAGAGCCGAGTCGAAGAACGCGGCGCCTGAATTGACGGTGACGGTTTCTTTACCTGCATTGATGAGGTCGGCATCGACCTGATCATCGGTCGGATACGGTCCGGTACCGAGGATGCCGTTCTCGCTGTGCAGGACCACTTTGACACCCTCGGGCAGGTAACTGGGGATCAGCGTCGGCAGGCCGATGCCGAGGTTGACGTACTCACCCGGCCGCATCTCGGCAGCAGCGCGAGCGGCCATCTCGTGGCGGGTCCAACCGATACGAGTTTCCTCTGCGCTGCTCACTTGGTACCTCCTGAGACGGTCCGCTTCTCGATCCGCTTCTCCTGTGGGCCTGTGTGCACGACCCGCGCGACGAACACACCAGGTAGGTGCACGTGTGCGGGGTCGATGTCGCCCGGCTCGACGAGGTTCTCCACCTGCGCGATGGTGATCCGGCCGGCCATGGCAGCAAGCGGGTTGAAGTTCATCGCCGTCTTGTTGAAGACGAGATTTCCTTCGGTGTCACCGTAGTCCGCATGCACGAGCGCGAAGTCAGCGGTGATCGCCTCTTCCAATACATACGTGCGGCCACCGAACACTGCCGTCGCCTTCGGTGGCGACGCCACGGCGATCGAACCGTCCGCGTTGTATCGCCACGGCAAGCCGCCCTCGGCGATCGGTGTGCCGACGCCCGCCGGAGTGTAGAACGCCGGAATGCCGGTACCGCCTGCTCGCAGCCGCTCGGCCAGCGTCCCCTGCGGCGTCAACTCCACTTCGAGCTCACCGGCGAGATACTGACGGGCGAACTCCTTGTTCTCCCCCACATACGACGCCGTCACCCTGGCGATCCGGTGCGCGCCGAGCAGAATGCCGAGACCGTAGTCGTCGACACCGCAGTTGTTGGAGAACACCTCGAGATCGGTGGCGTCGCCGTCGGCGATCGCCGCGATCAGTGCGTCGGGAATACCGCACAGCCCGAAGCCGCCCACTGCGAGCCTGGATCCGCTCGCGATGTCGGCAACTGCCTCAGCTGCCGTATTCACGACTTTGCTCATCCGTTAGTTCTCCTTCTGCTGAAAGATTCCGGCTCGGTGAAGAAGCTTCTCGGCGTGACGGAGAACGGGAGCGTCGACCATCTTGCCCTCGAACGCGAACACACCACGTTCAGTAGACACCGCGGCAAGCACTCGTGTGGCCCAGTCGATCTCTTTTTCCGAAGGTGCGAAGGCCCCGCGGATGACCTCGACCTGACTCGGGTGGATCGCAACCTTCACGTCGAAGCCGACTGCGACAGCATCAGCGGACTCGACGCCCAGGCCTACGAGGTCCTTGATGTCGAGATAAACGGAATCGACAGCCAACCGGCCGTAGCTCTTCGCAGCCAGGAGAGACGTCGATCGGACGTGCTTGGCAACGTCGCGGTACGAACCGTTCGGGTGCCTGCTCGAATTACCGCCGAGACCGGCCACAAGATCCTCGGCTCCCCACATGACACCGATGGCGTTCGCAGCAAGCGCGATGTCGGCCACGGCGAGGGCTCCTCGCGGGGACTCGACGAGCGCAACCACGTCCGCCGGTGCGAGCGAGAGGACGTCCTCGGCCGATTCGCACTTGGACAGCATGAGACGCGAATAGTGTGTGCCGTCCAGCGCGATCAGATCGAGTTCGTGATCAGGTGTACCGACCGGATTGACGCGCACGACCGTCCGCTCCGGATCGAGAGGCGTGTCGATCAGGGCTGCACGTGCGGCTTCCTTGTCGGCCGGAGCCACACCGTCTTCGAGATCGAGGATCACGACGTCGGCAACAGCCGCGGCCTTCGCATAGCGCTCGGGACGATCCGCCGGGCAGAACAACCACGCCGGCCCCGGCGGCGTCCACATCACGAGGACACCTCTGCCGGACGCAGTTGCACCAGTGTCTTGCGCGTGGCCAGTGCGACGACGTCACCGTGCTGGTTACGCCCGGTGTGCACGAGCGTCACGATGCCTTCACCTGGACGGCTCTTCGACTCGCGCTTGTCCGCGATGAGCGTCTCGGCATACAAGGTGTCGCCGTGAAAGAGCGGCTTCGGGAAGCTGATCTCGGAGAAACCGAGGTTCGCCACGATGGTGCCCTGCGTCAACTGCGCGACGGACAGGCCGACGATGGTCGACAGGGTGAACATCGAATTGACCAGCCGCACACCGAATTGAGTGTCCTCGCTGTACGCGGCATCGAGATGCAACGCCTGCGTGTTCATGGTCAAAGTCGTGAACAGGACGTTGTCAGCCTCGGTCACCGTCCGGCCTGGGCGATGCTCGTAGATCGCGCCGACCTCGAACTCCTCGAACCAGAGCCCGCGCTGAGTGATCTTCTTGGGGTTGGTCACAGCCCTGCCTCACGAGCGATGAGCATCAACTGCACCTCGGTCGTTCCCTCACCAATTTCGAGGATCTTGCTGTCACGGTAGTGGCGCGCGACGGCGTACTCGTTCATGAAGCCGTATCCGCCGTGGATCTGCGTGGCGTCACGGGCGTTGTCCATGGCAGCTTCGGAGGAAATCAGCTTGGCGATAGACGCCTGCTTCTTGAACGGCTTGCCCGACAACATGAGTGCGGCCGCGTCGTAGTACGCGGTACGTGCGACGTGGGCACGAGCCTCCATACGCGCGATCTTGAACGCGATGGCCTGGTTGTGTCCGATGGCGCGACCGAACGCCTCGCGCTCCTTGGCGTACTTGATCGACTCGTCGACGCAGCCCTGGGCGGCACCGACGCTCAACGCGGAGATGGCGATGCGGCCTTCGTCGAGGATGCGCAGGAAGTTCGCGTAGCCGCGGCCGCGCTCACCGAGCAGATTCTCTTCGGGGACACGAACATCGGCGAACGTGAGCGGATGGGTGTCGGATGCGTTCCAACCGACTTTGTTGTACGCCGGTTCGGCCGTGAAGCCGGGCGTCGTGGTCGGCACGAGGATCGTCGAGATCTCCTTCTTGCCGCCGTCCTTGACACCCGTGACCGCGGTGACCGTCACGAGCTTGGTGATGTCGGTGCCCGAGTTGGTGATGAACTGCTTGTTGCCGTTGATGATCCACTCACCGCTGTCGAACTTCGCGGTGGTCTTGGTGCCGCCGGCGTCGCTACCCGCACCGGGTTCGGTCAGGCCGAAGGCAGCCAACGACTTGCCGCTGGTGAGCTGCGGAAGCCACTCCTGCTTCTGTGCCTCGTTACCGAAACGGTAGATCGGCATGGCACCAAGGGACACACCAGCTTCGAGAGTGATCGCGACGCTCTGGTCGACCTTGCCCAGCTCTTCGAGCGCCAGGCAGAGTGCGAAGTAGTCGCCGCCCATTCCGCCGTACTCCTCGGGAAACGGCAGGCCGAACAGTCCCATGTCGGCCATCCCGGCCACTACCTCGTACGGGAAGGTGTGGTTGGCGTCGTGCTCGGCAGCAACCGGTGCCACTACGGTCTTCGCGAAATCCGCAACCGTCTTGGCGAGCTGCTGGTATTCGTCCGGAAGCGCTCCGGTGGCAAGGTAATCGGACATCAGGCGTCTTCCTTCTGCGTCGTGTTCTCGGTCTTTACTTCTGCAGTCTCTTCGTCCGCGACAGGTACCACGCGGGCCAGAACCTGATCCACCATCACCTGATCGCCCTGACGGACAAGCACTTCCACGATCCCGTCGATCGGGGACGTCAAGGAGTGCTCCATCTTCATGGCCTCGACCACGACGAGTGGTTGTCCCGCGCTCACTGCCGCGCCGTTCTCGACGTTGACTGCGATGACGGCACCGGGCATGGGGCTGGCGATTTCGGCGTCACCGGCGTGCTTGTCCTCACCGCGAACGCTGACTTCGGCAACCTCGCGCACGTGCCAGGTTCCGCCGCCTGCCAGCCACAGACCACCATCGGTCTCGGCGACGACAAACGTGCGTCGACGTCCGTCGATCACCACCGCCAGTTCGGATCCCGTCAGGGTCGCGCTGAATGCGCGAGGCTGTGAACCTTCGACCTCGACCTTTGCATCCGCGGGAACGCCGACGATCGCAACGTGCGCCGTTCGGGTGCCGGCGGAGAGCCTGATGCTGGTCGGAGCGGGAGTTCCGACGCGCCACCCACTCGGGACGTCCCAGGGATCAACGCATTCCGAGGTTGTCCACCGCGAGAGCCAGCGATACGCCGCGGCAGCAATGAGAACCTCGTCGGAGGCGTCGGCTGCGACAAAGTCTTCGACGCGACGATCGAGCAGACCGGTGTCGAGGTTGCCCGCGATCACATCCGGATCAGCCAGGAGGAACCGTGCGAATTCGATGTTGGTCACGACTCCGAGCACTGCGGTGTCACCGAGTGCGCGATCGAGCTTGCGCAGTGCGCCCGCGCGGTCGGGAGCGTGGGCGATGACCTTGCTGAGCATCGGGTCGTAGTCACTGCCGACGACGGTGCCCGCGAGCAGTCCGGAATCGACGCGCACGCCGGAACCTGACGGCTCGACCAGATCGACGACGCGGCCGCCCGTCGGCAGGAATCCACGGCCCGGATCCTCCGCGTACACACGAGCTTCGATGGCGTGCCCGGTCAGCGTGATGTCACCCTGGGAGAAGGCCAACTTCTCCCCTGCTGCCACACGGACCTGCCATTCGACCAGATCCAGTCCGGTCACCATTTCGGTGACGGGATGCTCGACCTGGAGGCGGGTGTTCATCTCCATGAAGAAGAACTCGTCCGGCTTGTCGGCGGAGACGATGAACTCCACGGTGCCGGCGCCGGTGTAATCGACGCTTCGAGCGGTGTTGCACGCTGCCGCGCCGATCCGGTCACGGGTCACCTGATCGAGCAGCGGCGAGGGAGCCTCTTCGATGACCTTCTGATGACGCCGCTGCAGGCTGCATTCGCGCTCACCGAGGTGAACGACGTTGCCGTGCTGGTCGGCGAGAACCTGGACCTCGATGTGCCGGGGCCGCAGGACGAATCGCTCGAGGAACAGGGTGTCGTCGCCGAACGACGACGCGGCCTCACGGCGGGCACTGCGAAGAGCCTCGGCCAGATTGGCCGGATCCTCGACCAGACGCATTCCCTTGCCGCCTCCGCCGGCCGAAGGCTTGACCAACACCGGGTAGCCGATGTCCTCGGCCGCTGCGATCAGTTCTTCGTCGGTCAGATTGGGGCGAGCGATACCCGGGACCACCGGCACGTCGAACGCGGCAACCGCGTTCTTCGCGGTGATCTTGTCACCCATCACCTCGATCGCCCGCTCGGAGGGGCCGAGGAAGGCGATTCCGGCGGCCGCACAGGCAGCCGAGAACGCCGAGTTCTCCGACAGGAAGCCGTAACCGGGGTGAATACCCTGAGCACCGGTGGACTTGGCAGCGTCGATGACCTTGTCGATGACGAGGTAGCTTTCACGCGCCGCGGCCGGTCCGATGTTGACGGCAGTGTCGGCCTCGCGGACGTGGCGAGCATTCGCGTCGGCGTCGCTGTAGACGGCGACGCTGCGAATTCCCAACTCACGCAACGTGCGGATCACGCGAACCGCGATCTCACCGCGGTTGGCCACGAGAACAGTATCGATAGTGCGCAACTCAGTCATTTCGCTCACATCCGGAAGACGCCGTAGGAGACCGGCTCGATCGGCGCGTTTGCGCACACCGAAAGGGCCAGGCCGAGAACAGTTCTGGTATCTGCGGGATCGATGACACCGTCATCCCACAGCCGCGCAGTGGAGTAGTACGGATTGCCCTGAGCCTCGTACTGCTCGCGGATCGGCGCCTTGAAGGTCTCTTCGTCCTCGGCCGACCACGGATTACCCGCGCTGTCGAGCTGGTCACTACGAACCGTCGAGAGCACCGAAGCTGCCTGCTCGCCGCCCATGACCGAGATGCGCGCGTTCGGCCACATCCACAGGAAGCGAGGTGAATACGCGCGTCCACACATGGAGTAGTTGCCGGCGCCGTACGAGCCGCCGATGACAACTGTCAGCTTGGGGACCCGTGCACACGCGACTGCCGTGACCATCTTGGCGCCGTGCTTGGCGATGCCGCCGGCCTCGTAGTCGCGTCCCACCATGAAGCCCGCGATGTTCTGCAGGAACAGCAGCGGCACACTGCGCTTGTCGCACAGTTCGATGAAATGTGCTCCCTTCATGGCGGATTCGCCGAAGAGCACGCCGTTGTTGGCGATGATGCCGACCGGGTGGCCCTCGATGTGCGCGAAACCGGTGACGAGCGTCTTGCCGTATTCAGCCTTGAACTCCTGGAACGCGCCACCGTCAACGAGCTTGGTGATGACCTCGTGCACGTCGTACGGAGTACGGGGATCAGTCGGAACGACGTCGTACAGCTCGCTCTGATCGGCGACGGGCGGAACCGTGGAGATGACGTCCCACGGGCGCTCGGAGCGGGGGCCGAGCGTGGCAATGATGTTGCGCACGATCCGAAGTGCGTCGCGGTCATCCTCGGCCAAGTGATCGGTGACGCCGGAAACCTTGGAGTGCAGGTCGCCGCCGCCGAGCTCTTCGGCCGTCACGATCTCACCGGTGGCAGCCTTCACGAGCGGCGGTCCGCCGAGGAAGATGGTGCCCTGGTTGCGGACGATCACTGCTTCGTCGCTCATCGCGGGCACGTAGGCGCCTCCCGCGGTGCACGAACCGAGAACTGCGGCGATCTGGGGAATCCCCTTGGCGCTCATGGTCGCCTGGTTGTAGAAGATCCGGCCGAAGTGCTCACGGTCCGGGAAGACCTCGTCCTGGCGCGGCAGGAAGGCGCCGCCGGAGTCGACAAGGTAGATGCAGGGAAGGTTGTTCTGCAGCGCAACTTCCTGCGCGCGCAGGTGCTTCTTCACCGTCATCGGGTAGTAGGTGCCGCCCTTGACCGTCGCGTCGTTGGCAACGATGACGCACTCGCGACCCGACACACGGCCGATACCGGTGATGACGCCGGCGCCCGGGCACTCGTCGTCGTACAGGCCGTTGGCCGCCAGTGGGGACAGCTCGAGGAACGGGCTGCCCTGGTCGAGCAGCGAGTCGACGCGATCTCGCGGCAGCAACTTCCCTCTGCTCACGTGACGCTCGCGAGAGCGCTCGTTGCCACCCAGCGCTGCTTGCGCCAGTTTCTTCTTCAGTTCGTCCACCAGAACGGTGTGATCGGACCGGTAGCCCGATCCTTGCGTGATTCCACTGGGAGTCATCCCGCCGCCTTCGCCATGAGTTAATGCTCGATAACTGAAACTAGATTAACTATGATTAACTGAGTTGTCCAGAACACAAGCGAAGAAAGATCGAGAGAATGACCTCTGAGCAGGTAGCAGCTCCGACGCGACGCGATCAGATGAAGGCCGACCGTCGACGTCAGCTCTTGGACGCCGCCGCACGGTTGATCGCCGAACGCGGATTCGTGAGTGTGCGACTCGAAGACCTCGGCGCGGCCGTCGGCATCAGCGGCCCGGCCGTGTACCGGCACTTTCCGAACAAGGACGCCGTCCTCGTGGAACTTCTCGTCGGCATCAGCACGCGCCTGCACGAAGGAGGTTCTGCGGCAGCGGAGGCAGCGGACTCACCGAGCGCTGCTCTCGACGCACTGGTGGAGTTCCACCTCGACTTCGCACTGGGCGAGCCGGACCTGATCCGCATCCAGGACCGCGACCTCGAAAGCCTGCCGGCCGACGCGCGTCGACAGGTACGCCAGACGCAGCGCAAGTACGTCGAGGTGTGGGTCGGGGTGCTCGAGCAACTCGATCCCCAACTCGATCAGGCGGACGCACGAATCAAAGCGCATGCCACCTTCGGTCTGATCAACTCGACCCCTCACAGCGCCAACCCCGCTTCGCCGGCACGCGCGCGTCGAGTCCTGCGGGATATGACGCTCGCCGCACTGCGCACCCACTGAAACCGGACACGGCACAATCGGTGGCAGACTGGTTACACCAGCTAACAGATGAGGGTGCCGAACGTGGAAGACAGCAGTGGGGTCAGCAGGGCCGATTTCGCCGAACTGCGGACCGAGTTCTCCCGCTTCATGATGTTGTACCAATTCGGAATCTCCGAACTGATGACCAAGGTGAACATCCTCAAGGACGAGTTCACTCACATCAATCAGTACAGCCCCATCGAACACGTCACGTCACGAGTCAAGTCACCGGACAGCATCCTGCGAAAGGCTCAACGCCTGAACGTCCCGCTGACGATCGACGACATCTCGAAGAACATCTTCGACATCGCTGGAGTACGTATCACCTGCAGCTTCATTTCCGACACGTACCGAATCGCCGAGATGCTCACCAGCCAGACGGACCTTCGGGTGATCGAGCGCGAGGACTACATCGCCGATCCGAAACCCAACGGCTACAAGAGCTTGCACTTGATCGTCGAGGTCCCGGTTTTCATGAGTGACCGCGTCAGGCACGTACCGATCGAACTTCAGATCCGCACGATCGCGATGGATTTCTGGGCGAGCCTCGAGCACAAGATCTACTACAAGTACAACCGCGAGGTTCCCGTTGAACTCCTCGACGAACTCACCGAGGCAGCGGCCGCGGCACACCGCCTGGACGTCAAGATGGAACGGCTCAACGACGAGTTCGCGAAAATCAAAGCGCTACCGCATCCTGACGACGAAATCCTCGAGCAGGATCTGCCGGCGCAGTTCCTCGAGGCGCTGCATCTTCAGCGACGGGCGCTCTGACTTCGGTCCCCCTCCCCTGAGCGAACGCGCCTTTCGGCGCATCTGAGGCGACGAAAGTGCCGTTCGCTCACAACTGGGGTCGGACAACTAGGGCAAACAAAAAGAAGTGCGCCCTCCCGAACTTCGGGAGGGCGCACTTCTCGAATTGGGTCGGCTTGCTATTTCTTGCCCGTGACGGCGCTGTAGCCGATCGAGAGCACGGCCGCCGCGGCGATGCTGATGATCCAGCGGATCCAGTCGATTCCACCCGTGTCGCCCTTGTCCGAGATCGCTCCCCAGACCCAGTACCCGATAAGCGCTCCGGCGATACCCAGCACGACGGTCACGATCATGCCGTACTGCTGCTTACCTGGCAGTACGAGACGAGCCAGGATTCCGATGACTGCGCCGAAAATGATGGTTCCGATAATTTGCCCCATGACAGCCCCTCTCACACGTCGTGCATGCACGCGGACGGAAGATCACCGCTCAGGGAAACAATAACCACAGTCACACACAACTGTCGCTTGTTGACCGAATTGTTGTCCGAGATGCAACCTCGACGCGTTACATCCACGACATTCGCGAGTTATTTTTTCGCAATCAAGCGGACCTACCGTTCCCATCCATGCCAACTTCCGTAAAACTGCCGAACAGCGAGCTCGCGCGACTCGCCAACAAGCCGCCCTGGTACCGATCACTGTTCGTGCAATTGATCGCCGCTATCGTCATCGGTGTTCTCATCGGCTGGTTGTGGCCGGAATTCGGCGCGAACCTCAAGCCCCTCGCCGACGGGTTCATCAAGCTGATCAAAATGCTGATCGCGCCGATCATCTTCTGCACCGTTGTGATCGGGATCGCCCACGTCGGGGATCTGAAGGCCGTGGGGCGTATCGGCGTCAAAGCACTCATCTACTTCGAGGTCGTGACCACCTTCGCCCTGTTGTTCGGGCTGCTCATCGGAAATCTGATGAAGCCGGGTGCGGGATTCGACATCGATCCGGAGACGCTGTCGAACGGTGCGGACGCCGTGGCAGCCAAGACCGGAAGTGGCGAACTTCCCCACACCGTCGAATTCCTGCTCAATATCATTCCGGTGTCGATAGTTTCGGCCTTCGCCGAGAACGCACTCCTCCAAGTCCTCTTCTTCGCCGTACTGTTCGGGCTCGCATTGGCCAAGGCGGGTGAGAGTGGACCACCGATCGTGTTCGAACTCGTCGATCGTCTGAGCCATCTGTTCTTCACGATCATCGGCTGGATCATGAGACTGGCGCCGTTGGGCGCTTTGGGCGCGATGGCGTACATCGTCGGTCAGTACGGGATCGCTTCGCTCGGAAGTTACGGAAAGCTGATCGCCGCATGCTATCTCGCCGCCGTCCTGTTCATCCTCATCCTGGCCGCGATAGTCAGGTACTTCGCGGGCGTGAACCTGTGGAAATTCGTCAAGTACATCAAGGACGAACTCTTCCTCGCTTTGGGAACGGCGTCGACCGAAGTAGTTCTGCCCCGAATCATGGTCAAGCTCACCAACGCCGGATGCTCGCGCACTACAACAGGATTGGTGGTGCCTACCGGCTACTCGTTCAATCTCGACGGCGCAACGCTGTACCTGTCGATCTGCATGCTGTTTCTGGCGCAGGCACTCGGCGTGGACCTGACACTCGGTGAACAGATCACTGCCGTCCTGGTTCTGATGCTCACCTCGAAGGGAATGGCCGGCGTGCCGGGATCGTCATTCCTGGCGCTGTCGGCCACCGTGGCCGCAATCGGTCACGGCGCAATTCCCGTCGCCGCAGTCGCTCTCCTACTGGGCGCCGATCGAATCATGGATTCGATGCGGGTGTCGGTGAACCTGCTCGGGAACTGTGTCGCAACCTTCGTGGTCGCCAATTGGGAGGGGCAGCTCGACAAGGAGCGCATGCGCCGAGTGCTCGACGGAGAAGACGTTCCACCGCTCGAGGAAGTCGATCCGATCGCGGGGAAAACCGTTCCGGCACCCGAAACCGAAAGCATCCTGACCCGATAGGTAGGTGCCGGCTGCTGTTTGCACATCGGAAATCGGTGCTGAAGAGTCGCGGGGGGGCAGACTTCACTGGAAAATCCAGACCGACAGCTACAAAAGCAAATATTTGCAGATGGCGACAACCTTGCCGTCAGGGGTCCGTTGAATCTACAAATACGACACTTGCGCTGCACCGACTCCACTTCACTGAAAAGCAACTTGCGACATCCAGATATTGCCCGGCGGTTGCCGCAGTGGCGATTCACAATTCAGCGAACGGGCAGCATTGTATTTGCCGGAATTAGAAGGACTAAAGTCCGGTGTTCGACCGACGAATAGACTCGAGTGGGTAAAAATCAATCAGTTCCGAAAGGCTTATTCTGCATGCATTTATGCCATGCCAGCTGCACTTATGCTGATAGTTTCCCGCAATAAGCTGTTGCGGGATCGATCATATGGCCCTCGGTTCAAATTGTCCGAATGGTCACCTATTGCTATCGCAACCTTTGCGAAGGACTGGACCCGATTGCCCAGCAAAGGAATACAGTGACCGCATCCATGCAGGATATTGAACACTTGTCCACTAATCGACTTTCGGTGGTTGTTCCGGTATTCAACGAAGAGAACGCGGTTTCCGGCTGCATCGAGCGTCTACTGACCCAGTCGGAAATCGATGAGATTCTGATTGTCGACAACAACTCGACGGACGGTACTGCATCGATCATCCAGGAGTTCGCTGAGAAGTACGACAAAGTCAGATATGTCTTCGAGGCCCGCCAAGGCGTCGTACACGCCCGGAACGCGGGCTTCGACGCCTCGACCGGCAACATCATCGGTCGTATCGACGCGGACACACGGGTACAACCGGGATGGGCAGATGCGGTCAAGGGTTTCTTCCAACGCAGCACCGCTCATTAAGCGGTTGCCGGACTCACCTACCTCTTCGAATCGCCGTTTGCTCGAATCCACCGCTACGCACTGGACAGGCAGGTGAAACAGGGGAAGTTCGATTGCGAACGTCAAGTACTCGCTGTCGCCGGAGCGAACATGGCGATCAGAAAAAGCGCATGGTTGTCGGTCCGCGAGCAAGTCAGTGACCGGCCGGACATCCACGAAGATATCGACCTTTCACTGTGCCTTCGGGAGGAAGGGATGACGATCGGTCAGATCGCCGACATGCGAGCAGAAACGTCCGGTCGACGCGGTGAAACCCCTCCGTTGGAGTACCTGAAGTACAACCAAGCATCCGAATCGGTTCGCACCTTCACAACATCATGAATTGGCGCCTCAAACTGACCATCTGGGGCGACTCGATGCTCCACGCGCTCGTGTGGCCCGTCTACCGCATCTACAACTTCGAGCAGGAGCGCCTGGAGTTCAGGCGCTTGTTCGGCATGTCGAAAGGTCGAATCATGCCAGTTCACCAGTAACCCATCGAATTTCGCTAATCACCGAAGGTTCGCAGCCACCGAATTTCACGACAGTTTCAACGCCGTGATGCGGTCTTCACTGGAACGCAACAGCACCTTCTCCCCCGCCCACAGCTCGCGCGGCATCACCCAAGGCGTGAACTCGTCGTCCCCGTCCTGGACGACTTGGACCTCCCAACTACGTTGGCCGGTCCTGACATCTGTACCGTAGACGTTTCCCTCGTCGATAACGACATCGCCGTGCCAGACAACCTCCCCGGCGCGCTCGGCGTTCGATCGCCACAGGACCTCACCGGTGAAGAGGTCCACGAACTGGACCTCGGGCTCGGAACTGGAGCGGGTCACGGCGATCACGTTGCCGATCACCGCCAACGACTGTGCGGTGTCGAAGACTTCACTGTTGGACCACAATTTCTCGCCCGAAGTCCGGTCGAAACCGCTGTGTCCCAGAATGATCGGAGTCGATCCTCCCGCCGGATCATCTCGGCTGTATCGTCCGCCGTAGTACGAGGACTCCGAGGGCAGTTCGTCCGTCCTGGCGAACTCGCGCCCGTTCTGATCGAGCGCGTACTCACTTGTCGGACGGCCATTGCCTTCGCAACCGCCATCCGACACCAATGTCACCCCGTCGGACGATGTGTGCGCGGTCGAACAGGTGGAGTAACCGTGTACCCACCGCTGTTCGCCGGTCTTCAGGTCGAATCCCAAGGACTCGTCGAGAGCGATCACGCCCAGGTCGCCGTGAACCGACATCACCGGATCGACGTATCCGGCTTCCCACGATCCACCGATGTCGAACGCTTTGGACCAGTTCGCTTCCGGATCGTCGACGGTTCCGCTGTGCACGCGAACGTCGTTGCTCTCGATATCACCTTCGAGCGCGAGGACGGTGTCGCCCGAGACAACCGCGACGATCGGCGACCACGGTGTCTTGATGTCTCGCCGCTCTCCCGTCTCGATGTCGAACAGCGAGTACGCACCACCGGATACGTACGGCCCGGAGAAACACAGCACCGAACTGCCGAGCAGAGTCTCGGAGCAACCACCGATGTCGACCGCCGACGTGCGCCAACGAACTGTGCCATCTTCGGCGTCCAATCCGACCAATTCTGCGTCGTCCAACGAATACGCCTGACGATCCGGCATACCGATCATCGTGACCACGAGTGATCCGGCGTCAATGAATCCGCCCATGTCCATGTTGAATTCGGTTCCAACAAGTGGGCTCCGGAAGATCGCGAACTCGCGCCCGAGAATCTCGGAGGCCTCGACGCTCCATAGCGGCGACGAGATCGCTGTCGGTTCGGAACTCGTCGACGTGACCACCGTGGCGATGGCGGCAGTGACGGTGACTACGGCTGCGGCGGCCGCGATCCGAAGTCGCGATTTCGGGGAGAATCTGGTGGTCATCGAATCTCCAGGCCTTCGGTCGTCGCGAGAAACTCCAACTGCGCGAACGTCATCGGATCGTTCGGGATCGCAGCCGACGACGAAACCGAGACTTGGGTCCCATTCGGGCGGGTGACGACCACCGACCTGCTCGTTTCCTGCGTCGATTCTGCTTTCGAGCCGTCATTTGTCATGGGCACGGTCGCGTAGTTCCGTTCGTCTCGCTCGATCACGGATCCATCCGGTCGCGTCACGACCTCCAAGGGGTGCCCGTCGTAGGAAGGGTCGTATTTGTTGGGCTCCGTAGGGAGTGGTTGTCCGCCGGTAATTGTCATGTTGAGCGTCGACTCGCTGTCTCCCGTCCGGGTGAGAAGTCTCTGACATGCAGTGGACTTGTCATTCTCCGCCACCGTCAGAGTGCCCGGTCCGGTATCAAGAATCGGAAAACCCGGAGGTACAGCGCGCCATCTGACTTCGAGTACCGCGTTGAGACGTTCGATCGTCGCGCGACCGAGTTCGGCCACGTCGCCAGAGTCTCGGGGGATCCCGTGGCACCCGGGCGAAAGCGGTGCCGTACCCGGCGGAGCAGGCGTCGTGATTCGCAGTTGCGGCAGGCTGACCAAGGACACCAGTTCGTCGATGGTCAGTGGAAGCGCGCCGCTTGCCTGAACCTCGGCGCCGACTCGATCGGCAGTGTCATCGAGATAGGCGTGAACTCGTGTGCCATCGATGCCGCAAAGGAACGCCGAACGAGAGAGAGTGCGTTGTCCGTTGATTTCACTCCACGAGTCCTGCACGTCCACAACTGAACCATCCGCGAGTGAGCGACGTTCGACGAGAGAACCGGCAATGCACGGAGGAACCGGCGCCTTACTGCTGTTGACCGAGACCGACAGTCCACCACTGGCCTCGCCTCGAAGTATTGTCGCCGACGCATCAGTGGACGCCAGATCCTCGATCGTCCATCCCTCGGGCAACTCGTCCGAGGTCGACGGTGCCGAGATCGGACCGAACTGGAGTGATCGGCTCGGACTGGCGAACTTGATCTCGACGCCGTCCGGAATCGCATCGGCGACCGCATCCGACATCGATACAGCTTTGGCGCCGGAAAACCACGGAAAACGTGGGTCGTCGTACGCGTCGTCGCCACCTGTCGATGTGAAGATCGAGATTCCGTGTTCGTCGTCCGGCGCTTCGACGCTTTCACAACCCGGAATCGTGGTCGGGTACACCGCGCTCGGCGTGACGTACGAGAATTCAGGCACGTCCTCCGCCGGAATCTCGTCCGGTGTAGACGTCATGGTGATCGAAGATGACGCAGCTACAGAGATGTCATTGGACGGCGAGCTGCTCCACCGATCTACCAGCCCGGCAACCACTGTCCCACCGGCGATCAGGGAGACGACCGTCAGCGCGAAGGTCCACTTCTCGGCCCGCTTCGAATCGGTTTGCTCCTTCGACACGTACCCTCGCAGTCACTGTCACGGCTCGCTCCCGATGCGCGTCGCCTCTGGAAGTCCTGTCGCGATCACAGCGATTTTTGTTACCAACCGGATGGTTTCCTATCGCGCGGGCTCGTATGAACACAGAAGAACGGGGTGCCAGTTGCTGTGCAACCGGCACCCCGTTCTGACTGCCTGAGTGCTTACACCCTCACAGGCACCTGATTCGGGTCTGGATCGGAATCCGGATCCTGCTCGATCGGAATCCGTCGAATCGCTTCACCCTCGATGTCGACGTTCGGCAGGATCTTGTCGAGCCACGCCGGCAACTTCCATGCCGAATCACCGAGAATCGACATGACCGCAGGGATCACGATCATGCGGATGATGAAGGCGTCGAAGAAGACTGCAGCCGCGAGGCCGAAGCCCATCATCTTGCTTGTCGTCTCCGAGGACAGCATGAATGCGCCGAACACGGAGATCATGATGACGGCCGCCGACGCGACCACGCGAGCACCATGGGTGTAGCCGGAGATGATGGCGTCCTTGGCCGACAATCCGTGCACGTATTCCTCGCGCATTCGCGTCACGAGGAACACTTGATAGTCCATCGCCAACCCGAAGACCACACCGATCATGAAGATCGGCAGGAACGAGATGATGGGTTGTGTGTGCTCGATCAGCCCGAAGTCGCCCTCCTGGAAGATGGCCACCGTGGCGCCGAAGGTCGCACAGACGGAAAACAGGAATCCGAGAGTTGCGGTCAGCGGCACCAGGATCGAGCGGAAGACGACCATCATGATGATGAACGCCAGCCCCACAACCACGATGAGATACGGGATGAGCGCGGAACTGAGCTTCGACGACATGTCGGCAACGATCGCGGTTTGCCCCGCTACACCGAGTTCTGCGCCTTCCGATTTCACCGTCGATCCGTAATCCCGGATCTGATTCATCAGCTCGTGGGTTTCGGGGCCGCTCGGTGACATCTGCGGGGTGACCGCGATGAGCGCAGAGTTGGCGCCCGCCATCGGGTTTGCTGCGTCCGGTCCGTTTCCGACCCACATCAACTGATCCGGAGTTGCGACGTTGTCGAGGCCCTTGATGTGCGCGACAGCGCCTTCGGCAATCGCGGTGATGTCGGTGCCGTCAGGCGCGTCGAGCACGACGAACAATTCGCCATTGACGCCTTCACCGAACCCACGTTGCAGCAGGGCAAGTGCCGGCCGCTCTTCGTCCTGAGTGAACGAGAGTCCGAGTTCGAGCTTCGTCATCGGAATAGCCGCGATCACCAGAAGCACCAGCGCAGCACCCGCGATCGGCCACGGGTACTTGGTGACTATCTTGGCCCAGCGATGTCCGTTGGATTCCATCGTCTCGGGCTCGTCACCGTGGCGCAGCCCGGGGATACGAGGCGAGAACGCGAATCGGCCGAAGATACCCAGAACCGCTGGTATCAATGTGATTGCGCCGAGCACAGCGATGATGACGGCAACCGCTGCCGAGATTCCCATCTGCGTGATCATCGGAACCCCGACCACCGCCAGGGCCGCCAGCGCAACCACCACTGTCAGGCCTGCGAATACGACAGACGAACCGGCAGTACCTACTGCGCGTCCGGCGGCGGCTTCCCTGGTTCCGCCCAGGTTGAGCTCACTGCGGTAGCGCGACACGATGAACAACGCGTAGTCGATCGAGACTGCGATGCCGATCATCGTGACGATTCCCGTGACGCCTTCGTTGATGTCGAAGAAGCCCGAGCCGAGGGTGACAGTCAGAGTGGCCAGCGCAATTCCCAGAATTGCAGTGAACAACGGGATGAACGCCGCGATGAGTGCACCGAACGCCACGATCATCACGATGAACGCCACCGCGAAGCCGAGCATCTCCGACAGACCGCCCGCGGCCTGCACCTGCATCATCGAGCCGGTTCCTTCGACTTGCAAGCCGCCGGTGCGGAACTTTGCCATCAAGTCGAGGAACGCGGTCTTGTTTGCCTGCGTCTGATCCTCGATGCGAATCGACTGATTGAGCTGGATCAGCCCGACCTTGCCGTTGTCGCCGAGAACGGCCGACGCCACCGCTGGATTGGCCTCCGCGAGGGTGACCGGATTGACGATCTTCTCGGGATCGACGATGTCCGGCAACGTCTTCGCCTGCGCGATCAACTGATCGATCTGATCGCTGTGCGCGGCAAGCCCGTCGTCTGCCGCGATGAGAATACTGGTCGACGCCTGAGTTTGCTGCTCCGCTGCAGCTGCAAAGTTTTCGTTCATCAACTCGGTCGCACGCTGTGAATCGGTGCCCGGAAGGTTGAATTCTTTGGAGAACGTCGGATTTGTGGCGCTGATAGCGCCCCCCACCACCGCGATCACGATAATCCACGCGGCCACCACAAGATACTTGTGGCGGAAAGCGAACTTCCCCAACCTGTAAAGATACGTAGCCAACGTAGGCCTCTCTCGCCGTGGACTGGTCTGTCCGAAGAACACGGAGTCTTTCGGTGCCAAGGTCATACGGTACGGACCGACCGGCTCGTTGGCACCTGTTATATCTGCGAAAACGGCATATCCGGCGCGCTCTCCGTCTCCTTTTCAGACCGCTCGGTACCGTGGACACGACACGGGCAGGCGCCTCACCAGAGCAGACGTCGCGTAGTACGAAAGGCAATCCCATGAATCACGGCCAGGCCGTCGATCGCGATCTCCTCCTTGCCGGCCAACAGCGACTCGACGCGCTGGGCCCACGATTGACGGGCTCTCCTGCACACCACGAGGTGGTGGAAGAAGTCGCGAACGAACTGACCGAACTGGGCCTCGACGTCCGGCGTGATTCACACACTTTCGAACGCTGGGATCTGCCGGCGACACCTGACGGACTTCGCATCGAATTGCCGACGGGACCGATCAGAGTTTCGTCCGCATTCCCCTACTCCGGATTGACCGGGCCACAGGGAATCTCCGCTCCCCTGGTCTACGTCAGCGCGCGACGCCCCAAGTGGTCGGCGGCCAAGGGCGCGATCGCAGTGATCGAGGTCCCGCACATCGATCTCCCCCGCAAGCTACTGGTCAGCGAGTGGGGCCCGATCGCCACCGACGAGACACTTCGAAATCCGGTTCTCTCCGCAACACTTCTGGGCCCGAAGCTCGACAAGGCCCGCAAGGCCGGTGTCCTCGGCGTGATCGCGGTGTGGCGTGACATCGCTCCGGACAACGCACTGGGACAATATCTTCCGTTCACGCAGCCGTACCACGACATCCCCGCCGTCTGGGTGGCCGGCGACGAGGGCAGGAAGGTTGTCGCTGCAGCTCGTTCCGGCCAGCGGGCCACTCTGGTTCTGGATGCAACTCTGCATCCGGACACCCGGACCGACACGGTGTGGGCGGTATCCCCGGGGACATCACCGGAAGAGACGATTCTGCTCATCACTCACAGCGACGGAACCAACGGCGTCGAGGAGAACGGGCATCTGGGAATGTTGGCCTTGGCGCGTCACGCCGTCGCGCAGCCGCATCGACGGTCGTACGTTTTTGTGCTGACGACCGGCCACCTTCGCATTCCAGCGGTGTCCAAGCACGGACAGGCAACGTCCACCTGGCTCGAAGCGCACCCCGAGATGTGGAACGGCGAAGACGGTCAGGCGCGCGCAGTAGCGGGGATCGCAATCGAACACCTCGGCGCACTGGGTGATACAGAGAACACCTCGACCGGCAGCTATTCGTTGGAGACCACTCCGGAACCGGAACTGCTCTACGCGACGAGTCGGGAAGTACACGACATCGTTGCACCGCTGTGGCGCGACATCGGGGCGGGCGATCGCCGAATCGTGGCGCCGGGACCGGTCATTCATTTCGGTGAGGGTGAACCATTGTTCGAGCGGAAGATACCGGCGGTCGCCTTGGTGACGGCGCCGCAGTACCTGCTCGCTCTGCGCGAAGCCGACGCCGTCACGCACGTCGACCTGGACGCGATGATCAAGCAGATCGAAAGCTTTCGGGATCTGCTCGACGCATTCGATGCGACCGACACCGCGTCTTTCGGTCCGGTGGTCTCGCGTTCGGTGTTCGCGAAGTTCTCGGCGCTACTTCAGTTGATGCAGATTTTGTCGAAAGCCAAGAAATAGTGCTGTGCGCCTTTATTAACCGCGGGCGGTTAATAAAGGCGCACAGCACTTGGGGTTACTTGTCGTGAATGATCACGCCACGGATGTTCTTGCCGTCACGTAGATCCTGGTAGCCCTTGTTGACGTCTTCGAGGCTGTAGGTGTTGGTGATCAGTTCGTCGAGCTTGAGCTGACCGGCATCGTAGAGACGCAGCAGTCGCACGATGTCGTACTGCGGATTCATGGACCCGAACAACGTGCCCTTGATCGTCTTCTGATTCAGCGTCAGGTCGGTACCCGACACGTGAACGGTCAGCTTGGCGGGGTCGGCGAGTCCCGTGATCACCACGGTGCCACCCTTGCCGATCACTGCCGTCGCTGCACTGACCACGTCCTCGTCGACGGTGCCGACAAGGATGAGCGCAGCGTCGGCACCCTGTCCCCACGTCAGCTCGTTGACCTTGGCAGCAGCGCTCTCGGCGTCTGCAAAGGCATGGGTTGCACCGAACTTCAGTGCGGTCTCACGCTTGAGAGCAACCGGATCGACCACAACGACGTACTTGCAGCCGGCCGAAACCGCACCCTGAACGGCATTGATGCCGAGGCCACCGATGCCGTAGATCACCGCGGTGTCACCGGCGCGGAGGTTGCCTGCGTTGACGGCAGTTCCCCAACCCGACGGCACGCCGCAGCCGACGACCACTGCCGTCTCCAAGGGAAGCCAGTCGTCGATCTTGACTACCGAGTGCTGAGAAATGGTGGCCCGCTCGGAGAACGTTCCCAACATGCACATTCCGCCGAAATCCATTCCGTTGCCGTGGAAACGGAAGGAACCGTCGGGCATCGAGCCTTCGAGGATGGTGGCACCCATGTCGCAGAGGTTCTGGCGACCGGTCGAGCAGTAGCGGCAGGTGCCGCAGTTGGGGATGAAGCTACACACGACATGGTCGCCCGGCTTGACCTTCGTGACGCCTGGGCCGACCTCTTCGATGATGCCCGAGCCTTCGTGTCCGCCGACGATCGGGTAACGCGGCGGGAGATCACCGTCGGTCAGGTGCAGATCCGAATGGCACAGTCCGGCAGCGGTGTACTTGATCAGTACCTCACCCACACCCGGGCCGTCGAGGTCGAGTTCCATGATCTCGAAAGGCTTTCCGGGCTCGAGCAGTACAGCAGCTTTGGTCTTCACTGGTGATCTCCTTGATTGTCGGACGAGAGAATGAGCGATGGGGTCGGTCAGAGAGCGATGTTGACGGCCTTGGTCTGGGTGTAGAGATCGATAGCCGAAGCGCCGAGCTCGCGGCCCCAGCCGGACTGCTTGTATCCACCGAAGGGCATTGCAGTGTCGAAGCCGTTGTACTGGTTGATCCACACCGAGCCGGCCTTCAAGCGCTTCGCCGTGCGGTGAGCCTTGGAAATGTCCCGGGTCCAGATGCCGGCGGCCAAGCCGTAGATGGAATCGTTTGCGGCAGTGATCGGTCCGTCGTCCGCGTTGAACGGCAGCGCCGCCACGACGGGTCCGAAGATCTCCTCCTGAACGATGGAGAATTCGGGCTTGACGTCAACGAAGACGGTCGGCTCGACGAAGTAGCCCTGATCGCCCCAGCGGTTGCCGCCCGTCAGTGCACGTGCGCCGTCGGCGATTCCCTCACGCAGGTAGCCGGTCACCTTGTCGAACTGCTCCTGCGAGACCAGCGGTCCGAGCTGGGTGGTGGGATCGAGGCCGGGTCCGATCTTGACCTGGCTCGCTGCGTGCGCGACGGCCTCGGTGAACTTCTCGAAGATGGTGTCCTCGACGTACAGACGAGTACCCGCAACGCAGCACTGTCCGTGGTTGAACAGCCACGCGTTGAGCGAACCCTCCACCGCGGAATCGAAATCGGCGTCGGCGAACACGATATTGGGGCTCTTGCCACCGAGCTCGAGCGTAACCTTCTTCAGATTGCCCTTGGCGGCGTCGACGATCTTCTTACCCACCTCGGTGGAACCGGTGAACGCAACCTTGTCCACGTCGTCGTGGCCGGACAGAGCAGCACCTGCATCGCCGAAGCCGGGAACGATGTTGACGACGCCGGGCGGGAAGCCTGCTTCTTCGAAGACCTCCGCGAGAAGCAGTGCGGTGAGCGGGGTCTGCTCAGCGGGCTTGAGGATCACCGTGTTGCCGGCGGCGAGCGCGGGGGCGAGCTTCCACGACGACATCAGCAGCGGGAAGTTCCACGGCACGATCAGTCCACAGACGCCGATCGCCTCACGCAGGGTGTAGGCGTGGAACTCGCCGCCCGGAGAGAAGGGCATCGACACGTTGACGGTGCTGCCTTCGATCTTGGTGGCCCAACCCGCGTAGTAGCGGAAAACGTCTGCGGCCCAAGCCACGTCGACGGCGGTGGCGATGGCAACGGACTTGCCGTTGTCGAGAGCTTCGAGCTGACCGAATTCCTCGGCACGAGCACTGAGAATGTCGCCGACGCGCCAGATCATCCGCTCGCGCTCGTTTGCCTTCATACGTGACCAGGGGCCGTCCTCGAAAGCCGTTCGAGCGGCACGTACCGCGCGGTCGATGTCTTCGGCCTGACCGTGTGCCACGTCTGCGAGCTTCTGTCCGTCAGCCGGGTTGTACGTCGCGAAGGTCTGACCCGAAGCGGCGTCGACGAATTCGCCGCCGATGTAGAGCTTCTTCGGTCCGTTCAGGAAACCCTGTACCGCGGAACTGATGGTGTGTTCGGCTACTGCCGTCATCGGAAACTCCCCTGAAGTAGTGAGGTGCGAATGTGATGCACGCCATACTTCCGCGCTTCTAGGGGTGCTAACTGTCCGAACTTTGTACAACTGAAGTCGGACAGCAAACTACACAGTGATGTCGAGCGCCCGCATCCGTGTGTAGAGAGTGCTTCGGCTGATTCCGAGTTGCGCCGACGCGTGAACCTTGTTGCCGCCGCAGTCTTTCAACGCTCCGATGATCGCCTGGCGCTCGGCTTTCTCCCGCCCTGCCAACCGCGACACCTTGGTCGTGGTGCGATAGTCCTCGGGCAGATCAGCGACGTCGATGCGATTGCTCGAGCGTTCATCCGAGGCGCGATTCAACACGACGCGCAATTCGGCCAGGTTGCCCGGCCAGTTGGCCGCCGCGAGTGCTTCGGCAGCGCTGGCGGTCAATCTCAGTTCTGGTGAGATCCCCTCCAACATGACTTGTGCCAACTCGGCGATCTCAGCCTGTCGCTCGCGCAGTGGGGTGATGACAACCCGGGAGGCGCATCGTGAGAGCAGCGCGGCGATGGTCGGCGGAAGATCAACTGCCGCTCCGCTGGTCAGTACGATTTTCGGCCCCTCGGCGCTGGCGTCGATCAGGTCTGCGACCAGCGGCAACACCGAGTCAGGAAGGAGTTGTACCTGTTCGATCACGACCACGCCCGAACGCTTACGGGCTGCTCGCACGAGATCGGTGACCCACTGCTCACGGCCGTCGAACGCGATTCGCGTGGCATCGAGCCAACTCGCATCGACACTGCCGACGACATCCGATGCTGCCGAGGTTCGGCCGGATCCCGCTTCACCCGAGATCGCCACGGCGGCAGAGGTTGCCCGCGCCCGCATCAGGTCGCGCCGCAGTCGTTCGCCCGGAGACGGTGCCCGCTCGTGCGTTCTGCGGATCGGTGCCCGTTCCCGTTGGAGTGGTTCGACCAGGAAGAGCGCACCACCGTCAGCCCCGGAAATCCGGTCGGCTTGAACTCGCGCCAGCGCGCCGGACGCCAATTCGACTGTCACCAATCGTGATTGGTCCGGATTCAGGTCGGCAATCAAGGAACGGAGCGATACATGGTCTGCGGTGTCGAGCAGATCCAAAGCGGTTCGGTTGCTCAGCAGGATGTCGTCGCCGATGGCCGCGACGGCAATGTGGCGCTGATGTGAAACTCGCTGGAATGCGTCGACCAGCCGCTGCTCCGATGCTTTCGAGCCTTCGAGCAGCCGTTTCTCGATGTCCGCTGCAGCACGCGCAAGGAAGGGCGCGAACAGTGGGTTGGCCTGCGAGACAACGCCGGTCATGTCGAGAATGCCTTCGACACGACGTGTGACGGGATGCAGGATCGGCTGTCCGTAGCAGCTCAAACCCTTGAGGCTGTCGAGGAAATGCTCGTCACCGTGGATCACCACGCTTCGTCCGACCTCGAGGGGCGTACCGAGCGCGTTGGTGCCGGCGTGCTCTTCACCGAAGCGTGAACCGTTGACGACACCCAACCGCTCGATCGTTCGCTCGACGCGACTGTCGGAGTACACCGAAGCGACCACGCGGCATTCGCGATCAGCAAGCAGCACGCAGAAACCGGTGCCCGCGATCTGTTGCGAAACTTCGTCGAGCACGGGTGCGGCGGCCCGGAGCAGACGAGACTCACCGTCCTGCTCCTCGGTGTCCACGGCGATGGCCGACGACGGGTCGAGGCCACTGAGTCGAGAACGCTTCCAGGAGAGCGCGATCTCAGGGCGTACCGGCTCACGCTCCCCTGGGTTCGCGGACATACTCTCAGGCCTGACCGATCAATTCGATCGCCTGTTCTCGCATCGCGATCTTGCGGACCTTGCCCGTGACTGTCATCGGGAACTCTTCGACGACATGGACGTACCGCGGAATCTTGTAGTGCGCGAGCTTGCCGGTGCAGAACGCGCGGACCGAATCGGCGTCGAGATCATCTGCACCTTCGCGCATCTGGACCCACACCATCAATTCCTCGCCGTACTTTGCGTCGGGTACACCGATGACCTGCGCATCGAGAATGTCGGGGTGGGTGTAGAGGAACTCCTCGATCTCACGCGGATAGACGTTCTCGCCACCGCGGATGACCATGTCCTTGATGCGTCCCGTGATGGCGACGTATCCGGCCTCGTCCATGACTCCGATGTCTCCGGTGTGCATCCACCGGGCAGCGTCGATCGCCTCGGCGGTCTTCTCCGGGTTCTCCCAGTATCCGAGCATGACCGAGTAACCACGCGTGCACAGTTCACCCGGCTCGCCACGGGGCACCGTCAATCCGGTTGCCGGATCGACGATCTTGATCTCGAGATGCGGCCCTACCCGTCCGACCGTTTCGGTGCGCTGCTCGATCGAATCGTCCGAGCGGGTCTGCAACGACACCGGCGAGGTCTCCGTCATGCCGTAGCAGATGGACACCTCCGACATGCCCATGCGATCGATGACCTGCTTCATCACCTCGACCGGGCAGGGCGAGCCCGCCATGATGCCGGTGCGAAGGGACGACAGATCGAAGCTGTCGAAGTCCGGCAACGCCAACTCCGCGATGAACATCGTCGGAACGCCGTAGAGGGACGTGCACTTTTCGGCCTGAACGGCTTCGAGCGAAGCACGCGGATCGAAAGCCGGACCCGGAATGACCATGGCAGCACCGTGACTGGTGCACGCAAGGTTGCCCATCACCATGCCGAAGCAGTGGTAGAACGGCACCGGGATGCACACCCGATCGACCTCGCTGTAGTGGCACAACTCGCCGACGAAATAGCCGTTGTTGAGGATGTTGTGGTGACTGAGCGTCGCGCCCTTCGGGAAACCGGTAGTACCCGAGGTGTATTGGATGTTGATCGCATCGTCGGCCGACAACGCGGCCTGGGCTGCGGCGAGCGGAGCCGGATCGCTTGCCTGCGCCGCCAAGCCGTCTGCAAGCACCGCGTCCCACTCGGGTGAACCGAGCAGGAGCACCGACGTCAGATCCGGGCACTGCGGCCGCACCGTCTCGATCATCGACGCGTAGTCCGAGGTCTTGAAGCTGGCCGCAGACACCAGCGTCGAGATCCCGGCCTGCTCGAGCACGTACTGCAACTCGTGCGAGCGGTACGCCGGATTGATGTTGACCAGGATCGCGCCGATCTTTGCCGTCGCGTATTGCGTGAACGCCCATTCCGGACAGTTGGGAGCCCAGATCCCTACCCGATCACCCTTCCCCACACCACGGGAAAGTAGTCCGGCAGCGAGCCCGTTCACCTGCTCGGCGAACTCCCGGTACGTCCATCGTCGACCGCTGGCGTGGTCGATCAACGCATCGCGGTCGCCGTGTGCGGCAACCGTGCGATCGAGGTTGTCTCCGATGGTGTCGCCCAGCATCGGACCGTCCCATACTCCGGACGTATAGCTGGGCAGCGGCGTACTCATGTGTTCTGTCCTCTCCGGTTGCCTGTTCAGGCACCTATGAGAGGGACCGCCGCAGCGGACCCTCTCATCTACGAATTTACTCGATTCGGTGTGATGCACGACATACTTCCCGGTGCGGGGTGGCCGTAACTGTTCAGAGTCCGGACACCCCACCCGCCTGCTGTGCGCCTTTATTAACCGCCGGCGGTTAATAAAGGCGCACAGTGGTTACAGCGCGTGGTCCTTGGTCTCCACGAGTGCCCAGGTGCAGATCAGGCTCAACACGCCCAGGATCGCCAGCATGACTCCGATGGCCATGCTCCCGTAGGCCGAGGCCAGCGGTGCGGCGATCAGCGGCGGCACCGCCCCACCGAGCACTCCGGCGAGGTTGTAGCCGAGGCCGGCACCGGTGTAGCGGTAGCGGGTCTGGAACATTTCCGGAAGCAGCGCACCGCAGGGGCCGTAGGCGATTCCGAAGATCATGAGCGTGCCGAACATTCCGATGATGAACGCGATCGGCGATCCCGTGTCGAGGAGCGGGAACAGCACCAGCGCCCAGACGACGGCCAGACCACACGAGATCATGATGACCTTGCGGCGCCCGATGCGGTCCGAGTACAGAGCGGAAACGACGATCGCCGCACCGAAGACAACCGCGGAAGCGATACCGACCGACAGGACGAACGGACGGGAGAAGCCGAGGGTCTTTGTTCCGTAGCTCGTCAGGAAAGCCGTGCCCATGTAGAAAAACGCGAACAGGCAAGCCAGGGCGCCTGCCGAGAGCAGGATCTCCTTGGTCTGGAACCGCCAAGCATCCAGGAACGGGAGGGTGCGTGGTGCTTCGTTCTTCTGCTCAGCGACGCGCTCTGCCTGCTCCGCCTTGAAGACGGGAGTCTCCTCGATAGCGAGTCGCATGTAGAGGCCGATGCCGACCAACACGATGGAGAACAGGAACGGGATACGCCAGCCGTAGTCGAGGAAAGCCTGGTTGGTGTCGCCGAGAACAGCGCCGGTGATGAGGAAGGTACTGCTCGAGAGAACGAAGGCGATTGCAGGGCCGAGCTGCGGGAACATCGCATACAGACCACGTTTGCCCGGTGGAGCGTATTCCGCCGTGAGCAAGGTTGCGCCTGCCCACTCACCACCGACCGCGAAACCTTGGCCGAATCGCAAGAGCACCAAGATGATCGGGGCCGCGACACCGATGGTTGCAGCACCCGGCAGCAAGCCGATCAGGAGCGTCGAGATACCCATGAGCAGGAGCGTCGAGATCAGCGTCTTCTTGCGACCGATGCGATCACCGAAGTGTCCGAACAACATTGCGCCGACGGGCCGGGCAATGAATGCGACTGCGAAAGTCGCAAACGATGCGACAGTTCCCGCAGTGGCACCGAGCGCGGGGAAGAACACCGTCGGAAAGACAAGTGCCGCAGCGGTTCCGTAGATGAAGAAGTCGTAGAACTCGATAGTCGTGCCGATACAACTCGCGATTGCGACGCGCCGCACACTGGTGGTGTTCTGCGGGGGCTGCGTCGCACCTGCGGCACTCGCACCCCCGGCGCCGGCGGCACTGGTGCCGCCTGTGGGAGAGACTGTGGTCACTCGATTCCTCCGTGGTCCCGTGGTGTCGCCCTGTGGGCATCACCGTCGATAGGAGGAAAGGTAGTGATGTGGCTCACCCCCGCACTACCCCCGAAAGGGGGTACGAGTGATGTCGGTCACGACTTGTATGCAATGGTAACGAGTTTCACGACCCTCGACATGCCGCAGGCCGTCCGATTCGTTCTCACGAATCGGACGGCCCTCGAGAAACGGCGTCACGGTGCAACGCTACGGATCAAGCCTTACCGGCAGCCCCGAACAGTTCCTGACGGATCTCGCCCCACACCGTGGCGTAGGAGTCGATGATCGGTTCGGAAATCCACTTGGACTCCCCCGCTTTCACTTTCGCGAGAGCATCCGAGAAGAGATCCTGGTAACGAGACAACCGCGGAACGAATGCCGACAGATCGTCGAACAGGTTTGCAGCCCGGCGATCCAACTCTGCAAGGGAATCCGCATCTGCGTCATCGATGAGCGCGGCGAACTCTTCGTCCAAGGGAAGGAACGCCTCGTACACCTCACCGATGGAGTCCTCGTCGATCGAGACGCGCTCGGCGTCCAACTGATCTTCGAGTTCTGCCAAACCTTTCTCGGTCAGGCTGATGGCGTTTTCCGCTTCGACCGCTTTGCCCTGCGCGACAAGTGCGTCGTACGCAGCTTGACCGGAAGCCGAGCTGACGCCCAGGTGCTCGGCCAGGACGACCGCTCCGACCCGCTCCTTGAGACGTACTGCTTGGAGCAGTGCCAACTCGTCCACATTGCCAGCGAAGGCCATCGATTTCTCCTACTCACGTGCCGCCTCTGCGGCTCCAGCATCACAGCGGACACCCCTGGGTTTCCGCAGCCCGACAAGGGGCCTGAAAGAATAAGATCACAATCCAGCGGCTGAATGATGCGTTGCCGTTTACCAAAATTCGGAAACAGGGCAAAGTTCCCTTTCTTACGATATCTTTACCCAGGTGATTCCCCGACTAGTCTCGGTGGTGATCCCCGCGTTCAATGCAATGGATCACATCGACGAACAACTCACTGCCCTCTCCGAGCAGGACTATGAAGGCGCATTCGAGGTCCTTGTTGCCGATAACGGGTCCAGTGATGGCCTTGGTACGCACATCGCAAACCATGTGCTTTCTCAGTCACTGACTCTACGACTAATCGATGCGTCCTCCGCCCGAGGCGGTGGGTACGCACGCAACGTAGGTGTTTCGGCCGCACGTGGCGACTTCATCGCATTCTGCGACGCAGACGATCGTGTTCACCCGTCTTGGCTCACAGCTCTTACACATGCTGCGGCGAACGCGCATGCAGTTGGTGGAGTTGTAGAAACAATGTCGATCAACTCCGCCGAGGTAGCTTCATGGCGCACGTTTACGAACACACAGTTCGGCAGCGATGATTTTCTTCCCTACGGAATAACCTGCACATTCGGTATTTGGCGATCTGCCTTCGACCAGGTCGACGGTTTCGATCTTCGCTACGTGAACTCCGGTGAAGACATCGATCTCAGCTGGCGCCTCCAATTGGCAGGAATGAAGTTGGCTCACGCACCCGAGGCAGTCGTCGCGTATCGCCTGCGCAGCACTTATCGCGAAACGTGGAATCAGACGCGCGCATACGGGATGGCGTCAGCCCAGCTCTACTCACATTTTCGAGAATTCGGTCACCGCCGTACCCCAATGAGAACCCTTGGAACTACTTTACTCGCGCTTCTGCTTTTCAATCCGCTTGTTCCGAGCAGGTTCTCTCCAATTCCGCGTGGAAGGTGGTTCGTTCACGCCGGCAATCTCGTCGGCAAACTCCAGGGCAGCCTCAAGTATCGCGTGCTGTATCTCTGACGCAGAAATCTGCCAATTCCGTCAATTAATCGAGCGTCAGCACTTCTCCCGACGCAACGGCGTCGGCGCGAGAGGTGTCCTTGAGGTCGACGCCGGAGCGGCCCAACTGGCGCGCTCCCGTCACCAATCCCAGGACGACACGAGCAGCCTGCTCGTATCCGAGTCCCTCGGGTGGGTGGACATTGGAAATGCAGTTTCGATCCGCGTCGGTACGACCGACGCGCGGAAGGTGAGTCAGATAGATCCCGACGCTGTCCGCAACGGAGAGCCCTGGACGTTCGCCGATCAGGACGATCGCCGTCTGCACTCCCATCGCGGCAGCGATGTGATCACCCAGTGCCACACGGGCATTCGTGGCGATCACCGGCGGCGCGATCGAGTACCGCTCCCCCAACACCGTGACCAACGCAGACAGTAATTGCTCGCCGTGGTCCATCAGTGCTCGCGGCGAGAGTCCGTCGGCGAGGATGAACCCGATTTCCTTGTCGGAACTCGAGATCGCACCCAGGTCAGCCGGTTGGCGCCCCAGGTCAGGTCTCCGAAGATACTCACTGCGGGTGGAGACGCTGCTCGCCACCACCACCGGCGCCCCGATGCCCACCCCTTCGACCCGACTGGCAAGCGTCTCGGAGTCGAGTGGCTCGTGGACCGCGTCGCGGGCTGCGGCGTGAGCTGCCTTGAATTCGAGAACCCGCTTGGTGGGCAACGAATCTCCGGCACGCCCCAGCCCGATACGCGATTGTGTGGTCTTGCGCAGTGGACCCCAGAAATCGAGGATCGGTGCCTGATCTTCGGTCATGAGTTCACCGTCAAAGCCCGCAACGGCGACATTTCGGCATCGATCGGAAGAACCCGACCGTTTGCGTCGGTCATCCCCAAGTTGTGGAGCCAGGTCTCGAACTCCGGGGCGGGCTGCAAACCGAGAACCTTACGCACATACAGCGCGTCGTGGAACGCCAGACTTTGATAGCCGAGCATCACGTCGTCGGCGCCGGGCACCGCGATCACGAACGCCGCGCCGGCGACGCCCAGCAAGGTGAGCAGGTTGTCCATGTCGTCTTGATCGGCTTCGGCGTGGTTGGTGTAGCAGACGTCCACTCCCATCGGCAGCCCGAGGAGTTTTCCGCAGAAGTGATCCTCCAAGCCCGCGCGAATGATCTGCTTGCCGTCGTAGAGATACTCGGGACCGATGAAGCCGACCACCGTGTTGACCAGCAGCGGTTCGAGATCACGTGCCACTGCGTATGCCCTGGTCTCGAGTGTCTGCTGATCGACCGGGGCTCCGCCGGTGCCGTAGTGGGCACCTGAGCTGAGGGCGGACCCCTGCCCCGTCTCCAGGTACATGACGTTGTTGCCGACCGTTCCGCGGTTCAAGGAGCGCCCGGCCTCGTTGCCCTCACGCAGGAGCGGAATGTTCACTCCGAAACCGGAATTGGCGCCTTCGGTACCGGCAATCGATTGGAAGACAAGATCGACCGGCACCCCCGATTCGATCAGTCCGATCGTGGTGGTCACGTGCGAGAGCACGCACGACTGAGTCGGGATCTCGAATCGCTGACGGATGTCGTCGAGCAGGTGGAGCAGATCCGAGGTGGCCTGGGGTGAGTCCGTCGCGGGGTTGATACCGATGACGGCGTCGCCACATCCCATCAGGAGACCGTCCAATGTGGCCGCCGCGATGCCGCGTGGATCGTCTGTCGGGTGGTTTGGCTGGAGTCGGGTGCTCAGCCGGCCGGGCAGTCCGATGGTCGTACGGAACCCCGCGGTCACGGTGATGGCCTTCGCGACGGCGATCAGGTCCTGATTGCGCATGATCTTGCTGACCGCCGCAACCATCTCGGGGGTGAGCCCGGGACTTACGGCGGACAACCGTGCGGAAGCTTCCGGCGCCGACGCGGTCTCGAGCAACCAGTCTCGTAGTCCGCCGACAGTCAGGTGCGCCACCGGCGCAAAGGCCAGGCGATCGTGGCTGTCGATGATGAGCCTGGTTACCTCGTCGTCCTCGTACGGAACCAACAGATCTTCGAGGAACACCGTCAACGGAAGATCAGCCAGAACCCATTGAGCAGCAGCACGTTCGGCGTCGGAGCTTGCCGCGCAACCGGCTAGTTCGTCACCCGACCGCAGTGGTGTCGCTTTTGCCATCAGATCGACGAGACCGTCGAACGAGTAGTTGGTTCCGGATACCTGCTGGTGATACTTGGCCATCCCGCGACTCATCCCAATTCTTCTTCCGCCTGTGCAAGTACAGCAAACTCCTCGTCCGGCGAGTTGGCAACAAGGTGGTGACGACTGTAGAGACCGAAGTACGCCATCAGAACTCCGAAGGCAACCAACGTCAGCAATGCCGCAACGGGATCGACCAGGAAGGTGGCCACCACCGACACTGCCGCGATCACGAGCGCAAACGAGGTGGTGGCGATACCGCCGGGCGTGCGGTACGGGCGCGGCATGTTCGGCTCACGCTTACGAAGAACGATGTGACTCACCATCATCAGGACGTAGCTTACTGCCGCGCCGAACACCGCCATGTTGAGCAACATTGCACCTTCACCGGTGAGTGAGAGCGCGAAGCCGATGATTCCGGGTACGACGAGCGCGAGAGTGGGGGCCTTGCGCTTGTTGGTCACCGACAGGTTCTTCGGCAGATAGCCGGCGCGGGAGAGCGCAAACGTCTGGCGTGAGTAGGCGTACATGATCGAGAAGAAGCTCGCGACCAGACCGGCAAGTCCGATGTAGTTGACGGCCTTTGCCGCTCCGCTGTCCCCCAGAGCCTCGACGAGCGGATTTCCGGAGGTGGACAGGGCGTCTGCGCCGAGCGCACCGGTGGCGAGGAAGAGAACCGTTGCGCCTGTGACGATCAGGATCAACATGCTGATGATGATGCCGCGGGGGACGTTCTTCTCCGGCTCACGTGCTTCCTCGGCGGCCAGCGGTACACCTTCGACCGCAAGGAAGAACCAGATCGCGAAGGGCACGGCGGCCCAGATTCCGAGCAGACCGAATGGCAGGAACGACGACGATCCGACTGCGCTGGTGTCGACGGCGATATCGGTGAGGTTGGACGAATCGAAAAGGCCGACAGCCGAAACCGCGAACACGACCAGGCCGACGAGTGCAATGGCGGTGATGATGAACATCGCCTTGAGTGCCTCACCGGCGCCGGTGAGGTGAATGCCGATGAAGATCGCGTACACCGCGAGGTACACCCACCAGCCGTCGGTGATCCCGAACAGGTTCAGGGACTCGACGTACGCACCGATGAAGGTCGCGATCGCTGCGGGTGCTATCGAGTACTCGATGAGAATTGCTGTGCCGGTGGCAAATCCGCCCCAGGGCCCCATGGCCCGTCTGGCAAACGTGTATCCACCACCAGCGGCAGGAAGTGCCGACGACATCTCGGCCATACCGAGCACCATCGCCAGGTATATACCCGCGATGACAACCGCCGCGATGAGAAGGCCACCGAAACCACCTTCGGCCAGACCGTTGTTCCAGCCGGCGTAGTCACCGGAAATCACATAGCTGACACCCAACCCCGCAAGCAGCACCCACCCTGCTGTTCCCTTTCGGAGTGTTCGTTTCTCCAGATACGAATTGTCTTCCGCATGGAAGTCTGCGCCGTCGTGGTGTGCACCCGCGGCACCGGCGTTTTTGCCGGTTGCGTGGTCGGAAAGAGACATGTCCATCCTCTGAATCGGTCAAGAATGAGACGACGCACGGTGGATGCGTCGCGTGAAATGAACGGTATGTGGGCGATGTACGGAGAAGGTCGCCTGGAGATGACCGTGCTGTTAACTGGCTGTCATGTGAGCGGCCCCGAGTCTGTTCAGATCTTCTTCAGGCTGCCGTTCTCAGGATCGGGCGGCCGCGCCCGGCACCGGGCAGGCGTCGACGGCCTCGGCGACCACCTGGGGAACCGTCGGGGGCAAAGGACGCACGCCCGCTTCCCAATCAGCGCCCACGAGAATGCTCGACGCGCCGAGTGCTTCGTTTTCGTCCGGTGTGAATGCCCTTGCTCGACTGAGGAATCTGAATCCTTCAGGAGACTCCAGGCTGAATCCACTGCCGCGGCCGGGCACGACGTCCAGTACCAACTGGGTGTGCTTCCAGGCTTCGAACTGTGATCCGGAAATCCAGACCTGTACAGCGTCGGTTCCGGTGGGAAGGTCTTCGGGAGTCTCTCCGACAGCAAGTCGGAGATCGACGATTCCGAGTAGTACGTCACGGTCCCCGACGATGAATTCGCCTGAGGGATAACACATCGGGGCCGAGCCGTCGCAGCATCCGCCGGATTGATGCATCATCAGTTCGCCGTGAGTCCCGCTGAGGCGGCGCAGGAGGTCAGCCGCCCCAGCGGTGGTCACCAACCGGGGTGGAACGGCGCCGGTATCGGGTGCGTCCGTGGCGCTCATTCCAACCTCCGTGTGTTTGTGCAGGTTTCGCGTGTTGCAGTCTTGCTCACCGGCACCCGCAGCGAGGGGCTCACGGGTGCCGGTGGGTAGATCAGAAGAAGCCCTGAGCCTTCTGGGCGTAGCTGACCAGGAGGTTCTTGGTCTGCTGGTAGTGCGAGAGCATCATCAGGTGGTTCTCGCGGCCGATGCCGGACTGCTTGTATCCACCGAAAGCGGCGTGTGCCGGGTACTGGTGGTACGTGTTGGTCCAGACGCGACCGGCTTGGATGTCGCGGCCTGCGCGGTAAGCAACTCCGCCGTCGCGGGACCAGACACCGGCGCCCAAACCGTAGAGCGTGTCGTTGGCGATTTCGATGGCCTCGTCGTAGTCCTTGAACGAGGTGACCGAGACGACGGGTCCGAAGATCTCTTCCTGGAAGATGCGCATCTTGTTGTTGCCGGTGAACACCGTCGGCTGGACGTAGTAGCCGCCGGACAGGTCTCCGCCGAGTTCGGCTCGCTCACCACCGGTGATGACCTTAGCGCCTTCGGCCTTGCCGATCTCGATGTACGAGAGGATCTTCTCGAGCTGATCGTTGCTGGCCTGGGCACCGATCATGGTGTCGGTGTCGAGCGGATCCCCTTGGCGCACAGCCTTGGTGCGGATGGCTGCCATCGCGAGGAACTCGTCGAAGATGTCTTCCTGGATCAGCGAACGTGACGGGCAGGTGCAGACCTCGCCCTGGTTGAGGGCGAACATCGTGAAGCCCTCGAGTGCCTTGTCCTGGTAGTCGTCGTTTGAGGCGAGAACGTCGGAGAAGAAGATGTTGGGGCTCTTGCCACCGAGTTCGAGGGTGACGGGGATGAGGTTCTGCGACGCGTACTGCATGATCAGGCGACCGGTGGTGGTCTCACCGGTGAACGCGATCTTCTTGATACGCGGGCTGGACGCGAGCGGCTTTCCGGCCTCGACGCCGAAGCCGTTGACGATGTTGAGAACACCGGCAGGCAGCAGGTCACCGATGATGCCGATGAGGTGCAGGATCGAGACTGGCGTCTGCTCGGCAGGCTTGAGCACGATGGCATTGCCGGCAGCGAGGGCGGGGGCAAGCTTCCACACGGCCATGAGGATCGGGAAGTTCCACGGAATGATCTGGCCGACTACGCCGAGCGGCTCGTGGAAGTGGTACGCCACGGTGTCGGAGTTGATCTCCGAGAGCGAACCTTCCTGCGCGCGAATAGCTCCCGCGAAGTATCGGAAGTGATCGATGGCGAGCGGAATGTCGGCGTTGAGGGTCTCGCGGATCGGCTTGCCGTTGTCCCACGACTCGGCGAGTGCGATGGATTCGAGGTTCTCCTCCATACGATCAGCGATCTTGTTCAAGATGATCGCGCGCTCGGCGACCGAGGTCTTGCCCCAGGCCGGAGCTGCTGCGTGCGCTGCGTCGAGAGCGAGTTCGATGTCTTCTGCGGTGGAACGAGCCACATCACAGAAATTCTGTCCGGTCACCGGTGTCGGGTTCTCGAAGTACTGACCCTTGACCGGAGCAACCCATTCGTTGCCGATCCAGTTGTCGTATCGAGACTGGAAGGACATGATCGCGTCGGCGGTACCTGGGCGGGCGTACACGGTCATTGCAAGCTCCTATGTAAACGTGATCTTCCTGGGCGCACCCACCAAATCGGTGACTGCAATCCCACCCCCCGGTGGGGTGTGATTCACAACACTAGGAGTTGCAACGTTGCAAGTACGTTGCGTGCGAGAAACGCGGATGATTCTCAGATGCCCAACTGGCGGTCGAGGAGATCAATTCTTGCCTGGACCTGCGAATACAGCGGAGATTGAGGATCCAACGTGGACAGGTAGGCCTCCCACACGACTGAGTCTTCGCGGCCGTGCACCGACGTGGTCCACCGGGCCAGAAGGTTGGCGTCACCTCCACGCAGCAGAGCTGCCTGGACCCTGGTGCGTAGTTCTTCCCGCACCTCTTCGATGCCGGGAGACGCCGAGCCCGCCAGCACCGGGCCCGAATACAGTTTCATCGCCGTCGCTGCGTCGCCTCGATCCAACGCTGCCCGCACCTCGCCGACATCTGTCGTGAACTCCGTGATGATCCGATAGGGGCGCGAAGCCAGCCGGTCGGCACCGAAAACCTTACGAAGCCGCGACATTTCCGCGCGAATGGTCACTGCGTCGAGTTCGCCCTCGTCGAGCAGGACCGCAAGGTGGTCGGAGCTGAGACCCTCCGGGTGTTCGGAAAGCAGAAGGAGAATCTCGGCGTGACGCTGCGAAATCGGGATGCGGTCACCGCCGCGAACCAGCGTCGGCCGGCCGGCACCGAATGTTTCGAGGCGCGGAGCCGTGGCACTGAGTGGGATGGGCGAGTTCAAGAGATGGAATCGCAATTCCGATTCGGCGGCCGCGACAGTTGCACGGATCAGTGACAGCACTTCGGGAACCGCAACCCTGGGACCACCGGTGATGTCGATGGCACCAAGGATTTGCCCAGTGGTGGGATCGTGGACGGGTGCGGCCGAACAACTCCAGTCGTGCACGGTTCGGTTGAAATGCTCGGATCCGAAAATCTGTACGGAGTGATCGAGAGCAAGCGCCGTTCCCGGCGCATTGGTGCCGACACGATCTTCGCTCCAATCGGCGCCTTCGACGAAGTTCATGGACAACGCCTTGTCCTTGGCCGAGTTGTCACCCTCCACCCAGAGCAATCGACCGTGTGCGTCACTGATCGCGATCAGTAGTCCGGTCTCGGCAGCATCTTCCACCAGGAGTTTCCGAATCACCGGACGGATCAGTGACATGGGATGCGCGGAGCGATATTTTTCGAGCTCCAACCCTTCGAGCATCTCAGGGTTGCCGACCACATCGGGATTTACCCCCTTGTTGCGGCTACGCATCCAGGACTCGAGTACGACCGAGCGGACATGGGAGTCGTCGGTCAGCCCCTGGCCGGGCACGCCGCGAGCATCGATGAACGACTGATGGGCAGACGAAAGTCGCCGCGCGAGTAACGCGACGTCATCGCCTGGCCTGACCGCCACCCACGGGTTGCCGGGCACAGCCTGTTCACGTGCCATATTTTGCGTTCCTCCGCTCCGTGGACCACTGTAACGCCGATCACAGCCCATAGGCGAGAACGACCATTCGGTATGACTGCCGACCCAGCCTGCCGCCCCTCGCGGTCACTCGTCACCGAGCAGAATGGCGCTTGCTCGTTCCGCGACCATCACCGCGGTCGCATGCGGGCCGCGGGTCGGGATCGTCGGCAGGATTGACGTGTCAACAATACTGAGTCCTTGCGCGCCGATCACACGGCACCGACCGTCGACGACTGCGAACGGGTCCGCCTCGGCACCCATCACGCAACTACCGGACATATGAAGCGACGTTCCCAGGCGGGATTCGACCCACTCATCGGTGTACTCCACGACGGGGCGATCGATCAACCCCGTCTCGGCGATCGACTCGAGAAGATTCTCGGCGATCTGCATCCCTTCCCGAATGGCAGCTCGATCGTGCGCCGACGCGACGTAGTTGTACCGAATACGCGGCGCCCCAGCGGGATCCCGCGATGCCAGTTCGATGCTTCCCCGGCTGTGCGGCGCCATGAGGACCACTCCGACGCCGTGGTCCATGCGAGGCACACCGGGAACCAGTTCGGTGAAAGATGCGGTGTACGGACGAATTTCGATCTCAGCGAGGTTGAGGGCTGTCTCCAGCACCGGAGTCTGCGATCGAATCGTGCGGGGCTTCGAAAAATGGTACGGCAGCAGCACTTCCGGGTGGTCGACGAAGTTCTGTCCGACGCCCGGTCGATCGAGAACGACGGAAACTCCCTGCCCTACAAGTTGTTCCGCTGGACCAACACCGGAATTCAGGAGAATGTGCGGTGTCGCCACCGCACCCGAACACACGACCACATGGTCGGCACGAATGCGTCGGACATTGCCGTCGCCGAGAACGTCGACGCCGATCGCACGGGTACCCGAGAACGCGATACGAATGACGTTCACTCCGGATTCCACCCGCAGATTCGGCCGGTGCAACGCCGGCATCAGATACCCGATCGCCGTACTGATCCGACGATGATCCGACACGTTCAGTGGCACTCGGCCCACCCCGAACGAGTCCGGCGCATTCTTGTCGACGTCGTCGGGAAAGCCTGCTCCGAGCGCTGCCGCATGAAACTCGCCGCTCAGTGGATGCAGTTGGTCCCACGCTCGACGCTCGACCGGGATCGGTCCGGCGGTCCCGTGGAACTCGCTCTCGAAATCACGATCCGTTTCGGACTTCTTGAAGTACGGCAAGACGTCGTCGTATCGCCATGAACTCGGCCAATTCTCGAAATCAGCACGGGTCGCGCGGGTGAAGTACGCACCGTTGACGGCTCCGGATCCACCGAGTGTCCGCCCCCGCGCAATTGTGGACGCCCGACGCGGCGTCAGTTCGACCGGATAGGTCCACGTGTATTCGCTCGCAGGTCCGACCGGCAGTCGGTACGGATCACCCAGGACGTCCGGGAGTTCGAGCGCCGATCGATATCCGCTTCCCGATTCGAGGAGCATCACCGTGGCGGATGGATCTTCACTGAGCCTGGCTGCGACCACGCAACCACACGTGCCACCACCGACAACCAGGAAATCTGCGTAGTCGGCTTCTGTCACTTGGTGATTCGAGGTTTCAGCGCCGCCCAGTCGCGGGCGTCGAATGCGCCACGCCAGAGTCCGGCTCCATACGCGATGTCGTCGGCTCGTTTGAAGAAGACGTACCGAACCGGTCCCAGCCCGCCTGGCTCACGGTGGCGATACCAGTCCACCAAACCTTCGGTGACTGCTGCAGCGACGGCCAGCCGCCGGATTCGCCTGGAGGCGATCACCGCCAGGAGCGTCACGGGCCAGTAGTGACGACACATTGCCGAGGCGAGTTGCCAGAATCCGCCGACAACTCCCTGCGCGGTGAGGATCGCCGCGATCCGGGTGGGTTGACTCAGGCCGGTGAACATCTTTCGCAGCCGGTAAACGGTAAACAGCAAAGCGCCGAGTGCGCCGGCAAGACCGGAACGGGTCAGTGTTGCGGCGGCGATGCACGCGAAGAGCGTCGAGAACGACATCGCCATCGGCGGAACCGAACCCTCGTGTCTTGCAGCCAACGGCGCCGCACCCGTGCCGTAGAACGCTCTCCTGGCGAACCACTTGTCGAACTGAACTCGATGATCGTGGGCGACATGCGCAACCGGTTCGTACCTCAGTCGCCAACCCGCAGCCTGCAGTCGCCAGCAGAAATCGACGTCCTCGGCTACTTCGAGACTCTCGTCGAAACCGTTGCATTCGAGTGCCACGTCGCGCCGGACGATCACGGCGGCGCTGGGGACATAGGCGACCGGACTGCCCGACTTCACCGCAGCTTCCTTGCGTCCGAGGTCGAGAGACGATCGCATGTTCTCGTACCGCGCCAGCGCCGTCCCGTACGGATCGAGGGCGACGATGCGGGGTGCAACAAGGGCAACCCCCGGATCGCTGAAGTGACCCAACATCAACTCGAGCCAACCGGCACGCGGTATGACGTCGGAGTCCAGAAAAGCTACGAAACGTGTTTGGGCCGAACGCAATCCCGAGTTTCTCGCTGCCGAGGGTCCGCGGGCACTCTCGTGCCGGACCACTGTGATGGTGCCGGTGCCCGGGCAGGCGCGACGGGGCTCCACCGGCACTTCCGAACCGTCGTCGACAACGATGACGGTCAGATCCTTGAGGACGGGCAATAGGCGTTCGACGCCGGCCTGGTTGTCCTTGACCGGAATCACGACCGTGACATCGGCAGCGGACGGCGTCGACATCGGACGAGGATTCGCGACACCTGAATCGAGAAGGTGTCGCGCAACCGCAGCGCTCTGCTGATCGACCACCTCGAGGAAGCCGTCACCGATCATCGCCGCAGCCGTCGGCGCCAGCTTGAGCATCCGCGTCGGAGATCCGCCGATGAGTACCCGGCCACCCGAGTACGTGCGCACCTTGGGGTCCAACCGAATGCCGAAGCCGTCGGGGAGTCTTGCTGGTCGCATCAGATGATCGTAAGGGACGTAGCCCGTCGTGCTGCAACTCGTCGCAGCCTCGAAAGCCGTCGCAGGTGGACCGTCCGCCCCCACTCGGTCGTGGTCGTCACCGAAGCCTCCCATCTGGACCAGGCTCCCACCGGGCCAGTCCATCCGTCACGCGTCCTACCAACTCACCGAAGATGTATGCGCCGTCTTCGGCGGTAGCCCCGACTGGATTGCCGAGAACGCCGTTTTGCGACACAGCGACCATACCGCCCGAACGCATTCCTGGCATCAGGTCCGCGATAGGAGACAAATTTCCTGTCTCAGCAAGGCTCATGTGCACCAAATCGGGCGAAAGGTGCAGCAATAGGCTCGTTTCAGTGTGTCCGGCATGCGCGTCGGCACCCGGAACAGCGCACGGCGCCCAAGCAGCATCACGCCCCTCATACCGCAGAAGTGCCACCGCTTTGGCCAATGCGGGACCATTTCCGCCGTGGCCGTTGACGAACAGCACCCGCTTCGTCCATCTGAACGCCGACCTTCCGTATTCGACGACGACGGTTTCCATAGCCTCGGCACCGATCGAAATCGTGCCGGCAAACCCTTCGTGTTCGCCGCTCGCCCCGTATTCGATGGCCGGGGCCACGACGACGTCGGGCAGAGCCTGTGCGACTGCTCTCGCGATCCGAGTGTCGGTATCGAGAGGCAGGTGCGGTCCGTGTTGTTCGAAAGAACCGACCGGGACCACGACGGTGAGCGCAGTGCCCTCGAGCGCAGGACTCGGGATGGCAGCAAGGTCACGCGGAGAACTCATCCCCCGATCGTATTGGTGCGGGCCCCTCCCACCGCAACACTGCATGCGGATACACCGGGGGATTGTTGTGCCCCGGCGTATTCGTCAGTTGTCGCGGTTCACGCCGCTGTCGGTGGGCTGTTCCCACCGATCGGCTGCTGATACGGATCAACGGACATCGGTGGGTAGAACACCGATTTGCGATCCGGCCCGATCTCCACCCGCCACTCCGTGTGATGCAGCGTCCGGTGATGATGACCGGACAACAAGATCAGATTGTCGAGATCCGTTGGGCCACCATCGTTCCAGTGAACAATATGATGGGCATCGCACCACCCCGACGGTGTCCCGCACCCCGGAAACGCACACCCACCATCACGAACCGCCAACGCCCGCCGCTGCGGCACCGTCGCCGTTCGCGCTTCCTTACCGCACTCGAGCGGAACCCCGTTCTCATCCAACAAAATCCGCGTGACCGTGCAGTCGCACGCCAACATCCGGGCAGTATCGATACTGATCGGGCCCACCCAATCCGCCCACGCAAATCCGAGTTCTTCGGTGGACGGCAGGAGGTCCTTCAACGCTTGCAGGTCCGTCATGTCTTTTGCGCTGGCGGTGACCGTGATGTGTGGTTTCACTCCGCCCTCGATCGGACCCAACCCCGCCCGCTCGTACCGCCGCAACAACTCGCAGAACCCATCCGCCCGCCGCAGCGCCGGAGTACGCGTGTCCTTCACGCCGTCCTTCTCCGGCGTCGGCGCCGACAGGCTCGACAACAACGTGATCAACCGTGCCCCGTTCACAGCATCCAGGTCGCCCTTCACAGTCACTCTGCCGTACAAGCCTTTCGAGGCGTAGAACTCGTTACGCTCCGAATCCTCACCCACCGGAACGCCGTCCTCACGCTTGCCGTACTGCTTCTCGATCCGCCGGATCGCCGCCCGCACCGCATCACAATCGGCAATGTTCTGCGACGCCAACCCCAACAGAATCCCGCGAGCCTTGTCCACATCCGCCAGGGTCATGTTCTTCGGTGGATGCTGACAAAACGACGCCACCTGACGGGCTTTCAACGCATCCACGTCACCACGGTGAAACGCATCGCCCACAACAGGCTCGAGCATCAACAACCTCGCCAACCCGACCAACAGACTGCACTCACCGATCTCCAAATTCGTCGAACCATGCAACCACTGCGCGATCGCCCGAAAACCTCTCCCGCCGAGAACCTCCCGGGAAAACATCTCCACGATCAACAACACCATCCGCGACTGCAACTCGTGCCGGGCGCGCACCAGATCGAGAACCTCGCTCTTGAGGCCCACGCCATCCAGTTGCCACGCTTCCCGACTGTCCATGCTCAAAACATACTTTCGAGAACCAGGGACAAAACGGACGACTATATTGCCAACGCGGCCCGATGCCCCTCGATGACGGCCGCGTGCGAACGCCTCGGAGACAAGGCGTCACCGATGCGAAATTTCTCGAAACAGCTTCCCTGCAAGGTGTTCCACAACTCGTCGACAGGTTCCTGCTGTGTCGCGAAGACCACCCAGTCGACTGCAACTTCCTCGGTCACACCCGTCGGAAGGTGAACCAAGCTCACGAGCGGCGAGGCCCCAGCGCTCACCGAAGTCACCATCAGATCTGTCCGTTGACCGATCGACTTCTCGAACGCCCGGCGGTTCCACCCCTCGAAATCCAGGGTGATGCTCAGGTCCTGCGCGACCACCATGCCGTTGGTCGCGATCGTGACGGCACAGCCTCGATCAGCGAGGAACTCCGCCACCGACGTACCTTGATGGAATCCCAGTTCGTCGTAGACGAGCACCGTTCCACTCGGCAGAATCTTGCCGTCGAGAACGTCTCGAACACCCACCACACGCTCTGATCCACCCGCCCACGCCGGTCGCACAGGCCGCGCTCCGGTTGCAATCACGACCACCTCGGGCGCGCGCTCCTCCACGATCGCGAGATCGGCTCCAGCATCCAACTCGATCGTCACACCGCTTCGGCGACACTCAGATTCGAGATTCCGGACGAGGTCGGCGAGCTCACGGCGAGCCGGTACCACCGAGGCGGTAAGAATCTGTCCCCCAAGTCTTCGTTCACGCTCGAACAGCGTCACCGCATGACCTCGCTGGGCCGCTGTAGCCGCAGCTTGCAGGCCGGCCGGGCCACCACCGACCACCACCACCGTGCGGCCCCGTCGCCGCGGCATCGGCAGCGGTACCGATTCCCGACCGGCGCGCGGATTTTCGGTGCACCCCAACCAACGTCCCAGACCCATCCGCCCGACGCATTCCTGGTTGCAGGACAGGCAGGTTCGCACCTGTACCGATTGACCAGCACGCGCCTTGTTCACAAAATCCGGATCGGCGATCTGCCCGCGAACTACTCCCACCAGATCGCATACACCGTCCTCGAGTGCGGCTTCGGCATGCTCCGGCGTCTTGAAACGGCCGACTCCGACGACTGGAAGATCGACGACCTCCCTGATAGCAGACGGGACGAAGTTGGCGTAGCCGGTGGGTACAGCCATCGATGCTTCCACCAGATGCAGTGTTTCCGTGGCCATTCCGACGGTGGTGTTGATGTAGTCGACGTGACCGTCAGCTTCGATGAGTTGAGCGGTGGCTACTGCGTCGGACAGTTCGATGCCACCCCGCGTTCCTTCGTATCCACTCAGGCGCACACCGAGCACACGATCCGGGCCGATGGCCTTACGCAGTACCCCGAGCACTTCGAGAAGGAAACGCGCACGATTCGCCACGCCCCCGCCGTAGCGATCGGTGCGCAGGTTGGTCGAGGGTGCGAGAAACGCGCGCACGATGGACGACTGCGACGCCTGCAATTCCACCCCGTCGAAGCCACCGGCAACGCAGTTGCGCGCAACAAGGGCGAACCCTGCGAGAATCTCGGCGATGTCCGCGTCGTCGACAGCCTTGGGCACCTCGCGGAACAACGGATCCGCAACGGCGCTCGGCGCCAACAGCGGCGATCGCGAATAGGTTCCAGCGCCCTGACCCCCATTGTGGTTGATCTGCGCGAGAATCGACGAACCATGCGCATGAACGGCGTCGGTGATCCGCCGGTATCCCTCGATCGCTTCCGGCCGATAGCCCGCAATCATCTTCTCGTACGGTCGATCCGAAGGATGCGTCGAGTGCTCCTCGGTGATGATCAGACCCGCACCGCCGCGTGCCCGCGCCTCGTAGTAGCTCGAGTGCTGCTCCGTCGGCAACCCGTTCTCCGCGTAATTGGTCAGGTGTGCGGAGAACACGACCCGATTGCGGAGTGTCAGGTTGCCCAGGCGCAGTGGCGCGAAGAGGCGCGGGTACGGCGTCATCAGACCTTGGAGTTTCCTTGATCGAGAGCGATATGACTTGCCGTGACGGTGCGGGAACCGTCACCGGCGAGCCACAGGACGGTATCGGCGATCTCGTCAGGTTCGGCGAAAGCGATGTCCGAGAGGATCGGAGTGAAGTTGGGAAGGTACTGCGGAAACTTTGCAAATACCTCGAGAGCGCCCTGGTCGACCCCCATCGGCGTATTCACTCCGTAAGGATGGATTGAGTTGACCCTGATCTTGTACTCCCCCAGTTCCTTTGCCGCGGCCTGCGTCAGACCGACGAGACCGAACTTGGCGCTCGCGTAGTGCGCCTGTCCGGGCAGCGCCTTGAGTCCGGCCACCGAACTGACCACGATGATCGATCCACCGCGCCCACCCTCGATGATCGCCGGCACCGAGGCCTTGAGGGTTTTCCAGACTCCGGTCAGGTTGATGTCGATCAGGGTTTCCCACTGCTCGTCCGACATTTCCCAGAATCGATTCCAGTTGCAGACCCCGGCGTTGGCGACCACGATGTCGAGACGTCCGAACTGTTCGACGCCGTCCTTGACCACCGCGGTGAGCGCTGCGCCGTCACGGACATCGACCTCACGGGCGAGGATCTTCCCGCCCTCCGCTTCCACCAGACGTATCGTCTCGGCAAAGTCCTCGGAAGTTGCTGCGTCGTAGGAATTGTCCGACGCCACCGACGCGCATACGTCGACCGCGATGATCGCTGCTCCCTCGCGCGCCATCTTGACCGCGTGCGCACGTCCTTGACCGCGCGCTGCGCCGGTGATGAAAGCAACGCGACCTTCGAGCGAACGAACTGAACCCTGTGTCATGAGATAGCCCTCTCTGCAGAATTGAAACTCGTTCTAGTAGTAAACCCTGCAAAGCGCCCTTCGCGGATGGATTCGAGAACAGTTCTCGGGGCAACCGAGTCGCCCACCTGAATGTCGGCCTCTTCCTTCAGCGTTTCGTTCGGCAGACGAGGCGAGCAGTCGATCACCACTTCGCACTCGAGCTGTGACCGCTCGCCGGTATGGACGTGTTCGACGCAGACGGCCCCTCGTGCGATTTCGGTGACACGTGACGCGAGCACCCTGGTGATCCCGGCCTGCTGGATGCGCGTGTTGGCGCCGACCAGATCCCCACTCGCGCCGAGCCTCGAACCGACGATGCTGTCGGGAGTCACAATCGAGACGGAGATGCCATGGGCCGCGAGTGCTTCTGCGAACGCCACCGCGATCGGTCCACCGAGGGGATCGATCAGCGCGACCGGACCCGGCCCCACGGTGCTCAACTTCTCGAAGGCTTCCGACGCATCCAACCACCGAACCGAATCGTCGACCGGATACGTCGGCGGCCTCGCAGCACTACCGGTGGCAACGACAACAAACTCGCCCCGGCTGCGTGCGTCACCCAGGCCTTGGGCGTCGAGCGCCGCCCCGGTCCGCATCGTCACGCCGCTACGACGGCATTCGTCCTCCAGCCACTGCGCGAGGAGTGCGAACCGGCTACGGCCGTCACCTCGCGCAAAAGTTCGGATCATGCCGCCGAACTGCGATGAACTCTCGACGAGTGTGACCGAGTGCCCCGCCACCGCCGAGATCCGTGCGGCTTCCATCCCAGCGGGGCCACCCCCCACGACCAGCACGGCTCCCGGTGTCGAAATCTGCTCTCGCTCATCGGGGTCCACCGTCTCGAAACCCGCGCTCGGATTCCCGACGCATGTCACGACAGGATTGCGAGGATCACGCACGAGGCACGTCTGATTGCAGAGCACACACGGCCGGGGACGATCGCCGCGCGCGGCTTTCACAACCAGGTCCGGGTCTGCGATCTGGGCCCGGGTCATCTCGACGAACTCACCTACTTCCAGCGCCGCGTGAGCGTCGGCGATGTCCACGACGCTCCCCTGCACGACAACAGGAATCGACAGAGCGGCCTTGATCTCACGGCACAGATCGAGGTTGAAGTTCGGCGGGCAGTGAAAATCGGGGCGGTACCGGTCAGACGAATAGAGTCCGCCACGAACGACGACAAGGAGATCGAGGAACGGAGACACTTCACGCGCGATACCGATGGCAAGATCGGGCGTCAGGCCCGCCCATGGAGCTTCCTCGTCACAGGACAACCGCAGGGAGACAACGTGATCCGACCCGACTTCCTCGCGCACTGCCGAGATGACCTCGCGAACAAGAGCAACGCGATCGCTACCGTATCGGTCTGGCCGAGTGTTGGTCAGACCCGAAAGGAATTGTCGCAGAATGCTTCGAGGACCGGCATCGAGTTCCACTCCGTCCATTCCCGAAGCGACGGCCAGCGCCGACGCCTCACGGAAGCCGACTATCAGCTGGTCGATTTCCGGCTGCCCCATTGCCATCGGCAACTCACGCGTCGCCGGGTCGGCCACTCTTGACGGTCCCCACAGCACCGACTGGGAGTATGCGCTCGATCCCTGCATGCCGGTATGACCGAGCCCGGCCAGAACCAGCGTTCCGTACGGAGCACATGCAGCCGCGATCGACTGCCACCCCGGGCCACATTGCGACGCCAACGGCGCCCGCTCGTACGGCCAGTCGTTCTCCGATACCGAGGCCACTTCGGTGACGACGATCCCGGTTCCGCCCTCGGCGCGGCGCTGGTAGTACGCACGGTGCCGATCGGAAAGCGAGCGTCCCACAGCAAGGTTGGTCTCGTGCGGACCGAAAACAACCCTGGACCGGACGAGGCGTCCGGCCAGGGTCGTGTGTTCGTCGAGTGTCAACTCACAGCTCTATCGGAGCCGTAATCTCAGCTGGCACCCAATGTGCGTGTGAACCCTTCCGGTATCACCAGGTCCGCCGGGCTCAGTTCGGTGATGGACGAGTGGCCGAGGCCCATCAGCCCCGAGTCGATGCCCATCCGCATGAGGTCGAGCACGTTCTCGACACCGGCCTGGCCGTTGGCCGAGAGGCCCCACAGGTAGGCGCGCCCGAGCATGACGGCCTTGGCTCCGAGTGCGAGCGCCTTGACGACGTCGCCGCCGCGTCGAATGCCGCCGTCGAGAACAACTTCCACCTGATCGCCCACGGCCTCGGCAATGCCCGGGAGCACACGGATCGGCGCCGGGGTGCCGTCGAGGTTGTTACCACCGTGGTTGGAGACCGAGATAGCGGAGACACCGGCGTCGACAGCTCGCTTGGCGTCGTCGATGCGCATGATGCCCTTGAGCATGAACGGTCCACCCCACTGCTCACGAAGCCAGGCGATGTCTTCCCACGTCGGAAGCGGAGTCTGCATCCACTCGCCGTATGCGCCGAAGAACGTCGGTGCAGGCTGGCCGGGAGCCGCGAGGTTGGGGGTGGTCAGGTCCGGGATCTTGCCGGTCTTGGCGAACTCGAGCAACCACTTCGGGCGCATGATTCCCTCGGGTGCGAACTGGAACATCGCCTTGAGGTCCATCTTTTCGGGGATGGACGGGCTGCCCCAGTCGCGTCCGTACGAGAAGGACCAGTCGGTGGTGATGATCAGGCCCTTGGCACCGGCAGCGCGAGCGCGCTCCATACGCTGCAGGAGCACGTCGCGGCTGCCGACCCAATACATCTGGAAGAAGACCTGCGGGTTGGCCGCGGCAACTTCTTCGATGGACTTGCTGGCAAAAGAACTCAGTCCGATGGCTGTTCCCCGTGCTGCAGCCGCACGGGCTACCGCTACTTCACCGTCGGGGTGCACTGCCTGCACACCGGTCGGTGAAATCATGACGGGCAACGAAATGTCTTGGCCCATAATGGTGGTGGACATCTCGCGCTTGTCCGACAGCCCGGCAGCGTGGGGAGCGAAACCCAATTCGCTGAATGCCGCGACGTTGTCGTCGACCGTCAGCCCTTTCTCGGATCCCGCTACCAACGCCGCGTACACGGACTTGGGCAACCTCTTCTTCGCGCGGCGCTGTGCTTCTGCCACCGTCTCGAAGAAAGCATTCTTAGCCATTGAACTGACCTCTCTGGGGTGCAGCTTTCGCCGCACTGTCGGTATCGCGCAGTAGTTACTGCATTCCCGCAAGCGGGTTTTCGTCACAAATCTTGGCGGGCGGACGCATCATCAGTGTCAGTGGCACCGATGCGCGTGGGGTCTTACGTTGACCGGAACGGGAGTGGTCGACACTGGACTTCGGGACCTCGCCCGCCGACGCCAGTGCCATTTCACCGTTACCGATGACGCACTCGGGGTCAGGTCCGTCCATCGGCAGTCCGGTGAAGAACTTGGCCGCCATGCAGCCGCCGCGGCAGGAGTCGTAGTGGTTGCACTTGCTGCAGGCGCCACCGGTTTGGGGCGAGCGCAGCTCCTCGAACAGGTCCGAGTGCTGCCAGACTTCCTGGAATCCACCGTCTTTCACGATGTTTCCGGCGAGGAACTGCTCGTGAATCGCGAAGGGGCATGCGTACACGTCACCGACCGGGTCGATCAGGCACACGACGCGGCCCGCGCCACAGAGATTGAGACCGGGCAGTGCATCGCCGAAGGCGGAGAGGTGGAAGAACGAGTCGCCCGTCAGGACGCCTTCGCCATTGGCGACCAGCCAGTTGTAGAGCTCACGCTGCTGCTCCGGACGCGGGTGCAGGTCGTCCCACACGTCGGCGCCGCGGCCCGAAGGACGCAGTCGAGTGATGCGCAGGGTCGCGTCGTACTTGTCCGCGAGAGCCTTGAACTCGTCGAGCTGACTGACGTTGTGCCGCGTGACGACCACCGAAATCTTGGCGTCCTTGAAGCCGGCTTCCTTCAGGTTCGCGAGAGCGCGCTCGGCCATCGCGAACGAACCAGGCCCGCGCACAGCGTCATTGACCTCAGCGGTGGCACCGTCGATGGAAATCTGCACGTCGACGTAGTCACTGGCTGCGAGGCGCGCCGCGACCTTCTTGTCGATCTTCACGCCGTTGGTGGAGAACTTCACACCAACCTGGTGGTCGGTCGCGTAGTCGACGAGCTCCCAGAAGTCGGAGCGTACCGTCGGCTCGCCGCCACCGATGTTGACGTAGAAAACCTGCATACGCTGCAGCTCGTCGATGATGGACTTGCACTGTTCGGTGCTCAGCTCGTTGGGGTCACGACGACCCGACGACGAAAGGCAGTGCACGCAGGACAGGTTGCAGGCGTAGGTGAGTTCCCACGTCAGGCAGATGGGGGCGTCGAGTCCGAGTTCGAACTGATCGACGAGGCGACCCACCTTGGCGGGCGGGGAGGGCTGTTCAAGAACTGAGGTCATGGCTGTGTCCTCGCGAAGAAATGAAGCGGGCGAACGTGCGGAAGGGCTGTTCCGCACGTGGGGGCGAGCGTCTGGCTCAGACAGGCACGATCATGTGCGAGTCGGCGAGAGTGCTCAGCGCGCGGGCATATTGGGGAGCCGCGTCATCTTCGATGCCTTGCGCACGTAGTGCGGACCGGACATCAGGATGGTCTGGCAACGCCTTGACCACCGCAACGATGGTCGTGTTCTTCAGGAACGACAGCTTGCGTGTTCCGAAGTGGTAGAGCAACGCCCCGAAAGGTTCGGGGCGAAGCGCTACCTGCGGGTGGAGTTTCCACCCCGCATCGAGATCCAAAGCAGACACGGTCAGTACACGCCGCACATGCCGTCGATGGAAACTTCCTCCACGAGGGATTCCTCGACGAGGTCGTTCTCGAGCGCCTTGTTGTCACGATCTGACATGGATTCCTCCTGCGGTCGCACTCCGTCTGGAAGTCTGTAGATCAGACTTCCAACCTGGGAGTTGGTGGTCACTAGTGGGACTTCACTGTGACTCGGTTCACCACTGTAATGGCATCGAGTGCAGAATGACACACATGGAGCGAAAAAAGTATGCGTAGCCGCAAGAAACCGTCCGCTCGGATAGGTCGTCGCCCCTCCACAACGAAGGAGGGAATCAGCACGATCGGGATCGAACTGTTCTCGACACTCGGCTTCAACGAGGTGAGCGTCGACCAGATAGCCGACGCCGCCGGCATCGCGCGTCGGACCTTCTTTCGCTACTTCCCGTCCAAGAACGCCGTCCCCTGGGGAGACTTCGACGGACATCTCGACGAGATGCGCGAGCACCTGGATTCACTGCCCGCTGATATTCCGTTGGTCGACGCACTCGAATCCGCATTGTTGACGTTCAACACCTTCCCACCGGAAGAGACTGCGGTACATCGCAAACGGATGGAATTGATCCTCGAAGTTCCGACGCTTCAGGCATACTCTGTGGTGATGTACGAAGGTTGGCGGCAGGTGGTCGCCGACTACGTCGCACGCCGAATGAATCTCGAGCCGACCGATCACGGCCCACGCACGGTCGGCTATCTTCTGCTCGGGGTCGCGATGTCGGCGTACGAGCAGTGGCTCACCGACGATTCACTCGAGCTACCGGAACTCTTGAAAACAGGTACGCAGTCCCTGCGGACCGGTATCAGCACCTGAGAAAGCATCACCACCTGAGAAAGGCGATCATGTCCACCATCACGAACGAACCCGTCCTGGATTCCCTGGCGCCGTCGGCGCCGGGCTTGTGGTCGTTCGGGCATGTCACCGTCGAACGCGTCGAGTCCGGTCCGATCTCGCTCGATCGCCGAGGCGGTCGCCTCCACGTCAAGCACTCCCTCACTCCCGCCGATCTGAGTGAGCGACTCGTCGCCGGAGTCACCTCGTCGATCCAGGACGCGGAGTTCGGTCAGGACGAATTCGAGTTGACGATGGTCGGCCTGGTTCGCTCCACCGTGGACGGCGCTCTCGAATCCTGGACCACCTACTACCGGAACTCACTTGCCGAACTACTGGACGGCACTGCAGATTTCGCGCCGATTCACGACAAAGCCGAAGAGCTGGTCCGCGGTTCCGTGCTCGATCTGGGTTCCTGCTTCGGTTTCCTGCCCCTGCGGCTCGCGCGCGCCGGAATGGACGTGACCGCCACGGACATCCTGCCCGGAACGATGATCCTGCTCGACGCGGTTGCCCCCGAACTCGGCATCACGATCGACACGGTGATCTGCGACGCGGGTGAAGTACCGGCACCGGACAACAGCGCCGACACCGTCACCGCGATTCATCTCCTCGAACACGTCGACGACGCAGTCGGCGAGGCCGTGATCGCGCAAGCACTCCGGATCGCGCGTCAACGGGTCGTCATTGCCGTCCCCTTCGAAGACGAAGCCACCGCGTGCCACGGCCACATCCGCACTTTCGATCTCGAGTCACTGCGTGCGGTCGGCCGGCAGAGCCGTGTGCCGTTCGAGGTATTCGAGCATCACGGCGGCTGGTTGGCGCTGGACGCTTCGGCCGCCTGAAAAGAACTACCCTTCTTTCAGCGTATGGGCGACAAGCGCATTCGCGTGCCCATGACCCATACCGTGCTCCGACTTCAACCAGTTGACCAATTCCATGTGCTTCGTGAGGTCTGAGCTTCTGATCAGCTCTTGCCATTCACCGATCGGCCGACCGTACTTCTTCTCGATCGACGGAAAATACGACGCCGGGCCTTTCACGGGTTCAGTCATGACCGGAATCTACCTCCACCGCCCGACAATATTCGCGCACCGGCGGCGCCCGCATGTCCGCACCTGCGGAATCGCTGGGTAGATACGCGACCATCGCATTATGGTCGAAGAACACCCACCCGAGAGCACAGGAGTTCAGCGATGCGACTGTCCACACGAAATCAACTCACCGGCACCATAACCGAGGTCAACCTCGGCACCGTCATGGCGACGGTCAAGGTGAAGTTGGACGGCGGGAATCAGATTGTGACCTCGTCGATCACCCGCGATGCCGCACTGGATCTCGATCTTGAACCAGGCCAAGCCGCAACGGTATTCGTGAAGTCCACCGAGGTGACGATCGGCGTCGAGTAACTGGCGAGCGATGTGATCAGGGCCGGGTGAGATGCGTGGTCATCGTGTAGTCCTTGCTCGGCCCCGTCACGGTCCAGACGACAGTCCAGGTCGATCGATCTCCGGCAGTGACGTCGATTCGCCCGCGGTAGGTATCCGGACCGCACAGGTGCTCGACTTCCTCCCCCGGCGCCCAGTCGTGGAACTCTCTGCCGTCTTCGAATGTCACGGCCCACTCGAGGCCGCGCTCGGCAATAAACAGAGTTCGGAACACGGGTAATTCCAGGTCGCCGTCACGCAGCGTGCCGCTCTCGTACCAGCGCATCCGACCGTCACCGGCGTCGGAGATAGTGGTCTCGCCGAATACATGCTTGGTGGAACCGGAAAGGCGGTCGACGATGTCCCGCTCGAAGTGCCACTTTCCTACCAGCGCCCTCGGCTCGATTTTCGCGTCGTCGACCATGTGGCGATTCTAGTGACCCTGCATTGCCCGACGACACCGGAGACCGACTCGAACACACTGCGAGAGTATGTTCCGAGTACACCCGGAACACGCAGGAGATTTTCACAACCATGAACGATTCGGCCGCCCTTCACAAACGCGCAGTGTTCGCCGAGGATCTCGAGATCGGCCAAGTGATCCCATTGGGTTCGTATTCGGTGACCGAAGAGGAAATCGTCGAGTTCGCAACTCAGTGGGATCCCCAGTGGTTTCACGTCGACAAGGAAGCCGCCGAGTCCGGCGTCTTCGGCGGGTTGATCGCCAGCGGGCTGCACACCCTGTCGATCTGCCAGAAGTTGGTGGTCGCCAGTCTCTACGACCAGTGGAACGTGATCGCCGGGAAAACCATGCGCGACGTGAGCTTCCTCCGTCCACTTCGCCCCGGTGACACCCTGAGCGGAAAGGTCACCGTCGACAACGTCGTGTTCGACAATCGCGCGCGAGGATTGGTGACCATCACAGCGAAATTGGTCGATGCACACGGCAATCACGTTCTCGACGTGGTCACTGACGCCTACCTGCACTGCCGCTCGACTCGCGGACAGTGAATTATCGGTAAATTTCGCACCACATTGTCCGAATTGCCGTACTTTCAGTGACGTTGCGACGCAACAATACCCATCCCTGCAATCAGGAGTTCCTCACACATGAGCAGCCTCGGCGAGATCAATCCTCTCGGCATTCTTCAGATCCTCATCTACATGCTCTTCGGTGGGTCGTCCAGCACTCCCGAATAGACCCTAGCTTGCCATAGCCATAGTCAGCATCTAGGGTGCTGACTATGGCAATTACTAGTCAGGCATCAGTAGCGGCCGCGCCGTCGACCGACGCAGCGCGTCATCACACCGAATTCGACTCCAGTTGGCGGAGTTTCGACGGCATCCAGGGCGGACTCGCAATTGCACGGATGCTGCGGGTGGCGGCCGACGCGGCCGGAGCCGAACCGCTGGCAGTCACGGCGCATCTGGACCGCCCCGTTCCTCCTGGGCCGGCCGAGTTGACTGTCGGCGAGATGCGGGGCGGGCGGACCGTCAGTTGCCACGTCACGCTGACCGGTTCGGGATCCGCTCTCGTTCGGTTGGCCCGCGACATAGGAGCTACAACAATGTCCGCCCCTGTCGCCGAACCGGCTCCGGCCGACCCGTCAACCCTGCCGCCGCTGGAGATCCCGGTGGATTTTGTGCCGTTCGCCCAGCACCTCGACATCCGGCCGATCAATTCCGCGAGGCCGTTCGCCGGTGGCGACTCCCCTGAATTCGACGTCTGGATCCGCCTGCTCACAGACCTCGATTTCACGGCCCAAGAGCGCGCCGCGGTCCTTCTCGACGCGCTTCCGCCCGGACTGTTCGCGACACTGACGATGCCCGTGGCCATACCGACCATCGAGTTCACCGCGCATTTCACCCCGGAGCACCTCACGGCAGATCCCCGAACGCTGTCACCGTGGTATCGCCTACGCCACGGGACTGCCTGGGCGACGGACACTCTCTGTGTTGACGAATCCGAACTATTCGACTCGACCGGACGACTTGCTGCTCGGGCTCGCCAGCTTCGTCGAATTCTGAGTTGAGTTTCAGCTCTCCTACACCTGGAGGTCGCGACGACGGAACGCAACAAGCGATGCTGTCGAAAGCACCACTGCCACAACGATCATTGCCAGCAGTGGCAGAACTGTCACCGGCTCGGCAGGGGCACCCGGCACGTGAGTGTAGGGCGACAGATCCAGCACTACCTGCGGAAGCTTCAGCAACGTGCCGAGTTGCCCGAGCACGATGCATGCCGCCAAGATTCCCCAGGAGAGCGCCGACGCGTACGTCGGAAACAGTCCGAAAGCCAACGACACCAACCCCACGACTACGAGCACCGCAGGCAGATAGGCCAACGCGGCGCCAGTCATACGAAGTGTGTTGCCGCCGATGTCGTCCGTGACGAGCCCGAAGGCAAAACCGGTGAAGGCACCCATCAAGACGTGCGCGAGGATCACGCCGCCCACAACCACACCCAGGTGGGAAAGCATCCACCTCCACCGCGACAAAGACGTTGCCAGCAACGGTTCGAGCCGTCCCGAAGTTTCCTCGCCCCGCATCCGGAGAAGACTCTGGACCGAATACGCCGCGATGACTATCGACGTGAGCCCCAGAGCAGTGGCCAAGTAGGAATCCACCAGATCCGATCCGCCGCCGCCAAGTTTCTCGAACATCTCCGCGGTCTGCTGCGACGATCCCACCATCGCGTCGATCTCGTTGCCCACAGCGCCGTACGCGAACCCGAGTATGACAACGGCAAAGATCCACCAGAACATCGTCATTCGCTGCATGCGCCACGCCAGGCCCCAAGCCGACGGTAGCCACGATGCCGCGACTGGCGGGCCGGGTCGGGGCTGAACGAGTCCCGCTCCCTGATCGCGATGGCCGATGAGAACAAAAGCCACCACCACGTGCACAGCCGCGAATCCGATCAGCAACAACAGGATCCACCAGGCGTCGTCGTCGAAAGGTCTGATCTGTTGTGCCCATCCGATCGGCGAGAGCCACGACAACCAGCCACTGACCACGCGAGTTCCGTCGTCGACGACCGTACTGTTCACGTCGCCGATCGCGCGCAGCATGAAGGCAACGCCGATCGCGGCACCCGCCAGGCCGTTGGCCGTACGAGCACCGTCGGTGATCTGCGCCGTCACGGCTGCCACTCCGGCAAACGCGATTCCGGTCCCACCTATCGAGGCGCCCAACGCGAACGAACCGACGACAGGCAAACCGACGGCGATCGATCCCAGTGCAATTCCCAGTGCAAGAACGACGTTCGCACCGACCGTTACGATCAATGCGGAGGTCAGGAGCGCTCGTCGACCTACCACCGCTGCACCGATCATCTCGGCTCGGCCGGTCTCCTCGTTCTGTCGCGTATGGCGAACCACCGCGAGGGTGCTCATCAATGCGGCCACCAACGCGAACACGAGCACCGACTGACTGGCGACTATCGCGCCCTGCGAATCACCGGACACGATCCCGTTGGTCGCCAGCGCGACCGGCGATACCGCGGAACTGACTGCGATGTTTCGTAATTCCTCGGGTGTCGAGTACAGCCCGGTCACACTGGCGACAACCAGCAGCATGAACAAGACGATGGAGATAACCCACACGGAGAGCTGAATTCGGTCCCGCCGCAAAGCCAGCCGAACCAGTCGGCGTGTGCCGGTTAATTGACTTGCCGAGGCCGGTACCGGTGGAGCGGCCTCGACAACAACGGTCACGGCCGTACTCCGGTCTCGGCTCGCAGGTGTACCGAAGTCTCCCTGGCCCGTTCGTCACCGTAATGCCGCAAGAAAAGTTCTTCGAGAGTCGGCGGAGTGGAAGTGAGCGCCACGATTCCGAATCCGACCAAGTACGTCATGAGTGGTCCGAGTTGCGCGCTGTCGACTTCGCAGGTGACGTGGTTACCGTCGATCACCGCGTCGTGGACACCGCCGAGTCCGTCGAGTCCACCGATCGGACGCTGCGTCTCCGCCGCGACGGACGTGCGCGTGAGATGCCTGAGTTCGGACAGTGTTCCCTCTTCCACCGTCCGCCCGTCGCGGATGATGCTCACACGATCGCACAGCGCTTCGACCTCGGCGAGGATATGGCTCGACAGCAGTACCGTCTTTCCGGCGTGAGCCACCTCCTCGACGCAGTCCTGGAATACCGCCTCCATCAACGGGTCGAGCCCCGATGTGGGTTCGTCGAGGACGTAAAGGTCGACGTCAGACGAGAACGCGGCCACGAGTGCAACCTTCTGCCGGTTACCTTTCGAGTACGTGCGCGCCTTCTTGGTCGGGTCCAATTCGAAGCGATCGAGCAACTCGCTGCGGCGTTTTCGGTCCAGGCCACCGCGCAGGCCCGCCAACAGATCGATAGCCTCACCGCCGGTGAGGTTGGGCCACAGATTCACGTCGCCAGGCACATAGGCGAGACGTCGATGCAAAGTGACAGCGTCTCGCCACGGATCGCCGCCGAGAACGGTTGCGTCTCCGGAGTCCGAGCGGAGCAGGCCGAGGAGCACCCGAATAGTGGTGGACTTTCCGGAACCGTTCGGCCCCAGGAATCCGTGCACTTCACCCGTCGAGACGTCGAGGTCGAGGCCGTCCAGCGCGCGGGTGGTACCGAAGGTCTTGACGAGGCTTTTCACTGAAATTGCCGCACCCATGAATTTGACCGTACGCCGATTTCACAAATGTGTGAAGATAGAAAAGACGGAAAGATCGAAGGGTTCCGATGACCGACACCAGCCACACCGTTGCACCGGACGAGAGCCGACACTATGTCGAGCGACTCTCACTCGTACTGAGCAACATGGGTTTTCCGCCGATGCCCGCCCGCGTCTGGGCCGCGTTGATGACCAGCGAGGCACCCTCGTCCACGCCAGGAGATCTCGGATCTCGGTTGGGAGTGAGCCCCGCCGCCATTTCCGGAGCCGTCAGATACCTCCAGCAAGTCGGATTGATCGAGCGTGTGGCCGTCCCCGGATCGCGGCGTCAGCACTACTGCGTCAGCGTCGACATGTGGGCCGACGCGTTTGTCACGAAACAGTCCTCGCTCTACCAGGTCTCGGCAGTTGCGGACGAGGGCATACGAGTCCTCGGTGAAGGAACAACAGCCGGCGATCGAATGGCAGATCTGCGCGACTTCTTCGACTTCATGGCCGCGGAAATGCCGCGAATGCTCGCGGACTGGCGCTCCCGGCGAAAAGACCGGACACCTGGCAGGTAACTTCAGGTTTACCCGCAATTTCGGCGGGGTACCTCAATTCTCGTTCCAGCATGGTCAGGTGCGGTGTAATCGAGGAGTTGCTGATGAAGCTGTCGATCAGGGGCGCGAACACTTCACCGACTCCACCCTTCGCGCGTACCGCTTCACCCGAAACCTGTGAACGATCGATTTCCCTGAATCGCACCGCCGCCGAGGCATTCGCCGGTGATCACCATGCATTGTCGAAACTACTGGCCCGGTTGCACCCTCGCGTCGTTCTCTACTATCGCGCCAGACTCCTCGGGACGCCCGTCGCGACGTTCGCCGACGATCTCGCCCACCAATGCACCCTGGACGTCGTCACACGAATGTCCGACACGATCTCGGCCGACACACGCATCGAGACCTTCGCGTACGAGTTGGCCTCTCGACGAATTGCGTCAATTCCCCAGTCACGCAACATCGACGGACAATTCAAACGCCCGCGCCGCCTGACCGACGACCAACGTGAGGTTCTGGTACTACGAATCGCAGTGGGTCTGACTGCCGAGATGACCGCGTCGACTCTGCGCACAACTCGTTCGAGCGTGCTCCTCCTACAGCATCAAGCGCTGCGCGCCTGGACGGTCTCCGAGCAGAGCTAGATCAGACCTTGCTTACTCGCGGCGTAGACGGCCTCTGCTCGACGGCTCACCTCGAGTTTGCGCATGATGTTGCTGACGTGAAACTTGACGGTGGTCGGTGAGATGAACAATCTCTCACCGATTTTGATGTTGGACAAGCCGTTTGCGAGGAGTCTGAGCACTTCGAGTTCGCGATCGGTCAATCGTTCTTTCGACGACGACTGCCCGTTGAGCGATCGCACGACAGCTGACGCGCTGCGCGAATCGAACGCACTCTCACCCCGCGAGACCGCCCTGATCGCACGCACCAATTCGGTGGTGTCGACGTCTTTGACGACATAGCCGCGAGCACCCGCGTGCACCGCTCGCACCACCAGTTAATCGTCGAGAAACGTGGTGAGAACCAACAGTCCGAGGCCGGGATGCGCCGAGGACAGCTGGCCACACAGGGTCAGTCCCTCGTAGTCGGAACTGGCGGAGAGTTTGAGATCCATCAGGACGATGTCCGGGCCGACCTTGTCGACCACGGCGAGTGCCTCGGCGAGGGACGAAGCCTCCCCCACGATCTCGAGATCGCTTTCGCGCTCGAGAACCGAGCGGAGCCCTTGCCGCAGAATTGCATGGTCGTCGACCAGGACGATTCGAACCAATCCCTGAACCGGCGATGCTCCGCGGGTGATGACGGGACGCGCAGTGGTCATGATTCCTCGCTCTCGATTTCAGTTGTGGAGCAAAGGTTTTCCATGCCCGAGTCGAACGGCAGTGGTAGTCGCACGAGAATCTGAATCCCACCGATCCGCGCGCGCCGTACTTCGAGCGCACCACCCAACTCGAGTGTTCGCGCCTGCATGTTCGCGAGACCGCGATGGCGGCCGTCGACGTCGTTGGTGGCTGCGAGTTTGAGGATCAGACGCATTCGCGCAGGGTCGCCGTCACCGTCGTCGGAGACCGACAGCAACACGGAGTCCGCCCGATAGGTCAGACGTAGCACCGCCCGATTCGCGTGAGCATGGACCGCTGCATTGAAGAGAGCTTCCCCCGCGATCCGGAGAAGAGCGTGTTCGGCATCGCCCGGAAGTTCGGTCGGGGTACCGCCGACGCGAACGCTCACCGCCAACTCGTCCGGCATGTGAACCACGCCGAGTTGCTCGAGCATCTCGGGCAACGACGTCCGGTCCGCGTCCGACGAATGATTGAGCGCGTAGATCGCCGAACGAAGCTGCTCGACCGCCCTCCTGGTCAAATCCTTTGCCAAGTCCAGTCTTTCACTGCGTTCAGCCTCCGGGATGTCACTCCGGCAGACCTCGATCTGCATGCCGGCCGACAACACCGCCTGTGTCACACTGTCGTGCAGTTCGCGGGCGATCCGGTGACGTTCGTCGTCGACCACTTGGTGCCGGTGCGCCACTCCGAGTTGACGCTGGGTGGACTCCAATTCGCTGTTGCGCACCGCAAGGTCGGCTGCAGTACGATTGGCCTCCGCATACGCATCTTCGGCACGCTCGAGCAGCAGTTGTCCGCGCTGATAGAGCGCCGAATTCTGCAGAGCCACAGCAGTCTGGCTGGCCAGAATGCTGAGCACGGCTCCGTCCGTCGTGTCGAGGGTTCGGTTGGCCGGCGTCCAGGCTGCAAAGGCACCTACCACGCCGCCACCGAGCACGATCGGCACAAACGCGTAGTGCGCGTCGATCACCGAGTTGGATTCGATTCTTCCGTACCGGATGTCGTCGAGGCATTCGACGACATCCTCCGGAAGTGGCGGCCCCTCCACATTGTCGACCAGAAAAGGGGTGGCGTCCGGGCCGAGAACCAGTCGCCGTGGTCCGGCGTCGGGCAAAGTTCCGTCAGCCAAGGCGAAGACTATCCAGTTGGCACTCAGATGCGCACGGGCAGCTTCCGCGACCGCGCAGACGAGGGTTTCCGGCCCCTCGACGGTGCGCACCAAAGCCCGCGAGATCAACTCCAAGGCATGCACGACGCGTTCGAGGCGCTCGGCCGCACCGCGATACTGCGGGTAGAACGAACTCTTACCCGATCGTAATCCGGTGAGCCGGGACAGGTCCGCGGTCATCGCCTGCACCAATTCACAGCGGCCCTCTTCACAGCGTCCATCTTCACAAGGCACCTCGGAACAACGCCACCATCTGTTCCTGCGTCGCTTCCCTGGGATTGGTGGACATGCAGGCGTCGAGCAACGCGAAGCTGGCGAGCCTACTCAGGTCTTCCTCGCGAACACCCAACTCCCCCAGCCCCTTCGGCACACCGACCTCCCGGGCGAGACGTTCGACACGGTCGGCCACCGCCAGCGCTGCTTCCTCCGGGGTGCCGCGCTGCTCGGGAAGACTCAGTGCCGCAGCGATGGCGACAAAGGGGGCGGCGTCCGTGGTGGAATTGAACCGGATGACGTGGGGCAAGAGAATTCCGTTGATGACGCCGTGCGGAAGGTCGAGCATGCCGCCCACCTGATGGCTCATGGCGTGCGCGGCTCCGAGTATCGCGTTGGTGAACGCCAACCCGGCCTCGAGGCTCGCCTGCGCCATCACCGATCGAGCTTCCATCTCCATCGGGTCCTGGATCGTGTGCACCAGATTCTCGGTCACGAGGCCGACAGCGCGGAGCGCGTGATGATCGGTCAACGGATTGTGCGCCAGTGAGACGAAGGCTTCGATTCCGTGCGTCAGTGCGTCCAATCCTGTTGCCGCATTGAGCCACTCGGGCATCGTCGTGAGCAACCGCGGATCGATGACCGTCACATCGGGAACCAGCGCCCGGCCGATGATGGTGATCTTGGTGCCGCGGGTCGTGTCCGTGACGATGCAGAACTGCGACACGTCCGCGCCCGTGCCGGACGTGGTGGGAACCATCACCAACGGCGGGATCGGTTTGGTCGCCTGATCTACCCCCTCGTAGTCGAGTATGTTGCCACCGTTGGCAGCGAGGACGGCTACACCTTTAGCCGCGTCGATGACCGAACCGCCGCCGAGCGCGATGATGACGTCACACTCGCCTTCCTGGTACACCTCGAAACCGGCCGCGATCTCGAAGTCCTTGGGATTGGGCGTCAGCCCTGACCACACCGTCGCCGTCAATCCCTGCTCCGTGAGATGGTCTTCGAGTTCGCCGACCCATCCCGCGTCGATCAGACCGGGATCGGTGACCAGGAATGGTCGGAACCCGCCGAACCTCAGAGTCGCGTGTGCTGCCTCGACCAGGGAACCGATACCGAAGACGATCTCGGGGGCGTGAAATTTGACCAGTCGAGCAGCAGTGCCGCGGCGATGAACACCGTGGTTCACAGCATCCGGGTATGCCACGGACACGACCCCACTCTCCTCTCGCTGCTCTGAGATCTCCGGTCGGGATTTCGCATCCGTCGCTCTCAGCGCATCAACTCCCACGTGCACAAACTGGTGTGATCCACCTTACAATCGCTGGCCCCGAGCCTACGCGGACAGCAGTCGGGGCACACCCACCGAAGGAGAGGCGCTTACCTACCCGTTCGGGCAGGTAAGGCGTCTCGGGAAAATGAATGGCGCGGCGAGAAGGTCCCGCTGTACTTTCGGTTGCGGCCAGAGTGGCCCGTAGAACCGATTCAGAAGGTGTTTATGACCCAGCCCGCGCCGAGCGCGCCTCTCGCCCCTGCACTGCCGGCAACCTCGAGGGTCACATGCTGATCCTCGAAACGTCGGACTGACAGCCGCGAGGCCCCCTCGGCCTGCTCCTACTGCTTTGTTCACTCAGCTAGGAGTTCTCCAGTGCCTCAATCACACAATTCCATCTCGAAAACCGACACCTTCTCTTGCATTCAGTGCGGACTCACAGTCATGACGTACGGCCCCGATGGTGATCGCCGAAACCACTGCCCCAGTTGCCTGCATTCCCGACACCTGTTCGACCAGGTGGAAGGTGGACCGTCGGACTGCGGAATGCGGATGGCTCCCATTTCGATCGCTGTACTGCGCAGTGGCGATTGGATGATCATCCACCGCTGCGCACAGTGCCTCGAGCTCACCTCCAACCCCGTCAGCCGAGACGACAACCAGTTGTTGTTGATGAGAATGGCAGTGCGGCCGCTCGCGCAACCGCCCTTCCCGCTCGAAGCCTTCGGCGACTTGTGAAGGGGAATCAGATGCCACGTAGGAATCCCAGCACCCGCCCGCGGCGGGCACCGCAACGGGCCAAGCACGTACTGCACGGAATCGGCGGAGAACAAGGATCGAGCTTCCGTTGTCTCACATGCCGTTTGGACATCTCCACTGCGGCGCCGGGTACCGCTCATCGGAACCACTGCCCGAACTGTCTGGCCAGCCGCCACGTGGACGGTCGCGTTCCGGGCGACCGAGCACAACAGTGCCGAGGTGCCATGGCGGCGCTGTGCCTGTCGGTCCGTCAAGACGGTGAATGGATGCTCGTTCACCAGTGCGTCGAGTGCAATACGTTGAAAGTCAACAGGATTGCCGGCGACGACAACGTCTTGGTCCTGCTGCGCTTGGCGCTACGTCCGTTGGCAGACCCTCGCCTGCGCTCGCGCGCGTTGCTAGCGCTCTGATGATTCGTCCGGTGCAATCGTGCGGTTCTGCGCACGATTACACCGGACGAACACCACGAACACGATCCCGGCGAGCAAGCCCACCGCCGTCGGTCCGAGGACCAGTCCCGAGTACAGCCACGGGGCAGGTTCTGCCGGAAAGAGGTCCATGAATCCGGGTCCGGTGTATGTCGGTTCGGAAAACGGCTCCCGATAGGATCCTCCGGTGAGAATGTGCGGTGACGCCAACGACTTCCACCACCACTGAAACACGCCGAGCGCCACAACCCCACACACGGCGCCGAGCACTGTCAGCGCCGCGATCGGTCGCCAGATCGATCCCCTGATTTCGGACATGAGATCAAACTAGTTCACGACAGATCGCGCAGTGACATCGGTGAAGTGCACTGACATCAGCGAAGTGCGTGCCCCAGCTCGGCGGCCTTTGCCATCAGTTGCGCGGCATCTCGGGCAACAACAACCTCGTCGCAGATCTCCGAATACTCCGGCATCGCGCACGATGCCTGGTTCCAGTAACGCTGTGGTTCAGGCGTAATCCAGGCCAGACGGTGGACCTTTCGGCGGAGTTCCTCGAGCTTGTCCGCCTGCGGGGGCAACCCGTTGCACCGACCGTCGCCCACGATGATGACAGACGTCCGTGAGTTCAAGGTGTTTCCGTGCTCGTCCAACAATTCTGTGAGCACCCGCCCGTAATCGCTGCTGGCTTCCAGATCCAGACCCGGGTGCGCGAGTACCGCGGCCAGTGCGCCGTCACCACTACTGGCGAGAAGGGTGTCGGTCACGTCGACCGGACGATCGACGAAGGCGAGGACTTCACAACGATCTGCTCGGCGATGCATTGCCTGAGCCAAGCGCAGAGTGAACGCGGTGATGGGGCGCACGGACAGCGACACGTCGGCGATGAGAAGTAGTCGAACACGATCGGGGCGAGGAGCTTTCACGACCAGATGGAAGGGTATCCCGTCGGTGCGCAGGCTCGAACGCACCGTGCGCCGCATGTCGAGATGCCCACGAGAGCGCTCACGGGGCCGAGGTCTGGACGGTCCTCTCATCCGCCGAAGCACTTCGTGGCACGCGAGTTCGATGTCGTTGTGCGTTGCGCCCGCGGCAGATTCACTGTCGGGCGCATCGGGAGCGGTTTCGGCGAGTGCAGCGGCCGAGAGTGCTTGCACGAACGCTTCGACCGCCTCGACGAGCCGGTTCAGTTGCGCCTGCGTCAGCGGCCCGTCGTCGGAGACATCTGCATACGCTTTGCTCGGGTCGTAGGCATCCAACCAGGCGAGGATCGACGTCGGATCGTCCCAGGACAGCGAGCCGACCACTGCTGCAGCAACACTGGTGCTCAGGTCACCGACCACCGCCGATGCTGCACGGTCCACGTCGACCGTGTAACTGACTCCGCGTCGACCGGTCTCCGAACCGGTATCGACCGACAGTTCGGCATCGCTCGATGTCATCGACACATCGTCGTCGTCCTTGTGCGGGTTGAAGCCCTTCTCCGCTTCCGGAGTGTCGAAGTAGTCGCCGACCTCGGCCGCACGCTCGTTGTACTCGGCGTACCGACCAACTTCTTGATCCTCGTCGATCCCCAGCGCGGTGGGCAGACCGTCCGCCACCTCGGCGCGCGAACCCATCCGCTCGCCGTGCGCTTTGCCTGCGGCCGGCCGGAACAGCGCGTCGAATGCCCGATCGAAACCGGCCTGCTCGTGAGAGTACTTGGCGCACACTGCCCGAAGACATGCTCGCAACGTCTCACGATCCGAAGCGCCGACCATCGCGAGAACACGCCGAACCTCGATGACCTCGGCCGGTGACGCGGAAACTCCGGCCGCCCTCAGCAATCGGCCGAAACTCGCGGACACCACGTCGAGAACAAAGGACGGTTGCCACACGGCAAGGCCACCGAGCGTCGTCATCGCGTCGAACGGATTCCGCTGCCGCCGCGGATTCCCTGTTGATGAGGGTCACGTCCACCCGTGCCCCGGAACACGGCCGTCGTCGTGTTGGCGGGTTTGCTTGCCACCGTGGCCCGCTCGATCGGCTCGCCACCGTCACGCGACGATGATTCGAAACGCTTTCCGTCGAATCGTTCCTTGGCCAGCGTCACATCGGACGAGTACTTGAGCAACGCCGTGAGCAGGATGTCGCGCACCTTGGCGTCGGAAGCGGTGTCGAATCCGCCGGCCGCGAGCACTGTTGCCGCTCTGGCCGCGTCGATGACCTCCGAGATGGACGGACTCTTGCGCAGCGGGAGGTCACGCAGGATGCGAGCCAATTCGACGACCTCGGTGGCCGTAGCCGAATCCACCTCCGGCGCTCGGGCCGTGACGATCTCGCGTTCACGCTCCGACGTCGGATAGCCGAGATGGTAATGCAGACAACGACGCTTGAGTGCGGGTGAGAGCTCGCGGGTGTCGTTGGACGTCAGGATGACCCAGGGCTGCGAGCGGGCAACGAACGTACCGACCTCGGGAATGGTGATCTGCTGTTCGGCGAGAATTTCGAGGAGCAGTGCTTCCATCGATTCCTCGGTGCGGTCTACCTCGTCGACCAGAAGCACTACCGGATCGGGTGAGAGGATTGCTTCGAGCAGCGGTCGTACGGACAGGAAGTTCTCGGAGTACAAACCGAAATCCTGATCGGCCAGAAACTTGGACGCTTCGGCGACGCTGTCGAATTCGGAAACCTGATCGCTGATCCGGTCGCGGAGCATCTGCACGTGCAGGAGTTGCTTCGCGTAGTCCCATTCGTACAGGGCGCGATTGTCGTCCAGCCCTTCGTAGCACTGCAATCGCACCAGTTTGCGGCCCCCGATCGCAGCCAGAGACTTAGCCAGTTCCGTCTTGCCGACACCGGCCGGCCCTTCGAGCAGGAGCGGGCGCCCCAGCGCCGTCGCCAGATGAACGACTACCGCGAACTCGTCATCGGCAATGTAGTCCTGCTCTCGCAGAGCATCTTTCACTTCGATTCCGCTGGAGAAACTGCGACCGGACATGGAACACCTTTCATGGGGGGGCAAGCCCCTGTGCGCCTTTTTGGTAGTGCGGGCTACCAAAAAGGCGCACGGGGCCGAAGGCCCTGCTAGAAGTACGACTTGTTGATCGCGTGATCGACAACCGGGATCATCGACTCCACGGTGACCTCACGGGGATTGCCCGGGGTGCACCAGTCGTCCTGAATGTGCTCGGAGATGGCGCGCACAGTCTTCTCGTCACCCTTGATGACATCACCACGGCCCTCGTACTTCTTGGTGTTCATCTGGTTCTTCGCGTACGAGTCGGTGCGAACTTGACCGAAGTTGTCGGGGATACCGACGTCCTTGGCCAGACGGATGGCAGCCTCGACGGCAGCATCTGCGGCCTGAACCGTGGTGAGGTTGCGAGTGTCGACACCGAGTGCGCCGGCCAACTGGGCGTAGCGCTCGTAGCGCGAAGGCAGGTTGTACTCCCACACACGCGGCAACGCGATGGCGTTGTTCAGACCGTGGTGGCTGTCGAAGAAGGCACTGACCGCGTGCGAGATCGAGTGAACGATGCCGAGGCCACCGGAGTTGAAGGCCTGCCCGGCAATGTACTGCGCGTTCATCATTCCCTCGCGGGCCTTGAGGTTGCGCGGCTCGAAGACGGCCTCGCGCAGGTTCTTCGCGACCAACTCGACCGAGTAGATCGCGTTACCGAGCGAAGGCGCGAAATCGAGACGAGACACGAAAGGCTCACTGCCGTGCGCGAGTACGTCGAAGCCGCAGTACGCGGTGAAATGCTGAGGGCAGGTGTAGTAGAGCAGCGGATCGTCAATCGCCAGGGTGACGATGGTCGCCTCGTCGAAGCCCACCCACTTGTGCGGGTTGTTCATGTCCGACGTGTCGGTGATGACGTACGCCCACGACGTCTCGGAACCCGTTCCGGCCGTGGTGGATACGGCGATATGGGGCGGGTTCTCCTTGTTGGTGGACTTGGCGAAGCCCTCGAACTCGTTGATGTTGCGACCGTCGTGTGCGATCACGACGCGAGCGCCCTTGGCGGCGTCGTGGCTCGAACCACCGCCGATCGAGATGATCGAGTCGCACTTCTCCTTCTGGTAGAGAGCCGCGGCCTCCATGACGTTGTAGTCCTTGGGATTCGACTCGACCTTGTCGTAGAGCACGACCTCGACACCCTGGTACTCGATCTTGCCGACGAGTTCCTCGATGATGCCCGAACCGCGCAGACCGGTCGTCATCAGAAGGGTGCGCTTGAAGCCGAGGTTCTTGGCCTCCACCCCGATGATGTCGTGAGCGCCCACACCCATCAGGGCGCGAGGGAAGGGGTGGAACTCCTTGATGGGAAAGTCCCAGATCTGGTTGAGCTCGATAGCCATCGGTATCTCCTCAGGGATGTGCACGAATGTGACTGTGGGAGGGATTCGAGCCGAATCTTTGTGACCGGCGTCTCACCTGGTTCCCACTGTGTACCGACAAACAGCCCGTGCACAGACTTCGGCAGCTCAACCGCCCGGACGCCGCTCACGAACCGCCCGTTCGGGCAGGTCGACGCCACCCCGGACTGCCAGGACGGCTGGATCAGACCGCCGTGGTTCCCGCTGATCGGGAACGTGTTGCTCGGCGACTACGATCCCCAGTAGCTTTTCATCACTGCTAACATTGAACTAGAACACGTTCTAGATGTTGCACTTCACTGACCTGCGCTTTACCCAGCTTCACGAGAGGACTAGCTTCGCGATGACGACAGTCGAGGTACCGCACAGCTCGCGATCGGCGGTACTCACCGTGTCCGGAGTCATCGAAGAGACTTCCGACGCCCGGTCGCTGGTGTTCGAGATTCCCGCAGAACTGAAGGACAAGTTCGACTACAAGCCAGGTCAATTCCTGACCCTGCGCATCCCGAGTGATCAGACCGGCTCGGTCGCACGCTGCTACTCGCTGGCCAGTTCACCCTTCACCGACGACGCCCCCAAGGTGACCGTCAAGCGAACCGTCGACGGCTACGGCTCCAACTGGTTGTGCGACAAGCTCCAGGTCGGCGACACCATCGAAGTGCTGCCGCCGTCAGGTGTCTTCACGCCCAAGTCGCTCGATCACGACTTCCTGCTCTTCGGTGCAGGCAGCGGTATCACTCCGGTGATCTCGATCCTCAAGTCCGCCCTCACGCAGGGCAGCGGCAACGTCGTGCTGATCTACGCGAATCGCGACGAGAAGTCCGTCATCTTCGGCGCCGAACTTCGCGAATTGGCAGCGCAACACCCCGGCCGCCTCACCGTTGTCCACTGGATCGAAACCGTGCAGGGACTCCCCGCCGTCTCACAGTTGGCGACACTGGCCAAGCCATTTGTCGCGTACGAGGCCTTCATGTGCGGTCCGGGCCCCTTCATGGACGCCGTCCACAAGGCACTGGCAGAGGCCGGCATGCCCCGCACGCAGGTTCACGCCGAGGTCTTCAATTCACTCGCGGGTGACCCGTTCCGTGACGTCGAGGTAGCCGAGGTCTCCGACGAGGAAGCAGCCGACGCCGCAACCGTCGAGGTCGAACTGGACGGTGAAACCCACACCCTCGTCTGGCCGCGCAAGCAGACGCTCGTCGACATCATGCTCGCCAAGGGCCTCGACGTGCCGTACTCCTGCCAGGAAGGCGAGTGCGGGTCGTGTGCCTGCACCGTCACCGAAGGCGAAGTTCAGATGGACAACTCCGAAATCCTCGACGCCGAGGACGTGGCGAACGGCTACATCCTCGGTTGCCAGGCGAAGCCGATCACCGATCACCTGAAGATCGAGTTCTGAACCCTGCTTCGATGCATGACGGCCCCTGATTCCCTGCGGAATCGGGGGCTTTGTCATGTTCGGAGTCTCCCGAGTCATCTTCCGAGTCCCGCCCCGTAATCCACTCCGGCGCCGTTGTGGGCAACCGCCACAGCGCAAGAATCAGCACCAGGGTCACGATCAGGAAGCCCTCACGAAGGACCAACCCCAGAGGAAGCAGCAGCGGCGACGTCTCGATGAACTGCTGCCCCATGCTCGGCCCGCAATAGACGACGGCCAACCCCACAGCGGCCGCACCGAACTGCAGCGGCGATCGAAGCCGAAAGAGAACCGTGACGGCAGCAGGCACGAGATACACCCAGTGATGAATCCAGCTGATCGGCGAAAGAATCGGCGCGCTCAATCCGATCACCAACGCCGCATCGACCGCTCGCCCGACGCGATAGACATCTCGGGCGATCCATAGCGCTACCCCCGCGCACAGCACGGTCGACGGCATCGCCAGAGACGCTGTCCATGGGCCCAGCGCGGCAAGTCCGCCCTGCAGCGAACTGTTGCCGGCACTCGCGATCGCCTGCCCGCTCAAATCCACCCGGTCGCTGAGGTTCCAGACGACGTCCGACCAGAAGGTCCAGCTGACGGCCGGGTCCACCACTGCTGCGACGGCGGTCGCCGCGGCAAATCCGATCGAACTCCAGATCGCGAGTCGCCACTGCTTCGTGACGACGAAGTAGACGATGAAGAGAGCCGGAGTCAGCTTGATCGCGGCCGCGACGCCGATCAGCAGTCCTCGCGGAAACCACCGGCCGAATCTCGAATCCTCTCGGCGAGTCACGTCGAGCAGTACGAGCACCATCAGCACCAAGTTCACCTGGCCGAATGAGATGTGCGCACTGACGATGGGGGTCACCGACACGGCCAGGACCAATGCCGCCATGACGAGCGGCCGCTTGGGGACGCGAGCGGGAGTGAACCTCGCAACCGTCCACACCAACGCCGCGATGCACAATGCCGACCACAGCAGATAGGCAGTCCACCAGTCGAAGAGGACAGTCGGCCAGAGGAAGATCACCGCGAATGGGGTGTAGGTGAACGGCATACCCTCGTCGACGATCAACGGGCCGGTCAGATTGCCCTCGTAGATGTTCGATCCCGCTGCGAACGCCTGGGCAGCGTAGCGGTAGACGAGAAAATCAACGGGTTCGACGGCTCGAACGGAGTACACGAGATAACACAGAGCTGCGACGCCGGCAGCGATCAGTGAACCGATCGTCACAATTCGAGACGCCTCGACACGGGTGGCGGGCATACCGAGAATCGTCCCACAACCTACCGAGCGGTACTTCGCTAGCGGGCCGCCCGGAAGTGCGCTCGCTCGTCTGCGGTCAGGTGTTCGCACGCGTAGCTCAGTGCCGTGCGTCCCATGTCTGCTGCATTCTTCGCGAGGAAACCGGTCAACAAATCCCGGTCCACCCGCTTGCCCACCTCGCGGAGCATCCAGCCCATCGCTTTCTGGGTCAAGTCTCGTCGATCACCCAGCACCTGCGCGGCAAGCTCGAGCGTGGTCGACCCGTCGCCGCGAGTGATGAATCCGTACGTCGTCAGCAGCGCCACCCGTCGTCGCCACAGGTCACCCGAATCGGAAAGCTCGAAGATCAGCCGGCGATCTCGGTCGTACAGCCAGCCGCCGAGGATCTGTCCGGCGGACGAATCCACGAGATCCCAATTGTTCACCCGCCCGTCCTCGACAGCGCTGAGATAGAAGTCGGCGATGCGGGCGCGACTCTCGTCGTCGAAAAATTTTGGGCGACTGACCTTTTCGAATCGAGCAACCAGGATCAACAGACCGGCCAAGCGATGCTCGTGGACGTCGCTGTCGAGAAGGAGGCGTACCTGAGGCAACTCGAGACCGACATGCTTCTTCACCACCGAACGCGTCTTCGGTACTCGCACGCCGATGAAGACGTCACCCTCGCCGTACTCCCCCGGCGCTGTCTTGAAGAACTTCTGTAGCTGGACGGCATCCGCGGGATCCGCGAGGTCGGCCAACTGTTCGATCACGTCCTGAGCACTCGATTGCGTCACCCCAGAACCTTCTCACGGGTCGTCTGTGCGGACTCTTCGATTCTCTCAGCGTCCTCACACCGTGTGCCCTGCTCGGCCACAGGTCGGCAGACGACACTCGAGGACAGTCAGTGAAAGGACCACCCATGATCACCGCCGCTATCGCATTCACCACTCTCACCCTCATGGCACTCTCGGGACATATCGCGGCCAGCGCTCCGCGCGGGCTCGTGGCAATCCGGACGAATAGTCACAAATCTTGATATTCGAGCCTCCACATCGCCTCTAACTGCAACGCGAATGCAATTGGCGGAGAGTTGATCTCGATCTGCCGCGGGCGTGTACTACAGGTGGACACACTCTCGTCTTTGGAGGTCTCGTCATGAAGTCGTGGAATCGAATGCAAGATGCCGTCGCGGTGGTTCTCGGCGTCTTTGCGGCTCTCTCGCCGATGTGGCTCGACACCACCGATCGGGCAATGTGGTCACTCGTCGTCCTGGGTGTCCTGGTTGCACTGTCGGGTCTGGCGCACATGGCACGTCCGGACATGGCCATGGCGGATTACGCGATGGGCGTTTTCGGCGTCTTGATGTTCATTTCACCCTGGGTCATGAGCTTCGACGCTCTACGCGGTGCGTCGTGGACGGCCTGGGTGGTCGGGGTCCTGACCGTTGTGGTCGCGGTGAGTGCGATGCCGGTGATGAGTGCGCGGATGCATCACGGGGGTCACGGCGGCGTAGCCGCCCATTGACGGAGCGGCGTAGCCGCCCATTGACAGAGCGGAGTAGCTGCCCGTTGATGAATGGCTGAATACAGGTTGGATCAGGCTTTGATCGCGCCCAACAACCGCCCGGCGTCGAAGGCTTCGGCGCTGGGCGGTAGCGCGCCCGGACGACCACTCACGAAAACCTCGACGGTTCCCGATCCTTCACCCGCGTCACCGAGCCCGTCGATCCGCCGCACGGTCTGTCGTGCAACGGCTTCGGCACTGTCGAAGAGTGTGACGCCGGCGGGTAGCCGCGCTGCGATTTCGTCCGCGAGCAGTGGGTAGTGCGTGCAGCCGAGGACAACGCCGTTGACGTCGTCCGGCGTCCGGGCCACTGCGGATTCGATGGCTGCAAGTGCGGCTGCACGATCACCGAGGTCTATCGAATCGGCCAGGCCGTGGCACGGCACCCCGACGACCTTGGCGCCGTTGCCGAACTGTTCGATCAGATCGGCTTGGTACCGGCTGGCAGTCGTCGCGGCGGTAGCCCAGATCGCCACTGAATCGCACGCGGCGGCCGCGGGCTTGATCGCGGGCACCGTTCCGATGACCGGCACACCCGGTCCGACCAGTTCGCGGACGTGTGGGAGAGCGGTGACGCTCGCGGTATTGCATGGAAGAACGATGACCTGAGCCCCGCGATCGAGGCTCCGCCGCACCGCACCGAGTACCCGGTCGACGACCCACTGCTCGGGCTTGGGTCCCCAGGGGGCGCCGTCCGGATCGAGGGACAGCACAAGATCGAGATCCGGGCGCAGGCGTCTGAGCCACGCAGAGGTAGGGAGCAGGCCCAGTCCCGAGTCGATGAGTGCAACGATCACCGCACAAATCTATCGCCTCGGAACCGGTCCTGCCTCATCCGTTCAGGCCGGTGTGGACTCCAACACGTCCGAGATGGGCGTGCCGGCTGCGATCTTCGCGCGCATCTTCATCACAGCTCCCGCGCTACCGCCGCCGACGACAGCTGCCAGCACACCGTCGCGCTCGTAGTAGGCGACGAACTTTCGGCCGTCGTCCTTCACGATGTGAACGGTGTCCGTGGGTGCGACGGTCCCCAATGCCTGGATCTTGACATCGTACTGATCGCTCCAGAAGTACGGAACCTGCGCCGGCGCGTCCGGATCACCCGTTCCGGTGATCGCTCCCGCCAGGATCTTGGCCTGGTCCCCAGCATTGGTCCAGTGTTCGACACGCTTGCGTCGATCTCCGATCTGCCAGGACGCGACGTCACCGACCGCCCAGACGTGTTCGGTGCTGGTGCGGCCGACGCCGTCGCAGAGCACTCCGTTGTCGAGTTCGATCCCCGAACCGTCGAGCCATCCCGTGACCGGCACCGAACCGACTCCGATCGCGACCACGTCGACCGGGATTTCCGAACCGTCGCTCAAGGTCGCAGCGGCAACCGCTCCGTCGCCGGACAGCGAGGTCAAGCCCGTACCAACTCGGACGTCGATGCCCTCGTTCCGATGCAGACGTTCGACGAGGGCGCCGACGGTGGGGCCGAGCACCGACGCCAGCGGCGTCGGCTGTGGTTCGAGCAACACGACGTCGACGCCGTGAGACTTCATGCTCGCGGCCAGTTCGCAGCCGATGAAGCCGGCCCCGACGATCAGCGCACGCTTACCGGGAGCAAGGTCGGCGCGGAGGGCCAACGCTTCCTCGATGGAGCGCAGAACGTGCACTCCGGACAACTCCGGAAGGCCGGCGATGCGACGCGGAGTCAGTCCGGTCGCGATGACCAACTCGTGGTAGTCCAGGGTGGATCCGTCGGCGAACGCCACCGACTTGGCGACCGTGTCCACCGAGGTTGCCGGCGAACCGAGCTTGAGATCGACCTTGTTCTCGACGTAGAACTCGGCCGGACGCAAGGTCGTCTCGTCCTTGTCGCCGCGGATCACTTCCTTCGACAACGGAGGCCTGTCGTAGGGCAGATGCGTTTCCCCACCCGCGAGCGTCAATTCACCTTCGAAACCAGCTCGTCGCAGTTCCTCGACGGTCCGCAGTCCCGACAAACCCGCACCCACGATCACTATCCGTGCCACCACGTACCACCCTGTCCGACCCACGTCACTTGCAGCGCTCACTATGAACGCCGTCACTATTTACCTCCGACTCTGCCATACCAAATGCCGGAGTAGGTGTGGTGCATCCCGCATGGTCACCTACCAGTCACTACAGTTGGAGGTACTTCAGACGCACGCACTGACACATGAGCAGGGAGCCCCCATGACCAGCGATTCCAGTGAAAAGAACAGCGTCCGATTCGGCGCCGACGGTGGCGCGGAACTAGTCAGCACCCAGGGTAAGACGATCATCGCCGACGCCGTGGTCGCCAAGATCGCCGGTATCGCGACCCGCGAGATCAACGGCGTGTACGACGTCGGCGGGGGCACAGCGCGTGCGGTGGGGGCACTTCGCGACCGCATACCGGGCGCCCGCGTCAACCATGCCCAGGGCGTGGCGGTGGAGGTAGGCGAGAAACAAGCCGCCATCGACATCGGCATTGTCGCCGAGTACGGCGTCGCACTCCACGAACTGGCGGTAGGTATCCGCCGCAACGTCATTGCCGCAGTGGAAAGCATGACGGGTCTCGAGGTCACCGAGGTCAACATCACCGTCTTCGACGTCATGCTCTTCGAGGATGCAGAGAGCGGCGGCAGTACCGATCCGGAAGCCAAGCCGAGGGTTCAGTGAGTACCGCCGACGCCGGCCGCGAGATCGACGCGGCCGAGGTAGTCGCCGACGCGGTTCTTGCCATCCCGGAAGTGGCAGATCTGCACGGAGGACAGTTCGGCGAAGTGGGAACCTACCTCCCCGGACGCCGCATCACCGGCGTCGTCGTCGACGAAAACTCCTGTGCTGTACACATTTCCGTTCACTATCCGGCCGACGTTCGCAGCGTCGCCGAGCGCGTACGAGCGGTGGTGGCGAGATTGGTCGACGTACCGGTGAACGTGACCGTCGGCGACCTGTCGACAGCGGGATATCTACCCGTTGATGCCGAAAACGCAGTCACCGAGCCTGCCACCGTCACAGACATTGCACCGAACATTCGAGAAGGGAACTGACATGAACAGCACCACCGTCGGACTGCTGGTCGGTCTGCTCCTCGCACTCGCCGGAATCATGGGTGGGTTCAGCGGTTTCGTCTTCGCAGTCCTGCTCGGCGCCGCCGGTATGGCGATCGGAGCACACCGCGACGGACATCTCGACCTCGGCGCGATCCTCCGAAGCCGTGGCCGTGGCTGAGCCGTCCGATCCCAGCGCAGCGGACGATCCTGGCCTACGCGGCTCCTTGGTCATCAAGGACCGTGCGATGGCCAAGATCGCCACGGCCGCAGCGGTGAACGTCCCGGGGGTGGTCCGCCAGTCCGGTGGCTTGACCCGCCTGACCGGACGCGATCTTCCGCGAGCCGACATCTCGATGGGTAGCGACGCCGTCGCGATCAATCTCTTCCTCGCCGTGTCCTGGCCGTGTTCGGTCACCGAGTTGACCGGCCGGGTGCGAACGGAAGTCGGTCGCAGCGTCGAATCGCTGACCGGGCTTCCACTCCACGACATGAACGTGATGATCGCGGCAACCGAGGGTTCTGACGACTCCTGTGTTTCCGGCGTCGAGATCGCGGAGGGCCCGGCACAGCAGGCACTCTCGGATCCGATTCCGCCGCGGGTCCCCTCTGCGAACCCGGCGGCCGCGGTTTCGGCCGTCGTCATCGCGTGTGGTCTACTCGCACTCGCCTTCGTCGTCTCGCGCGAATGGTTCATCAACCGTGGAACTTTCGAATCGGCACCCTGGATCCGAAACTCCGTGGAGTGGACGTCTCGTCTGCACTGGCAACCGTGGCTACTTCCGGTGGCAATCGCTGCCGTTGTCGCGGGTGTTGTCCTGATAATGTCGGCGATCAAACGCCGTGCGAAAACCCATGTCCCACTCGGGAACCCGAGCGCATCGACGGTGTGGATGCGGCCGACTGACATTGCACGTCTGTGCAGTAGCCACGCAGCGGTCGTTCCCGGCGTCGGCTCGGCTCACACCAGCGTCGACCGTAAACACGTCAAGGTCCACATCGAATCGACCGGTGGCGATCGAGCTGAACTTGCCGCAGCCGTCGACGCGGCGGTTCGGCCCCACCTCGCGATACTGCAGCGGCCACTGCAACTTTCGGTTGTCGTGCGAGAAACTGTAGTACGACGAAAGGACGCCTCGTGAACCGTTGGATCTCCGTGGTCGATCGGATCATCGTCCTCATCGTCGGAATCGCACTCCTCGCGGCGGGCGCATACGCCATCGCGTGGGACGCGGGCGCGTCGCTGATTCGAACCTGGGTGTCACGCCTCGATCGGGAGGTCCTCTTCGGCCTTCCGGAGGAGCCGTGGTGGCACTGGGTACTGTCGGGCACCTTCGTCCTCTGTGTCTTCGCCGGTTTCGGGCTGTTGTACCTGAACCTTCGCCGGCGCCGTACAAGCGCAGTCACATTGCGGCACAACGAATCCGGTACCGACGTCAGCGTGGATCTCGGACCCGTCGCAGACGGCGTAGCGGCCGAGCTCGCTCAGCTGACCGGCGTGCGGAGCACCAAGAGCAAAGCGACGGTCGATCGCGGATTGCCGACGCTGTCGATTGTCGTCACTGCAGATCCGTCGATCGACGTCGCCGGATTCACCGCTTCGGCCGAACGTATCGCCGGCGCAACCAGGCGCAGCCTCGACGGCTCAACCGTCGCAGTACAGGTTCTGCTGCACCTCGACCGGGTGGAAGCCAACAAGTAAGCAAGAACCACGCAGGCACCCGATCACCGAACACTCGATCACAGGCCAACCGATGGAAGACACAGAAAAGGCGCTCACTCCCCGAAGGGAATGAGCGCCTTTTTCAGTGCTGTGAATCAGCTAGCGAGACAAGAGTCTCACTTGATGATCTTGGCAACCTTGCCGGCGCCGACCGTACGGCCGCCTTCGCGAATTGCGAAGCGCAGGCCCTCGTCCATGGCGACAGGCTGGATCAGCTTGACGGACATCTCGGTGTTGTCACCGGGCATGACCATCTCGGTGCCCTCAGGCAGCGTCACGACGCCCGTAACGTCCGTGGTACGGAAGTAGAACTGCGGGCGGTAGTTGTTGAAGAACGGGGTGTGGCGGCCGCCCTCGTCCTTCGACAGGATGTATGCCTGGCCCTCGAACTCCGTGTGGGGAGTCGTGGTGCCCGGCTTGACGACAACCTGTCCACGCTCGACATCTTCGCGCTTGATGCCACGAACGAGCAGTCCGACGTTGTCGCCGGCCTGGCCCGAGTCGAGCAGCTTGCGGAACATCTCGATACCCGTGACCGTGGTCTTGGTCGAGGTTTCCTTGATGCCGACGATCTCGACCTCTTCGTTGACGTTGACAACGCCACGCTCGATACGACCGGTGACAACGGTGCCACGGCCGGTGATCGTGAAGACGTCCTCGACGGGCATGAGGAAGGGCTTCTCGGTCTCACGAATCGGGTCCGGGATGGACTCGTCGACAGCAGCCATCAGGTCGAGAATGGACTGCGTCCACTTCGGGTCACCCTCGAGTGCCTTGAGTGCCGAGATCGGAATGACGGGGGCTTCCTCGTCGAATTCCTGAGCGGCCAGCAGTTCGCGGACCTCCATCTCGACGAGCTCGAGGATCTCGTCGTCGTCAACCATGTCGGCCTTGTTCAGGGCGACGAGGATGTAAGGAACGCCAACCTGGCGAGCGAGCAGGACATGCTCGCGCGTCTGGGGCATCGGGCCGTCGGTAGCTGCGACGACGAGGATAGCGCCGTCCATCTGAGCTGCGCCGGTGATCATGTTCTTGATGTAGTCGGCGTGACCCGGTGCATCGACGTGCGCGTAGTGGCGCTTTTCCGTCTGGTACTCAACATGCGAGATGTTGATCGTGATGCCACGAGCCTTTTCCTCGGGAGCCTTGTCGATCTGATCGAAGGCCGAAGCCTCGTTCAGGTCGGGGAATGCATCCGCGAGAACCTTGGTGATGGCCGCCGTCGTCGTGGTCTTGCCGTGGTCGACGTGACCAATGGTGCCGATGTTCACGTGCGGCTTCGTCCGCTCGAACTTCGCCTTCGCCACTTTGTGTCCTCCTGGACTGTTGTTGCTTGCCGTATGCAGCAGTGCGGTTGGTTGTTACTAGGTCGTGCTTCGTGCCGGAAGAAACCGAGGTTACTTGCCGGCGCGGGCTGGGGAGCTCGCTGTGCTTACTCGCCCGTCGCCTTGGCGATGATTTCCTTCGAGACGTTCGCGGGAACCTCTGCGTAGGAATCGAACACCATGGAGAAGTTCGCTCGGCCCTGGGTCTTCGACCGCAGGTCACCGATGTAACCGAACATCTCCGAGAGCGGAACCAGCGCCTTCACGACACGGGCACCACTGCGTTCCTCCATGGCCTGGATCTGGCCACGGCGGGAGTTGAGGTCGCCGATCACGTCGCCCATGTACTCCTCGGGCGTTGTGACCTCGACAGCCATGAGCGGCTCGAGAATGACGGGGCCGGCCTTGCGGGCGGCTTCCTTCAGTGCCTGCGAACCGGCAACCTTGAACGCCATTTCCGAGGAGTCGACGTCGTGGTAAGCACCATCGAGCAGCGACAGCTTCAGGTTCACGAGCGGGTAGCCGGCGAGAACACCGTACTGCATCGCGTCCTGCGCACCGGCATCCACGGAGGGGATGTACTCGCGCGGGATACGTCCGCCGGAGACCTTGTTCTCGAACTCGTAGGTAGCACCGTCTTCGCCCACGAAAGGCTCCAGAGCGATGATGACCTTTGCGAACTGGCCCGAGCCACCCGTCTGCTTCTTGTGGGTGTAGTCGTGCTTCTCGACCTTCTTGGTGATGGTCTCGCGGTACGCAACCTGCGGCTTACCGACGTTCGCCTCGACCTTGAACTCGCGACGCATGCGGTCGACGAGGATGTCGAGGTGGAGCTCGCCCATACCGCCGATGACGGTCTGACCGGTCTCTTCGTCGAGCTCGACCGAGAAGGTCGGGTCCTCTTCGGCGAGCTTCTGGATCGCGACGCCCAGCTTTTCCTGGTCGGACTTGGTCTTGGGCTCGATGGAGACCTGGATGACCGGCGCGGGGAACGACATCGACTCGAGGACGATGGGGCTCGCCTGATCGCACAAGGTGTCACCGGTGGTGGTGTCCTTGAGGCCGATCATTGCGTAGATGTGGCCGGCTACGGCCTCGTCTACCGGGTTCTCCTTGTTGGCGTGCATCTGGAAGAGCTTTCCGATGCGCTCCTTCTTGCCCTTGGTTGCGTTGAGCACCTGAGCACCCGGATCGATACGACCCGAGTACACGCGGACGAAGGTCAGCTTGCCGAAGAACGGGTGAGCAGCGATCTTGAAGGCGAGAGCCGAGAACGGCTCGTCCTTGCTCGGCTTGCGAGTGATCTCTACTTCTTCGTCACCGAGCTTGTGGCCGATGACCTCGCCGATGTCCAGCGGGTTCGGAAGGTAGTCGATGACAGCGTCGAGCATGGGCTGAACGCCCTTGTTCTTGAACGCGGAGCCACAGAGAACCGGGTACAGCTCGGAGGCGACCGTCATCTTGCGGATGGCGCCCTTGATCTCCTCGATGGTGAGCTCTTCGCCGCCGAAGTACTTCTCCATGAGAGCTTCGTCGGACTCTGCAACCGTCTCGAGCAGCTTCTCGCGGTACTCGGCAGCCTTCTCGACGAGATCCGCGGGGATCTCCTCGATGGTCGGAGCGGTTCCCGTCGGGACCACGCCGCGCCAGGTGATGGCCTTCATCTCGACCAGGTCGACGACGCCGTCGAAGTCGTCCTCAGCGCCGATGGGCAGCTGGAGAACGAGCGGCTTCGCGCCCAAGCGGTCGATGATGGTCTGGACTGTGAAGTAGAAGTCCGCGCCCATCTTGTCCATCTTGTTGACGAAGCAGATGCGCGGAACGTCGTACTTGGCAGCCTGACGCCAAACCTGCTCGGACTGCGGCTCGACACCCTCTTTACCGTCGAAGACAGCAACTGCGCCGTCGAGCACGCGCAGCGACCGCTCCACCTCGACCGTGAAGTCGACGTGGCCGGGGGTGTCGATGATGTTGATCTGGTTGTTGTTCCAGAAGCAAGTCACGGCGGCAGACGTGATCGTGATGCCGCGTTCCTTCTCCTGCTCCATCCAGTCCGTCGTCGACGCACCGTCGTGCGTCTCACCGATCTTGTAATTGACACCGGTGTAGAACAGGATGCGCTCGGTGGTGGTGGTCTTGCCGGCATCGATGTGCGCCATGATGCCGATGTTGCGGACCTTGTTCAGGTCAGTCAGCACTTCCTGTGCCACAGGTTTCTTCCCCGCTCGTTGCTTGGTTTTCGGGTGTCGGCCTTATCGGTGTGTTCCACCGTCAGGGCCATGGTCTTTCAATTATGTCTCTGCCGAGGCGAACCTGGCCACCTGCGTCCGGAATCCGTCGCGATGATCAGGCCGCCAACGGCGATAAGCGTCGGAGCCCCACCCGATGGCAGTTGCTCCGACGCTTTACATCACCAGCGGTAGTGGGCGAATGCCTTGTTGGCTTCGGCCATCTTGTGAGTGTCTTCGCGACGCTTCACAGCTGCACCGAGGCCATTGCTGGCATCGAGGAGCTCGTTGGCGAGACGCTCGACCATGGTCTTCTCACGACGTGCACGCGAGAAGGTGACCAGCCAGCGCAGTGCCAGCGTGGTGGAACGACCGGGGCGAACCTCGACCGGCACCTGGTAGGTAGCGCCACCGACGCGGCGGCTACGAACCTCGAGTGCAGGCTTGACGTTGTCCAGGGCGCGCTTGAGGGTGACGACCGGATCGGTGCCGGTCTTCTCGCGTGCCTGCTCGAGAGCCTGGTACACGATTCGCTCTGCGGTGGACTTCTTGCCGTCCAGCAGGATCTTGTTGACGAGCTGCGTCACCAACGGGGAACCGTAAACCGGGTCGTTGATGAGCGGGCGCTTCGGAGCGGGGCCCTTACGTGGCATTAGCTCTTCTCCTTCTTGGCGCCGTAGCGGCTGCGTGCCTGCTTGCGACCCTTGACACCCTGGGTGTCGAGGGAGCCGCGGATGATCTTGTAACGGACACCCGGGAGGTCCTTCACACGACCGCCACGGACGAGCACCATGGAGTGCTCCTGAAGGTTGTGACCTTCACCGGGGATGTACGCGGTGACCTCGACCGAAGTCGTGAGGCGAACACGTGCGACCTTACGGAGCGCGGAGTTCGGCTTCTTGGGGGTGGTGGTGTACACGCGAGTGCACACGCCACGACGCTGCGGGCTGCCCTTGAGGGCTGCCGTCTTGACCTTGGCGGTCTTGTCGCGGCGACCCTTGCGGACCAGCTGGTTGATGGTTGGCATTTACCGGCTTTCTTGTGACGAACAGACTGCTCGAGCGAACTCGGGCCGTTCGAAAACGTGGCTGTTCTGAAATTAGGGATCTAGCAGTTGGAGCAAGAGAGCTGCTGCTCCTCACCCACCTCAGAGTCTGTACTCAGCACTTTCATGCCGCGCACTGCCCCCGAGGTCGGGCGTGTCGCATACCCCCACACAGGCAGCCGGATGCTCGTTCATCAGCAGTTTCTGCTCGAACGCGCGCACGGCAATACCTAGCTAGGCACACAGATCGGCCCGGGCATGCCGGACACGACCCATAACGATACCTGTCGGCGCGCCACGAGGTCAAAGCGAGGCCACGGTGATAGTGACCTCACGCTCTGACCAGACATTCTGGCTGCACACTCAGACCACGCAGCCGGACCGGTCGCGATCAGATGCTGCGGTTCAACGTCAACGCGCCGAGCTTTGCCGCAGCCTCGCACGGATCCGCGCCGCCTTGCGGCTCGGTGACCCACCAACCGAACACTCCCCCGGCCGGTGCGCTCGCGCTCACCCCGCAGCTCTGCGGATCGGCCGGCTGGCGAACCTGGTACCCGCCACTGCCGTTGATGTCGATTTTCGCCACCACGTATCCCAGGTGCTCGAATGCAGCGCGCTCGTGATCGAGGGTGCCCGTCTCGAACCAGTTGAAGGTGATCTTGATCGGACCCGCGGCCCCGATGCCGTCCCAACGGCAGATGGCGCCGAAGAACCCACGCCCGACGGCGTCGGCACCCACCGCGCCGGCGATCTGCTCGTCGGTGACGGCTTCGCATTCTTGGAGGACGTTCGCGAATTCCTGGCTGTCACTACCGCCGTAGCTGCCCTCCGCACGGGGAGTCCCGGTGACCACGGAGCCGCACCCCGTGAGTAGAACCAGCGACCCAGCCAGGGCGAGCCCGATCCTTACGCGCTTCACGGCGCCCTCGAACTTCACTGTGCCCTCGAAACTGTTTTTTCCATCAGATCCCGCGCCACCGTGCATGGATCCGCGGTCGGTGGCAGCAAACCGTAGGTGATCGACCAGTGCACGAAGTCTCCGCCGAACGCGATACCCAACTCGCACAACGAACCTGCGGTGGACGCGATGAAGCCCTGGTGTCCACCGATCGTGATGTCGTCGGCAGGACGTCCGAGCAGGTCGGACCCGGCCCGTTCGCGGCCGATCGGGCTACCGCGGTACCAGGAGAAACTGACGCTCGGGCCGTTCGAACCGGCGACTTCCCACTGGCAACCGACGCCGTTGCGCGTCGTCGTCGCAAATGCGCCGAGATTGAAGGCATTGACAACTTCCTCGTCGGTCACCGAGCCGCATTCGGCGAACATTGGGCCGGGATCCGTAGGTGCGAGTGCCTGCGAACCCGCACCGTCGCCCGGCTGATCGACGGACCCGTCGCCGGAGCTGCAGCCGACCACGGCCGAGAGCACGGCAGCCGAGACCAATACCGAAGTCCCGATCGAAGTGAGAGTGCGTGCGGCCATGGAGCCGACTGTACTTCTCGGTGGCCCCCGACACACGCCACGTGCGCGTCGCGCGCACCGGCGCCGGCCCCGCCGCTACCGATTCAGGGAGTTGCCACCGGTACCCGAACAAGCGTGGAATCCAATTGCGCCGCCCACTGTTTGACCACCTCGGTGCGTCGGCGCGAGTCGTCTGTCAAGACATCAGCCAGCCCCAGCCCGCGGGCCAGGTCCAGGGTCGCCTGTACCAAGCGGTGCGTCACCGGGTCGGAGTCGTCGACACCCAGACTCTCGACGGCCATGCGGTGCGCGATGCGCCCGAATCGTTCCTCGAGGGGCAGTACGCGGGCACGCAGGTCGGGGTCGGAGGCAGCGGCCGTCCACACCTGCAGTGCTGCTTTGAACAGAGTCCCGGTGTAGTACTCCACCAACCGCGAAATGATCGCCTCGGTTCGTCCGGCACCCACCGGAAGGTCGGTCGATTCCTTTCGTGCCTGATCCATCCGGGCGTCGAACATCACCTCGAGCGCCGCGGTGATGAGGTCCTCGCGGGTCGGGAAGTGATGCTGCATCGCGCCTCTGGACACCCCGGCACGCTGCGCGACGACGCTCATCGTCGTTGCGCTCCACCCGAGTTCGGCGAGACACTCCACAGTCACTTCGAGCAGGTGGGAGCGCGTGACTCGACTTCGGTCCTGCTTGGGCTCTCGAGTCATCGCGCCGCCATCCCTTCTACTTCTGTGTTCCAGCGCTTCTGTGTCCCAGCTGCGCAGTTTCTACTGCGCCCAGGCTGCTGGACGCTTCTGCAAGAAAGACATCATGCCCTCACGAGCCTCGTCAGAGGAAAACAGCCGAGCCGACTGCGCGATCATCTCCTCGCCGTCCCGGTCGAATCCGGCCAGGACCGAACGCGTCGTGATCCACTTCGATTCGGCAAGTCCCTGCGGTGAACATTGGCGCAGGGTGCCGAGCAGTTCGGTGATCGACTCCTCCGTGTCCTGCGACGCGGAGGTGACGAGTCCGATGGATTCGGCCTCGTGCTGGCCGAACTTCTCGCCGGTGAGCAGATAGCGGCTCGCAGATCGCTGGTCGAGCCTCGGTAGGACCGTGAGCGAAATGATGGACGCTGCCAAACCCAACCGTGATTCCGTCACCGCGAAGGTGCTCGCCGGTCCGGCGACGACGATGTCGCACGCCCCGACAAGACCCATGCCTCCGGCCCGGACGTGACCGTCGATCCGCCCGATCACCGGCTTGGGAAGCTCGAGAATGCTGCGCAAGAGTGTCAGCATCCCCCGTCCTCGCTCCTTGACGGCGTCCTCCGGTGATGCGGACGAACCGGAGGCCTCACTGAGATCGGCTCCCGCACAGAATGTTCCACCGGTGTGGGTGAGTACCACCGCTCGAACTGCCGGATCGGCGGCAGCCGCCGTCAACCCAGCCTGCAACTCCGTGACCAACCGCGTCGAAATCGCGTTGCGGTTGTGGGGTGAGTCGAGAGTGATCGTGGCAGCACCGCCCGATACTTCGTACCGTACGTATGGCTTGTCCTGATCCGTCATGAGTCGCCTCTTCCTAGTAGGACCGTGGCAGACCGAGGGAATGCTGTGAGACGAAGTTGAGGATCATCTCGCGGCTCACCGGCGCGACGCGGGCGATACGAGCCGCACCGAGCATGGCGGCCAGTCCGTATTCCTTCGTCAGTCCTGCGCCGCCATGCGTCTGGATCGCCTGATCGAGCGCCTTGATGCTGGCTTCGGCGGCGGCGTACTTTGCCATGTTCGCGGCTTCGGCAGCACCGAAATCGTCACCGCTGTCGTAGAGCACCGCGGCCTTCTGCATCATCAGCTTGGCGAGCTCGAGTTCGATCTTCACCTGCGCGAGTGGATGCGAAATACCTTGGTGCGCACCGATCGGCGTCTTCCACACCGTGCGCTCGTTGGCGAACTTCACTGCGGCGTTCAGGGCGTAACGGCCCATGCCGATGGCCATCGACGCACCCAGGATGCGCTCGGGGTTGAGGCCGGCGAACAACTGCATCAAGGCGGCATCGGCTTCGCCGACCAGAGCGTCGGCCGGCAGACGGACGTCGTCGAGGAAGAGGATGAACTGGTGGTCCGGTTCGATGATGTCCATCTCCATCTGCGTCTTCACGAATCCGGGAGAATCCGTGGGGACGATGAACAGAGCGGGCTTGAGCTTGCCCGTCTTGGAGTCCTCGGTCCGCGCAACGACGAGGACCGCGTCAGCCTGATCGACACCCGAGATGTAGATCTTGTTGCCGCTCAGGATCCAGTCGTCGCCATCCCTGCGTGCCGTCGTGGTGATCTGATGAGAGTTGGAACCAGCGTCGGCCTCGGTGATTCCGAACGCCATGATCTTGGAGCCGTCGGCGAGGCTGGGTAGCCACTGCTGCTTCTGCTCCGCCGTGCCGTACTTGCCGATGATGGTGCCGCAGATGGCCGGGGATACGACAACCAGGAGCAGACCGGCACCCTGTGCCGCCAATTCCTCCTGCACCAGCGCGAGTTCGTAGATGCCTGCACCGCCGCCGCCGTATTCCTCCGGCAGGTTGACGCCCAGGAATCCGAGTTTGCCGGCCTCGTTCCACAATTCGGTGAGCGGCTCCCCCTTTCGCGCCTTGGGCAGCACGTAGTCGACGTAGTTGAAGCGCTCACCCAGTTTGGAAACGGATGCCCGCAGTTCCTTCTGCTCTTCGGTCTCGATGAAACTCATCATGCTTCCTCTTCTGTAGCGGGTTCTTCCACACGTGCGAGTACCGATCCGACCTCGACCTGCTGGCCGACGGCGACCGGAAGTTCCACCAGGACACCGGCAGTCGGCGCGGTGACGGTGTGTTCCATCTTCATGGCCTCCAGCCACAGAATCGGCTGGCCGGCGGTGACGGTGTCACCGAGTGCGGCACCGAGGCGGATGACCGATCCCGGCATCGGAGCGAGCAACGAACCGGCGGCGACTTCTGCCGACGGATCCACGAAGCGCGGTGCTGCCGTCAACGCGACGGGTCCGAGCGAGGAGTCGACAAAAATCTCACTCCCGTAGGCCGCAACGTCGAACGAGCGCTGTACTCCGCTCTGCTCGAGCACTACCCGGGTCGCAGTTGCCGATACAAGGCGCACGTCGTCGAAGCCTTCTGCACTCAGCACGCCGCTTCGGCTCAGGGAGTAGCGGACGTCGTAGTCGCCCGACGCAGTGGAATAGCTCTTGCTCTGCGGCTGCGACGGGAGGTTGCGCCACCCGCTGGGCAAGCGGCCGATGACGCGGGCCGACGCCCGGTTGTGCGCGGCATCGGCAAGTGCCGCCGCCAGCGCCGAGAGTTTTTCGGCGGCGGTATCGGCCAAGGGCGTAGACAGCTTCTCGAGGTCGTGAGTCTCGAAGAAGGCAGTGTCGGTGTCTCCGGCAATGAAGGCGGGGTGGGCCAGGACGTTGACGAGCAGGTCGCGGTTGGTGCGCAGCCCGTGAATCCTGGTGCGCGCCAGCGTCGATGCGAGCAGCCGGGCAGCTGCGGTCCGCGTCGGCGCGTACGAGATGACCTTGGCCAACATCGGGTCGTAGTGGACGCCGACAACACTGCCGTCGACGACGCCGGAGTCGAGGCGAACGCCCTGCTCACGCAGAACACTGAATTCTTGCGGGTCACCGGGCAACTCGATGTGGTGGACGGTTCCGCTCTGCGGCTGCCAGTTCTTGGCGGGGTCCTCGGCGTACAGGCGCACTTCGATCGAATGCCCACGGATCTCCGGCTGATCGTCCGGAAGTGCTTCACCTGAAGCGACCTGCAATTGCAGTTCCACCAGATCGAGTCCAGTGGTGCACTCGGTGACCGGATGCTCCACCTGCAAACGCGTGTTCATTTCCAGGAAGAAGAAGTCGCCTTTTTCGTCAGCCAGGAATTCAACGGTTCCTGCCCCCTCGTAACCGATGGCGTTGGCGGCGAGCCGCGAGGCGTCGAACAGCTTGTCGCGCATGGCGGGGATGCGTTGCACGAGCGGCGACGGGGCCTCTTCGACCACCTTCTGATGCCGACGCTGGATCGAGCACTCGCGCTCCCCCACCGCCCACACCGCACCGTGGCGGTCGGCCATGACCTGAACCTCGATGTGCCGACCGGTCTCGAGGTAACGCTCACAGAAGACTGTCGGGTCGCCGAAAGCGGACTGCGCCTCACGCCGCGCCGCTTCCAGTTCGCCGTCCAGCGCCGACAATTCACGAACGACACGCATTCCGCGTCCGCCGCCGCCCGCCGACGCCTTGATCAGCACCGGCAGATGAGCCTCGGTCACCGCGGCGGGATCGAGTTCGGAGAGCACCGGCACTCCGGCGGCGTCCATGATCTTCTTGGACTCGACCTTCGACCCCATGAGCTCGATGGATTCGACGGGCGGGCCGATCCACGTCAGTCCCGCGTCGATGACGCTGCGCGCGAACTCCGCGTTCTCGGAGAGGAATCCGTATCCGGGGTGAATCGCGTCGGCGCCCGAAGCCTTGGCGGCGGCGATGACGAGCTCACCCCGCAAGTAGGTCTCGGCAGGCGTGTTACCCGGCAGGCGAACCGAAGCATCGGCTTCGGCGACGTGCGGGCTGTCGGCATCTGCGTCGGAAAATACCGCGACCGTGCCGATTCCGTTCTTGCGGCAGGTTGCAAAGACACGGCGGGCGATTTCGCCACGATTGGCGACCAGTACTGAAGTGATTGTCACGGCGTGCCTCACATACGGAAGACGCCGAAGTTCTCGGTGCCTTCGATCGGGGCGGTGGCGATGGCCGACAGGCACATTCCCACCACGGTGCGGGTGTCTCGGGGATCGATGACGCCGTCGTCGTACAGACGACCCGACAGGAACATCGGGAGTGACTCGGCCTCGATCTGGTTCTCGATCATCGCGCGCATGCCGGCGTCGGCCTGCTCGTCGAAGACCTGGCCGCGCGCCTCGGCAGCAGCGCGTCCCACGATGGAGATGACGCCGGCGAGCTGCGCACCGCCCATGACGGCGGACTTGGAACTGGGCCACGCAAAGAGGAACCGCGGATCGAACGCGCGTCCGCACATACCGTAGTGACCGGCGCCGTAGGACGCTCCGAGCAGGATCGAGATGTGCGGAACCTTGGAGTTGGCAACCGCATTGATCATCATCGATCCGTGCTTGATCATGCCGCCCTCCTCGTATTCCTTACCCACCATGTACCCGGTGGTGTTGTGCAGGAACAGCAACGGCGTGTTGGAACGATTGGCGAGCTGGATGAACTGCGTGGCCTTCTGTGATTCCTCACTGAAGAGCACTCCACGTGCGTTCGCCAGGATGCCGATCGGGTAGCCGTTGAGCTCGGCCCACCCGGTCACGAGGGAGGAACCGTAGAGCGGCTTGAACTCGTCGAAGTCGGAACCGTCGACGATACGGGCGATGACCTCACGCGGATCGAACGGGATCTTAAGGTCGGCCGGAACGATGCCGAGCAACTCTTCCGGATCCTCGAGCGGTTCGATGATCTCCGCGCGCGGCGCCGGCCCCTTCTTGGTCCAGTTGAGCCGCTTGACGATCGAGCGCCCGATGCGGATCGCGTCCTGCTCGTCGGCGGCGAAGTAGTCGGCCAACCCGGACTTGCGAGCGTGCATTTCGGCGCCGCCGAGTGCCTCGTCGTCGGATTCCTCACCGGTGGCCATCTTGACCAGCGGCGGGCCTGCGAGGAACACCTTGGAGCGTTCCTTGATCATCACGACGTGGTCGGACATGCCCGGGATGTACGCACCGCCGGCCGTCGAGTTACCGAAGACCAGTGCAATGGTGGGGATTCCGGCTGCGGACAGCTGAGTGAGGTCACGGAACATACGCCCGCCCGGGATGAACACCTCTTTCTGCGTCGGCAAGTCTGCGCCACCGGACTCTACGAGGGAGATCACCGGGAGGCGGTTCTGCATGGCGATGTCGTTGGCCCGGAATCCCTTACGCAGCGTCCACGGATTGCTGGTGCCGCCGCGCACGGTGGGATCGTTGGCGACGATCAGGCATTCGACACCTTCGACGACGCCGATACCGACCACGGTGCTGGCGCCGACCGGGAAGTCACTCCCCCACGCAGCGAGGGGACACAGTTCGAGGAACGGTGAATCCTGATCGAGCAGGAGTTCGATCCGCTCGCGTGCCAGGAGCTTTCCCCGCTTGTGGTGCCGCTCGGTGTACTTCTCGCCGCCACCCGCCAACGCCTTGGCGTGCTCGACCTCGATCTCGGCGAGCTTGGTGTTCATGGTCGATGTTGCGGTCTTGTACACCTCGGAATTGGTGTCCAGTGTTGACCGGATGACACTCATGACTGATACCCCAATCGCTTGGCCGCGAGGCCGGTGAGGATTTCGGTGGTTCCGCCACCGATTCCCAGAATTCGCATGTCCCGGTACTGCCTCTCCACTTCGCTTTCCTGCATGTATCCGAGGCCGCCGAACAGCTGAACAGCTTGGTTCGCAACCCATTCGCCCGTCTCGACTGCCGTGTTCTTCGCAAAGCACACCTCGGCGATCAGATCGCCGTCACCGGCCATGTACCGCTCGATCACCGAGTGCGTGTACACCTTGGCGACGTCGATCTTGCGGGCCATCTCGGTGACGGTGTTCTGGACGGCCTGCCGACTGATCAGGGGGCGACCGAAAGTCTCACGGGCGCGGCACCATTCGAGCGTCAGCTCCAGGCAACGTTCTGCACTGGCATACGCCTGCGCGGCGAGCGCTACCCGCTCGGAGACAAATGCCTGGGCGATCTGCGCGAAGCCGCTGTTCTCTGCACCGACCAGATTCTCCACCGGAACCCGGGCGTCGACAAAGGAGAGTTCCGCGGTATCGGATGCGCGCCAGCCCATCTTCTCGAGTTTGCGCGAGACGGTGAATCCCGGTGTGCCCTTCTCGATCACGAGCAGTGAGACACCACCCGCGCCGGGACCACCGGTGCGCACCGCTGTAACGACGAAGTCCGCTCGAACGCCGGAGGTGATGAACGTCTTGGCGCCGTTCACGACGTAATGATCGCCGTCGCGCTTGGCTGTAGTTGTCAGGTGCCCGACGTCGCTGCCTCCGCCGGGCTCGGTGATGGCGAGCGAGCCGATCTTGTCGCCGCGCAGGGTCGGCTTGACCCACTTCTCGATCTGCGCCTCGTCGCCGGCCGCGATCAGGTGCGGCACCGCGATGCCGCAGGTGAAGAGCGATGCGAACAGCCCGCCCGACGCACCTGCCTGATGCATCTCCTCACAGATCACGATGGAGTCGACGGCGTCGCCGCCCTCACCACCGGCCGATTCGGGTGCGCTGGCCCCGAGGAGTCCGAGAGCGCCTGCCTTGCGGTGCAATTCGCGCGGAATCTCGCCGTCTCGCTCCCACTGCGTCAGATGCGGCAGAATCTCCTGGTTCACGAATCCGCGTACGGTCTCGCGAAGCGCAAGCCTTTCCGGTGTGGTCCACACGGTCACCGTGAATCCTCTTTCTCGTCAGTTACGGGGAGTAGCGAAATCGGGATGTCGATGTGGCGCGAACGCAGCCATTCACCAATTCCCTTGGCCTGCGGATCGAACCGCGCCTGCGAGGCGACACCCTGACCGAGAATTCCCTCGATCACGAAGTTGACGGCACGAAGGTGCGGAAGCTGGTAGCGAGTGACGTTCAGGTCTACTGCTTCCGGTAGCAGTTCCTTGAGCATCTCGACGGTCAGTGTGTGCGCCAACCACTTCCACTGATCGTCCGTGCGAACCCAGACGCCGACGTTGGCATTTCCGCCCTTGTCGCCGCTACGGGCACCGGCAATCGTGCCGAGTGGTACCGACAGCGAAGACTGTGGCGGCAACGGCTCCGGACGCTCCGGTTCGCCGACGGGCTCGAGGTCCTGCGTCAACGTGGACGGAGCGATGTCCACGCGCGTGCCGTCCGGCAGTACGGCCACGTGCGGCACCGATCCCGCGTCGACGTAGCCGGGGGTGAACACTCCGTACGGTTGGCCGTTGCTCGGCGGAGCCGTCAGCGAGAAGCCGGGGTAGCTGGCAAGTGCCATTTCCACCGCAACCGCGGAGAAAGGGCGACCGATCACCTTGGGGTCGGAATCGCGAACCACGCAGCGCAGCAACGCACTCGCGGTTTCCTCGGTGTCGGAATCCGGATGATCCGTGCGAGCGAGAGTCCAGACCAGTTCGGCGGGCTTCTTCGTCAGCCAGGATTCGAGCTGAGTCTTCGCCAGATCGGCCTTGGCCTCGATGTCGAGACCCGTGAGGATGAAGGTGGCCTCGTTACGGAACCCGGCCAGCGTGTTCAGGGAGACCTTGTACTGCGGCGGCGGAGCCTCGCCCGTGACGCCGCTGATCAACACCCGGTCCGGGCCTTCCTGGGTGAGCACTGCGTTGTCGATGCGGGTCGTCACGTCCGGGCCTGCATAGCGTCCACCGGTGATCTCGTACAGCAGCTGCGCCGTCACCGTGCCGACGCTCACCTCGCCGTCCGTTCCGGCGTGCTTGGTGATGACCGAGGTTCCGTCCGCGTTGATCTCGGCGATCGGGAAGCCAGGCCGGCCCAGATTGGGAATCTCTGTGAAGAACGCGTAGTTGCCGCCGGTGGCCTGGGTTCCGCACTCGATGACGTGGCCCGCCGCGACAGCACCGGCAAGCTGATCGAAATCATCTCGCTTCCAACCGAAATGGTGAGCGGCCGGACCGACGATCACCGACGCATCGGTGACCCGTCCGGTGACCACGACATCGGCGTCGGCCGACAATGCTTCGACGATGCCCCAGGCGCCGAGGTACGCATTGGCCGTCAGCGGGGAGCCGAGTCCGAGTTCGTCTGCCCGAGAGACCAGATCGTCACCCTCGACGTGGGCGATCTTTGCGTTCAACCCCAGCTTGGTGTTGACCTCGCGCAACGCGTCGGCCAGTCCGGCCGGGTTGAGACCGCCGGCATTCGCGACGATCTTCACCCCCTTGTCGAGCGCAAGGCCGAGCGTGTCCTCCACCTGCCGCAGGAACGTCTTCGCGTAGCCGAGCGACGGGTCCTTCATCCGATCCCGCCCGAGGATCAACATCGTCAGTTCGGCCAGGTAGTCGCCGGTCAGGTAGTCGAGTTCGCCGCCCTCGAGCATCTCGCGCATCGCCGAGACGCGGTCGCCGTAGAACCCGGAGCAGTTACCGATCCGTACCGAACTCATTTGCCCACCTTCGATGCTCGTCCCTCACCGCTGGATCCGACGGCGGCTCGTCCCTCACCGCTGGGTCCGGCAAAGGCCTGCGCGAACCCGAGCCACTCGTCCGCGTCGGCACCCACGGCGACCAGATCGAGATCGGCGCGATTGGCGCGCTGGGTAACCAGCAGGCAGAAGTCCAACGCCGGCCCGGTGACCTTCTGCGGTGCATCCTCCGGCCCCCAGGTCCAGAGCGACCCGTCCGGCGCGGTCAACTCAACCCGGAAATCGTCGGCGGGCGGCGTTTTCTCGTTGACCGAGTACGCGAAGTTTCGCGTCCGCACACCCAGGTGAGCGATGTTCTTGATGCGCGCCGTCGGAGCGCGTTCGACGCCGAGTGCGTCGGCAACGTCCTGCCCGTGCGCCCACGTCTCCATCAGTCGCGCGGTAGCCATGGAGACACCGCCCATGGGCGGGCCGTACCAGGGGAACTTGGTTCCGGCCGGGGCGGCGGTGAGCGCCTCGACGAGAGCGGTGCGCCCCGCTCGCCAATCGGCGAGCAACTCCGCCGGCTGGCGGGCCGCCTGTTCGGCAGCACCGTCGTCGACAAACCCTGCCGGGTTCACGAACGCCGCCTTCAACTGCTCCGCGAACCCGTCCGGGTCGGTGATCGCCAGGATCGCTGCACTGTCCGTCCAGTGCAGGTGCCCGATCTGATGTGCGATGGTCCACCCTTCCGCAGGCGTCATTGTCGCCCACTTCTCCTCGGGCAGATCCGCAACCAGGGCGTCGAGGCTCTCGCCTTCGGCCCGCAAGTCATCGATGAACGTCTGAAGTTCGGCCATGCGACCAGCATCACACTCACATCCATAAAAATCAAGCACGAATGATTGTTATTGCGAAATCCTGTGGTGAGAGACTGAGCTCAACTGCCATCGACAACCAGGAGCACCCATGAGCGACGCCGTACTGATCTCGCGAACCGGCGATGTGGTCACGTGGACCCTCAATCGCCCGGACACCCGCAATGCGATCTCCGAGATCGACATGATCGAGGCCCTCGAAGACGCAGTCACCGCGGTCAACCGAGATCAGAGTGTGCGCACGGTCATTCTGACGGGGGCCGGATCGGCCTTCTCCTCCGGCGGCAACGTCAAGCACATGCGAGACAAGGAGGGCATGTTCGGTGGCGCACCCGGCGAGATCCGCCAGGGCTACCGGCACGGCATCCAACGCATCCCGCTCGCGCTGTACACGTGTGAGGTGCCGACCATCGCGGCGGTCAACGGCCCGGCCATCGGAGCGGGCTGCGACCTCTCACTCATGTGCGACCTCCGTATCGCCTCGACCGCCGCGGTCTTCGCCGAGAGTTTCGTCAAGGTAGGACTCATCCCCGGCGACGGCGGAGCGTGGCTGCTCCCCCGCGCGATCGGCAACGCCCGCGCGGCCGAGATGGCGTTCACCGGTGAACCGATCGATGCTGCGAGAGCACTCGACTGGGGTCTGGTCTCGCAGGTGACCGAACCCGAGGAATTGCTTTCCGCAGCGCACGCTTTGGCAGCTCGAGTAGCCGCCAATCCCCCGCAGGTACTCCGCATGACCAAAAAGCTCCTCCGCGAGGGCCAGCACCAGAGCCTCGAGAGCTTGCTCGAACTCTCGGCCGCCATGCAGTCGATCGCCCACCACACCCGAGATCACCACGAAGCCGTCGCCGCGATGCTCGAGCGTCGAAGTCCCGAGTTCACCGGAGAATGAAGGCGGGCAGTCAGCTACTGCCGGTCGGAGCAGTCCTCACCTCGATACTGTCGCTCCAGTTCGGAGCGGCATTCGCGACGACATTGTTCTCGCAGATCGGACCGGCCGGCGCCACGACCCTGCGACTGACGATCGCCGCGATCATCCTCGGCGTCATCGTCCGCCCGCGATGGAGCAGATGGTCGAACCGGCAGCGCAAAGGCATCTTCGCGCTGGGCATCGCCCTCGCCGTGATGAACGGCGCCTTCTACCTCGCCCTCGACACGGTGCCCATCGGAACGGCCGTCACCATCGAGTTCCTCGGACCGCTCACCCTGGCCGCAATTCTGTCTCGTCGGTGGGCCGACGGAGCATGGGTGCTGCTCGCCTTCGGCGGAGTGTTGCTGCTCGGGTTAAGCGATCACGGCGAATCCGGTTTGGACCCGATCGGGGTGATGTTCGCGTTGATCGCCGCTACTGCGTGGGCCGGATACATCGTGGCCGGTTCCCACCTGGCCGCGACGCTCCCGAGCGCCGACGGGTTGGCAGGCGCAAGCATCGTCGCGGCCGTATTGACGCTGCCCTTCGGCGTCGTCTCGGGAGGAAGTGAACTGCTGGATCCGACGATGCTCGCCGCAGGCGCAGCCGTCGCCGTCCTCTCGTCCGTCATCCCGTACAGCTTGGAAATGTGGGCGCTGCGCTCTCTAGCCAAGAAAGTCTTTGCCGTCCTCATCGCCCTCGAACCCGCAGCGGCCGCGCTGGCCGGAGTCCTCGTGATCGGGCAAACGCTCGACGCGTTCACACTCGTGGCCATCGCACTGGTGGTGACCGCGGGCGTCGGCACAGTCGTCATGAATCGAAAACCCACAGCGAAGTAGTCCAGGTACCGTCAGAGCACGTCATTCCAACGCACAGGAGAACCATGACCAACCCGATCATCGCCACCGTTCTCGGTAACACCCCGCAGATCGACGAAAGTGCGTTCATCGCACCCAACGCCACCGTTGTCGGCGCGGTGACCATCGCTGCGGGAGCCAGCATCTGGTACGGCGCGGTTATCCGCGGCGACGCAGAATCGATCTCCATCGGCGCTGACACCAACATTCAGGACAACTGCACCGTGCACGCCGACCCGACGTTCCCCGCAGTGCTGGGCGAACGAATCTCGGTCGGCCACAACGCAGTGCTGCACGGGTGCACCGTCGAAGACGACGTTCTCGTCGGCATGGGTGCCGTGGTGCTCAACGGCGCACACATCGGCTCGGGGTCACTGATTGCAGCCGGTGCCGTCGTGTCTCAGGGGATGCAAATCCCGCCTGGATCACTGGTCGCCGGCGTGCCCGCCAAAGTCAAACGTGAACTCTCCGAAGGCGAAAAGGCCGGTATCACCGCCAACGGCGCCGGCTACATCATGCTCGCGAAGGCTCACCAGGACATCGAACAAGCCTGATCGAAACGACGCTCGCGGCCGGTAGCAGCAAGAGCAACGACTAGCCTCGGGGCCGCAACGTACTGTTCGGCAACTCGGGTGCCGGGAGCGCCGGACCGTCGTATCCCGGCACGACGCCGAAACGCCGGTCCGGGACGCTGCCGTCGAATCCGGAGGCAAGCTCGGCCTGCCACTTGCGTCGATACTCGACGATCTCTTCGTGTGTACGGCCCATGAAGTTCCACCACATGATGACCTGCTCGCCCAACGGTTTCCCGCCGAGAAGTAGCAGTCGAGCCGGTTCGGATCCCGGATTGCGCAAAGTCAGTTTTCCGAAACCCGGTGCTTGATAACCCAACTCGGCCCAGCCGACAGTGGTACCACGCAGAACAACCGATCCTTGATCGACGATCACGCCGTGCTCATGTGAACGATCGACATCGAGGGCGATCTCGGCCCCAGGATCGAGAATCACCTCGGCACCGAGTAATTCGGTGAAGGTAGACACCGGAGACGTTTCACCGGCGAGCGAACCGAGGAACACACTGAGCGTGACACCATCGGTGGTCACCGGCTCCGGTCGATAGTGAACGAACGCGGGTGCGGTATCGCGCGCCGCATCCGGCAGCGCCACCCACAACTGCATCCCGTGCAGAACCTTCGTATTCGGCGTCGACACCTCGGAGTGCGCGATCCCACTCCCGGCCGTCATCAGATTCAGTTCACCCGGCCGTACCATCGCATGGGAACCGATGCTGTCACGGTGCTCGATCTCTCCGGTGAACAGCCAACTCACCGTCTGCAAACCGGTATGCGGATGCGGCGGCACATGCATGCCCGGTCCTGAGCCGACGTCATCCGGACCGTAATGATCTGCAAAACACCATCCCCCGATCAGCGAACGCTCGCGTTGCGGGAGGGTGCGTCGCACTCGCATGGCCCGCGGGCCACCGAGCGGTACGTCGCGCGGGGTGAGGATCTGAATCTCGCTCTCCGCCGGATGGCCTTCGCATTCCTGCTCGACGGGCTGCGCTTCGAGGTTGCTCATATCGTCCATCCTGCCTCCAGTCATGACTGCGCGAGACGCAGACGCGTGCACAATTCGGCCAACAGTCGAAGTTCATCCGCGTCCAGGGCCGGTCCGACGTGGCGGCGAATGCTCGTCGCATGACGGCGACCCACTGATTTCTGCAGCGCTGCACCCGTTTCGGTGAGTTGCACGATCGTCCCGCGGCGATCCTGTGGATCAACACTTCTCGTTACCAGACCTTCGCCCTCCAACCGTTCCACCAGGCGACTGAGCGAAGGCTGGCTCAGCAATATCTCCCGATTCAGGTCATGCAGGCGAAGGGAACTACTCGGCGCAAGACTCAGCGTGAACAGCACGTCGTACTCGCGCATCGACACCTGATCCCAGACGTCGTCGGCAGAGAGCCGCCGCAGCACCGACACCTGGGCGCGAAACAAGGCTTCCCAGGCGTCGGTGGCGAGTTCGGTGGTGCTGACCGGAACCTCAGGCAGTTGCTCGTCAGGCAGTGACACTGCTTGCCTCACGAGCCGCCTTCATCGACGCGTGAGTGGGCGGGTTGTCCGGCACATGTGCTGGCCGCCTGGCCGCGAACTCACGGCGCAGAACCGGAACAACTTCCTCACCGAGCAGATCGAGCTGCTCGAGCACCGTCTTCAGCGGCAGTCCGGCGTGATCCATCAGGAACAGCTGGCGCTGGTAGTCACCGAAGAAATCGGCAAAAGCCAAGGTCTTCTCGATGACCTGTTCAGGGGAACCGACGGTCAGCGGCGTCTGCTCGGTGAACTCTTCGAGTGAGGGCCCGTGGCCGTACACCGGAGCATTGTCGAAATACGGACGGAACTCCTTGACCGCGTCCTGACTGTTCTTGCGCATGAAGACCTGACCGCCGAGGCCGACGATCGCCTGATCCGCGGACCCGTGGCCGTAGTGCTCGTAACGCCGGCGGTAGAGATTGATCAGCTCGATGTAGTGCTCTTTCGGCCAGAAGATGTTGTTCGCGAAGAATCCGTCACCGTGATACGCCGCGATCTCCGCGATCTCGGGGCTGCGGATCGACCCGTGCCACACGAACGGAGCGATGCCGTCCAGCGGGCGCGGAGTGGACGTGAATCCCTGGAGTGGTGTGCGGTACTCCCCTTGCCAGTTCACGACCTCCTCGTCCCACAGCCTGCGAAGAAGTTGATAGTTCTCGAGCGCCAACGGGATTCCGGCGCGAATGTCCTTGCCGAACCACGGGTACACCGGCGCGGTGTTTCCGCGTCCCATCATCAGGTCGACGCGCCCCTCGGCGAGGTGCTGGAGCATCGCGTAATCCTCGGCGATCTTCACCGGGTCGTTGGTGGTGATCAGCGTCGTGGACGTGGACAACGTGATCTTCTCGGTCTGAGCAGCGATGTATCCGAGCATCGTCGTCGGAGACGACGGAACGAACGGCTTGTTGTGATGCTCGCCGGTCGCGAAGACGTCGAGACCGACTTCCTCTGCATGCTTGGCGATGGTCGTCATGGCCTTGATGCGATCGTGCTCGGTGGGCGTGACCCCGGTCGTTGGATCAGTGGTGACGTCGCCGACCGTGAAGATTCCGAACTGCATGGTTGCTCCTCCGCGAACTAGATCCATGCGTTTGCATGTAACTGATCAAACATTCAACCATCCCGCTGTATTCCACGGCAAAAAGATGAGGGCGGCACACAAGATGTGTGCCGCCCTCACCTGGACAAACGATCTACTGAAAAGCGGTCAGTGCATAACGATCGGCGTTGCCGTCTCGCCCTCGGCCACCGGCCTGGTGGTCTTGCTACGCGGCAGGAAGAACGCCGGGATGAGGGTCAGAACGATCAGCACAGTGGCAACGAGGAAGGTGTTGCCGAAAGCGTCCGACGCCGCACTGAGAATCGAATTCGCAGCAGACTCCTGCGGACTTCCCGGCTCGGTCGGAATGTGCGACGCCGCACCGACCATCGTCGTATCGAGGCCACGATCGAGAAGCTGGTTGGTCAAGACCACCGACATCACGGCCGTACCGATCGAACCTGCGGTCTGCTGAACGATGTTCATCAGGGTGGAGCCGCGAGCGATCTGCTCGTTGGAGAGCGTCACGATAGCTGCGGTCATCAGCGGCATCATGGTGCAACCCATACCGAGGCCCATGACGAACAAGGCACCCATCAGCAGCCACGTCGGGGAATCCGAGGCAACCTGTGTGAACACACCCAAGCCGATCAGAATCAGCGGCAAACCGGTCAGGACGATCTTGCCCGGGCCGATCTTGTCGACCAGTCGACCAGCGATGGGCATGGTGACCATAGCGCCCAGACCCTGTGGAGCCATCAACAATCCGGCCGCGAGCGTGGTGTGCCCGCCGACCTGGATGAAGTAGCTCGGGAACAGCAACCCGGCGCCCATGAACGCGACGATGAACAGCGACGTCGTGATGACGGCGGTGGTCAACTGACGGTTCTTGAACAGGTGCAGGTCGATCAGCGGGTGATCCTTGTTGAGCGCGTGGAACACGAAGGCGATGATCAGCGCCAGACCGATACCGGCCGACACCAGAACCCGAGCCGACGCGACGGTTCCCACCTCAGGGATGGACGACACACCGAACAGGAACAGCGCCAGGCCGGGCGACAGCAGGATCATGCCGAGGAAGTCGAAGGACTCCGAAGGCTTCGCCTTGTCGGACGGCAGAATGATGAACGCAGCAGCCAGAGCGATGATGCCGATCGGCAAGTTGATCAGGAAGATCCAGTGCCAGCTCGCGGCCTCGATCAGCCAACCACCGAGAATCGGGCCGCCGATAGGACCGAGCAGCATCGGGATACCGAGAACTGCCATGACACGACCGACACGGTCCGGACCGGCGGCCCGGGTCATGATCGTCATACCGAGCGGCATCAACATGCCGCCGCCGAGACCCTGGAGCACGCGGAAGCCGATGAGCGAGGTGATGTCCCACGCCATCGCACAGGCGACCGAACCGAGCACGAAGAGCACCAGGGCCGTCATGTAGAGGCGCTTGGTGCCGAAACGGTCGGCAGCCCAACCGGTAACCGGAATGACCGTCGCCAAAGCGAGGGTGTAGGCCGTCATCGTCCACGCGACGGTGGCGTACGAAGTTTCGAAGTCCTCGGCAAAGGTGGTGAGCGCGACGCTCACCACGGTTACGTCGAGAATCGACATGATGGCGCCGAGCACCACCACGGAAGCGATCTTGAGGACCGCCCCGTCAAGTTTGTCGGACGCCGGTGCCGGCGCGTTCGGCGATGTCATCGCGAAGTCTCCTGGTTAAGTGCTCGCAGATAGTCACCCGCGAGAATGGGCTTGAGAGCCTCGAACAAACGAATCCGCTCTGGCTCAGGAACACGCGACGCGAATTCGCGAAGCTGGCCGCGCTTGCACTCGATGTGGTTGGTCGTCACCTTACGACCGGCCTCCGACAAGGAAACCCGCTTGACGCGTCGGTCCCGCTCGTCTTCACGGCGATCGACCAGACCCATGTTCACGAGCTGATCGATGTTCCGCCCCGTAGCTGCCACCGAGAGCCGAAGCTCGTCGGCAACCTCGTTGATCGGGATCGCCGCATCACGTTGTGCAAGTACGAACAGCACACGCACCTGAGAGAACGAGAGATCCAGTTCGATCAACGCATCGATCGACTCCGAATCACCGGCGCTCATCAGGCGAGTGAACAACTCGTCGAGTGCTCCATACAGGTCATCAGAATCGGAAGCGATCACCTGGCAAATGGTAGTGCGGTTGCAACTATTGCCCAAATGAAAACATGTTGCAACTTATTATTTGGTGACCACCATCACGTTGCGAAGAATCATTCCTGCAGCAAGATGGCCTTTCCGAGAACTTTGCCGCTTTCGAGATCAGCCAGGGCAACTGCTGCGTCGGCAAGCGGATACCGTGCCTTGACCAGCGGACGCAAGCCGTTTCGGACGTGTTCTACCAGCGATGCGTGTACCTCGGCTACCGCCTCGGGATTGGTACGCGTGAACTCACCCCATGCCGCGCCGACAATGCTGATATTGCGAAACAGCACCCGGTTCACCTTTACCTCGGGAATACCGCCGCCGGCGAATCCGATCACCACGAGTCGTCCTTCGGGTGCCAGAACCCGGACCGCGTCGTCGAACGCATCGCCGCCCACCGGATCCACCACGATCTGAGCGCCGACGCCGTCGGTCAGTTCCCGAATCCGCTCTCCCCATCCCGGAGCCAGCGCGACCACCTCGTCGGCACCGAGCTCACGCAAGAAGTCATCGACGCCCTCGCGTCGTACCACGGCGATCACCCGGGCACCGTGCGCCTTGGCCAGCTGGATGGTTGCCGTTCCGACTCCGCCTGCAGCGCCGAGCACGACAACAGTCTCCCCCGCGACGATCTTCGCGCGACGAGCGAGCGCGAACTCCATCGTCTGATAGTTGATGATCAGCGAGGCCGCCTCGTCGAAGGCGAGTCCGTCCGGAATTCGGAGTACCTGCGCCGGGTTGACGGCAATCCGCTCTGCATACCCACCCAGATACGCGGCCGCGAGAACACGATCGCCCGGAGCGAAACCCGACCCTTCCGGCGCGGAGACCACGACGCCCGAGATCTCCGCGCCGGGAATGAACGACGGTTCCGGGCGGATCTGATACTTGCCGTAGGTGATGAGCAGGTCCGGAAAGCAGACGCCACTTGCCTTCACATCGATGAGAACAAGACCTTCGGCTGGGGGCTCGGGAACCTCCTGCGCGACAATTCCTTCGGGACCGGACAGTTCCGTAACCACCATGGCGCGCACAGAAAGCTCCTCTTCGGGACATCTGAAGTCTGGACCGGTAACCCGGTTTTCTCGACTTTAACCCGGTACTCACGTCAGATCATCGTTCGCTCCCGATGTGCAGACGTTCGAGTCCGTCGAGAATCAGATCGAGACCGAAAGCGAATTCGGCGGCGTAGCTGTATCCCGGAGCAAGGACGTGCTTGGTGGTCAACTCGGCCAGGTGCGGATACTGACCGCTCTCGAACGAGCCCATGATCGCCTTCGCCAGTTCCGTCGTTTCCTGCGCTGTTTCGAACGGCAAGCTCACTTCTTGCAGCACGAAGCCGTAGATGTACGCATCCATGATCGAAAAGGCATGCGCAGCAAGGGCGACGGGAAAGTCGGCGGCGCGTAGCGTTCCGATGACGGCATCGTGGTGGCGCAGGGTCGCGGGACCAGGCGTCGTTCGGGACTCCATCAACGGAGTTGCCCACGGGTGCCTCCCCAACACTTCCCTTGTCGATACCGCTCGCACGTGAAGTTCCGTGCGCCACGGGCGTCCCGGCGTCGGCAGATCGATCTCCGCGAAGACCGCATCGACCATTCCGTCGAGCAGATCCCCTTTGTCCGAAACATGGTTGTACAGAGACATCGCTTCGACGCCCAGTTCGGTGCCCAGCTTCCGCATGGTCATCGAATCGATTCCGACGGAATCGGCAAGCGCGACAGCAGCGTGTACGACGTCGTCTCGGGTCAATCTTGCGCGCTTCTCCACGTTGACAGAACTTACACCGTAAGTGCAATACTTACGCTGTAAGTATTCGACGAACGGAGACTCGCATGCCGAAGGAACTGATGACCGCCGTCGTACAGGATCGCTACGGCGAGGCCGACGTTCTCTACCTCGACCACATTCCGCGCCCCACTGTCGCCGACAACGAAGTGCTGATACGCGTCGAGGCCGCGTCCGTCGACCGCGGGGCATGGCATCTCATGGCCGGACTGCCATATCCGTTGCGCCTCGCGGGTTTCGGGCTGCGCAGACCTAGGAACCGGGTACGCGGACTGGACGTATCCGGCCGAGTCGAGGCCGTCGGCAGTTCGGTGACCCGCGTGGCAGTCGGCCAGGAGGTATACGGGATCGCGGTCGGTTCGTTCGCGGAGTACGCACGCGCACTCGAGACGAAGATTGCCGCAAAACCTGCCCGGTTGTCGTTCGCACAAGCAGCAGCGGTGCCGGTCTCCGCCCTCACAGCGTTGCAAGCCGTGCGCGACCACGGCCGCGTGCAGGCGGGCCAATCCGTCCTCGTACTCGGCGCATCCGGTGGCGTCGGGATCTACGCGGTGCAGGTGGCAAAAGCCATGGGCGCTCACGTCACCGGCGTGTGCAGCACCTCGAAAACCGATACCGTCCGCTCCATCGGTGCCGACGAGGTTCTCGACTACCGCGTCGACGACGCCACCGACGGATCGCATCGGTACGACGTCATCATCGACACCGGCGGCAACCGCCGACTGCGAGATCTTCGACGGGCGCTCACACGCACCGGAACGCTGGTGATCGTCGGCGGCGAGAACGGCGGACGGTGGCTCGGCGGAACCGATCGCCAAATACGCGCACAGTGCTTGTCTCCGTTCATATCTCAGAAAATGGGCACCTTCATCGCTTCGGAGAACGCCGACGATCTGGAGGTCCTGACGCAGATGATCGACGCAGGTGACATCACCCCGGTGATCGACTCCGTTCATCCCCTTGCCGACACCGCCGTCGCCGTGGCACGAATGGTCGACGGCTCCGGCTGCGGAAAGCAGATAATCGCCACTCGCTGAAAAGCCTGACAGAATCGGCTCACTCCAGCGAACAGGAATCTCACGTGAACCCAGATCTCACGCTCGCGCAACAGCCGGACCGAGGACCGATCTTCGTCAAGTCCCGCCCGGTCCGCACCGGCGACATCGACGTCGCCAAGCAGGTCAGGCTCGACGCCGTCGCCCGCTACCTGCAGGACATCGGCAACGACAACATCGAGGCCGCGGGAGCCATCGACACCCATCCGCTCTGGATAGTGCGTCGTACGGTCGTCGACGTCGTACGCCCGGCGATCTGGCCGGAAGAGTTGACGATGACTCGCTGGTGCTCCGGCTTCTCCACGAGATGGGCGAACATGCGTGTGCGCTTCGACGGCAGCAACGGCGCGCTGATGGAAACCGAAGGCTTCTGGATCAACATCAGCGCCGAGTCGGGCATGCCCACGCGGATGAGTGACGACTTCATGCGGCCACTGGAGGAATCCACCGACGAGCATCGCCTGAAGTGGAAGCGGGTACTCGCCGAGAACGCACCGGAGGCGGACGACGCCGGTGTTCTGGACACGCCGTTCGCTCTGCGCGCCACGGATATCGACCCGTTCGACCACGTCAACAACGCCGTCTACTGGCAGGCAGTCGAAGAGGTCCTCAGCGCTCGCACCGAGCTACGGACAGTTCCGCATCGAGCACTGATCGAGTACCTCTCCCCCATCGTCTCCAGCGACGACGTCGTCCTGCGCAGCCGCGTCGACGACAAGACCGTCACGGTCTGGTTCCTGGTCGGCGAAGCGCTCCGCGCAGTTGCGCAGGTGAACGCCCTCTAACGCAGTTTCTGGGTCGCGACAGCCGCGACACCGAACACCAACGCAAGAAGAATCGCGGCCCAGAAACCGAAGAGCCACCACACCACGCCGAACACGACCACTGCCGGGGCAACGGTGATGAAAGCGATGGTGGGGCTTTCGCGCACCACCTCGAGTGCAGTTCGGGCATTAGTTCGATCGAGCTTCTTACCGGCCATCGAAAACCTCCTTCAAGGTCCTGACCATCCAGAGTAACCGGACTGACGGGCACAAAGCGGATACCGTGAACGCATGGCCGACCACCGCACCCTCGTCCTCATGCGACACGGCAAGTCCAGCTACCCCGAGGGCATCCGTGATCACGAGCGTCCGCTCGCCGAACGGGGCCTGCGCGAAGCCCGCATCGGCGGCGAATGGATCCGCGAAAACGTCCCGCCCGTCGACGCCGTTCTGTGCTCCACCTCCCGGCGGACCGTCGAAACCCTTGCCTCGACGGGAATCGAAGCTCCCGCCGGGTTCGAGAAGTCCATCTACGGCGGCTCACCCGCAGACGTCATTGCAGCTGCGCGAACCACGTCCGACCACGTCAAGACGCTCCTGATCGTCGGACACGAACCCGGAATTCCCTGGACTGCACTCGATCTCGCATCGAACGAAAACTCCGAAGCGGCGCAACGTATCCGCGACAAGTTCCCGACTTCGGCGATCGCCGTCCTCTCCGTACCGGTGCCGTGGACCGAACTCGACGACTCCGTCGCCACTCTGCTCGAGTTTCACGTGCCTCGTTAGATCAACCACACTGCTAAACCACCTCACGCAGTAGGCGGTCCGAAAGTGCAAGCGCGTCACGGTCGTACGTCGACGTGGACGCCAGCAATTCGTCGGCACCGGTTCGCTCGGCCAGATCGTGAAGCTGCTGCTTCACCTCGACGGGCGTCCCGTGCAGCGCCGAAGCCGTGAACGACTCGATGCGCCTGGCGTTTCGATCACTGCGCGGGGCGCGCCTGATCTCGTCCGGCGACACGAGCGGCGGAAACTCCCCTGTCCGTGACGATTCAGCGAGCGCGTACGCCTCCGGGATCAGCAACTCACGCGCCGCGTCGGTGGTATCGGCAACCGCCACTTCGAGTGAAACCACCACATAGGGTTCGGGATGAGCGTCGGTGGGCCGGAAGGCTCGGCGGTACTCGTCCAACGCATCCACCCGGTCGGTGCTACCGATTCCGAGTATCGGCCCACCCACGACCACCGGAAACCCCAGCTGCGCTGCCACTTTCAAGCCTGTGCGCGTGGCGAGCACGAAGATCGGGACTCCAGTCTGCGACGCCGGCCGTGCCGTCACTGCCGCAGAACCCTCCAGGTAGCGCCTCACCTCTTCCAGATCCGACACAAACGTGTCCGGGGCGTCCTTGCTGCGTCGTAGTGCCTGACGTACAGGCTCCGTGAATCCCAGCGATCGACCCAGGCCGAGATCGATTCGCCCCGGGTAGAGAGCCTCCAACATCAGGAACTGCTCGGCGACGATCAGCGGTTGGTGATTCGGCAGCATGACCCCACCGCTCCCGAGTCTGATATCGCGCGTGTGCGCGCCGATCGCGGCAAGCAGCACTGCCGGCGACCCGCTCGCGATCCCGGGCACCGCGTGATGCTCGGCCACCCAGAACCGGTGGTAGCCGAGAGCGTCGGCGTGCGCAGCGCGTTCGACGGAGTGCGTCAGAGCTGCGGAGTCGGGGTATCCGCTCCTGGTTCGGGATCGGTCGAGCAGTGAGAGAAGCACCCTCGGAGCAACAAGGAATTCGGAAAGTTTCATCCGGACGCCGAACGAGGACCGTTTCTGACCGCAATACCCGCAACACTGGACCTGTCGCCGGAATTCACCATCACATGAAGGGCACGTCATGGACATCAAGCTCGAACTGGTCGCCATTCCCGTCACCGACATCGACCGCGCCAAGGACTTCTACGTCCGCCTCGGATTCAATGCCGACCACGATCACACGGTCAGCGAAGACCTGCGATTCGTCCAGCTGACCCCTCCCGGTTCGGCCTGCTCGATCTGCATCGGCAAGGGAATCACCGACGCCGAGCCCGGCTCGGTCGTCGGCATGCAGGTAGTGGTCAAAGACATCGAAGAGGCCGAGCGCGAGTTCAAGAGCCGCGGCATCGACATCAGCCCGATCGACGACCAGGCCTGGGGGCGGTTCATCTACTTCGCCGACCCCGACGGGAACAAGTGGGCCGTCCAGGAGATCGTCATCCCGGACCTCAGCGGCAGCAACTCCTGAAAACGTCCCACTCCTGACATGAAAAATCCCCCCACCTCTTTCGAAGTGGGGGGATTTCTACGAACTAACGCTTAGCGGTAGTCGTTGCTGAAGCCGTAGTCGTCCAGCGGAACTGCAGCACCGGTGTTCTGGCCGAAGCCGTCCGGGCTGTAGTACTGGTCGTCGTACGACGGCACGGCGTAAGCAGCGGCGCGTGCCTCTTCGGTGGGCTGAACCTGGATGTTGCGGTAACGGTTGATACCGGTACCGGCAGGGATCAGCTTGCCGATGATGACATTTTCCTTCAGACCGATCAGCTTGTCCGAGCGGCAGTTGATAGCCGCGTCGGTCAAGACACGAGTGGTCTCCTGGAACGATGCCGCGGACAGCCACGAATCCGTCGCGAGCGACGCCTTCGTGATACCCATGAGCACCGGACGGCCGGCTGCGGGCTCGCCACCCTCGGCGACAACGCGGCGGTTTGCCGACTCGAACTCGGCGCGCTCGGTGAGCGAACCGGGCAGGAACTCGGTGGCACCGGAATCGATGATCGTCACGCGACGAAGCATCTGGCGCACGATGACCTCGATGTGCTTGTCGTGGATCGACACACCCTGGCTCCGGTACACCTCCTGGACCTCGTTGACCAAGTGGATCTGAACCTGACGCGGACCCATGACTCGCAGGACCTCGTGGGGATCGGCAGCACCTTCCATGAGCTGCTGTCCGACCTCGACGTGGTCACCGTCAGCCAAGAGGCTTTCGCGACCGTCGGCATGCTTGAAGACACGCAGACGCTGACGCTTGCTGAGCTTGTCGTAGACAACCTCTTCGCCGCCGTCGTCCGGAACGATGGTGATCTTGTAGAAACGATCGCCGTCTTCGAGCTGTACCCGACCGGTGACGTCCGCGATAGGAGCCTTGCCCTTGGGCACACGTGCCTCGAACAGCTCCTGGACACGCGGCAGACCGCCGGTGATGTCATCTCCTGCGACACCACCCTGGTGGAAGGTACGCATGGTCAGCTGGGTACCGGGCTCACCGATCGACTGTGCGGCGACGATACCGACAGCCTCACCGATGTCGACCAGCTTGCCGGTGGCCATCGAGCGGCCGTAGCAAGTGGCGCAAACGCCGGTGCCGGTGGTGCAGGTCAGGACCGAGCGGACCTTGACCGTCGTGATGCCGGCTTCGAGCAGAGCATCGATCGCGGGGTCACCGAGATCGTGGCCACGCTCGACGATGACGGTGCCGTTCGCGTCGACTGCATCGGCCGCCAAGGTACGGGCGTACGTGCTGGTCTCCACGTGAGCATCGCGGATCATCGTGCCGTCGGCCTGCTTCTCGGCGATCGTGGTGACGATGCCGCGCTCTGTTCCACAGTCGACCTCGCGGACGATGACGTCCTGCGAAACGTCCACCAGACGACGGGTCAGGTAACCCGAGTCGGCGGTGCGGAGTGCGGTATCGGCCAGACCCTTACGAGCACCGTGCGTGTTGATGAAGTACTCGAGAACGGTCAGGCCTTCCTTGAAGGAAGACTTGATCGGACGCGGGATGAACTCACCCTTCGGGTTTGTCACCAGGCCCTTCATACCGGCGAGCGAGCGAACCTGAGTCATGTTGCCGGCTGCGCCGGACTTCACGATCATCGGGATCGGGTTGCTGTCGGGGAAGTGAGCCTCCATGGCCTTGCCGACCTTGTCGGTCGCTTCCTGCCAAATGGTGACCAGAGCGCTGTTGCGCTCCTTCTTGTCCAGAGCACCACGCTGGTACTGCTTCTCGATCTTGTCGGCCTGAGCCTCGAAGTCCTCGATGATGGCAGGCTTCTCCGGCGGCACGAGCACGTCGGAGATCGAGACCGTGACACCCGAACGGGTGGCCCAGTAGAACCCGACGTCCTTGAGCTTGTCGACGGTCTGAGCAACCACGATCATCGGGTACCGCTCGGCGAGATCGTTGATGATCGTCGCCTGGCGCTTCTTCGGCATCTGCTCGTTGACGAACGGGTAGTCCGCCGGAAGCAGCTCGTTGAAGAGCACACGGCCGAGTGTCGTGGTGGCGGTCCAGCCGTCACCGTAGTTCCAGCCCTCGGGGAACAGTTCGTTCTCGAGGTCGCGCGGCGGACGCTGCTGCGTCAGACGCACCTTGATCTGAGCCTGAACCGAGAGCGCGCCGCGGTCGACTGCCATCTGAGCCTCGGCGGGCGAGGAGTACACGCCCTGCTCTGCCTCGTCGTTGGTCGGAGCAACGAGCTCACCGGTGACACCCTCGTCGAGACGGGTCAGGTGGAACAGACCCGTGACCATGTCCAGACGCGGCATGGCGAGCGGGCGACCCGAAGCAGGCGAGAGGATGTTGTTCGAGGACAGCATCAAGATGCGTGCCTCGGCCTGAGCCTCTGCCGACAGCGGGAGGTGAACAGCCATCTGGTCACCGTCGAAGTCGGCGTTGAAGGCCTCACACACCAGCGGGTGGAGCTGAATGGCCTTGCCCTCGACGAGCTGCGGCTCGAATGCCTGGATACCCAGACGGTGCAGCGTAGGTGCACGGTTGAGCAGCACGGGGTGCTCGGCGATGACCTCTTCGAGGACGTCCCACACCTGGACGCGCTTGCGCTCGACCATGCGCTTTGCCGACTTGATGTTCTGCGCGTGGTTCAGATCGACCAGACGCTTCATCACGAACGGCTTGAACAGCTCGAGAGCCATCAGCTTGGGCAGACCACACTGGTGCAGCTTGAGCTGAGGACCGACGACGATGACGGAACGACCCGAGTAGTCGACGCGCTTACCGAGCAGGTTCTGACGGAAGCGACCCTGCTTGCCCTTGAGCAGATCGCTCAGGGACTTCAGCGGGCGGTTACCCGGTCCGGTGACCGGACGTCCACGACGACCGTTGTCGAACAGGGCGTCGACCGACTCCTGCAGCATCCGCTTCTCGTTGTTGACGATGATCTCGGGAGCACCGAGGTCGATCAGTCGCTTGAGGCGGTTGTTGCGGTTGATGACGCGGCGGTACAGGTCGTTGAGGTCGGACGTCGCGAAACGTCCACCGTCGAGCTGAACCATCGGGCGAAGCTCCGGCGGGATCACCGGAACAGCGTTGAGGACCATGCCCATCGGCGAGTTGCCGTTGGTCTGGAATGCCGCAACCACCTTGAGGCGCTTGAGTGCACGCAGCTTCTTCTGGCCCTTGCCGCTGCGGATGGTCTCGCGGAGAGACTCTGCCTCGGCGTCGAGGTCGAAGTTCTGCATCAGGATCTGGATGGACTCTGCGCCCATCGCACCCGTGAAGTACTCGCCGTAACGGTCGACCAGCTCGCGGTACAGGAGCTCGTCGATGATGAGCTGCTTGACGCTCAGCTTGGTGAAGGTGGTCCAGATCTCGTCGAGACGATCCAGCTCACGCTGCGCGCGGTCACGGAGCTGACGCATTTCGCGCTCGCCGCCGTCCTTGACCTTGCGGCGGACATCGGACTTCGCGCCCTCTGCCTCGAGCTCGGCGATGTCGGCTTCGAGCTTCTGCGCACGTGCCTCGAGATCGGCGTCGCGCTGATCTGCGACGGTCTTCTTCTCGACCTGCATCTCGGCTTCGAGGGTGGACAGCTCGTTGTGACGGAGCTCCTCGTCGACACCGACGATGACGTAGGCAGCGAAGTAGATGATCTTTTCGAGATCCTTCGGAGCCAGGTCGAGCAGGTAACCGAGACGGCTCGGAACACCCTTGAAGTACCAGATGTGCGTGACCGGTGCGGCCAGTTCGATGTGACCCATGCGCTCACGACGAACCTTGGCGCGAGTGACCTCGACGCCACAGCGCTCACAGATGATGCCCTTGAAGCGGACACGCTTGTACTTACCGCAGTAGCACTCCCAGTCCCGAGTGGGGCCGAAGATCTTCTCGCAGAAGAGGCCGTCCTTCTCGGGCTTGAGCGTGCGGTAGTTGATGGTCTCCGGCTTCTTGACCTCGCCGTAGGACCAATTGCGGATGTCCTCTGCACTGGCCAAGCCAATGCGGAGTTCATCGAAGAAGTTGACGTCGAGCACGTAACTTCCTTTCCCCGTTGGGGTTACGGTTGCCGGTCACCCGGCAACCTGACTGCCAATTCAAATGTGAACTACGCCCCCGGGCCGCTCTTTCAAGAGCAACCCGGGGACCGAAACCTAGTTCGCGAGGTCGTCGACCGTCGCAGCTTCGTTCCTGGACAGGTTGATGCCCAGGTTCGCTGCGGCCCGCTCCAAGTCCTCGTCGTCGCCGTCCGCCATCGTGATGGCCGCGCCGTCCGAGGACAGCACCTCCACGTTGAGGCAGAGCGACTGGAGCTCCTTGAGGAGCACCTTGAACGACTCGGGGATGCCGGGTTCGGGGATGTTCTCGCCCTTGACGATGGCTTCGTACACCTTGACTCGACCGACCACGTCGTCAGACTTGATGGTCAGCAGTTCCTGCAGCGTGTAAGCCGCGCCGTAGGCCTGCATCGCCCAGCACTCCATCTCACCGAAGCGCTGGCCACCGAACTGGGCCTTACCACCGAGAGGCTGCTGCGTGATCATCGAGTACGGACCGGTCGAACGAGCGTGGATCTTGTCGTCGACCAAGTGGTGCAGCTTGATGATGTACATGTAACCGACCGAGACCGGGTACGGGAACGGCTCGCCGGAGCGGCCGTCGAACAAGGTGGCCTTTCCGTCGGGTCCGACCATCTGCTCGCCGTCACGGTTCGGCAGCGTCGCGCCGAGGAGACCGGTGAGCTCGTCTTCCTTCGCACCGTCGAACACCGGGGTGGCGATGTTCGAGTCGGCCGGAGCGGACAGCATCTCTTCCGGCAGGGTCGCAGCCCAGTCGGGACGAGAGCCGTCGGACGCGATCTGAACGTTCCAGCCGGTCTTGCCGATCCACCCGAGGTGGGTCTCCAAGACCTGACCGATGTTCATACGACGCGGGACGCCGTGCGTGTTCAAGATGATGTCGACAGGCGTGCCGTCCGAGAGGAACGGCATGTCTTCCTGCGGCAGGATCTTGCCGATGACGCCCTTGTTACCGTGGCGGCCGGCGAGCTTGTCGCCGTCCTGGATCTTGCGCTTCTGTGCCACGTAGACGCGGACCAGCTCGTTGACACCGGGAGGCAGATCGTCGTCTTCGTCACGCGAGAACACGCGGATTCCGATGACCTTGCCGGTCTCACCGTGAGGAACCTTGAGGGACGTGTCACGAACCTCGCGAGCCTTCTCACCGAAGATGGCGCGAAGGAGGCGCTCTTCGGGGGTCAGCTCGGTCTCGCCCTTCGGCGTGACCTTTCCGACCAGCACGTCGCCGTCACGAACCTCGGCACCGATACGGATGATGCCGCGCTCGTCGAGGTCGGCGAGGACCTCGTCGGAGACGTTCGGGATGTCGCGAGTGATTTCCTCGGCACCGAGCTTGGTGTCGCGGGCATCGATCTCGTGCTCCTCGATGTGAATCGAGGTCAGGACGTCCTCTTCCACGAGACGCTGCGACAGAATGATCGCGTCCTCGTAGTTGTGGCCTTCCCACGGCATGATCGCGACGAGCAAGTTCTTGCCCAGCGCCATCTCACCGTTCTCGGTGCAAGGGCCGTCGGCCAGAACCTGGCCGGCCTCGACACGCTGTCCCTCGTCCACGATCGGACGCTGGTTGGCGCACGTGCCCTGGTTGGAACGCGCGAACTTGCGCATCCGGTACGTCTTGCGGCTTCCGTCGTCAGCCATCACCGTGACGTAGTCCGCGGAGATCTCCTCCACGACACCGGTCTTCTCGGTGATGATGACGTCGCCGGCATCCACAGCTGCACGCAGCTCCATGCCGGTACCGACGAGAGGTGCCTCGCTGCGAACCAGCGGGACAGCCTGACGCTGCATGTTCGCGCCCATCAGGGCACGGTTTGCATCGTCGTGCTCGAGGAACGGAATCATCGCGGTTGCGACGGACACCATCTGACGCGGCGAAACGTCCATGTAGTCGATGTCGGAGGACGCGACGAACTCGACCTCGCCACCCTTACGGCGGACGAGAATCTTCGAGTCGGTGAAGCGACCCTCGCGGTCGATGGCCGAGTTGGCCTGCGCGACTACGTGGCGGTCTTCTTCGTCAGCGGTCAGGTAGTCGACCTCGTCGGTCACCTGTCCGTCGACGACGCGACGGTACGGGGTCTCGATGAAACCGAACGGGTTGACGCGGGCGTAGACCGACAGCGAACCGATCAGGCCGATGTTCGGGCCTTCCGGGGTCTCGATCGGGCACATGCGGCCGTAGTGCGACGGGTGAACGTCGCGAACCTCGAGGCCGGCGCGCTCACGGGACAGACCACCCGGGCCGAGGGCGGACAGACGACGCTTGTGCGTCAGCCCCGACAGCGGGTTGTTCTGGTCCATGAACTGCGACAGCTGGGAGGTTCCGAAGAACTCCCTGATCGCAGCGACGACGGGACGGATGTTGATCAGCGTCTGAGGCGTGATTGCCTCGACGTCCTGCGTGGTCATGCGCTCACGAACCACACGCTCCATGCGGGACAGGCCCACGCGGATCTGGTTCTGGATGAGCTCGCCGACCGTACGCAGACGACGGTTGCCGAAGTGGTCGATGTCGTCGACCTCGACGGGAACCTCGACGCCGCCCGGAGCCGTCATCGAGGTGTCACCTGCGTGCAGACGCACGAGGTACTCGACGGTGGCGACGATGTCTTCTTCGGTGAGCGTGGATGCAACGATCGGCTGACCCGCGTTCAGGCCGAGCTTCTTGTTGATCTTGTAACGACCCACGCGAGCGAGGTCGTAGCGCTTGTCCTTGAAGAACAGGTTCTCCAGCAGGGTCTGCGCGCTCTCCTTGGTGGGGGGCTCGCCCGGACGCAGCTTGCGGTAGATGTCGAGCAACGCCTCATCGGTGCCGGCGGTGTTGTCCTTCTCCAGCGTGGCCATGAGGATCTCGGAGAAGCCGAAGCGCTCCGTGATCTGCTCGGTGGTCCAGCCGAGTGCCTTGAGCAGGACGGTGACAGGCTGACGACGCTTGCGGTCGATACGGACACCAACGGTGTCGCGCTTGTCGACGTCGAACTCGAGCCATGCGCCGCGACCCGGGATCACCTTGACGCTGTGCAGATCCTTCTCGGTGCTCTTGTCGACGCTCATGTCGAAGTACACACCGGGGGAACGCACGAGCTGCGAGACGACCACACGCTCGGTGCCGTTGATGATGAAGGTGCCCTTGTCGGTCATCATCGGGAAATCTCCCATGAAAACCGTCTGGCTCTTGATCTCACCAGTGTTGTTGTTGATGAACTCCGCGGTGACGAACAACGGCGCCGCGTAGGTCATGTCCTTGTCTTTGCACTCGTCCGTCGAGGCCTTGACCTCGTCGAATCGAGGGTCGGAGAAGGACAGCGACATAGTGCCGTTGAAATCCTCGATCGGAGAAAGCTCCGCGAGGATGTCCTCGAGACCACCGGACACTGCATTGTCGCCGAGTGCCGCTGCTCGTTCACGCCAACTCTGCGCGCCGATCAGCCACTCGAACGAATCTGTCTGTACGTCAAGAAGCCCGGGAACTTCGAGGGGTTCGCGAACTTTCGCGAACGAAACCCTCTTCGGGGCTCCGGGGATTCCGGAAACTGCCTTGGTCTGGCTAGAGACTGCCAAGATGCGTCCTTCCAGCACCTCACGCGGGCCGCTCCGTGCTGTTGCGACCGCCGCTGTATCTGCTTCGAATTTCGCTGGTTACAACCCGAACGAAACCCGTCGCAGAAAGCAAGAAGTACTTGACTTCGCAGCGGTTGAGACGAGGGGTGGACAGGAGGCAGCCAGCGCAACGTCCAAAAGTACACCCTTACTCTGGAAATGTCGAGTCGGGTGTAACTGAGGGTCGAATTCAGATACTGACGTGAGACTGCCGATCACTCGTCCGTGCATGTTCACCGATCAGAGTGGACCTTGCGGACCGCTCCGTCAAGGGCGAGAGCGCGTGTCGCAGCATTCGAACATTCGTGACGCGCATTCGAACACTGCCACCGGGAGTGTAGCCAGCAACGGCGTCACATACGAAAAATCTGGACCGACATCGTGCGTCGATCCAGATCTTCGCGCTGGTGCGCAGGTGCTACTGGTCGCGAATCTCCGAGCTACTGGTCGCGAATCTCCGAGATCAGCCAGTTTCCGTCCTGCTTCTCCAGACTCACGATGACCATTCCGGAGCGAGAGTCTGCCGCCACGCCGTTCTGCGTCGAGCTGACGTTCAGTTGGGCGAGCAACTGCGCCCGGTCCTTCTCGAGCCGTGTGATCCCGATCAGCGGGACATCAGCGGTCGTTGCCGTCTGGGTTTGTTCGACGCCGGCCTTCTGCGTGTCCTTGTACTGCGTCAGCTGATCGCGCATCGACTGGTTCAGGCCCTGGACACCCTTGTCGAAATCGGCGTCGAAGGTGTCGGGAGAAAACGTGAAGACTGCAGCCAACGCCGACGGCGTCACACGAAGAACTTCAGCCGTGGCGCCTTCGTCCACCCAGGCGATGTCGTCCGTCTTCGCGCCGACTTTGAAGAAGGCGATGCCGGCGAGGATCGCGACGATGACCGCTGCGGCCCCCAGGATCGCGACCAGGCGCCAACCGGCCTTGGATTGTGTAGGTGTTGTCGCCGACTCCCCCGCGCCCGTCTCCGGGGTAGCAGGGGCCTTGGGCTCGTCTGCGACGGTTTTCGCCGGTTTGGTCAGATCGGGGCCTGGTGTGGATTCCGGAGCGTCGGTTTCCGTCTTCGGCGGCTCGATTTCTCCGGACTCGGCCTTCGTGAGCGTCGGCTTCGCAACCTCCGGCTTCACAGCCTCCTGTGTTTCTTCTTCCGGCTGTTCGATCGTGGGCTCGACCGGATCCGAATCGGACGTCCCCGCGGGGACGTTGAGCGAGCGAGCGCTTCCCGCGATCTTCGGCCGACGGTTCTGCGGGGAGGACGGTCCGCCGGTACGACGTTTGGGTGGCATTACGCGCTTCTCCTTCGAGGGATGTCGGTGTGCAGGTTCGACGAACTACTGGCCACCGGAATCACCACCCTCGGTTGTCGGTGCGGGAGCACCGGAGGCAGGTGCCTCGGTCCCCGAACCGGGTGCGGGCGTTGCGTCAGGAGCAGGCGTGGAGCCGTCGGTGGCCGGCAGGGTGCCGGAGCCGAGATCGAGCCGAGAGCCGATCGGATCAGCCGACTGAGCCTTCCAGACCCCGTCGACCTCGACCATGCCCAGCCGCATGCCGAGCTGATTCTTGACGAACTGGTTGCCCTGGGTCGTGGTGACTCGAACGACGACCAGTGCCGTGGCGGTCCGGTCATCGGTATTGAGCTCGGTCAGCGCGGACTGAACGACTTCGGTGTCAGCCTTCGAGCCCGAGTTACGCAACTCGTCGGTGATGGAATCCTGAACGGTCTGCAGATACGTCGTCATCTCGTCACCGGTCACCGAAGAACGCATGTTCTCGATCGACTGGTCGAGATTGGCCGAATCCGCGTTGTTGAGGTTGATCGCGACTTGCTGCGCACCGATAAGCGCGTCGTCACGCATCTCGGCGGTGGTGCGGTCGGTGGTGAGCGCCCGAACGTACGGGACGCCGAACACACCGAGCGCAACCACGGCCGCCAGAAGCAAGACACCGACCGCAATCAGAGACGCTGTCAGCCCCTTCGGTCTACCGGTTGTCGGCGCTCCCGATTCCACTTGCTCGGGCCCGCCGGACTGCGGGGAACTGTTTCTCTGAATCACACTCACTACCCTACTTACCTGTTTTGCCCAGCCTCTGGCCGCGAATCGTCAACTGCCACAACTCAGTAGCCTGAACTGCACAAACTCGACCACATTCGGATCGGTCTACTTCGGTGTCACTCCGAGCAACGGCGCCAACTGCGTCGCGATCGGGTTGAGGTTCAACTTGTCCGGATCGACCTTCGGCTTGAAGTCCCAAGGCTGGATCGTGTCGGGATCGGCGTACACCACGCGGTTGGCACTGCGGACGCCCGTCTCGCTGCCCAGCGGCGTCGCACACGACGCGGCGGTGTTGAGCGGGAAGTCCTGCTGGGTGTCGTCGAAATTGGGATTCTGACGCTTCATCTCGTCCAGGATCGCCATGGTGCCTTCGTAACCCACCGTGCACGAGAGCGGATTGTTGGTCTCCAGCACCAAGCCCTGATGGACCGTTCCGTCGCCGGGAGCAACCGTCGGTGCGGCAGCGGCCAGACCGGGAAGGAAGATCAGGAACGGCTGCAGCGCGATCGTTCGCGGCGCAAGCGTCTTGGTGGTCGCGGCAAGATTGGTCAGGTCAGTCGTCAGGCTCGGGCCCGCCTCGTTGATGAGGGCACCGATCTGATCGCTGGCCGGGATGCCGTTGTCGATCAAGCGACGGATGTCCGGATCACTGGTCCGCAACTGCGCCGTGACAGCATCGAGATCGGTACTGAACTGCTTGATCGCGGAGGACTGATCCGACTGCGTCGTCAATACCGTCTCACTGTTCCGAATCAGCGCGAGCGTCTGAGGCAGAGTGTCGAGCCCGGACTGCGAGAGGCCGGACAGCGAATCGGCCAGGACCTGAATGTCCTCGCCCTTGCCGTTGAACGCTGCACCGAGTTCGACGGCGACGGTGTGGAGCGCGTCGACGGGCACGGACTTGACCAAGCCGTTGGCACTGGTCAGCACATCCTCGATCGGGATCGGAGTTGTGGTGTCCCCCACCGCGATCACCGAGCCGTCCTCGAGAAACGGTCCCTGGTCGGTATCGGGCTGAAGGTCGACGTACTGCTCACCGATGGCGGAGCGGTTGGCCACGACGGCACGGGCCGACGCGGGAATCTCCGGAGCACTGTTGTCGATCTTCAGGTCGACCTGAATTCCGTCCTCGGTCAACGACATGTCGCCCACTCGCCCGACCGGCACGCCGCGATACGTCACCTCGGCGTTGGTGAAAATTCCACCGGACGTGGCCAATTCGGTCTTGACCGTGTACTGACCGAACCCCATGAGGTTGTCCAGGCGCACGTACTTGGCGCCGACGTAGATGAGACCCAGGAGCGCAACCACGACAAAGCCGACGAGCTGCCATCTGACCAGAGCTGATCTCACTGTCCATCACCGCCAATTCCGAACTGTTCCAGCATTCCCTGGATGGGGTTGAGTGGGTTCGCCGCGGGCGCCGGCGTTGCCGGGTCACCCGCTGTTGTGGCGGGAAGGCCGGCGACAACGGGAACCTGCGGCAGGATCGGAGCGATCGGCAGCAGTGACACTGTCGGCCAGCCCGGTCGCGGTCCGTTGCCGTTGTAGTACGGGTTGGAGGGGTCGACCACCGGCTTGGGATTGCCGAACTTGGGCTGGCGGTATTCCGGTTCTCCCTGCCCGACACCGAGACCCGAGAGTGTATTGCCGATCTGCAGGTCGACACTCAGGAAGAGGTTGACGGAACCACCCTGTGCAATCTTCTCGACACCGTCCGGGAACGGGAACGTCGGAAGGAACGGAAGTGCCCCCACGAAGTCGTCACCGGAGTCTGCGAGCGCCTGCAGCGTCGGACGCAGAGCCTGAAGATCAGCGATCAGATCGTCCTTGGACTGTGTGAGGACGTCGGTTCCCACTGTTCCGAGTCGATCCACCTGAGCGAGCATCTGCGTCAGCTGCGGACGCTGCTCGTTGAGAACCTGTGTCGCAACGGGGAGTTCCTCGAGAATCTTCCCGATCTTCTCGTTCTGATCGTTGACGCGAGTCGAGAGCACATCCAGGCCGTCGAGCGCGCGTGTGATGTCGTCACGCTGCTCGTTGAGTCCACCGATGAGTGTGTTCGCCTGCTCCAGAAGACTTCTCGTCTTGCCTTCGCGACCGTCGAACGCGGCACCGAGTTCTTCGACGATGGGCTGCAACTGGCCCACACCGCCGCCATTGAGCAGCAGCGACAATGCGCCGAGAACCTGCTCGATCTCCGTGGCGTGGCGAGTGCGATCCAGCGGAATGAGATCACCGTCGGCCAGCTTCGTAGAGTCCGGTCCGGACGGCGGGGCCGACAGCTGGATGAACTTCTCGCCGAGCAGGTTGGTCTGCTCGACCGCGGCAATTGCGTTGGCGGGCAGATCAACCGACGAGTCGAGGATAATGCCGACATCCGCGGTCCATCCGTCCGGTCCGACCGACACGTCGTCGACGCGACCGACGGGAACGCCGTCGACCTTCACAGCGGACTGCGGAACCAAGTCGAGCACGTCGTCGAACTGAATGGTCAAGTGCATCGGATCGGAACCCACATCAGGACCGCCGGGAAGCGGGACAGCGTAGATCCCCTCGGACGAGCAGGCGGTTGCCGAGATCAGGACGGCGCACAAACCGGCGCCGACTATCAATGAACGCTTCACTCGCCCTCCCCGTTTCCACTGGTCAGTCGCGGTGACACGACGCCGGGCACAGTGCCCGGAACTACCTGCATCTGTCGTTCGGAACCGGCAAGGATGCCGAAGGGAAGGTTCAGGCCTGCAGCCTGATTGGCTGCGTCGGTCATCGCTGCGACGTTTGCGCACTGGTCGATGGCCGGTTGCATCTGCCGTCCCAACGCCTCGAACCGCGGATCACCGGGCAATAGTTTGCCGAGGTCCATCAACTTGCAGAGCACTCCGGCCGGGTTCTGAAGATCAGGGAACGCCAGACGTGAAGCCAGCACACCTGATTCGGCGTCGTACGAGTTGACCAGGTTGGAGATCGCCAACGGAAGCATGGTGAGCGTGTTGGCCAGGGCTTCCTTGTTGTTCGCCAATGTCTGTGTCGGTTCGACGAGCCCCTCGGTTGTCTGGACCAACTGATCGCGGTTGTCGGCCACGAACTTCGCGACGTCGCCGAGAGCAATCGACAGCTGATTCAGAGCGGCACCGAGATCGTCGCGCTCACCTGCCAGGAATCCGGTCAGGTCCGACAACTGCGTGTTGAACTGGCGCACCTGCTGATCGTTGGCCGCGAGAGCGCCCACAAAAGTATCCAGGTTCTTGATGGTGAGCGAGATGTTGTCACGCGAATCGTTGAGCGTCCGTGCGGCATCCGAGAGGTTGGTGATGCTGTCTCCCAACGCTTCACCGTTGCCCTCGAGGTTGGCCGCACCTGTCTCGACGAAATCGGACAGTGCTCCGTTCTTGTTGGCACCTTCAGGACCGAGCGCCGACGCGAGTTCGTCGATGCTGGAGTACAACTGGTCGACCTCGACAGGCGTCGCCGTCTTCTCGATCGGAATTACTGCACCGCTGGCCATCTTGTCGCCGCCGGTGAAGACCGGTGTCAGCTGGATGTAGCGGTCGGCAACCACCGAAGGCGTGATCTGAGCGGCACTGGCACCCGCGGGAATGTCGATCCCACGATCGACACGCAGCTCGACCTTGACCTGATCTCCCTGGGGTTCGACGGATTCGACGGTGCCGACCTTGACACCGAGAACACGAACGTCGGAACCGTCGTAGATACCCACCGACTTGTCGAAGTAGGCGGTGATCTTGGTGGTACCGGCGCGAGTGAACACCCACCACAGCGCGCCACCGATTACGAGTAACCCGATCAGAACAGCGGCGATGATCGCGACCGAGCGCTTCTTGGAGCCGCTTCCGGCTTCGGCAGTATCAGCCATCAGTTGCCTCCCAACGTACGAACGGGGTCACGGTAGCCCGGAATGTCCGGCAGACCCGGCGGAAGGAGGTTCACGACGACCTGGTCGAACCAACGGCCGTTGCCGACCACGTTGGCATACAAGCGAATGAAGGGTTCGTAGAGCTTCAGTGCCTTGTCCAGGTTCTCGTTGTTTGCCTTCAGGATGTCGATGACGCCGTTGAGCTGCGTCAGCGCCGGCCCGATTGCCGCCTCGTTGTCACGAACGAGACCGGTGAGCTGCTGAGAGACGCGCTGAGTTCCGGTGAGCAGCTGCGAAATCGCTTGCTGGCGATTGTTGAGCTCCTGCACCAGTAGTCCACCGTCTCGGATCAGCTGGGTGAATTCCTTGTTGCGGTCAGCAAGAATCTGCGACGTCTTCCCGGTGGCGGCGAAGAGCTTCTGCAAGTCCTGATCGCGGCTCGCGATCGTCTGCGACAGCCGACTGACACCGTCGAGCGAAGCGCGGACATCGCCAGGTGTCTCGGAGAATGCCTGGGACAACGTCTCCATGCTCTTCGCCAACTGGTCGGTGTCGATGTCGCCGACGGTGTCCGCCGCGGCCGAGAAGGCCTGAACGACGTCGTACGGAGAGGTGGTGCGCTCTAGCGGAATCCGATCCTTGGGATCGAGGTTGTCGGTTCCGCGCGGATCTAGTGCGAGGTACTTCTGTCCCAGAATGGTCTTGATCTGAATGGACGCAGAGGTTTGATCTCCCACCCACGCGTCACTGACCTTGAAGTCGACGAGAACACGGTCACCGTCGAGATCGACGGAAGTGACCTTGCCGACCTTCACGCCGGCGATACGAACCTCGTTACCAGGCTTGAGACCCGCGGCTTCGGAGAACTCGGCGGAGTAGGACGAGCCTGCTCCCACGAACGGAAGCGAATCGAGGAAGAACGCGGACAAAGTGGCCAGCAGCACCACGAAGATACCGATGGCTCCGGCCATTGCCGGACTGCGACGTTTACTCATCGACCTTGCAACTCCCTCATACCGTCTTGAGTGCATCGCGTGGCCGCGTTGGTGTAAATCGGCTGATTGACCGTCGGCAGGCCGGTGGGCAGATTCAGCGACGCAGACTGTCCTGGACCGGCAACGATGTCGATTCCGCACAGATAGAACTGGAACCAGGAACCGTAGCTCGCTACGCGTGCGAGCTTCTCGAGCTTGACCGGCAAGGTCTCGAGCACCGCGTTGACGTCGTCACTCCGACGATTGAGTGTGGTCGCCAGTGTGTTGAGCGCCGTGATCGAGCCCTGAATCGACGGCCGCGTCGGCTCGAGCAGGTCTGCCGTCGCGTCGGTCAGGCCGGCGAGTGAGGTGACGGCCGAACCGACCACCCCACGCTCGTTGGCCAACCCGGTGACGAGTTGCTGGGTGTTGACGATCAGTGAATCGAGGTTCTTGTCGTTCGCGTTGACGGTGTCGAGAACGTCGTTGAGGTTCTTGATCACCGCGCCGATGACCGCGTCCTTGTCCGCGACGGTGTTCGTCAGGCTCGCGGTGTTGCGCACGAGCTCACTGATGGTGCCCGATTCGCCTTGGAACACCTGGATGATCTGGTACGACAGCTTGTTGACGTCGTCCGCGCTCAGGGTGGTGAACAGCGGCTTGAAGCCGTTGAAGAGTGTCGTGAGGTTGACTGCCGGGCGCGTCTGAGACAGCGGCAGGGTATCGCCGCCGGTGATCTTCTTGCCTTGGCTGCCTTCACCTTGCGAGAGCGAGATGTACCGCTGCCCCACCAGGTTGCGGAACCGGATGGTGGCGATGGAACTGGCCGGCAACCAATCACGGTCGGATACCGAGAACTGGACCTCGGCCTGGTTGTCGTTGACGATGGCAATCTTCTCGACCTGGCCGACACGAACACCGGCAATGCGGACCTCGTCGCCCTCGTTCAACGAAGTGACGTCGGAGAAGACGGCGTTGAACTTGGTGCCGCCACCGCCGCCGAGGTTGGCGATACTGGCTGCCAGCAGTCCTGTCGCCAGGACCGTCACCACAACGAAGATGATGAGCTTTGTCAGCGGAGCTGCGAGTCCTCTCATTGGACGCTCACCTCCGCACCTGCGAATGCCGGAGCGCTGACCATCGTGGTCCACGCCGGAACATCTTCCGGCGCAACACCGTTGGCCTGTCCGTAGATCACCTTCAACGTATCCTCTTCGAGTTTCGAGCCCGCGTAGCCGGCCTGCTGAGCCGGACCGCTGTTGTTGGTCGAGAACAACTGAGGTCCGGAGCCCTCGGGTGCAGGCAGGAATTCCATGGTGGCGGGACCTGGATTGCGGGAAGGAACCTGGTAGGAACCGTCACCGTACGAACCGCCGGGGTACTGCGGGAACGGACGACCGGGCTCGGTGACGTTGTCGTAGCAAACCGGGCCGCGGTTGTCGACGAGCCGTGGCTCGTCTTGGTTGGGCAGGTAGCGACCCTTGGGGTTCACGATCTGAATACTCGCACGCACACCAGGATTGGGCGCGTCGGTGGACAGGATCTTGGCAGCTTCCGGAGCGGTGTCCGAGAAGCCCTTGAACGTGCACCCGAAGGTCGGAGAGTACTGGGCCAGAAGCTGGAGAGCTTCCTTCGAATCCGCAGCGAGCGTGATGATCGAGGACGAGTTCGCTTCGAGGAAGGCTGCGGTGTCCGACGATGTCACGGTGAGCGACGCCAGCAGTGTCCGCAACTGGTCCTGCTTCTGCACCACCGTGTTACCCGTGGTCCGCAGATTGTCGAGAGCGTTGATCAGATCGGGCGCAGCGTCCGAGTACGTCTGGGAGAAGTCCGCGAACTTGCGCAGATCCTCTTGCACCGCGGGCAGTTCGGTATTGACGCCGCGGAAGATCTCCTCGAGACGATCGACCGTCAGACCGAGCTCGGCGCCGCGTCCCGTCAGACCCTGCGCGAGAGAACCGAGAGTGTTCGCCAGATCCTGCGGCGGAATCGCCTGCAGAAGTGGGAGCAGTCCGTCCAGAACGTCGCCGACCTCGACAGCATTGCCACTCTTGTCCTGGTGGATCACCGTTCCCGCGGAAATCGGGGTCGCGGTGGTTCCCTCCGGAATGATCAGGGAGACGTAGCGCTCACCGAAAAGCGTCTTCGGGAGCAGACGCGCCGTGACGTTGGACGGAATGAGATCAGCCTTGTCCGGCTCGATCGCGAGGACCGAGGTGACCTGGCCGTCTTTCGTCGACGCGGATCGCACCTCGCCGACCAGCAGCCCACGGACCTTGACGTCCGCGTTGGGTGGCAACGCATTTCCGACTGTGTCGGTCACGAGGTCGATCTTCACGACGTCCTTGAACGTCTTGTTGAAGGTTCCGATGGTGAAGGCCAGGAACAATGCCAACACCACGAAGAACACGAGTCCGAGCACACGGCGGCGCAGGACTGACGGAGCCTCGATCATCCGGCCACCCTCACTGTCGTCGTGGTGCCCCAGATTGCGAGGCTGAGGAAGAAGTCGAGAACGGCGATCGTCACGATTGCGGCGCGAACAGCGCGGCCGACGGCCACGCCGACACCTGCGGGACCACCTGAGGCATGGAACCCGTAGTAGCAGTGGATCAGGATCAGCACGAAGGCGAATACCAGGACTTTCGCAAACGAATACAGCACGTCCTGCGGTGGCAGGAACAGGTTGAAGTAGTGGTCGTAGGAACCCGTTGATTGCCCGTTGAAGACCGTGCTGATCACTCTCGAGGCGAGGTACGCCGCAAGCAGACCCACGATGTACAGCGGGATGACGGCGACGAAGCCGGCGATCATGCGCGTCGTGACCAGGAACGGCACCGACGGAACTGCCATGACCTCGAGCGCGTCGATCTCTTCGGAGATTCGCATGGCACCGAGTTGGGCGGTGAAGCCACAACCAACCGTGGCCGAGAGCGCAAGAGCCGCAACGATCGGAGCGATCTCACGGGTGTTGACGTATGCGGAGAGGAAGCCGGTCAGGACCGAGCTACCCAACTGCTCCAGAGCGGCGAAGCCCTGGAGGCCGACGACGACACCCGTGAATCCGGACATCATCGCGATGACGCCGATGGTTCCGCCGATCACAGCGAGCGCACCGCTACCGAAGGTCACTTCGGCGAGTAGTCGAAGCGTCTCCTTCCGGTACCGATGCAGCGTGCGAGGGGTCCACGCGATGGCGCGCGCGTAGAACGACATCTGCTCGCCCGCGCGGTCCAACGCGTTCACTGGAATTCTGGCTACTTTGCGACTCTTCAGCAGGAACTGATCGCCGCGGCCTCGTGCGATGGTCATTTAGGTCAAGATCCCTTCGCCGGCACGATCTGGAGGTACACCATCGTCAGAATCAGATTGGCGAAGAACAACAGCAGGAACGTGATGACGACGGCCTGGTTCACCGCCTCACCGACGCCCTTCGGGCCACCGGACGGGTGGAGTCCCTTGTACGCGGAGATCACACCAGCGATGACACCGAACACCGCGGCTTTGATCTCACCGCTCCAAATGTCCGGTAGCTGCGCAAAAGCTGAGAATGACGAGATGTAGGCACCGGGGTTACCGCCCTGCAGGATCACGTTGAAGAAGTAACCACCCGCGATACCGACAACGGACACCAGTCCGTTGAGCAGAACAGCGATCAGCACCATCGCGAGTACGCGCGGAACCACCAGGCGCTGAATCGGATTGATTCCGAGGACTTCCATCGCGTCGATCTCTTCACGGATGGTTCGAGAACCGAGATCGGCCGTCACGGCCGATCCGGCCGCACCGGCGACCAGCAACGCTGTCACCAGGGGGCTACCCTGCTGGATCACCGCCAGGACGCTGGCAGCGCCGGTGAACGATTCTGCACCCAACTGCTTGATCAGCGAACCGGTCTGCAGTGAGACGACGGCGCCGAAAGGGATGGCTACCAATGCCGTCGGCAAAATTGTCACGCTGGCGATGAACCAGGCCTGCTCGATGAACTCACGGAACTGAAATGGACGCCGGAACGTATTCCTGACGACGTCGACAAACAGTTCGACGATGTTTCCGGCCTGAGTTAATGCTCCGTTGACCGGACTCAGAACCGAGTTGCGGGTAACCCCCATCCGATATGCCTACCCTTGCCCGTGTGTCGTGTTTCCGTAGGGATCGCCCTCGTATGCAGGAATGACCTGCGTGTCTTGCGAGTTGTCGTTCCACTCCCCCTGATAGCCGCTCGCTTCGGCGTACTGGGGATCGTACTGCCCAGTTCCGTCAACCTCGTCGAGGCTGTCCTGAATCGCCGCCTGTGCGTTAGCTGGGAGGGTGTGCATGATCTGACGGACGCGCTCCTGGCGACGACGAACAGCCTGACGCTCCGGGTTTCCGGGGGTGGCCTTCATCTGCGGCACGATGCCCTCGACGTCGTCGACACCACCGGCGTGGTGACCGGCGTCGACGAGCGCCTGCTCGTGCGCCATCTGAGCCTCGTCCTTCTCCTCCGACATACCGATCGGACCGATCATCGTTCCGTTGAGGAACTGCTTGACGACGGGCTCGTCCGAGGTGAGCAGCACCTCACGAGGACCGAACATCACCAACTGACGACGGAAGAGCATGCCGATGTTGTCCGGCACCGTGCGTGCGAGGTTGATGTTGTGCGAGACGATCAGAATCGTCGCGTCCGACTGGGCGTTGATGTCGATCAGCGTTTGGCTGATGTACGTCGTACGCACCGGATCCAGACCGGAGTCGGGCTCGTCGACGAGGATGATCTCGGGATCGAGAACGAGTGCACGCGCCAGACCGGCACGCTTGCGCATACCGCCGGAGATCTCACCGGGAAGCTTGTCCTCGGCGCCGACCAGACCTGTGAGGTCCAACTTCTCCATCACGATCTTGCGGATATCGGATTCCGACTTCTTGGTGTGCTCACGAAGCGGGAAGGCAATGTTGTCGTACAAGTTCATCGAGCCGAACAGTGCGCCGTCCTGGAAGAGAACGCCGAACAGCTTGCGGATCTCGTAGAGCTCCTTGGAGGAGCACTGCAGGATGTCCGTGCCGTCGATGACGATGGAGCCTTGTTCAGGGCGGAGCAGTCCGATCAGGGACTTCAGGAACACCGACTTACCGGTACCCGAAGGCCCGAGCAGTGCGCTGACCTCACCCGCGGGAAGTGTCAACGACACGTCCTGCCAAATCCTCTGCGACCCGAAAGACTTTGTCAGTCCTTGTACCGCTACCTCGACTCCCACCATTACCTCCGCGACGTCCGTTGCATGCATGCACCCGTGTGGGTTGGGTCACTCTATCGCATGGGAGTGGTACCCGTGACTGCGAATACTACTAACGAGTAGGGAAGAAGCATAATTCAGATCACAGCCTAGTTCGGACACCCCTCCCACCTGCATGAATTCCGGCATATCACCCGCGAAAAAAGTTCAAAAAAAGAGGGCCACTCCCCGTGGGGAGTGGCCCTCTTCGTTACTACTCGCGAAGAGCAGCGGGAAAACCGTCTTACTTGATGACGATCTTTGCGCCGGCAGCTTCGAGCTTTTCCTTGGCAGCCTCTGCGGCGTCCTTGGCAACCTTCTCGAGGATGGCCTTCGGAGCGCTCTCGACGAGGTCCTTGGCTTCCTTCAGGCCGAGGCCGGAAACGACCTCACGGACGACCTTGATGACCTGGATCTTCTTGTCGCCAGCCGACTCGAGGACGACGTCGAACTCGTCCTGCTCTTCAGCAGCTTCTGCGCCGGCAGCCGGTGCGCCTGCAGCGGCGACGGCGACGGGAGCAGCAGCGGTGACCTCGAAGGTCTCCTCGAATGCCTTAACGAACTCCGAGAGCTCGAGGAGGGTGAGCTCCTTGAACTGGTCCAACAACTCTTCGGTGCTGAGCTTCGCCATTGTGGCGGTCCTTCCTGTAAGTCCCATGTCGCTGATCCGCGACCGGGCGGGGTTATAGCAGTGATGCGCGGGTGCGGATCAGCTTTCGGCTTCGGCCTCGGCCGGAGCCTCGGTGGCAGCCTCTGCGGGGGCCTCTGCGGCTCCGCCTTCTGCAGCCTTCTTCTCCTGCAGGGCAGCGGCCAGACGGGCCATCTGCGAAGCGGGAGCATTGAACAGGCCTGCGGCCTTTGCCAAGTTGCCCTTCATCGCGCCGGCAAGCTTTGCCAACAGGATTTCGCGGGATTCGAGATCCGCGATCTTGTTGACCTCTTCCACGGACAGCGCAGCGCCGTCCATGTAGCCGCCCTTGATGATGAGCGCCTTGTTGTCCTTAGCGAAGTTCTTCAGAGCCTTCGCAGCGTCGACCGGTTCGCCCTTGATGAATGCAATGGCGGTCGGACCAACGAACAGGTCATCAAGGCCCTCGATGCCAGCCTCTGCGGCGGCACGCTTGACCAGGGTGTTCTTGGCGACGGAGTAGGTGGCACCTTCTCCGAGAGCGCGTCGCAGTGTCGTGATGTTGCCAACCGAAAGGCCACGGTATTCCGTGACCACAGCGGCGGTCGAACCCTTGAACTGCTCGGTGATTTCCGCAACTGCGGAAACCTTCTCAGGCTTTGCCATACTTCGCCTCCTCTCGTGACAGTCGTTGTCCCACTCAGGAACCGCTGCACCTCATCGGGGTGAACCCGAGAAGACACAGTCCGCGACATGCAAAACGCCCCGGCGCAAGCGCACGGGGCGTACAGAGGAAACATGAAGAAGAGGCTTACGAATCAGCGTAACGATGCAAAGCGAGGCAGTGCATAACCAGGCAAACTGTAGAACCACTACATCAAGCTATCCCCCTACCTCGTTCACCTACGTGGGCCGCCGGGCACTCCCGGACTTTCAACCACACCCATCACTGAGTGCAATCACCAACGGTCTTGGGTAGAACATGATTTTGGGGTGAAGTTCATATCCAGCACTGAACTCCGCCTCGAAGACTACCTGACTGCTCGCTGCACAACCAAATCGAGTTCGTCACGCACCCGATTCCTTCAAGCACCGATAGCCCTGGCGATCTTGTGTTCGATTGCTGCCCGAGCTCGGTCCGGCAACACCAGCAATCCATCGAGTTCCTTGTGGGCCTTCCGGTACGCACTCTGACGTTCCTGTGGCGTCGCGCCCTCGTCCATGGCCAGTCGCAGCAGACGTTGCGCCCTTACCAGGCGTTCTTGTTCGTCGAGGGTGAATCCGCTCCGTCGGCGGCGCTTCGCCTCAGCTTCCGCGATTTCGAAGGCGATCGAGTAAGCGTGCACCGCCTCGCGGTACTCGGTTTGTGCCTGCTGGTTGCCGATCATCGTCTCCGGATTGCCTGGGCGAAGCAGATCGGCACGATATTTGGCTCGATGAAAATCGGCGGTCAAAGGCTCGCGCATGTCCGTCATCATCGGGGTGTCGAGCAGTGTGACCGGATCGAGCTCGTACGAGAACCATCGGGTGTCGACCGCATCGTGCTGCTCGATTGCCTTGGCCAGCTCTCGGCGCTGTGTTTCTTCGTCGGCGTGATGTTGTGCGTTGGCTTGCGCGATGGCGACCTTGGTCTGCTGCTTGAGCCGGAAGCGCTCTTGCCGGCGCTCGATCCGCCTTTCGTTGGCAACCGCGACACCTTTCAGCGCCCCACCGATGGTGCCGCCGAAAACGAAGATCAGCCACCAAAAGTTTCCGAGGAACTGGAACGCTTCGTGCATACCCCGATGATGCCACCGTTAGATCGATACCACCGATGGACCGATACCACCGATGGACCGATACCACCGGCGGGGATCACCCTCTCCCGAAACGGCAAGAAGGCCGGCAGGGAGTGATCCCTGCCGGCCTTCTTGTTCGTATGCGGACTGCTTACGCGTCTGCAGCATCCTCGAGGAGGTTGCGAGTACGGTTCGGATCCACCGGGATGCCCGGACCGGTGGTGGTCGAGACCGTGATCTTCTTCACGTAGCGGCCCTTGGCCGACGAGGGCTTCGCACGCAGGATCTCGTCCAGGGCTGCGCCGTAGTTCTCCACCAGCTTCTCATCGTCGAACGATGCCTTGCCGATGACGAAGTGCAGGTTGGCCTGCTTGTCGACGCGGAAGTTGATCTTTCCGCCCTTGATGTCGTTGACAGCCTTGGTGACATCCGCCGTGACGGTGCCCGTCTTCGGGTTCGGCATCAGGCCACGCGGTCCGAGGACACGGGCGATGCGGCCGACCTTGGCCATCTGATCAGGAGTCGCGATTGCGGCGTCGAAATCGACCCATCCACCCTGGATGCGCTCGATCAGGTCTTCTGCACCGACTACGTCAGCGCCTGCAGCCTCGGCTTCTGCTGCCTTCTCGCCAACAGCGAACACGATGACGCGAGCGGTCTTACCGGTGCCGTGGGGCAGGTTGACCGTTCCGCGGACCATCTGGTCAGCCTTACGGGGGTCGACGCCCAGACGAACTGCAACCTCAACGGTTGCATCCATCTTGGTGGACGACGTCTCCTTGGCGAGCTTTGCAGCCTGAAGCGGGCTGTAGAGCTTGTCTGCGTCGATCTTCTCAGCGGCGGCGAGGTACGCCTTGCTGCGCTTTGCCATTTGTTCTGTCCTTACTTGTCACTGCAGCGAATTACCTGTGCAGTGGTGAATGGTTCAGTTGTGGTCGGGGCCTGGCCGGCCCTCCCACGTAATGCTGTGGAGCGGACTATCAGCCCTGGACCGTGATGCCCATGGAACGAGCGGTGCCGGCGATGATCTTCGCGGCCTGCTCGATGTCATTGGCATTGAGGTCTTCAGCCTTGGTCTTCGCGATTTCGCGCACCTGATCCATGGTCACCGAGGCAACCTTGGTCTTGTGCGGTTCGCCGGAGCCCTTGGCGACGCCGGCTGCCTTGAGGAGCAGCTTGGCGGCGGGAGGGGTCTTCAGCTTGAAATCGAAGGTCCGGTCTTCGTAGACCGAGATCTCGACCGGCACAACGTTGCCGCGCTGGGACTCAGTCGCCGCGTTGTAGGCCTTGCAGAACTCCATGATGTTCACGCCGTGCTGACCGAGCGCGGGACCCACGGGAGGTGCAGGGTTAGCCTGACCTGCCTGGATCTGCAGCTTGATGAGCCCGGCGAGCTTCTTCTTCTTTGGGGGCATCTCTAGTTCCTAGTTTCTAGCTTGGGTGTGTGTCTTGCGTCGAACAAATTGCAAGTTTTGGGGTGGTCAGATCTTCGCGACCTGGTTGAAGTTGAGCTCAACCGGGGTTTCACGACCGAAGATCGACACGAGAACCTTGAGCTTCTGCTGCTCGCCGTTGACCTCGCTGATGCTGGCCGGAAGGGTTGCGAACGGGCCGTCCATGACGGTGACCGACTCGCCGACCTCGAAGTCGACCTCGATGAGGGGCTTGCCGAAGGACTCGGACGGTGCCTCGCCTGCTGCGACGGCGGCCGCTGCAGCCTGCTGCTTCTTCTGCTCCTGCTGCGGGAGCAGGAACTTGACGACCTCGTTGAGGGTCAGCGGCGAGGGACGCGACGTGGCACCGACAAAACCGGTGACACCAGGCGTGTTGCGCACGGCGCCCCACGACTCGTCGTTGAGCTCCATGCGAACGAGGATGTATCCGGGCAGAACCTTGCGGTTGACCTGCTTGCGCTGGCCGTTCTTGATCTCGGTGACCTCTTCGGTGGGAACTTCCACCTGGAAGATGTAGTCGCCGACATCGAGGTTCTGAACGCGAGTCTCGAGGTTGGTCTTGACCTTGTTCTCGTAACCGGCGTACGAGTGGATGACGTACCAGTCACCCGGGGCGCGGCGCAGCGCAGCCTTGAGTTCGGCAACGGGATCCTCGACCTCGAGCTCGGCGGCGGGAGCGGCCTCGTCGGAGTTCTCGGCATCGTCGGAGATGACGTCCTCGGTCGCTGCAGCGTCTGCATCAGTGCCTTCGGCAACGTCTGCATCGGTGCCTTCGGCAACCACGACGTCTACTTCGGCTGCCGCCTCGGCAGAAACACGCTCTTCGGCCAAAGCCTCATTCGTGTCGTTCTCGGGGGTGCTCACTGGGGCACTCGCTTCCTCTCGTTACTCGGACCCGGGTCGGGTCTTGTCGCGCTCGCAGGCAAAGACGCCCGACTGCTACGGCGATCAGCCGAACAGCCAGGTGACACCCTTGATCACAGCGATATCGACGCCGCTGATGAAAGCGACCATGAAGACCACGAACGTCAGCACGACGCTGGTGTAGGTGATCATCTGCTTGCGGTTCGGCCAGATGACCTTACGGAGTTCTGCGATGACCTCGCGGAAGAATTTGCGCAGGCGCTTGAAGATGTTGTCCTTCTTCGCCTTGGGCTTCTTGCCGGGGTTCGTTGCAGTCGGCTTGGCCGAAGATGTCCGGGATGCCGTCCGGGCCGGAGTCTTCACGGTGGACGCGCTGACCGAGGCGCCGCGTGCAGCGCGCTTGCCGGTCGGCTTGTTGGAAACCCCACTGGATGCGGAGGGAGCCTTTTCGGCACCGTCCTTGTCCAACGAAAGATCGGAACGCGTAGTCGCGTCAGCTGCAGTGTCGTCGACACCGGTCGAATCGGCAGACAGTGAAGTCTCCGCATCCGAAGTGTCGGCGTCGCGCTTGGCGCGCTCCTCGCTCACGTCGTTCCTCTCAGTCGCTGGCATCCGGGGGCAGGGGCGACAGGACTTGAACCTGCAACCTGCGGTTTTGGAGACCGCTGCTCTGCCAGTTGAGCTACGCCCCTTTGGTTGACCTCGACAGGTAGACCCTGCCTGAATCAACCGTTCTGCGATCACACAACATACGCGCTACCCGAGGTGAATGTCTTGCAACATTCAGGGCAGCGCGCAGCGCTGAGGAATCCCAGAAATCTCAGTGTACTTCAAAGCCCCGGAACAAACACAATCCGCCCTGCGATCAGGCTAGACGGACCGTGGCAGTGGCACGACCGAAGATTTTCTTACCTTCGGACTTGGCCACAATTGCCAGTACTGCGGTCTTGCTTTCTTCGTCGATCGACTTCACCTTGGCGGTGAACTCGATCTCGGCAGCCTTGTCGGCTGCCACGATCACCGGGCTCGTGAACCGTACGTTGTACTCGGTCACTGCGCCCGGATCTCCCAGCCATTCGGTGACGTAGCCGGCACCGATGCCCATGGAGAGCATGCCGTGCGCGACGACGTCCGGCAAGCCGGCAAGTCGTGCGACCTCGTCACTGAAGTGAATCGGATTGGGATCTCCCGAAACACCCGCGTAGTTGGCGAGGTTTCCACGCGTCAGGGTGACGGACTTCTCGGGGAGAAGTTCGCCGACACTCACGTCGGAAAATTTACGAAGCGACATGCATCATCACGTCCTTGACTGCGTGGGCGATGTTCTCGTCCACTTCCCCACCCGTTCGAGCAACAAGCGTCGTCCACGTGGTGACGACGGCTTCGTCGTTCTGATCGGTGATGATGTTCTTGGTCACGATGATGTCGCTACCTGCGGCCTGCCTGAACGAATCCAGGAAGACGTCGCAGAAGAGTCGGTCACCGACCTGCATGGGCTTGTGCAGCACCAAGCGCTGATCGGTCTGAAGAATCTGACTCAGGTCGTAGCCTGTGACGATCTCTTCGAACAGACGTCGCTGAGCAATGGCACCCACGATGGCGACGAACGTGATGGGAGCGATCAGGCCGTCGTATCCGAGGCCCTTGGCTGCCGACTCGTCGTAGTGCGCGGGATGGGCGTCCTGGACGGCGCGAGCGAACTCGCGTACCTTCTCGCGTCCGACCTCGTAGAAGTCTTCGACACGATAGTGGTGACCGACCATCTGGACGGCATGAGCGGCCGGGTCCGTAGGGACCTCGGCCGCTGCCTGGTTCTCTTGCAAATCTGTCACGCGGTGAGACTCTCTTCTAGCTAGGACCCGAAGACGCAGGCCCAGAGAGGGTCTTCCGCGAAAATCGTCGTCCTGTTAAGGACTTACTACTTCGACTCGCGATGCGACTGGTGGGTTCCGCAGTTGGGGCAGAACTTCTTGAGCTCCAGGCGATCGGGGTCGTTGCGCCGATTCTTCTTGGTGATGTAGTTGCGGTGCTTGCATACCTCGCAGGCCAAGGTGATCTTGGGCCGAACGTCGGTCGAGGAGGCCACGGGATGCCTTCTTTCGGGTGTATCTGATTACGAGCAATCAGGGTGGATCATGCATATTGTGTAGCGGTGACCGGACTTGAACCGGCGACGCAACGATTATGAGTCGTTTGCTCTACCAACTGAGCTACACCGCCTCGGTGTCGAGTGTCGCGCGGAAAGCACGGCACCACAATCCAGCGAGCCCCCTAACGGAATCGAACCGTTGACCTTTTCCTTACCATGGAAACGCTCTACCGACTGAGCTAAGGGGGCGTGGCTCAGGAGCGCGTTGCCGCTCTCTTGAAGCCTCCGAAAGATTACACACGAACGAGCGCCAGCACCAAATCCGCTGGTCATCGGGGCAAAAATGGTGCCGGAGCCCATTGTTGCACCGATCGAGGCCGCTGGCGAGGGCTTTGCGGGAACCAACTTGACCCCGCACTCCCCCTGAAACCATCCCCCGGGGCCCATCCCGAGGCCCCTGAGCCTCCGACACCCCTGAGCCGAAGCCGGCGCCTGCGTCGCCAACGCGCGCTCGACCTCGGTACACGCACAAAAAAGCAGCCCCGACTCTCGCGAAGAGAATCGGGGCTGACTTGGTGTGGCAGATGTAGGATTCGAACCTACGTAGGCATAAGCCGACGGATTTACAGTCCGCTCCCATTGGCCGCTCGGGCAATCTGCCGTGCTTGCACCAGGCTTCGATCCGGCGCATTCGCAAGTATATCGCGACGTGCGGCGGCCGAAAACGGCTTCCTCGGTGCGGTGAGAAGAATACAACGAACACACCCCCATTTTGCAAACCGGGTGGTAACGGGCGGTGCCGACCCGATAACGTCGAGGTGTCCACCGGTATGGAAGGTGGGCGGAACTCGATGTTCGTGAACTACCGGAAAGCGGGAGTGTGAAGTGGCTGATTCGTCCTTCGACGTGGTGAGCAAGGTTGACCGTCAAGAGGTGGACAACGCCCTGCATCAGGCTGCCAAGGAGTTGACCACGCGTTTCGACTTCCGAAACACGGGAGCGTCGATCGAGTGGTCTGGTGAAGAGACGATCACGTTGAACGCCGACACCGAGGAGCGACTGCTGGCCGCCCTCGACGTGTTCAAGGAGAAGTTGATCCGTCGCGACATCTCGCTGAAGGCATTCGATGCCGGCGAGCCGGCGCAGTCCGGAAAGATCTACAAGCTGTCCGGAACCTTGGTCCAGGGCATCAGCAGCGAGAACGCGAAGAAGATCACCAAGAAGATTCGCGACGAGGGCCCCAAGGGCGTCAAGGCGCAGATCCAGGGTGAGGAACTTCGTGTGAGCAGCAAGAAGCGCGACGACCTCCAGGGCGTCATCTCCCTGCTCAAGGGTGAGGACTTCGGGATCGCCCTGCAGTTCGTGAACTACCGGTAGTAGGGGCTGCGCCCCTGTGCGCCTTTTTGGTAGTTCCGACGACCAGAAAGGCTCACAGGGGCCGAAGGCCCCTACATCCCCGCCATCTTCTCCAAACGCTCGATCCGGTCCGCCATGGGCGGATGCGTCGAGAACAGCTTGCTGACCTTGTCCCCCGCTCTGAAGGGGTTGGCGATCATCAGGTGGGACTGCGCCGCGAGCTTGGGCTCAGGCGGCAACGGCGCGGCTGCGACGCCCGACTCGAGCTTGCGCAGCGCCGACGCCAACGCCAGCGGGTCACCGGTGAGCTCGGCTCCCGATTGATCCGCCTGGTACTCGCGAGAGCGCGAGACGGCCAGCTTGACCACGGTTGCCGCGATCGGTCCCAGTAGGGAGACGAGCAGCAGCGCGATCGGATTGCTTCCCTGCCCGTTCCCTCGGCCGCCGAAGATGCTCGCGTACATCGCGAAGTTGGCCAGGCCAGAGATGACGCTGGCCATCGCGCCGGCCACGGACGAGATCAAAATGTCCCGGTTGTAGACGTGGGAGAGTTCGTGCCCGAGCACGGCACGCAGTTCGCGTTCGTTCAGGATCTGCATGATGCCGCTGGTCACGCACACCGCGGCGTGCCGAGGGCTACGACCGGTGGCAAACGCGTTCGGGGCGTTCGTGGGGCTGACGTACAGCCTGGGCATCGGTTGGTGCGCCGTCGTGGCGAGTTCGCGCACGATCCGGTAGATCGCCGGTGCCTCGACCTCGGTGATGGGCTGGGCGCGCATCGATCGAAGCGCCAGCTTGTCGCTGTTGAAGTACACGTAGGCATTCATGCCGACGGCAAACAGAACGGATCCCCACAGAAGGAACGGGCTGTTGAACAGCGAGCCGATGAAGACGATCAGCGCCGACATCCCCACCAACAAGCCGAATGTCTTCGCACCGTTCGCGTAGCCGTGCAAACCGCTCACCTCTTGCCTCGCTGGAGCCGAAGGCTCACCCGAACTCCCCGGTGTATGCACCGGTTCTGTTAAGTCAACGAAGGACAGGGTCATCAGGGTTCCCACCCAGTGACTGTCGGGGTTTCCACCCGGTAGCCCCGATTCGCCGAGGTGTCAGCCGACTCGTTCGATCGTGTAATCGACGAGACGCACGAGCGCTTCGTTGGCCGGTCCCTGCGGGAGCTCAGCCAACTGAGCTTTCGCCGCGACGGCATACTCGCCCAGCTTTGCCTTCGCCTTGACCATGCCCGGCGAACGCTCGAGCAGTTCGAGGGCCTCTTCTACCAGGGCATCTTCGGTAACCGGGCCCGCGAGCAGCTCCCGCAGGCGATCTGCGTCGGCCCCTTCTTCGCGGAACGCGTACAGGACGGGCAGGGTGTGGACACCCTCGCGCAGGTCGGTGCCGGGCGTCTTGCCGGACTGCGCCGATACGGACGAGATGTCGATGATGTCGTCGGAGATCTGGAACGCGGTGCCGACGGCATCACCCAGGCGCTCGAGGCGCTCGATGTGAGCTGCGTCGGCGCCGGAGAAGGTGCCGCCGAAGCGTCCCGAAGCAGCGATCAGCGAACCGGTCTTCTCCCACACGACCTTGAGGTAGTGCTCGACCGGATCCTGCTCCTTCTTGACACCGATCGTCTCGCGCATCTGGCCGGTGACCAGTTCGGCGAATGTTTCGGCGATGATCCGAACGGCCTCGGGTCCGAGCGTCGACACCAGTCGTGATGCGTGCGCGAACAGATAGTCGCCGGCCAGGATCGCGACGCTGTTTCCCCAGCGGGCGTTGGCGCTGGGTGCTCCGCGCCGCATGGACGCCTCGTCCATGACGTCGTCGTGATAGAGCGTCGCCAGGTGAACGAGTTCGGTGACAGTCGCTGCGGTGATGATCGACGGATCGTTCGGCACCGGTCCGAGTTGCGCGGTCAGGATCGTGAACAACGGACGGAAGCGCTTTCCACCAGCTCGCGCGAGATGCAGCGCGGCCTCGGTGAGGAAGTCTTCTCCGTCGGACAGCTCGCTGACCAACAACTCCTCGACATCGGAGAGTCCACCACGCACTACTGCGGCGAGCTGTTCGTCGCCCAGGTCGATGCCTGCAACGACGGTGCTCGATGCGGTTGCGTCGGCAGCAGTCTTTTCGGTGCTCACGATGTCAGTACCCATTCCTGTCGTCAGTGACGGCTCGGTTCCCACGGTAGTGAACCTAGCGGTTCGCACTCGGGACGGCCTCGCCACGGTGGCGATCGCGAGCCTGGGAAGATGTGAGTGTGTCCGTAGAAGAGCAGTCCCCCGTCGTCGATTCGCTTCCGAACGAAACCGACATTGTGGTCATCGGCGCAGGTCCCGCGGGTTCTTCGGCCGCGGCGTGGGCCGCCCGCAGCGGCCGAGACGTCGTGCTGGTGGACGCTGCCGTCTTCCCGCGAGACAAGACTTGTGGTGATGGACTCACTCCGCGCGCCGTGGCCGAACTGGATCTCCTCGGCCTCGGCGAGTGGGTTCGGTCACACACGACGAACAAGGGACTACGGTTGTCCGGCTTCGGACAAGAACTCGAACTCGAGTGGCCGGGGACGTCGTTCCCGCCGATCGGCAGTGCGATCCCCCGGACCGAACTCGACGACGCCATTCGCCGGTGCGCCGTCGAATCGGGCGCGGTCATGGTCGAGGGCACCAAGGCCGTCGACGTCGAACTCGACGGTGATCGAGTAGCCGCCGTCGTACTCGCCGGCCCCTCGGGACGCAGCACTCTTCGTTGCCGGACGCTGATCATCGCCGACGGCGTTCGCTCGACGCTCGGCAAGAAGCTGGGACGGCAGTGGCACCGGGACACCGCGTACGGCGTCGCGGCACGCGCGTATGTCGCGACGCCGCGCAGCGCCGACCCGTGGATCACCTCGCATCTGGAACTGCGGGACGCGGAGGGCACGTTGCAGGCGGGGTACGGCTGGATCTTCCCGCTCGGTACCGGCGAGGTGAACATCGGCGTCGGGACACTGGCGACGTCCAAGCGCCCGGCACCAGGTGCCTTGCGACCCTTGCTGGACCTCTACACCGATCAGCGCCGAAGCGAGTGGCAGTGGAGCAGCGAAATACATTCCGTCGCTTCGGCTTTGCTACCCATGGGTGGAGCCGTTTCCAACATCGCCGGACGCAACTGGGCCGTGATCGGCGACGCCGCAGCGTGTGTGAACCCGCTCAACGGTGAGGGCATCGACTACGGCCTCGAAGGCGGACGTCTGGTGGTCGAACAGCTCGGCGCCGACGATCTGACGGAGCTGTGGCCGACCGTGCTTCGGGAGCACTACGGGCAGGCGTTCTCGGTCGCGCGCCGGCTCGCAGGCCTGCTGACGGTTCCGCAGTTCCTGCCCGCGTCGGGTCCGATCGCGATGCGCTCACGGGCACTGATGACGGTCGCCGTTCGGGTGATGGGGAACCTCGTCACCGACGCCGACGCCGATCTGACGGCGAAGGCATGGCGTGCGTCGGGGGCCGCGTCGAGAAAGATCGACTCCCGACCGTTGTTCGGTTGAGCAAGTGCTGTGCGCCTTTATTAACCGCCGGGGGTTGATAAAGGCGCACAGCAGTTCAGGCAGTGGCGTAATGCAGCGCCACGATGCCGCCGGTGAGGTTGCGCCACTTGACGTTCTTCCACCCGGCAGCCTCGATCTTGCGGGCCAACTCTTCCTGGGTCGGCCAGGCGCGGATCGATTCGGCGAGGTAGACGTAGGCGTCGGGGTTGCTGCTGACGGTGCGTGCGACCTGCGGGAGCGCCTTCATGAGGTATTCCATGTAGACCGTGCGGAAGGGCCCGAAGACGGGCGTCGAGAACTCGCTGACGACGAGACGTCCGCCAGGCTTGGTGACGCGGGCGATCTCGCGCAGTCCGGCTTCGAAGTCGGAGACGTTGCGCAGACCGAAGGAAATCGTCGCGGCGTCGAACACGTTGTCGGCATAGGGCAGGTACATCGCGTCACCTGCGACCATCGGAACTTTGCGCGAGATTCCGGCCTTGAGCATGCCCTTGGAGAAGTCGGTGGCGACGCACCAGGCACCGGAGCGCCCCAGTTCGACGGTCGAGACTCCGGTTCCGGCGGCGAGGTCGAGTACCTTCTCGCCCGGCTTGAGGTCGAGGGCTTCGCGGGTGGCCTTGCGCCAACCCTTGTCCTGGCCGAAGGACAGCACGGTGTTGGTGAGGTCGTATCGCTCCGCGACGTCGTCGAACATCGACGCGACTTCGTGCGGTTGCTTCTCGAGAGTTGCTCGGGTTCCGTGTGTAGTGGCCACACCCGAAACGCTACCAACCCTCGAGCAGGGAGGGCGTTCAGGCTGCTCTGGCACCCGTTCGCCGCCCGAGGCCCTGCACGTCCTCGTAGTGACGGAGCAACTCTTCGCAGATTGCCGGCCAGGTCCGGTGCAGCACCGAGCGCCTCGCCGCGGAGCCGAACTGCACCCGCAGATCACGCTGACGAAGTGCGTCCACGGCGCTTGGCAGGAGTTCGGTGAACCTGTCCGTCGGCAGGAGGTAGCCGTTGCGGCAATGCGAGATCAGGTCACGCGGTCCGCCGGCGTCCGGTCCGACGACAGGCACACCACTCGCGAGGGCTTCCTGAACCGCCTGGCAGAAGGTCTCGTGCTCGCCGGGGTGAACGAATACGTCCAGGCTCGCATAGGCGTCGGCCAGCGCGGTACCGCCCAGTTGTCCGGTGAAGATCGCGTCCGGCATCAGTCGTCGTAGGTTCTCGCGATCCGGGCCGTCTCCGACGATCACGATCTGCACGCTGGGATCGGCCGTCAGCACGGCCAGTCGCTCGACGTGCTTTTCGGGCGCGAGGCGACCGACGAAGCCGACCACCAACCGGTCGCTGTCACCGATCCAGGACCGCCGCAACACCGAGCTACGACGCGAAGGCGCGAATCGTTGCGCGTCGACGCCGCGGGCCCATCGGTGCACGCGCGGAATGCCGTGCTCTTCGAGGGCGTCGACTGCCGACGTGGAGGGCGCGAGTGTCCTGTTGCAGCTCTTGTGGATTCGACGGGTCCACGCCCATGCGGCGCGGCTGGTGACGCCGAGCCCGTAGCTTTCGGCAAATCCGGCGACGTCGGTCTGGTAGACCGCGACGGTGGGGATTCCGAGGCGTTTGGCGACGGCCACTCCTCCGGCGCCGAGCAGGAACGGTGACGCCAGATGGACGACGTCGGGCGCGAAGGTCCGCACGGCCGTGGTCAATCGTGGTTGCGGCAGGCCGACGGGAAGTGAACTGACTTTGGGCACCATGACGGCTGGCACCCGAACCACCTGAACGCCTTCGTGTTCGGTGGCGGCAGAGGTGTCGGATCCGACAGTGTCCGGCGCAATGACCATGGCGTCGTGGCCAGTGCGATCGAGGTGTTCGAGCACGCGTAGTACCGAGTTGGTGACGCCGTTCATGTTGGGCAGGAATGACTCCGCAACGATGGCTACTCTCACACCGAGAACGGTGACAGGGCCAGGAAAAGTCCACGTCATGTTCGTGTGAAGTTCGGGCGAAGCGCGAACTAACTCGAGGCGACCGGCGCCGAACTTGCCGCCTGCGCTTCCCGCTTGCGCAGGTACCAGATCGACGGTCCAGCCAGGAGCCACGTCACGACGATCACCGATCCGGCCGGGATCAGTGCCACCGTCGCGTTACGTCCTGCTACCCGAACCAAATCGGGCTCGGTCTTGTAGTACTCCACCTCGATGCGCTGTCCCACAGTCAGATTGGTGGGGTAGAGAACGCCGAGTTCAGGGTTGTGATTCGCGCCGTCCGGTGTCACGAAGCTGATCGCCGAACGTAGCGAGCCCGCCGAGAGCACCTCGGCGGTTGCGGTCCCCATGTTCGATTCGATGGTCCGATCGTTGCGCCAGGCACCGAGAACCAGAATCACCGCGAGCACGGAAATGCCGACCGCAACCACCAGCACACCGATGCGGAGGCGACGCAGAACTGTTTGCGTCACAGCTGTGCCCGCACGGAAGCGTGGAGTTCGCGCAGCCCACTGCGATCCGTCGCGACCTCGAGCACACGAATGCCGTTGGCCGGTTGCGCCAGCGTCGTTGCCAGGGCGTCGACGGTGACCGCTGCGTGCGGCACGCGGTAGGCCGCACAGAGCGCGGCCAGGTCCATGCCGTGCGGAGTTCCGAAGACTCGCTCGAAGACTCCGGCGTACTGCGGGTCGCCTTGTTCGAGGAGCTCGAAGATACCGCCGCCGTCGTCGTTGGCGACGACGATGGTGAGGTCGCTCGGCCTCGGCTCACCGGTCCCGATCAGCAGCCCGGAAGCGTCGTGCAGGAAGGTCAGGTCGCCCATGAGAGCGACGGTCCGGCCACCGTCGTACGCCAACGCAGCACCGACCGCCGCCGAGACGGTGCCGTCGATACCTGCGACGCCACGATTCGACAGCACCCGCACGGCGGGCTTGGGGTAGCTCACGAGTGCCGCGTCGCGAACAGGGTTGGATGCGCCGAGCAGAAGCTGGTCGCCGTCCGCGAGAGCATCCATCACAGCAGCGGCCACGTGCAGGCCGGTGGCCTTGGGGTGGGCGTCGAGTTGCTTGCGGACGGCAGTTTCGGCGTGTTCGGTCAGCGCGGCGCATCGAGCGATCCAGGCGGGATCGGGAGTCCCGGTGACCACTGCTCTGGTTCCGGTGGCGAGTACGTTGCCGGATACGTCCGGCCAGCGCGGCCCGGTAGTCAGCGCGTAGACGTCGACGCCCGGGTCGGCCAGCACCTTCGAGACCTGACGATGCAACGTCGGGCGGCCGGTGATGATCGCCTGCTTGGGCTTGAGTTGCGATAGCGCGAGTGGATGCAGTGCGATCCCGTGCATCGGAGCCGTCGGCTCGGCCACGGTCGGCAGGCCGGCCAGCTCAGGCCGAAGTGCGCTGCCGTGTCCGGAAATGACCACCGTATCTGCGGTGAGATCCAGATCGACGGGAACGTCGAGCGTCGCATTCTGGGTGGTGGTCCAGGCCGCACCGCCGGGACGGCCCTCCGGGACCGGTCCCTGCACGTGCACGTCCGGCACCAGCGGCTCACGAAGTGGAATGTCGAAATGCACCGGACCCGCATTTCCGGATCGGGTTCCGCGGGCAGCGGCGAGGACCCGGCATACCGCCGAGCGCCACTGGCTGTTCTGCGTCGAATCGTCCTCCGCCAGGCCCAGGCTGATGGTTGCGCGGACTTGACTGCCGAAGAGCCCGAGTTGCTCGACGGTCTGGTTGGCGCCGGTGCCGAGCATCTCGTACGGCCGGTTGGCGCTCAGGACCACCAGCGGCACTCGCGCGTAGTTGGCCTCGAGGACAGCGGGTCCGAGATTCGCGACGGCGGTCCCGGAAGTCATCACGATGGGGACCGGTCGTTTCCCGGCGATTGCCAGTCCGAGTGCCAGAAAGCCTGCTGTCCGCTCGTCGATCCGCATGTGCAGACGCAACCGGCCGTCGAGATCGGCGGCCTGGAGGGCAAATGCGAGGGGCGCGTTGCGAGAGCCTGGACACAGCACGACTTCACGCACGCCACCACGAACCAGTTCGTCGACGACGGCTGTGGCTTGTGCAGTGGACGGATTCACGCCTTCAAGAGTGTCAGATGTTCGGGCGCAAGCATGCCCAGGGGCGGGGACAGCGGCATTATGTGTGGGTGCGCACACTCTTCGATCCAGCCGAGCTCGAACCCCGCCGGTTCTATCAGTTACTCACCGCTTCGGTGGTCCCCCGGCCGATTGCCTGGGTGTCCACCCTGTCGGCGGACGGCGTCGGCAATCTGGCTCCGTACAGCTTTTTCACCGTGGCAAGTTCGGCGCCGCCGATCGTGCAGTTCACGTCGGTCGGACGCAAGGACAGTCTGCGCAACATCGAAGCGACCGGCGAATTCGTGATCAACCTGGCGACTGCCAGGCTTGCCGACGTGGTGAACCAGAGTTCCGCCTTCTACGACGCCGAGGCCGACGAGTTTCTCGAGTTGAACATCCGTAGCGAGCCGAGCGAGCGGGTTCGCCCCGTCCGGGTCGCCGACTCCCCGATCGCCATCGAATGCACGCTCCACCAGGTCATCGAGGTCGGCAATTCATTTGTCGTGATGGGAAATGTGGTGGCGGTCGCAGTACGTCCCGAGGCTGTCGCCGACGACGGCCTGCCGGACTTCGCGGCAATCGCACCGATGAGCCGACTTGGCCGAGCGCAGTGGGGTCTTCCTCCCGAAGTCGTCGAAAAGGACAGACCCACCACTCCACAGCGACCGTAAATCAGGTTAGGGTTACCTGATTAGGTACGAGTAACAGATAATCAGGGAGCAACCAGTCATGGCCAAGCGCGCCAAGTTCGTGAAACCGGCCTCACGCAGCATCGTGTCGGCGCAGGTCGTGGCGAACAAACGAATCAGCCCCAGCTTCATCCGGGTGACCATTGCCGGCGAAGAGCTGTCCACCATCGCTCCGATGGGTGCCGATCAGTGGTTCCGCATGTTCATCCCGCAGGTCGGCCAGAGTGAACTCCGGTTGCCGAGCGCGGCCAGCAATCTCTGGTATGCGCAGTACCTGTTGATGTCCAAGGACACGCGACCCGTCGTGCGCAACTACACGATTCGCGCCTACCGTGCTGCCGGATCCGGTCTCTTCGGCGAGACCACGGAGATCGACATCGACTTCGCTTATCACGGCGACATCGGCCCGGCATCCGCGTGGGCGGACACCGCGTCGGCCGGCGACGAGGTCGCCCTCTTGGACGAAGGCTGCATCTACAACCCCACACCCGAGGCCAAGTGGCAACTGCTCGTCGGCGACGAGAGTGCACTTCCCGCGATCATCGGCATTCTGGAATCCGCGCCCGCAGACCTGCGTGCCGAGGTCTTCGTCGAGATTCCGAACATCGAAGACAAGCAAGACATTCCGGAGTTGGCGAACGTCAACGTGCATTGGCTCGTTCGCGAGGACGAACACGCGACGCCGGGTGTTCTGACCCTCGAGACCGTCCGCGCCGCCGAACTGCCCGAGGGGCCGTCGTACACCTTTGTCGCCGGCGAACAGGCACTCACCACCGGGCTGCGTCGGCACCTCGTGAACGACCGGAAGTTCGCCAAAACCGACATCACCTTCACCGGCTTCTGGCGTCACGGACATTCGGCTCACTGACAAACGCACCGAAAACGACGAGTGGCCCGAGAGAAACTCCCGGGCCACTAGTCGTTTTACGTTCGCTTATGCAGCGTGCTTCTGGATCACATCGCCCAGACGCGGCAGAGCTGCAGTCACATGCTTCTTCGCCGAACCGCGCAGCTTCGAGTACATCGACTTGACGACGGCCTTGTCGCTGCCCTCGATACGCTCGTCCGTCACCTCGAGGAGGGAATCGGCAACCGCGTCACCGCGGGCGCTGATGAAATCGGCGAAGCTGCCTTCACCGGAAGCCGAGAATTCCTGCCAGTACGGCTCGAGCTTTGCCACGAAAGCCGGCAGAAGCGCGGTGACGGCGTCCGGCACGATGGACGGGCTCACCTTCTTGACCGCGCCGTAGCCACCCTTGAGAGCCAGCCCTGAGGCCCCCGACTTATCCGAAACCTCTGCGTCGATCAAGGTCTGCACGTCCGCGACGACCGCGGGAACCCGTGATTCCTCGAGCAGGGTTTCGTTCAGAGCTGCAACCACTTTCGATCCCTTCATTCTTCACTGATGTTCATCAGGTCGCGCCCGAGACTATACGAAATTCGGCTGGTCCTTACTGCCGAGTATCCGATGGCAGCGCCGAGCCCGCTCCAGCCACCAGTCGCGCCGGTCCGCGGGCGCGGCCAGCGTCTCGAGCAGAACCGGATCAGGCTCGACGGCACCCACCGACAAAGCACCGTCGACAGCTGCCCCGGTGACCGCGACATCCTGGACGAACAGGCCGCCTGTACCGAGACCGCAGGCAAACGGAAGCGAAGGCAACGCTGCCGCGGCCGCCAGTCCCGCGGACATCCCCACAGCCGTGTCCAGCGCACTCGAGACCACCACCGGCACCCCGTAGTCCGCCAGCTGCGCAGACAGCGCCACCACAGCACGCATTCCGCCCAGCGGCGGCACCTTCACGACGGCGACGTCCGCTCCCCCCGCTCGTACGACGCGCAACGGGTCCTCGGCACGGCGAATGCTCTCGTCGGCAGCGATCCGCACACCGGTCCCCGCGGCGCGGACGCTGACCAGTTCCTCGACGCTTGCACACGGTTGCTCCGCGTATTCGAGTTCACCGTCATCGGTGATCGCTCGCAAGGCCGTGATCGCCTCGTCCACGCTCCACCCGCCGTTGGCGTCGACGCGCACGTTCGGGATGTGCCGACGCACCTCGTTCACCCGGGCGACGTCCTGCGCCAGCGACTGTCCCTTCTCGGCGACCTTGACCTTGGCTGTCCGGGCGCCGGGGAAGCGCTCCAGCAATTCCGGAACGGCAAACGCGTCGATCGCCGGCACGGTCGCGTTGACGGGAACTGCGTCACGAAGCGCAGGCGGCGGACCCAGCCACGCCGCTTCGATACCCGCGAGCAGCCACTGCGACGCCTCGTCGTCGTCGTACTCGACGAAGGGTGCGAATTCTCCCCACCCGGCCGGGCCGCGAACGAGCAGGGCCTCACGAGTCGTGATGCCGCGAAAGCGAACTCGCATCGGCAGCGCGAGAACCACGGCGTCCGCGATCAGATCGTCGAACGAGGGGAACATGTCAGGGCTGTCCCGGAAGCAGTTCGATCATGAGCGCCTCACCGTCGGCGAGGAGCTTGCCGTCGAGATCGGTCAGGCGCGCGCTGACAAAAGTCTTGCGACCCTCGACCCGATCCACCTGCCCCTCGATCACCAGTTGTTGATTGAGCGGAGTGATCGCGCGGTAATTGATGTGGAGGTAGCCGGTGCGGGAGATCGGACGGCCACCCGCGTGGACCGTCATCCCGAAGACGTCGTCGAACAGCAAGGGCAGGACACCGCCGTGAGCGGCGCCGTTGCCGCCCAGGTGGTAGCGGCGGAAGACGCCGGTACTGCGGACTCCTTCGGTGTCGAACTTCTCGACCATCCACGGGAGCATGAGGAGGCTGCCGCGTCCGGGCAGTTGGATGTTCGAGCCTGCGGGCGGCTTGCCTTCCGGGACCTCGTACGGAGACAACCGATCGGCAAGCTCCTCGGCTTGCGTAGCGATGTCTGCGAGTACGTCGTCGGGAACATTGGTCGAGACGGCAAGGTCCTGCAACCTGCGCATCGCTTCGACGAAGCGGCCGAAGTCCGGACCTGCGGGAGTGTGCCGGAACCGTGGAAATCCGCCCCGATTCTCACCGTCTGTGACGATCTCCGTGCCGTCTGCGGTTTGTTCGCTCATGACCTGCACGTTAGCGCGCCCGGGAACGTGTTCTACCTCAGGTATCCGTTAGACGCGCGAGCCGTGCCTCTATCGTGGCTCAGGTGACCTTCAACCCGCAGCTCTGGCGCCCTGTCCCCGGATTCGAGAACCTCACCGACATCACCTACCACCGGCATGTCAGCCAAGGCACCGTTCGCGTCGCCTTCGACCGACCGGAAGTGCGTAATGCGTTCCGCCCGCACACCGTCGACGAGTTGTACCGCGCGCTCGATCACGCCCGGATGACCTCCGACGTGGGAGCGGTGCTCCTGACCGGCAACGGACCGAGCGAGAAGGACGGCGGTTGGGCGTTCTGCTCCGGCGGAGACCAGCGCATCCGTGGTCGCAGCGGCTACCAGTACGCCGAAGGAGAAACGGCGGACACCGTCGACAAAGCACGCGCCGGGCGCCTGCACATCCTCGAGGTCCAGCGCTTGATCCGCTTCATGCCGAAGGTCGTGATCTGCCTGGTCAACGGCTGGGCTGCGGGCGGCGGCCACAGCCTGCACGTGGTGTGCGACCTGACGCTCGCCAGCCGCGAGCACGCACGGTTCAAGCAGACCGACGCCGACGTCGGAAGCTTCGACGGCGGCTACGGCAGCGCCTATCTGGCAAAGATGGTGGGCCAGAAGTTCGCTCGCGAGATCTTCTTCCTGGGTGAGACGTACACCGCCGAGGAAATGCATCAGATGGGCGCGGTCAACAAGGTTGTCGACCACGCTGAACTCGAAAACGTCGCGATCGACTGGGCCGGCAAGATCAACGGCAAGTCGCCGCAGGCACAGCGGATGCTCAAGTACGCGTTCAACCTGCAGGACGACGGGTTGGTCGGCCAGCAGCTGTTCGCCGGTGAGGCAACACGTTTGGCGTACATGACCGACGAGGCCGTCGAGGGTCGTGACTCGTTCCTCGAAAAGCGTGATCCCGACTGGTCACCATATCCCTGGTATTTCTGACACAGTAGGTGCGAGAGGGAGGTCGGACGTGGAGATTCTGAGCAGTCGGACGATATTGCGCCCGAGCGAGTACGAACGAACGCTGAGCTTCTACCGAGACACCCTCGGTCTGGCGATCGCTCGTGAATATCCCGGCGGCACAGTCTTCTTCGCCGGCCAAGGTCTGATCGAAGTCGCTGCGCACGGCGGCACCGGCGAGGGCGGCTTTCGCGGCGCGATCTGGCTGCAGGTCCGGGACCTCACTGCCGTTCAGACCGAACTGGTTCTCGCCGGGGTCAAGATCGCGCGCGAGGCAAGACAGGAACCGTGGGGTCTACACGAGATGTGGATCGCCGACCCGGACGGGACACCGATCGTGATGGTGCAGATCCCGGAGGACCATCCCATCCGACGCGATTCCCGGCCACCGTCCGCGTAGTCGAGACACCGCTGTAGCCGAGCAATGACAGATGCCCGCCACGACTTTCGTGGCGGGCATCTGTCGGTTCTTCGCAGAGATCAGTTGCGCGTGCTCAGCGCCTGAGAGATCTGATCTGTCTGTGCCTGGCCCTCGAGCAGTTGGCGAACCAACCACAGCCGCAGCACCTTTGCCACCGATGCGGCCAGGAAGAGTGCGGCACCGACCACTGTCAGGGCGAGGAAAACCACGGTGAGGATCTGGTACGACACCAGATCCCGCAGGTCCGAGAGCGTCAGCGAAGAGATGTAGACGACGAAGGCGCCGACCACTCCGACGACCATGAGCACCAGGCCCGCGATGCGCGTCGCCGCGTCGCCGCCTGCCTGCTTCTTGTCCAGCTTCAACTCTGCGATGTTCTTCTTGAATTCCTCACGGCGATCTTCGGCGAGAGTAGTCATCGTCATCCTCCTAGATAACTGGTAGAAAGTTCGTTTTCGATGTCGTGTGGATCGCCGGTCTTGACGACGCGTCCCTGCAACATCAGTGCGGCCGAGGTCGCGATGGGCAGCACCGCTCGCGCGAACTGCTCGGCGACGAGAATGGAAATGCCTTCGGCTGCAAGCGAGCCGACGACGTCGTACATCTGCGAGACGATTCGAGGTGCGAGACCCATCGACAGCTCGTCGAGCAGGAGCACCGTCGGGTGAGTGCCGAGTGCCCGTGACAGCGCCAGCATCTGCTGCTCACCACCGGACATCGATCCGGCCAACTGTCCGCGCCGCTCCCCCAGGATCGGGAACCTGCCGTACGCAACCTCTTCGAGTTCGGCCAGCCCGACGCCCGTTCCGGTGGCGATCCACAGGTTTTCCCGCACAGTGAGGTTGGCGAAGATCCCGCGTCCTTCGGGGATGGAGCAGACCCCCAGCCGAGCCAACTCCGAAGGCTCGACTCCGTTCACGACCTGGCCCGCGAGCCGGAACTCGCCGCGGGTGACCGGAAGGACGCCCGAGCAGATCTTGAGCGTCGACGTCTTGCCGCCGCCGTTGGGTCCGAGTAGCGCCACCACGGCGCCCGGTTCCAGAATCAGGTCCACCCCGTGCAGAACTTCGATGGATCCGTAACCGGCGCGGACACCGGACAGTTCGAGCAACGGTTCGGCGCGGTCGGGGCTGCGTATACCCTCGTCGATTTTCGCCTCGCCAATTTTCGCTGAAGTCATACCGCCTCCTCCTCGGTCCCGATGTAGGCCGCGATCACTTCCGGATCCGTCCGGATCTTCTCCGGATCACCCGAGGCGAGGACTGCGCCGTAGTCGAGCACGTGGATGGTCGAGCACACTTTCATCACCAGCGGAATGTCGTGCTCCACCAGACAGATTCCGAGTCCACCCGCAGCAAGTTCGGTGAGCATCTCGGCAAAGACCTCGGTTTCCTGCTCCGTCTGACCCGAGGCCGGTTCGTCGAGCAGAAGCACTCGCGGATCGGTCATGAGCGCCCGTGCAACTTCGACGACGCGGGCGCGTCCGGTGGGGATGTCCGCGACGTCCTTGTCCGCGACATCCGTGAGCCCGGTCAGCTCCAGCAGGCGATCGGTCTCGCCGTCCACGTCGATCTTGTTGCGGCCGTTCGCCTTGTGGATGTCTCCCGCGACGCGCAGGTTGTCACGCACCGACAGCGAGACGAACAGTTCGAGCCGCTGGAAGGTACGTGCCAGCCCGCGCCCCGCCCGCTTGTGCGGCGGCAGCTTCGTCACGTCGACGCCACCGAGGAACACCTGACCGGAGGTGGGTTTCTGCAGCCCGGTGATGGTGTTGAAGAGCGTCGTCTTGCCGGCACCGTTCGGTCCGATGAGTCCTGTCACGGTGCCGGGTTGCACGGTGAGCGAAACGTCCTTGACCGCGACGTGTCCACCGAAACGAACGCTCACACCGCGCGTTTCGAGAAGTGGTGTATCAGACATGGACGGTCAACTCCTTCGGCGAGCCACCCTGGTACTGAGGAATCCCCAGTTCGCGGTCGATCTCGTCACGGATCTCGGGGCTGTAAGGGACATCGATCCCGATGTCCTCGGGAACGACTGTCGCTTTGGCGGCCAGTTCCTCCGGAGTGAGAACCGCGCTGGGCATGACCATCTCACCGATCACCGGCAGCATGAACACCACCGCGATCGTGATGGACGCGAACCACCAGTTGCCGAGTACACCGGTCAGAGCAAGGACGTAGGTCAGCAGAACGACTGCGGCGCCGCCGATCAGAACAGGCTTGGCACCGGCGAGCCGTCGGTAGCCCTCGATCACGCTGTGGACCGTTCCGCTGGGGTTCGCGCCGACGCCGATGCCGATCAGTGCCGGGCTGACTGCCGCGATGTTGCCGAAGAGCAGCCACATTCCCTCCAACTCCGGTTGCGCCGAAGCCAGATTGGTGAACGAGACCATGATGACCGCAAACCCGATTCCGGCCATCAGTCCTCCGAACAGGGCGCCGGTGACGTATCCGATACCCGCGACGACGGTCAGCATGAGCAGCGAGAGGCTGACCATGATGGCAAAGCTCTCGCCCGAGACGGACCCCATGGCGCTCGACATCAGAATGCCGCCGAGACCGGCGATCCCCGAAGAGATCATGAAGACACTCAGCTTGAGCCGAACCAGGCTCTGTCCGAGCATGGCCGAACCGGCCGGGCTGTCCTTCATCGCAGCGAGTCGGCGCCCGTAGCCGCTGTTACGCAACGCGATGACGCCGACGCCGAGTATCGAGAACAGCGCGGTCACGGTCATCAGGAACACCGTCTCGTTGCTCAGATCGAGCGGACCGATCTTCAGCGGAGGGAGGGCGATGTTCCCGTCCTTGAACAGCGAGTACTTCATGCCGAACATCTCGTGTTCGGTGGTGTCACGAAGAACCATGTTGGAGAGGAACACTCCGAAGGCCATGGTTGCCAGCGCGAGATACAGCCCTCTCAGCCGCAGCGCCGGTAGGGCGACGAGGCCACCGATCACGGCGGTGACGAGGACTCCGACGACGATGCCCCACAGGTTGAGGTGCGCAGCCAACCCGGAACCGGAGATCCCGAAGTGGAAGGCCACGATGGTAGCGATAGCGCCGAAAGACACCGGCGCCAAGTTCAATTCACCCGCGTAACCGGTGAGGAGTGTGAGCGAGAGCGCGATGATCGCGAACGTCATTCCGATGGTCAGTGTGGTGACGGCGGAGGTCACCATCAGCAGACGGATCAGGTACACGATGACGATCAGTGCCACGCCCCAGACGACGGCCTTGCGCACGCTCGGAACGTGGTACCGCTCACGGGTGCGAGTGACCGCACCACGCAGGCGGTCCTGAGGTAGGACGATGAGTACGACGAACAGCGCGATCATCGGTAGGGAGACACGGAAATTCGACGTCCAACTCCAACTTGTCGGGAAGTACGCCAATACGTACGTACCGGCAAGCCCGAGAACCACGGCGCCGACAAACGTGCGTGGGATGCTGCGCAACCGGCCGAACATGGCCGCGGCAAACGCGTCGATCACCAAGAGTGTCAACATGTTCGCCTCGAGTGTGCCGCCACTGATCGGGGTGATCAGGATGCCGGCCAGGACTGCGAGCGTCGAACCCATCGCCCAGGACAGTGCCGCAAGACGCTCCGGATTGTGGCCGTTGAGGCGCAACAGTTCCGGATCGTCGACGACGCCGCGCATCGCGACACCGGCGCGGGTGCGCGTGAACAGGATGCGCAGGCCGACAGCGATGGCGATCGCAACGAGGATGCAGATCAACTCGTGGTAGCGGATGCTCGCGCCGAACACCGTGATCTTGGACTGGTCGCCGAAGAACATCTGCATCGTCCGAGCGGTCTCGGGGTGCCAGAACCAGTGCGAGATCGAGAGCATTCCGAGCAGGATCGAGACCGTCACAACGATTTTGGTGACCTCGGCGGTATCGCGCAGACCCTTCATGATCAGGACGTAGAGGCCGAGACCCATCAGTGGCCCGACCAGGACGAGTGAAATCAGCAAAGCGACGACGGTGGGAAGTTCCCAGCCGTAGCGCAACTGCCAGTAGATGAACGCACCGAGCATTGCCTGTGCACCGTGCGCGAAGTTGAAGATGCCTGACGTGTTGTACGTGAGTACCAGCCCGGAGGCGGCGATCGCGTACACGGACCCCAGGACCAGGCCCAGGATCGTGAAAGTGACAAAAGTGTTCATGGCTGAACCCTCGTTAGGGACTCGGGCGGCGGTTGGCGCTCGCCGCCCGAGTCGGAAGAATCAGGACTGCGGCTTGATGACGTTGGCGTTCTGGTACTTCGTCGACACGCGGTCAGCGCCGAGTTCGGTTCCCCAGGTGCTCTTGTCGGTCGCGACGAGGTACTTGGGGTCACACTTGAATTCGCCCGCGGTGGACGGGAACGCCTGCGCGTAGGTACTGCCCTTCAGAGAGGTCATGAGTCCGCAGGTGGCCGGCATGTTCTTGCCGGGATCGGTGACGGCGTGCAATCCGCCGCCGTCCCACTCGTGAATGTTCGAGAGTTCGTTCACCATGCACTGACGCGTCAGATCGCTACCGCACTCGTCCGCGGCGGCCGCCCACAGCAGGAACGACGACGCCGCCTGCATACCGAGGAGCGCGGTCTTGCCACCCTGCTCGGAGACCAGATCCACGTACTTCTTCACTGCGGGCACCTTGTCCGCGTTCTCGAGCATCTGGAAGGTCATGCCCGCGTTGAGGTTGTCGAGCAGTCCGGTGTCCTTGTTCCAATCGGAGACGGTCGCGCCGTACCAGGTGGCTTCACCGAAGAACATGGGATCGATCCCGACCTGGTCGAGGGCCTTCACGAAGTTCAGCTCCGACGGGCTTGCCGATCGTGACGTCCAGATCCCCTTCGCGCCGCACTCCTTGTACTTCTCGGCGAACGGCACATAGCTCGATTCCCCCTCGTAGTTGAGGGTGACGCCGCAATCCTTGAGCTTGAAACCCGCAGCCTCGGCGATCGAGCGAATCTTCGTGGTGGAGCTGATGATCGTGGGCATCGTGCTGTTGACGACGTCGAAGTCGTTCACCAGATCGGGGTGCATCTCGGCCATCTGGAACCACTGCGAACCGTTCGCGTAGTCGACCGGGAACGGGACACCCTGGAATGTCATCGGTCCGTTGGCTGCGTCGGGTGACACGGTGAAGCCTGGCACGGACACCAGGTTGCACGCGACACGCGTCTGCTCGGCGGTCTGATCCATCGCGAAGCCGTAGCCGACCATCATGAACTGGCTCGCGCACGCTTCCTGCATGACCGAGTTGGCCTGCGTCATCGCGGCGTCGTAGTCGGTTCCGACGACCTTGCGGCCGTTGATGCCGCCCTGATCGTTGCACCAAGAGATGAGCGCGTTCACCGCATCGCTCATTTCCTTGTTCAGCCCAGGAGACTTCACATAACCGCGGTCGTCACCGAACCCGATCTTGATCTCGGTGTCGCTGACGCCTTGATCGGTTGCGCCGGTGGCATCGCCTTCACCGCAGGGCGAATCGAGGGTGCCGAACTTCGCGTCGGATGTGCTCGACGCAAGGTCGGCGCTGACGCCGGGTCCGCCGACAGCGACGGCGTAGGGATCGTCACCACGATTCGATGCGCAGGCTGACGCCAGAACGGCGGTCGCGGCGAGTGCCACGATCAGCTTCGTGGACTTGTTGGGCTTCACGGTCGGAGCTCTCCTTCTCACTGACAGACACCGAGAAACAGGGGTGAAACCCCTGTTCCGGTGCGCTCGGTGCCCGTAGGTAATCAGCGTTTAAAACGGTCCGAATGTGCCTTCCCGGTGAGTGAGACCAAAAAGTGAGGTCCCACACAGGGTTCCGATTTCGTGGCGCTGAACACATCGCGAACGGCAGCGCCGCAGCCCACGCGCGGGGACGTACTCCGCGGAGCCCCTGTTCGCATCCCGTTCGCTGTACTTTTACGCGTTCGATACGCACAATTCACGTTGTGACCGCAGAGCTCGTAATCCTCCTGGTGGTAGTTGTCACCGCCCTCGCGTTCGATTTCACGAATGGTTTTCACGACACCGGTAACGCAATGGCCACCTCCATCGCGACCGGAGCACTCAAGCCCAAAGTTGCGGTCACACTTTCCGCGATCCTGAACCTGGTCGGTGCGTTCCTGTCCGTCGAGGTCGCTGCGACCGTGGCCAAAGGCGTCGTCAACCTCGGCGCGGTCAGTGGGCAGGATCTGCTGCTGATCGTCTTCGCCGGTCTCGTCGGCGGAATCATCTGGAATCTGGCGACCTGGCTGCTCGGATTGCCGTCGAGCTCCTCACACGCACTGTTCGGCGGATTGATCGGCGCCGCAATCGCCTCCATCGGTATGGGCGGCGTCGAGTGGGGTGGAGTTCTGACCAAGGTCGTCGTCCCCGCGATCCTCGCGCCGGTCGTCGCGGCCCTGGTCGCAGGCGTCGGTACCAAGCTCGTGTACCGAATCACCGCATCCGTCAAGGAAGACGAGCGTGAGCGCGGTTTCCGTTTCGGCCAGATCGGCACCGCCTCGCTGATCTCACTTGCGCACGGCACCAATGACGCCCAGAAGACTATGGGCGTCATCTTTTTGGCCCTGGTCGCTCACGGCACCATCACCGCCGAGACCGAGATGCCGTTCTGGGTGAAGTTCACCTGTGCCGTCGCGATCGCTCTCGGCACCTACCTGGGCGGTTGGCGCATCATCCGCACCCTGGGCAAGGGCCTTGTCGAGATCGCCGCGCCGCAGGGTCTGGCAGCCGAAGCGTCGTCCGCCGCCATCATTCTCACGTCGAGCCACCTCGGACTCCCCCTCTCGACCACCCACGTCGCCACCGGATCGATCCTCGGTACCGGCATCGGGCGCAAGGGCGCCGAGGTCCGCTGGGGCGTCGCAGGCCGGATGGCCGCCGCCTGGTTGATCACCTTGCCGTCGGCTGCAGTGGTCGGCGCCATCTGCTGGGCACTCGCGCATCTGATCGGCGGCCTGGCCGGCGTGCTCGTCGTCTTCGCTGCCCTCATCGCGTTCGCGATCTTCATGTACCTGCGTTCGCGTAAGGAACCCGTAGACGCCGCCAACGTGACCGCCGAATGGGACGAGAATCCGGATGCGACGGCTCGCGAGATTCCGACTGCTGATCCCACTCCGTCCACCGAACCCACTCGCAACTCCTGAAAGGGGCGCAAGAGAATGCATCTACTCACCGATACCCTCGATTCGCTCTGGCAGGTAGTGGCAGTCGGACTGCTCTTCGGAGCCGGACTGCCGGCGATCTTCGCCTTCGGCCTCAAGTCGCTGAGTCTGCCGAACGCCGACGGCACCGAAGGACCGTCCACCCTGGGTAAAATGGGTGCGTACCTCTGTTTTGCGGTCGTGCTCGTCACGATCTTCGCCGGAATTCTGTTGTTGATGAAGAACTTCTTGGCCAGCACGTTCGGAATCCACGTCTTCTGAGTGGTCGTCGCGGCGCACCACTGAAACCACCGAAACGAAAATGAGGCCGAGGATTTGAGCAAGTATTCATTGCGCAGCGTGCTCGACTGGCTGCGTGCCGGGTATCCCGAGGGCATCCCGGACAAGGATCATTTTGCGCTGCTCGCCGTTCTCCGTCGTCGTCTGACCGACGAGGAGATCGAGCAGGTCGTTTCGATGTCCATCGAGTCGGCACACGAAGTGCCGGACCGCCACGTCGACTACGACACCATCCGCGCCATCATCGAGGGAATCCTCAACGAGGAGCCGTCCGAGGACGACGTCGATCGTGTCACCGAAAGGCTGCGCGCAGGTGGGTGGCCGGTCATCGAAGACGTGGACACCGACAACGAAGTTCGAGACGTGAGCTGACGTCATGGCCCTTCCGCCCTTCCTCACGTCGATAGTCGGCTGGTTGCGGGCCGGCTATCCCAATGGCGTCCCCGAGCAGGACTACATCCCACTTTTCGCGCTCCTCACTCGCAGACTCTCCGAAACCGAGGTCGACGCCGTCGCCGACGCGTTGATCGAGGACGGCGATCTGCCCATCGAGAAGACCGACATCCAGGTCCTCATCACGAAGATCACCAACGAGATGCCACTCGAAACCGACGTCGACCGCGTACGAAGCCATCTGGCTGCCGGTGGTTGGCCGCTGGCCGGGCCGGACGTCCGGTGAACGTTCTTCGCACACTGGCCGTTCCACAGGGTGAGGCGGTCTTCGAGGTACTGCCTGCCATCGCGCAGATCCTGGACGGCGTGCACGACGCCGTGCTTCCCGTCCCGGCGGCCGACGCACGCGAGACGGCCCGACTGAGCGACGCTCTGCACCCCGATCAGCCCATCGACGACGGCATCTCGCTGGTGGTCGCCACGTCGGGGACCACCGGAACCCCGAAGGGCGCGATGCTCGCCGCGAGCGCACTGCGAGCCAGCGGCGACGCGACCCATGAACGCCTCGGCGGCACCGGATCCTGGTTGCTGGTTCTCCCCCCGCACCACATCGCCGGGATGCAAGTTCTGTTGCGCAGTGTCCTCGCCGGAACACAACCGGTGATCGTCGACGTCAGTGCGGGTTTCGACCCTGCAGCATTGCCGGGCGCTGTCGCCGCGATGAGCGGACCGCGCCGCTACACCTCGTTGGTGCCGACGCAGTTGGTCAAGGCACTCGGTGATCGCGCCGCGGTCGAGGCCCTGGCTTCGCTCGACGCGGTTCTGCTCGGCGGCGCTGCTACTCCCGCACCGGTACTCGCGCAGGCCACCGAAGCGGGCATCACCGTCGTCCGCACCTACGGGATGAGCGAAACGTCCGGCGGTTGCGTCTACGACGGAATCCCGTTGTCCGGAGCACAGATTCGTATCGACGACGGGCGAGTACTGCTGGGCGGTCCGATGCTCGCGTCCGGGTACCGCGGGCTTCCCGACCACCCTGCCTTCGCCGAACCCGGATGGTTCCGGACCGACGACGCCGGATCAGTGGTCGACGGGGTCCTGCGCATCAGCGGCCGGTTGGACGAGGCAATCTCCACCGGTGGGCTGACCGTCGTACCGCAGGTGGTCGAGGCCGCGCTGGCCGATCACCCCGCCGTTCGCGAGTGCGCGGTGATCGGCATCAAGGACCCGCGGCTGGGGCAGCGGGTGGTGGCCGTGGTCGTACCCGAGGGCGAAGCTCCGACGCTCGACGAACTGCGCGCATATGCTCAGCGGACACTCGACGTCACCGCGGCGCCGCGGGAACTCTTCGTCGTGGACGCGCTCCCCCTGCGTGGACCGGGAAAGCTCGACCGCGCCGCCCTGGTGGCTCGGTTCAGCTAGCAGCCGCAGCCCGATTGTTCAGCCGCAGGCCTGATCAGCGCCGCGGCTGCACAATCAGCGCGCGGCTCCGCGGAGGCAAGCCCGCTCGAACCTTTCGCGGACACGTTCGAAGTCGCGAAGATCCGCCCATACCCACCGGAACACCTCGAACCCCGCGTCCCGGATCGCGTCCTCCCGCAGTTTCTCGCGCTCTACCGCCCTCCCCGGATTGTCGCCGCGATACTTGACCATCCCGTCGAACTCGCCCACCACACCGTGCTCTTTCCAGAAGAAATCGACTCTCCCGATGAACCGGCCACCGTGACGGATCTCGTGCTGCAGGGTCGGCATCGGCCAACCGTCGTCGCGCATGCGTACCCGGCTGATGGACTCCCCCGGACTCTCGGCACCTGGTTCGATGAACGTCGCCGCCACTCGAGCGCGACTCATTCCCAGCCGTCCGCGCGCATGATCGAGCGAAGCGTCGACGTTCTCACGCCTCATCCCACGTCGCAGGGCGCAATCACCGATCACCACGGCGGTCTCGAACGGCGTCGTCCGTGCGAGGTCGACGAACGTTCGCGCAAGCGACGTGGTTGCGACGCCGTCGATCAGCACGACCTCCTCGGCCGGGACCACTGCCGGATGAAGATGCAAGGTTTGACTCTTCCGCCCACCCGAGCACCGGTTACGCGTCATGTGCACGGTGTCCAATCGCAATCCGCCGCAATCCAATCCGTGCATGACCGCTGCCGAAGCGTGGCTCACGATTGCGCCTGGTCCACAGCTTTCGGTGGCTACCATGACAGCGCAGCGGTGGCGTGCTCTCGCATCGAGTTCGCGGAAGTGATCGGCGCGCATGTAGATCCCCGCTGCGATTCGGTGCAGCTCGCCGCGCCTGACCGCTCGCTGCAACTGCGCGTCGCTGGTGCCGTCCCGGTGAGCCTGTGCCCGCGTAAGAATCTCCATGCAGCGAGCGTGATGCCGCCGCGCCCGCACACCGACAAGCAAGATCCGTCTGGGGATTGTTTGCCGGTTGTGGAGCACCGACCTCGCGCGCTGTGCAAGTAACCGCAAGTTCCACGCAAGGTCCATGCAAGATCGGTCTGCCAAGCTTCATCCCATGAACCACACAGCTTCGCCTCTTGCCATCGAGGCCGACGGACTCGTCAAGAAGTTCGGCGAGCACCGCGCGGTCGACGGCGTCAGCCTCACCGTCCCCACCGGCTCGGTGTTCGGCGTCCTCGGGCCGAACGGCGCCGGCAAGACCACCACCGTCCGCATGCTCGCCACTCTCCTTCGCCCCGACGGCGGTGAGGCGCGCATCTTCGGCCACGACGTCAGCCGTGAACCCACCGCGGTCCGATCCCTGATCGGCGTCACCGGTCAGTACGCCTCCGTCGACGAGGATCTGACCGCGACCGAGAACCTCGTGATCTTCTCCCGGTTGCTCGGCCTGAGCCGCCGCGATGCGCGCACCAAGTCCCTCGAACTCCTCGAGGAGTTCGATCTGGTCGAGGCCGCGACCAAACCGCTGAAGAACTTCTCCGGCGGCATGCGTCGACGCCTGGATCTGGCGGCAAGCCTGATCGCGCGCCCGCCGCTGCTGTTTCTCGATGAGCCCACCACCGGCCTCGATCCGCGCACCCGCGCCCAGATGTGGGAGACCATCCGGCGACTCGTCGCCGAGGGTTCGACGGTGTTGCTCACCACGCAGTACCTCGACGAAGCCGATCAACTGGCCGATCGCATCGCGGTGATCGACCGCGGCCGCGTGATCGCCAACGGCACCGCCGACGAACTCAAGGCTTCGGTCGGGATCTCCTCGCTCCAACTCAAGCTGGTCGATCGTGATCGCACCGAGGAGGCTCGCTCGCTCATCGCCGCCGCGCTGAGCGTCGAGGTGGGAGTCACTCCCGAGGTCGGGCGGATCACCGCACCACTGAGCGACCCGTCGATCACGGCGGACCTGTTGATCCGTCTGCGTGAGCAAGGTATCGCCGTCGACGAGATCAACGTACAGAAACCCAGCCTGGACGAAGTGTTCCTGACCATCACCGGGCACCAGCCCGAAGACGGTGGACGCAACGACGCCCAGTCCGACAACGACTCCGATCGGAGCGTCGCATGACAACCACCCTCACCAAACCCCGGTCGCCGATAGCCCAGCCGGATGCCGCACCCCGCCGCATCAGCCTGCAGCAGAGCTTCGCGAACACGTTCACGATGGCGTACCGCGGAATTCTCAAGATCAAGCACAACCCCGAGCAACTGTTCGACGTCGTCATCCAGCCGATCATCTTCACGTTGATGTTCACCTACATCTTCGGCGGCGCGATCGCCGGTGACGTGACGGCATATCTGCCGACGATCATCCCCGGCATCCTCGTCCAGACCGTCATCACCGGTTCCATCGTCACGGGCACTCAGCTTCGTGAGGACATGGACAAGGGCGTGTTCGACCGCTTCAAGTCCCTTCCCATCGCTCGTATCGCCCCGCTGTCCGGTGCATTGCTCGCCGACGTCGTGCGCTACGGCATCGCCACGACCATCACGTTCATCGTCGGTTTCGCGATGGGTTACCGCCCCGCAGGCGGCGTGGTCGGCATTCTGTCTGCCGCGATCCTGGTCATGGTGTGCGCGTTCTCCATCAGCTGGATCTTCGCTCTCATGGGCGTGCTGATGAACAAAGCGTCCACGGTGCAGGGTGTTTCGATGCTCGTGCTGTTCCCGCTGACGTTCCTGTCGAATGCGTTCGTCGATCCTGCCACCATGCCGAGTTGGCTTCAGAAGTTCGTGAACGTCAATCCGGTCTCACACCTGGTGACCGCGGTTCGCGAGCTGGCCAACGACGGCCACTTCGGTATCCACGTCGTGTGGTCGCTGGTGGGCGCCGCGGTGATCGTTGCCGTCATGGCACCTTTGACCGTGCGGATGTACATGCGCAAGACATAAGTCCCGCACCATCGTCCAGACCTAGTCCAGCACCGGTCCGCGAAGCGCAGCCAACACTGCTTCGCGGACCGCTCTGCGTGAGTAACCCGATACCTTCTCGGTTTCCACAGACCACCTGTCGGCTCCGACCAGACCAACCGCGAAGTCGGAGAGGCGCGCGTGATGGAGCGAGACGAAGTCTTGTCTCCCCGGCATTTTCAACGACAAAGCCATCAGTTCGACTCCGCGTTCGATGTTGCCCGTGACAAGATCGAACGACCCGATCGCCGACGCCAACGAACCCGCGAGCGGCAGGTCCGCGTAACCGTTGGGATCGAGCTTGAGAGCACTCGACTCCTTCATCTGCAGAACGCGGCCCGCCACCAGTTCGTGCCGGCCGTGAACTGCGTGAGCGCACACAGCCGCGGCACCGAGCAGAACGACGAAGGGATCACCGAAGATGTTCTCGATCGCAGAACCCAACAGCTCCAGCGCTTCTCGATACCGCGCCAAGCCCTCGTCGATACGGCCGTCCGCGAGATCCGCCTCGGCGATACTCGCTATGAGCGCCGCGCGCCGTTGATCGGTTTCGATGGCCCCGGTCCCACCCGAATGCGCCAATGCCGGACGTGCACGATCGAGAAGCACCCGACCACCAGCGGTGTCACCGGCCGCGATCATTGCTCCGGCTTGAAAGCAGATGAGCTGCATCGCCTCGTCACGCGCACCGAGGCGTTCCATCGACGCCGCCGCGATCGCGTAGAACTCGATGGCCTCGCCATAGCGGGCGGATTGGCTGTGAACCGACCCGACATGTTGGGCCGCCATCGCCAGACCCCACTCGTCACCGATGCTGGTGGCGTAGTCGAACAGAGTCTCCCCGTCCAGCAACGCACCGCGCAGATCTCCGATGTTCTCCCGCATGTTCGAACGCGCGGACAGCGCCGCCATTCGGGTCTCGGGATCGGAACTGCGAACGCCTTCGGCCACCAACCGCGCAAGTTTGTGGTTGGCGATCGCACTCGTGGTCAGCTTGATCAGAAATGCGAACAACGGACCGAGATCATCGCGCTCACGCAACAGCTTTCGAAGTCGGATCCGCGCACGGGCATGGTTTCGATCGGCCTCTCCGAAGAAGAGATGCATCGCCACCAGGATGAACGTAGCGCCCACCAGTTCTGCATTCACGTCGCGCAGATCGTTGTCCGCGGTCGCCCCGACGATCTTCGACGCCCAGTTCGAAATTTCCGAGTTCGATCCTCGTACGGCCCACAGAATCGCAAGGACGGGGAAGACGTTGGCTACGGTCACCGCGTCGCCGCGTTCCACGGCCCAGCGAAGTACAGCCAGAAGGTTGTCGTGCTCGGCGTCGAGGTCGGCAATCAGACGGAGCTGATCCGTCCGTGCACGCACGACGGCATCCTCGGCGATCGCAATCGCCCAGTCGTCGAGGCGCCGAATCACTTCCGGTCCCTCCCCGGACGCGGCGAGTTGCTCCTCGCCGTATTCACGGACAGTCTCGAGCATGTAGTACCGAAGATCTCCCTGCCCGTCGCTGACGGAAAGAAGTGACTGATTCACCAGCGCTTCGACGGCACTTGCCACATCGGTCAACTCGCCCCACCCGGCAACGGCTTGCGCCGAAGAAAGGGTGAAGCCGGCCGAGAATCGGCACAATCGACGCAACGCAATCTGATCCCCGCTGCCCAACAGATTCCAGCTCCAGTCGATCACCGCGTGCAGGGTGCGATGCCGATCCGGAGACGTCGGATCATCGGAGCGCAACAACGCGAACCTGTCTCGCAGTCTCGAACCGATTTCGTCGACGCTCATGGTGCGGACCCGCGCGGCAGCGAGCTCGATCGCCAGCGGGAGTCCGTCGAGCGTCGTACACAGCTTGACGACCGCGTCGACGTCCAGATGAACAGACGGCCGCACCGCACGGGCTCTCGCCGAGAAGAGTTCGACTGCCGAGCCGGTTCCGTCTTCGATCGCCAACGGCGGCAACGGGTACACCGCCTCGGCACTGATCATGAGCGGAGAACGACTGGTGGTCAGTACCGTCAGCTGACGACCGGCCGCGATCATCTCGGCCACGATCTCCGAACACGCGCCGATCACGTGCTCACAATTGTCGAGGATGAGCAACATCGGACCGGCGGACAGCGCCTCTTTGAGTCGCTCTCTCGCCGAATGCGTTCGGCCGACGGTCAATTTGCCTGGCGCCAGATCGGATTCGCTGATTCCGAGGGTGCCTCCGATGGCCGCGATGACATCTTCGCTGCTGCGCAACGACGCCAACTCCACGAGGACCACCGAGACGCCCGGCTGGTTCACGGATCCGCGCAGGCCCAATTCGTGTGCGAGACGGGTCTTTCCGGCGCCACCAGGTCCGAGAATGGTGACGACGCGCGAGCGGGCGAGCAAGGATTCGATCTGGTCGATGTCGTTGTCGCGACCGAGCAAGGTGTTGGGGGCAGCGCGGAGACCGATCGCACGGGCGGCCCGCGGTGTAGCCGCAGGTGCCCCGAGAAGTTCCGCGTTGAGAGTCACCAGTGCGGGTGACGGATCAGCGCCCAGGCGATTGGCGAGGTGGTTGCGGAACTCCGCGAACACTTCGAGTGCCTCGTTGACTCGGCCTGCTCCGGCGAGCGCACGCATCAACGCCTCGGCCGCTGTGTCGTCGAATGGGCTCGCCAGATGGCGTCCGCGCACCAGGGGAATGGCTGCCGCGTACTCCCCCAATGTGAGCAACGCGTCGATCTGCGCCGTCTCCAGTTCGTCGTACACCCGGCCTGCGTCGAGCGCCAGACGATCTGCAACGTCGCCGACGACGTCACTCCCGGGGGTACCGCGCCACAGGCGCAATGACGCGGTCGTGACTGCGAGCGCTTCGGACGCGTCGGCGCCGACGGTGCGCAGACCACGGGCGGCGTCCGCAGCCCTGGCCAGGTCGACACGCTCCCGAGCGAGAGTGAGCCGGTATCCGGCCGCCGTGACTTCGAGGGCCCCGTCCGGGAGTGCAGATCGCAGGCGCGAGACCTGAGTGTGGAGGGCGTTCATCGGTGAGCGCGGCGGCTCCAGCCCCCAGACGTCGTCGATCAGGCTCTGCGCGGTACGTGGCTCACCCGGATTGCGAGCTAGCGCAACCAGCAGAGTTCGAGCTCGCGGACCCGGCAACGGAACCAGACGATCGCCCACTTTGGTCGAAACGGGTCCGAGCAAGGCAATGTCTGCCAGGTCTTCGCCCGACTGCGCGTACCTGGCGCGCTCACTCACGTCTCGAGTCATGTGCTGATCCACCGCGTTCGATCGTATTGCACAGTGCAAAGATCGTTGTATGGCAACAGCTGCTCAATGGATCGAAGGCGCGAGGCCGCGCACACTCCCGAACGCGATTGCGCCCGTGCTGGTCGGCACCGGAGCCGCGGCGTCCCTGGACCTCGCAGTGTGGTGGAAGGCGCTCCTGGCACTGATCGTCTCCTTGGCCTTGATCGTCGGGGTGAATTTCGCGAACGACTACTCCGACGGAATCCGCGGAACGGACGACGACCGCGTCGGGCCACTGCGCTTGGTCGGATCGAAGTTGGTCAGTCCCGGAGCTGTGAAGGCCGCGGCGATCAGCTGCTTCACCGTTGCCGCGGTAGCCGGGTTCGTTCTGGCGGCGACCACAGCCTGGTGGCTGGTTGCGGTCGGCGTGTTCTGCATCATCGGTGCCTGGTTCTACACCGGCGGCAAGAAGCCTTACGGATACAGCGGGTTCGGCGAGATCGCCGTGTTCATCTTCTTCGGACTGATTGCAGTGCTGGGAACTCAGTTCGTACAGGCCGAGCGGGTGGATCTGGCCGGGCTGGCCGGCGCGATTGCCATCGGTTCGTTCTCGAGCGCGGTGCTCGTTGCCAACAATCTTCGAGACATCCCGACCGACACCGAGTCCGGAAAGATCACTCTCGCAGTCCGGCTCGGCGACGCCAGGACCCGCACGCTGCACGTGATCCTGCTGGCCGTCCCGTTCGTCGCGACCCTGCTGCTGATCCTGCGTACTCCGTGGGCATTGCTCGGATTGCTGGCGTTGCCACTGGCAATCCGAGCCAACGCCCCACTGCGTTCGGGCGGGCAGGGTATGGCCCTGATCCCCGCGTTGCGCGACACCGGACTCGCCATGCTCGTCTGGGGTGCGGCGACCGCAGTTGCGCTCAGTCTCGCCTGAAAGTCGACGGACTCAACGGTTGTCCGGGACGAACGCGCTGAGCAGGAAGTTCACGATCGAGATGATCAGCGCGCCCCAGACTGCCGTCCAGAAGCCGTCGACCGTCAAGCCGTAGGACGTTCCGGACGAGATCCACGCCGTCAGCATCAGCATGAGGGCGTTGATCACGAGCGTGAACAATCCGAGAGTCAGGATGAGCAGCGGTAGCGAGAGAAGCTGCACTACCGGCTTGATGAACGCGTTGACCACCGTGAAGATCAAAGCGATCACCGCGATTACGAGAACCGTGCCCCAGGTGCCGTTGTCGTGGTTGGCGATCGTGATGCCGGTGACCCACGCCGACGCCAGCCAGATGGCTATGCCGTTGATGATGAGACGTGCCAGAAATGTCATGTCTGAATGCTGGCACATCCCGCCCCGTGCATGCGGAGCCGTGCCGAATCTAGGCGGCGCGATTCATCTTCGCTTCCAAGCGCTCACGGATCACCGACATCGTGACCTGCGTTTCGAGGGCCTGACGGGTAGGCCCGTCGGCGACACGCAGGATGCCGAGCAGGATGTGTTCGGCGCCGATGGGATTGTCCTTGTGCGCGAGCGCTTCACGGAGCGAGAGTTCCAACACCTTCTTGGAGTCCTTCTCGAATCGTGAACGAGGGAACCTGAATCGGCTCTTGCGAGAAGTGTCGACGCCGTCCGGCACAGGAGTCTCGTCCAGCACACCTTCGCCGAAGGACTGCTCGAGACTCTCCCGAACCGCATCGAGATCGATGCCGATCGACTTGAGTATCTCGGCGTCGTCGTCGAAATTGTTGGAGCTACCTTCGTTCGATCCGGCGCCGGCGTGGCGGATCACGTCGAGCGTGACACCAGACTCGGTGAGCACCTCGGTGGCGATGCCCCGATCAGAGGTGAGCAGCGCGGTCAGAAGTTCCATCGGCGTGACAGGACCGGGGCCGGCGACAGCATCGACAACGACGCCTCGAGCCTGTGCGGAGAACCTTTCGAACATGGCAATTACCTGCCCTTCTCGCGCAGTGAACGCAGCATCGATTCCGACTGCGCGGACGCGTATTTCTTGTGGACGGCTTGACGGCTGACCTCGAGAGCTTCCGCGATCGCCTGCCAGGACCATCCGTGACGGCGCGCATTGGCGACCTGAATGGCCTCGAGTTTTTCGAGTAGACGACGCAGCGCTCGAACAGCACGCAATCCCTCGGTGGGATCCGGGCTACCGGCGGCAGCAGCGAGAGAGGTTGCTTCGGTCATGATGTCAATTTAGGTTGACAACCGGAATCTGTCAACCAAAATTGACAGGCGCGCCTAGTATCCGGCGACGGCCCCGTTCACTGCCACCTGCAAATCGGCCTGCACAGTTCGGGCGATATCCATCGGCTTGTCCGGAAGTTCGGTCACCGGCATTCCGACAAAGACACTCGCAGCCTTGACGTCGCCGGCCACCGGACCGTAATTGATGCCAATCGACACCAGAGCCGGTGAGCATCCCAACTTCTCGGCGCGCGCGACGATGTGGCCGATTCCGCTGTTGACGTGCTGCAGCCGCGTCGGATCTTCGGTGTTGCACGTCCCTTCCGGGAAAATCGCCAGACAGTCCCCGTTGCCCAGCCGCTCGGCCGCGACGTCCATCATCACTCGGCCGGCATCCGAAACTGCACGGAGGCCGTAGTTCTTGCTGCGAAAAACCGGGATGCTGCCCATCATGTCGACCTTCTTGCGCTGTGAAGGATCAACGAAGAGTTCGTCTTTGGCGAGGACCCGGGTCCGTCCGATCACTCGACGCAACGGAGTACGCCACGCGGTCGCGGCGAGCGTGAACTGGTCGCTCTCGGTCAGATGATTGACTGCCACGACCAACTGCGTCTTACGTTCCAGCAGAGTCTTCAGCGCACCTTCCGCACCCGGCGCGTACCTCACTCGCGGGCGGTACTTCAGCGCCAATGCGGCATAAGCGAGCTTCGCCACGAATCGGTTCTGCTGATGACTGCGGTAGTACTCGTACACAGCCTCGTAATTGTCGAGTGAAACTTCAGGATTGCCCATGATCCGCCCTCGCTGGAGAAGTGCCCCTTGACCAAACGATACACAACCTACGGTTGCGTAGGTTTCCCGGAGAAAACCCCACCAGCGTTGGCCTGACGAGGCATCCTCTGGCCGGTCATGACGTACATCAGATCCAAGTCTGCGAAGGCGCACACGCGCGTAACTTCCTCGACACCAAACTCGACCTTGCCCGTCATCCTCGCCGACAGCGTCTGCTGGGTCATGCCACTTGCCTCTGCAATACGTGCCTGAGAAATCCTCGGCAGCTTTCCCGCAAGCTCCTGGCGCACTCGTTTTGCCACCGCCGAGGCCACAGTCTCGCCGTCATTGTCTGTCAAATTCGTTGCGCTCGTCATGACGTTGATATTACATGCGTCGCTTGTAACGGCAAGTTCAGCGCTAGTAGACGCACTCTCCAATACGAACGAATCCGAATCATGAGCTTGTCATCTACGCGCCTGACGCGTAGTTTTCGTGATTGTGAACATGACACCAGCGCAACAGGTTGCCGCGAATGTTCGCAGTGAAGCCGCTAGGCAGATGATCTCGCAAACGCAGCTTGCGCGAGCGATTGGAATGAGCCAGCAAATGCTCTCCCAGCGAATGCTTGGACGAGTGGCGTTCGATGTCAACGAACTGACCGCGGTAGCGGCGTTCCTAGGAGTGCCTGTCGAGCACCTTCATTGCACAACTGCCGTCGCCTAACTCACCCCACAAAAAATGCCCGCCCGGTCTCTCACCACCGGACGGGCCATCCCCCAGAAAGGAACTCTGATGCCAAATTCTACGGCACCACACAACCCCCTCACCCACGACGACGTGCGCGCCATCGTGAGCGAGGAGATCGACAAGGCTTTAGTTGCGAGATTCGAGCGCGGCAAGTCTGTGACGAAGCT
>NZ_JAJHVW010000013.1:0-163724 GCF_027583855.1 Rhodococcus sp. BH5
CCCTTCAGCGCCGATGGTACTGCACTCGACAGGGTGTGGGAGAGTAGGACACCGCCGAACACGCATTAGAGAAGCCCCCCAACCAGTACTGGTTGGGGGGCTTTCTCGTACCCAAAACACCCCGAAACATCCCGTCGCCGGCACCCCCCGGATCGAGTGAACGGTACGTTCGTCGCCTCAGATCGACCGAACGTACCGTTCACACCATCAAGGGCGGGCACGCCGCCGACTCACCACCCCGTCCGGGATCGAGTGAACGACACGCTCACCCTCTTAGGGCGAGGGGAACGGTACGTTCACACCATCAGGGCAGGGATTGGGCGAGGAAGATGCCGTCGCCGATGCACGTAGCGACTTGTTAGCCAAGGTATAGATTGTGAACCGTCTCATAAGTCCGAAGTACTCTCCGATTTTGTGCCTTCGTCCCTAGCGCTTTGGCCTAGGCTGAGTCTCATGGTGGGGTTGAGCAGCTCGAGGGTGTCGCATTTGCGACTCGTTCCGACGGAACCTGAAGAACTGCAAAGGTTTGTGCAAGAAGCTGGCGGAGGGCGTGGGGGCATTCAGATTGCGCGATCGTTGCGTTCGAAGAGGCGCGCGGTACCGGCGCAATACGCGATACGTATCAGTGTCGACAATGTTTCCACTCAGATCTGGCGACGAATCCTCGTCGCGTCGGATCTGAATCTGGATGACCTGCATTCGGTGGTTCAACGGGCAATGGGGTGGAGTGGCCGTCAATCGCACGCGTGGTCCAAGTCCGGCAGCCGATTTCCCGGCGAGGTCGAAGAGTACGTAGCTTCCGGGAGCAACGCCGAGCAGCGTCGGGCCGGCCGAGCGGCGATCGTAGAGTCCGCGGTACGCCTGGACGAGGTCATGGTCTCGCCTGGCGATGAAATCAGTTATCGCTACGGACGCTTCGGGAACTGGCGCCACACGCTGACACTTGAATCTTCCGAAGTACTGCCCGACGGGTTCCAAGTTGTGTGTGCCGCGGGTCGCGGTGCTTGTCCGCCGGAGGAATGCGTCGGACCTGGCGAGTACGAGCAGCTCCTCGGTGTTCTCGCTTCGGAGAAGCTGCGCTCCCATGAATGGACCCTCGAATGGCCACAAACTGATTTCGAGCCGACACGATTCGAGATCGCTGAGGTCAATAATCGACTGCATAGTCCTAGACCGGACGAGATCGCTGCGTCGTACGACATTGCGAAGCTCGTCGAATGCCTGGGACCCTCGCGAGTCCCGGAACTGCACGCGGTCCTCGCCCGAGCAGGCATTGACGATCAGTCGGCAATCGGGGAGTTGGTCCACGTCGAGGCGGGCCAACGCATTCAAGCGGTTCTGGCTCTGATCGGTGTCGAAGGGATCGGTGCCGATGATTTCTTCACGACGGTCGACGCGATGCTCGACGAACCTGAACTGGGACCTGTAAACCTTCCCCAAGGGCGATCACTCTTCGCAGTGCTCAAGAAGTTCGGCCTGGTGCGAACGCACAAAGGGCAGATTGTTCTGACGAAGCGGGGACAGTCGGCAGAGCGGGACGCGTCAATGACGTGGTCGGTGATCGTCGAGGGAGTTCCGGTTGCGCCCGGCGGCTCGCAGAGAGCGGTGGAACTCCTTGTCCTCCTTGCCGTAGCCGCCGGCATGTCGCCGGCGGATCGTCATCGTTTCGTCGCGGGAGCGCTGGAGTCGATTCGGTCGTCGAGCATCCTGATGGCTGGGGCTCAGACTCCCAGACGTGACACGTCAGGGAGCACCGTAGAGGTGCTCGGATTGATCGGCGCTACGGGGTACGAGCTGGGGAAGTTCGGCAGCAAAGCGGACTCGCCCTGCGCTGTTCACCTCGCGAGGGCGATCTTGCGGCGTTAACTCGCGCGTCGACACAGACAACCGAAACGGGGTTCGATCCGGCAATGCCGAATCGAACCCCGTTTCGTGTACCGATAGAGATCAGATGTTCACGCCGTAGTCGCGGGCGATTCCGGCGAGTCCGGATGCGTATCCCTGTCCGACTGCACGGAACTTCCATTCGCCATTGTGGCGGTAGAGCTCACCGAAAAGCATGGCTGTCTCGGTGGATGCATCTTCGGAGAGGTCGTAGCGTGCCAGTTCGGAGCCGTTCGACAGATCTACGACGCGGATGTAGGCGTTGGTGACCTGTCCGAAGGACTGGAGTCGCGCATCGGCGTCGTGAATCGAGACGGGGAAGAAGATGTTGGTGACGTTGGGCGGTACAGCCGGGAGGTCGACGTTGATGACCTCGTCGTCGCCGTCACCTTCACCGGTGAGGTTGTCGCCGGTGTGCTCGATGGATCCGTCGGGCGAGCGAAGGTTGTTGTAGAAGACGAAGTGAAGGTCGGAAAGGACCTTGCGTTCCGGGCCGGTGACCAACGCGCTGGCGTCGAGGTCGAAGTCGGCACCACTGGTGCTGCGTGCATCCCAGCCGAGACCGACTGCGACCTTGGTCAGATTGGGTGCGGCCTTCGACAGAGATACGTTGCCGCCCTTGGCAAGTGTGACGCCCATTCAGGTTCCTCTCGTTCGAACGAAGTGGATTTCTTCGTTCGGGAGTTCTGTGTTGTCCGTTCGCGACTCACATTACCGTGAGCGGGTAGGTGCGGTTCGACCGAATAGGCACCTCACTCGAACAGCGCGCGAAGATCCTCGGCGTCGAGTCCGGTGCCCAGTGTGCCTTCGGCGTCCATGACATTCGAGAACAATGCCGACTTCTTGGCTTTGAGCGCCATGACCTTCTCTTCGATGGTGTCTTTGGCAATGAGGCGGTAGACCATGACGTTTCGTGTCTGCCCGATGCGGTGAGTACGGTCGACCGCTTGTGCCTCGGCGGCCGGGTTCCACCAGGGGTCGAGAATGAAGCAGTAGTCGGCCTCGGTGAGATTGAGGCCGAAACCACCAGCCTTGAGGCTGATCAGGAAGACGGGGACTGCACCAGACTTGAACTCCTCCAACACTTCACCGCGATTGCGCGTCGAACCGTCGAGATAGCTGTACGGAATTCTTTCCTCGTCGAGTCGGTTGCGGACAGAACCGAGGAACCCGGTGAATTGGCTGAAGATCAACGCACGGTGTCCGCCGGCAATGACGTCGTCCAATTGCTCGACGAGAGCGTCGACCTTGGCCGATGGGACGGGTCCGCTTTCCTCGCCGACCAGCGAGACGTCGAGACTGAGTTGGCGTAGCAGCGTCAGCGATTGCAGGATCGTGAACCGATTCTTGTCGACGTCGTCGAGCAGTCCGAGAATCTTCTGCCGTTCGCGTTGCAGGTGGGTGTCGTAGATCGCGCGATGGCTCGGATGCAACTCGATCTCGAGTATCTGTTCCTGCTTCGGCGGCAAGTCTGCAGCCACCTGTTCCTTGGTGCGCCGAACCATCAGCGGTTTGACGCGCCGCCGAAGTTGCGCCAATCGCTCTGTGTCGCCTTCCTTTTCGATGGGGTTGCGGTAGACGTCGGTGAAGGTGGTGGGACTGGGGAACAGTCCTGGTGCAGTGATCGCGAGGAGCGACCACAACTCCATGAGATTGTTTTCCATGGGAGTGCCGGTGATCGCGAGTTTGAAGGGTGCGTTCACTGCCGTCGCACACTTGTGGACCTTGGACTTGTGGTTCTTGGCGAATTGGGCTTCGTCGAGTACCAGTCCGGACCAGACGCCCGCCGAATACGCATCGGTGTCGAGGCGAAAGAGAGCGTACGACGTCACGACGATGTCCGCCCCGTCGACGAGTGTTGCCAGGTCGGTTCTTCTGCGCCGCAGAGTATCCGTGATGACAGCGGTGTGGAGGGTTGGTGCAAACTTGGCCACCTCGGATTTCCAATTGGAGACCACGCTGGTGGGAGCAACGATCAGAAAGGGCGGCGCCGCTGGATTCGATTGCCGTGCAGTGCAGATCATTGCGAGAGTTTGCAGGGTCTTGCCCAGGCCCATGTCGTCGGCGAGTATGCCGCCCAGGCTGTGCTGCCGGAGGAAGTTGAGCCAGCGGAATCCGTCGACCTGATAGGGGCGCAGTGTTGCCGTCAACGTGGCGGGGACGTCGACGGGATCGATCCCGGAACCGCCGAGCAATCCTGCGATCTGCTTCTTCCAAGCTGCTGCCTGATGTTCGACTCTTCCCAGTGTCGTCAATTCTTCCCACAGCCCGGCTTGAAACTTGCTGATCGCGAGTTTGCCGGTAGGCCGATCGAGTAGCGACCGCGCTTCGGTGATGAGACGGTGCAGGCCGAGTAGTTCAGGTGCGTCGAGCCGAAAGTAGGCGCCGTCCGGTAGCAGTATGTGAATCTCGCCCTTGCTCAGAGCAGAGAACAGTGTTGTGAACGGAACGCTTTGTCCCGCAACATCGACGGTGACATCGAGGTCGAACCAGTCGGATCCGCTGTCCCCGTCGGGGGCTGATGTGCTGAGGCCGATCACGACAGCGTCGTCTGCAGGCCGGTAGTCGGCGGGGGTTCCTGCAACCGTGAGGTCGATGGCGTCGTGCGCTTCGAGTTGGGGCAGGAGGTCGAGTGTGAACTGCATGGAATCGAGGCCGGTCAAAGTTCCCGCGAGAGTGGCCTTCGCCGCGGCCGCGCCGAGGCTGTTGGTGATGGCATCTTCGGCAGCGTGATTGCGGACCTCGGACTCGTCGGTGGTTGCATCGGCGGTAGAAATGATCAGTTCGTCGGCATCGACGGTGTACTTCCATGCCGACTCGATGTCGATGCGGTGGTCGCCTTCGTAAGTGGCCATCAGTTGTAGCCGAGGACCGGACACAGTCGGTGGGTTGTAAGCACCGTCGGAAGATAGGACGGGAGCGAGGCTTCCGAGTTTGAACACGAACCGCGAAGTGAACGCATCTCGATGCTCGGCGGGTATGTCGACTGACTTTCCGGAGTCGATCAACTGCCTCAATTGGTGGGTGACCGGCGTGTGCAGCGGTGCGAGCGTGATCGCGTTGGCGGCGTCGAGCGCGAAGACTCCATGTGCCGGTGTACCGACAAGTCCCCAGTCGGAATGGGTGATGATGTGCCCATCGGTCTGAATTCGGGGAGTGAGACGGAGGTTGTTGTCTTCCGCTCCGTGGACGTCGAGGCAGATGTTGGCGTCGTCGAGTAGGGAGATGTTGCCGAGGCCGGCCTTCGAGTGAACGAGTGAAACGCCGACGCTGATCGCCTCATCAAGAAGCGACCAGAGTTGCGGGCTCGGAAACCCGGCAAGATCGATCTCCGCTGCATTCTGATTTCGGTAATGGTTGCCGGCGCTGTGGAGGAGATGAATGTCGCGTAGAACCCGGATGTGGTCGGCAGGGAACTGAAAAGTGCTTCCGAGTTTGTTCCAGGCGAGTCCGCCGGAGATCCACCCTCTCGCTCCTGGTTGCACTGGTTTGACGAGGAGCCGTGTCGATGCGCCTTTGGTTCGCGCGATGAATTGAATGCCGAGTCCGGGAGTTGTGCGGCCGTCGGGGTCTGGTCGGAGCAACTCCTCGAGCGCGCTGTCCCATCCGAGGTGTTGTGGAGTCTTGTTCGCCTCGGCCACCGCTGCGAGCACCAACGCGACTACGTGCTTGCAGTTAATCCGCACGGGACACGTGCAGAGGCCACGCGTGAACGTTGCTTTACCGGCCGCGCTGCGACTTACCGAAATCGTGCAGGTGTACGGCTCTCGCGCAGTTCCCGATACAGCGCCGGTCAAGGTGTCAGCGGTGTCGTTCCATGCGATGGATTCGACTGCATTCTGCCGCAGGTAGGTAAGTCCGCGTTCGTAGGTGGTTGTGCCCACGACAGCGCGAATTCGGTCGAGGTCGAGGGCCCTGACTGAATCCGGTTGCACGGGGCCAGCCTAGTAGCGGTGACCGACAGATCTTGTCGTGGTCGTTTGTCCAAGAAAGTCCGAACTGCACGGTATGTTCACGGAAACATCTTTGACTGGTTTGGGAGTTTCATGAGGACTGAGCGGCGTGCGTGGATCCGATCTGCGCGCACAGGTGCGGTGTGTTTGGCCGTCTGTGCACTTTCTTTGCAGTTGGGCGGACTGTCGACGGCAGCGCCGAGTTCCGGGAGCTCGGGAAGCTCGGGAAGTCTGGGCAGCGTCGAGGGCAGCGTGAGTTCGGGGTCGACGATCCCAGGACCGCTTCAGGAGGATCCGGGCCCCAAGCCGGAGCTGCGCGACGACATCGTCGTCCCGGCCATCGTCGGCGAGAAGGTGACCGCACCGCAGGCTGTCAGGCTGACGGTGGCGTCGCCTGCACTTCGACGCGAGGTCGGCGTCGAGATTTTGCTACCCGCTGACAATTCGGTTCCGCGCCCAGCGCTGTACATGCTCGAGGGTGTCGACGCCGGAGAGAAAAGCAGCGGATGGATGACGATCGGCGGCGCCCCGGCGTTCTTCGCCGACAAGAACGTCAACGTCGTGATGCTCAATGGCGGAATCGCGAGCCTGTACTCGGACTGGGAGAATCCGGATCCGCGGCTGGGACTGCACAAGTGGGAAACCTTCATCACCGAGGAGTTGCCACCGCTGATCGACGCGCGACTCGAGACCAACGGAATCAACGCGATTGCCGGCAATTCCATGGGCGCGATGGGCGCAATGATGCTCGCCCAACGCTTTCCGGACATGTACCGCGGCGTTGCCGTATTCAGCGGCTGCTATTCCACGATGGATCCGCTCGGCCGAACTGCCGTCCAGGCCACGATATCGTCTCGAAGCGGAGATCCGGCCAACATCTGGGGTGTGCCAGGGGGACCGGAGTGGGAGGCACACGATTCGTTGATCAACGCAGAGAAGTTGCGTGGCAAGGAAATCTACGTGTCGACTGCAAACGGTCGTCCCGGATCTGACGAGACGCTGCAGACTCCTGAACTGCTCGAGCGTCTGGTGATCGGCGGCGGCATCGAGGTTGCCGCCCACGCCTGCACCAAGATGTTCGACGCTCGGTTGCAGGAGCTGAAGATTCCGGCGCAGGTGGATTACGAGCCGAACGGCACGCACGCGTGGGCGTATTGGCGTGAACGACTGCCGAAGGCGTGGCCGACTCTGTCCCGGGCATTGGGCGTCTGACGGTTCGACAACAGTGCTCGGGTTGTGGATGCACCACAACCCGAGCGTTGGATCACTCGCAGGCGATGCCGTCGTTGTCCCGGTCGAGATGCGGGGCGTATCCGTTCTGGCCCCGGTACAACGGAGCTGCGCCGGCATTACGAACGGCTGTGCAGTTCTGGTAGTACCGCGCTGGTGCGGGAGTGTTCTGCGGCGCCGGCTGGTTCTGGGGCGCTTGCGGAGCGGGCGGCGCCGGCGGTGCGAAGACCGGGGGGAAGGAACGGCTGGACTGCGTCGGCAGAGCCAGTCGGAATCATGCGTGCGATCTCGATCGGTAGGAAATCGAAAACCGTGGATGCCTGAGCGGCGGGTGCGGCAACCAGAGTGATTGCGGCGCAACCTGCGACGCTGAATGCCAGACGGCGGAGCTTCATGTGACCTCGTGTTCAACTGGGCAGCCCTTCCACTTCTGAGGGCTGTGCCGGCTGAGCATACTGGTCATAACGACCAAATGGTTTATTTCGGTAAGGGTGAAATCTGGGGTGAAAAGCAGCGTCCCGCACCGTATTGCTCAGGTGCGGGGACGCTGCTGTAGTCATCGAGGGTTACGCGTCGACAAGTTCCTCGGCGAAGGGATCACCGTTGCGGGGAGCGTCGAAGCGCTCCTTGTCGAGGATTCCCTCACGCTTTGCGACGATGACCGGGACCAGTGCCTGGCCGGTGACGTTGACTGCGGTACGGCCCATGTCGACGATCGGTTCGACTGCGAGGAGCAGTCCGACGCCGGCAAGGGGAAGACCCAGGGTGGAGAGTGTGAGTGTGAGCATGACTGTCGCACCCGTAGTTCCGGCCGTTGCTGCCGAGCCGATGACCGAAACGACGACGATCAGCAGGTAATCGGTGAAGGTCAGCGGAACGTCGTAGAAGCCGGCGACGAAGATTGCCGCGATCGCGGGATAGATTGCGGCGCAACCGTCCATCTTCGTGGTGGCACCGAGCGGAACGGCGAACGAGGCGTACTCACGCGGAACACCGAGGTTGCGTTCGGTGACGCGTTCGGTCAGCGGCAGGGTGCCGATCGACGAGCGCGAGACGAACCCGAGCTGAGTTGCGGGCCAGACACCGGAGAAGAAGCTTCGAACCGAGAGACCGTGTGCGGCAATCAGGATGGGGTAGACCACGAAGAAGACAATGGCCAGACCGATGTAGATGGCGGCGGTGAAGACGCCCAGCGAGCCGATTGCATCCCAGCCGTAGGTGGCGACAGCGTTGGCGATCAGCGCGGCGGTGCCGATCGGGGCGAGGCGGATGATCCACCACAGGACCTTCTGTACGATCGCGAGCAGCGAAGCGTTGAACTCGAGGAACGGCGCAGCCTTGGGACCGATCTTGAGTGCAGCAATACCGATTGCACCGGCGATGACGAGCAGCTGCAGGACGTTGAAGCTCAGCGATGTAGTCGCCACGCCTTCGGCGACGGAAGTCTTTGCACCCAACCCCAGGAAGTTGTTCGGAACCAGTCCGGTGATGAACGCCCACCACGAGCCGGAACTCTTGGGTTCCTTCGCTGCTTCGGCGGCGACGTCGGTCCGTGAACCGGGATCGGTGATCAGGCCGACGATGATGCCGATGATCACAGCGATGAAAGCGGTGATCGCGAACCAGAGCAAGGTCTGCACGGCCAGGCGAGCTGCATTGGCGACCTGGCGCAGGTTGGCGATGGAGCTGACAATGGCGGTGAACACCAGCGGGATCACCGCAACGGTGAGCAGCTTGACGTAACTCGAGCCGATGGTCTGCACGGTGCCGACCAACCAGTTGACGTTGCCGTCGGCCGCATCAGGCATTGCCCGGGCGACGAGACCGATGATGACGCCGAGTACGAGACCGGCGACGATCTGCGGTCCGAATGCCGTCGCCCAGGACGGAAAACGGGACGTGGACTTTTCCGGCACGCCGGTGGAGGTGGAGCTGGGCATGACTATGCCTTTCGAAAATCAAGGGAGCGAAACGCAGCGCGGCACCAGAGGCCGGGCAGATTCGAAGAAATGTTTCCTGGTACGCGTCAGGTCAGAGCGAGCGCGTACACATTGCGCTCGCCTGCAGGCGAAGGTCGACGTAACGCCGACTGGTCAGGAACAACACTGTCCACACACTACTCGCAGCTTCAACTACTCGATCCCGAGGGTCGCCGCGGGAGTTCGCTTCGTGTTCGTCGGGCGTGCCCCGATCAGTCACTGTTGGTCGGTTGACTAGTCTCGACGATCAGTAGGTGCCGCACCGGCGCCTACGCGTCGGCAAGCGGAAGCGAGAGACCGATGAGCGTTCGGAATGCCGAGTACCCGCGTCCGAAGCATTTCCTGGTGCACCTCAGTGACACGCATCTGGTGGCTCAGGGGGAGTTGTACGACGCCGTGGATGCGTCGACGAGATTGCGGGAAGTGCTCAGCGGGATCGTGGCCTCGGGCGCACGCCTGGATGCACTGATATTCACCGGCGACCTGACCGACCAGGGACACCCCGACGCATACGCGGAATTGAAAGCCATCGTGGAACCTGTGGCGGCCGAGATCGATGCGCAGGTCGTCTGGGCGATGGGCAACCACGACGACCGCCCTACGTTCAGATCTCTGCTGTTGGGCGAGGACGCCACCGATGATCCCGTCGACAACGTCTACGACCTTGACGGACTGCGGGTGATCACCCTGGATTCGTCGGTTCCCGGGCATCACTACGGTGAGATCACGGATGGCCAATTGGATTGGCTACGCGCAGAATTGGCGGTGCCGGCGCCCGACGGAACAATTCTGGCGCTGCATCATCCGCCGGTTCCGTGCATTCAGGATCTCGCGGTTCTGGTGGAGTTGCGCGATCAGTCCCGGTTGGCGGACGTCTTGCGTGGCAGCGACGTCCGGGCGATTCTTGCTGGGCATCTGCACTATTCGACGACGGCGACGTTCGCCGGCATTCCGGTTTCCGTGGCGTCGTCGACGTGTTACACCCAGGACCTGAATGTGGAAGTCGGTGGTCAGCGTGGTCGTGACGGGGCTCAGGGGTGCAATCTGGTGCACGTGTACGACGAGACAATTGTTCATTCGGTCGTTCCACTCGGCGCGCACGTGACGGTCGGTGAGCCCGTCGACGCGGCCGAGGGTGCCCGGAGGCTCAGTGCTGCCGGCATTCGAATCCTCGAGAGCGAAAAGGCGGCACGCTCGATCATCTGAGGTGGCAGGCGGTTTCCGACACCCACGCGCAGTTCTGGGTGATTGCCGGGCGGTCGCGTACTCACTACCGTCGAGGTAGGTGCAGAGCTCCAGCAACAAGGACCGGCTAGCTGGACGGCAACCCTTCTTGCCGATGGGGTGCCCCGGAATCACACCTGGCGATACGCGCGGTGCGTGTCGCAAGCGGCAGTCGCCACGAGAACCGTCAGTCGGGTGCTGACGGTTTCTGCGGTCGGCACTGTGCGCTCCCGAGTAGTTCTCGAACAGGAGTATGCGCCGATGACCTCCACCCCCTCTTCTCATCTTGCTCCGTTGCATCTCGCCGTAGCGCTGGACGGTGCCGGTTGGCACCCAGCGGCCTGGCGAGAGCCGCACTCGCGCCCCAGTGAGCTGTTCAGCGCGTCGTACTGGACTGACGTGGTGACGACCGCCGAGCGCGGTCTGCTCGATTTCGTCACCATCGAGGACAGTCTCTCGGTTCCTGCGGACCCACTCGCGCCCGTCGACGACGCGGTTGACCGGGTGCGCGCTCGGCTCGACGCACATCTCGTGGCCGCCCGACTGGCACCGATCACGAGCAATGTCGGCTTGATCCCTACCATCACCACCATTCACACCGAGCCGTTCCACGTGTCCAAAGCCGTTGCCACGCTGGACTACACCTCGCGCGGTCGCGCCGGATGGCAGGTGAAGGTGTCGGCGTCGGAATCCGAGGCAGCACAGTTCGGGCGCCGCGACATCCCAGCGCTCACCGATGCCGACCGTCAGTCGATCGTTTCAGGCGTCCTTCCGGACTTCGTGCACGCGCTGTTCGACGAAGCTGCGGAGGCAGCCGACGTCGTCCGGAGACTCTGGGACAGTTGGGAGGACGACGCCGAGATCCGTGATGTGGAGCAGCGCCGATTCATCGACCGGGACAAGCTGCACTACATCGACTTCGAGGGAAAGTACCTCTCGGTCCGTGGACCGTCGGTGACTCCGCGCCCGCCGCAGGGGCATCCCGTCGTCACCGCATTGGCTCATCAGCGGGTCGCGTACGAGCTGGCGGCGCGGACGGCCGATCTGGTGTTCGTGACGCCGTTCGGCGACGAGCAGGTCACGGCAATCCTGGGTGAAGTGCGAGTAGCCGAAGAACACGTGCAGCGCACCGGCGAACCGCTTCGGGTCTTCACCGACATCGTCGTATTCTTCGATGCTCCGGAAGAAACCGGAAAGGAACGGCTCGCTCGCCTCGACGCGCAGGCCGGCGCCGAATACCGTTCGGACGCGCTGACCTTCACCGGCACCGCGGCTGAGTTGGCAGATCTTCTGCTCCGGTGGCAGCAGTTGGGAATCGACGGCTTCCGGTTGCGGCCGGGCGTCGTCGTGGACGACCTCGACGCGATCGCAGGTGAGCTGGTACCTGAATTGCAGCGACGCAGCGTATTCCGCACCGAGTATCCGCAGACGAATCTTCGCGGACTGCTTGGCCTACCCATCGACGTTCCCAACCGCTACGCCGCCGGTACTCCGGCCGCCTGACAGACGAGGAATACATTTTCATGAGTTCTCAGAAGCGTAAGCAGGTCATCCTGGGTGCCTACCTCGGCGGCGTCAACCATCACACTGCATGGTGGGATTCGCAGGCGGGCAGCCAGATCGAGTTCGATTCCTTCGAACACACCGCTCGAACCGCCGAGCGTGGGAAGTTCGACTTCTTCTTCCTCGCCGAAGGCCTTGCCCTTCGTGAGCGTGCAGGACAGATTTTCGATCAGGACATCATCGGTAGGCCGGACACCTTCACCGTGCTCGCATCGTTGGCAGCAGTGACCGAACACCTCGGTTTGGCAGGCACCATCAACGCCACGTTCAACGAGCCTTACGAGCTGGCAAGACAATTCGCGACGCTCGATCAGTTGTCCGGAGGACGTGCCGCCTGGAACGTCGTCACCTCGTTCGACGCATTCACCGGCCAGAACTTTCGTCGCGGCGGATACCTGGATCGTGCGCAACGATACGAGCGTGCGGAGGAGACCGTAGCGCTGGTGCGTCAACTCTGGGATTCGTGGCGAAGCGACGACATCGTGGCCGACAAGGCATCAGGGCGCTTTCTCGCGCGACCGGATGCCGGTGAATTTGCTTTCCATGGATCACATTTCGACGTGAACGGCCGATTCACGGTGCCGCGTAGCCCGCAAGGGCGCCCGGTTATTCTGCAGGCCGGGGTGTCGCCGCAGGGGCGCGATTTTGCTGCCGGTAATGCCGACGCGATCTTCTCACCGTATGGTCAATTGCCCGAGGCAGCCGACTTCTATCGTGACATCAAGGCTCGTGCCGTTGCGGCCGGACGCGACCCGGGTGACATCAAGATCTTGCCGTCGGCGAGTTTTGTTCTCGGCACGTCCGAGGCGGACGCAATCGAGAAGTATCGAGAGATTCGCGACCAGCAGGTCACCGGCCAGACCGCTTTGGTTCTGCTCGAACAGATCTGGAATCTCGATCTGTCGAAGTACGACCCCGAAGGGCCCCTACCCGATATCGCACCAGACCCCGAGGCTCCGCCGATCATCCAGGGGCGCGCCTTCATTCACCAGGATCGTTTCGCGACCGTGGCAAAATTGCGCGCGGTCGCCGAGAGCAAGAAGTTGAATCTGCGCGAAGTGGTGATCGATCAGTTCGAGCGTGGACCGATCGTGGGTACACCGCAGCAGGTTGCCGAGAAAATAGATTCGTTTGTCAGCAACGACGGTTCGGACGGATTCATCCTCGGGTCGCACCTCGTGCCGACCGGCCTCGACGAGTTCGTCGACGACGTGGTGCCGCTGTTGCAGGATCGAGGTGTCCTCCGCAGTGACTACGAAGGAACGACGTTGCGTGACAATCTCGGACTGCCCATTCCGGTGCAACGGGAGCATGTGACAGCACGCTGATCGACCGAAGTAGCAAGGGCCCAGCCGAAATCGGCTGGGCCCTTGTTTCGTCTAGGCTTCCCAGGGCGCCGGGATGGGGTAGTAGCTCTCCAGGAACTCCGTGATCTTGCGTGTGCGAAGTTCCAGATCGATCTCCGGAGCGCTGCCGTCGTTGAGGCAGAAGAAGTCCATGGAGCGCTTGGCGAGCAGTGAGTCCATGTCGCGCAAACCGGCCTTGACCGTCGTATCGACGTATTTGACGGCGGCGGACTTCTGCACCACCGACCGTCCACTCATGAGCGTGTAGTAGTGGTACAGCGAATTGGTCACCGAGATATTGGAACTCGCGCGGAAGGTGCTTGCTGCAGTGGCCGCGAAGTCTTCGGCGAACTCGCGTTCCATCTCGGCCATCACGCTCTTGCGTAGTGGCGTCGCTGCGTGCTCCAGATGTCTGGTGGTCATCAGACCGAAGCGGTCCTGTAGCAGACGGCGGTTGACGCGAGCCGCATTCTCGAACCCGCTGCGGTCGTTGTCGTTGTGTCCCAAACCGATTCTGGTGTCGGCCTCGATGAACATGCTGATCCCGCCGGGGGAGAAGAACATATCGGGGCCGACGGGGCGACCGAAGAACATGTCGTCGTTGGAGTAGAGGAAATGCTCCGCCAGACCCGGAATATGGTGCAGCTGGCACTCGACAGCTTGAGAATTATGGGTGGGCAACACACTTGGATCGGCGAAGAACTTTTCGCTGGGCATGAACGTGACTCGCGGATCGTCCGCAAGCCAGTCCGGACGATCGGAATCGGTTGCGACGAAGATCCGCCGGATCCACGGCGCGTACATGTGGATGGATCGAAGCGCGTATTTGAGCTCGTCGATCTGACGGAAGCGCGCTTCTGATTCGTCGCCCTCTCCGACGATGTAGTTCTGCATGCGCTTGGCGCGCTGAGCCTGAAACTCCTTGGAAGAGCCGTCGACCCAGGAAAAGACCAGATCGATATCGAAGCTGATATCGGAGGCATGATCGGCGAACATGTTCTCGATGGTCGGCCAGATCCGGCCGAATCGCTCGACGGTTCCTCGGACAGCTTCTTCGGGGAGGACGGTTCGTCGTGTCAGTGAGTTCTCGACGGGTAGGACGATTTCTTCGTCGGAAATCGACCACAGTTCGATTTGAACGCCGATGTTCGCGCCGTAGTTCATGCCGCTTGCGACGTGAACCCGCGGACGGAACAAGCGGAAGATCCGTGACTTGTTGGTTTTCGACAGGGCACCGTCCGCGACAAGGAGCGCTGGGCTCTTCTTCGCGTCGACGGTTTTGGAATAGAAGGGTGCGTTTGCGCATCCCTCGACAAGTGCCTGCCGCAGGTTTTTGCGCTCGGTCCAGCTCACCGCGATCACGGGGCGCTCGTCGTTTCCGCGGACGAGTAGATACTCGATTCCTGCGGCGTCGAGGATGTCACGGATGAAGAGGAGATCTTCGACCATCGCCTCAAGCGGCGTGGTGGTCGTGATCGCGAGGGCAAAACGATTCTTGAATCGGACGGTCTCGGGTAGCTCGCCCATCCGTGCGCGTGACGCGGCCGACGCCGGTTCCACGGGATTGGGGGTGTCCTGCTCCGGGGGTACGAAGTAGATGTCGTGCGGAGCGGGAGATTCTGTAATGGGATGCCTTCCGATTCTGATCCAGCTGTGTATCTGTCGCCCCCGACGCTGCGAGAGCGTGGTGGCGACGAGCTCAGTCTATGCCGTCGGCGCCGAAAGTCGGACATGAGTGACGGCGATGGGTAGGGCGGGGCGAGTCGGGTACCCCGAGGACCGAAGCGAGAGTGAAGGAGGAGAACCGATGCGTGTGAAAGCGATGGTCGGAACAGGCGCGGTGGCGGTTGCGCTGGCCGCCGGCCCAGTTGCGACAGCGTCTGCGGAGCGAACCGAGGCAGCGGGGTCGGAGGGTTCACCAGAGATGCTGACCTGCGAGGTGGTCTTCGATGCACTCGAAGACATGAGCCCGGAATGGACGGAAGAGGGGATCGATCAGGTCGAAGACTGGTGTGAGGCGATCACCGGCGAAGAAGACTGACCGTCAGCCGCGCGAGATCACTCGTCGCGACAGTCGCCACCGCCCGTCTTCGAGTTCGAACTCGTCCGCGTAGCTCCCGACGCCGCTGAGTTCGGGCGACGTGGCTGTGTCGACGTAGAACGTCCACACCGCATCCGCGCGGGCTGTCGTTTCCGAGGTCACGTCCACGGCGATCGCCGTGGTGACGTGGCGTGTGAATGTGCCCGGGCCTTGTATGCCGGCGGCTCGACGCTCGACTACTCCAGCAGCAATTTCTTCGCGGCCACGTCGTACCTGTGCGGGGATACCGCGATCGGGGTTGGCCGGCATGTTCCATTCGGCCTCGCGGGTGAACTGCTCCACGTAATCCTCGACCGAGCCGGTATCGGCAAGATGCGCGATGCGAGCGAGCGTTGAACGAATCTGTTCGGCAGGGCCCTCGGGTTGCATGCTGTCCTCCGTAGACGTGGGTGCGGCAGATCGCACGCTACAGCTCATGACGACAACGACGACGGCCTCGTCCCAGTGAGCGGCAATATTCTCCGGCGAGGGAGCGGCGAACTTTGAGATCACCTCGAGTTCAACCGTATTTGAGCCCGCAGCGTAAATGATTGAGTGTTCACAGTAGGCAGCGCCATGACGACTGCCGCGCCCGTAGGCTTGACCGACTCACAGGAGATCGCCATGTCCGTCACCGAACTCGAACGTGTCACCCAGACCCCGGAGCAGATCTACGCTGCCGGCGGAATCACTGTCCACAAGGTCGGTGAGCTGATCGGCGCCCGCATCGACGGCGTACACCTCTCGGGGGATCTGTCCGAAGAGACCGCCTACGCGATCAACTATGCGCTGGCAGCGCACAAGGTTGTGTTCTTCCGTGGGCAGCATCATCTCGACGACACGTCGCAGTACGAATTCGCCGGAACCCTCGGCACCCAGACCACCCCGCATCCGACGGTGAAGTCCAGGGGCGACAAGCTGTTGGTGCTCGACCGAGCCGCCAACAGTTGGCACACGGACGTGACGTTTGTCGACCGCATCCCGAAAGCCTCGATTCTGCGAGCGACGACCATTCCCGAGTACGGCGGAGCGACCACGTGGGCGTCGACCACCGCCGCGTACGACCAACTGCCGTCTTCACTCAAGGTCTTGGTCGAGAATTTGCGGGCCGTTCACACCAATGCCTACGACTATGCCGAGGTTGTCGATCAGGCGAACCCGGTAGACGCGCAGCGCCAGGCCTACTACGCCGAATTCACCCGTGAGATCTACGAGACCGAACATCCGGTGGTGCGTATCCATCCGGCGACGGGGGAGAAGACCCTCCTGCTCGGTCACTTCTTCAAGGAGTTCGTCGGGCTCAAACCGTCGGAGTCGGTAGCTCTTTACCAGATCCTGCAGGCACGAATCATCAAGTTGGAAAACACTGTTCGATGGAACTGGTCGGCCGGCGACCTGGCGATCTGGGACAACCAGGCGACTCAGCATTACGGTATCGCCGACTACGGGACTCAGGCGCGCAGTGTGCACCGAGTGACATTGGCCGGCGACGTCCCCGTCGACGTCCACGGCGAGCAGAGTCGAATCCTCCAGGGTGACGCCGCGGAGTATTCGATCATCGCGGACATCGATCGGCTTCCCGGCTTCGCCGCGAACTGATCAGTCGTGCTGCGGGTGATCCGGCGGGAACATCTGTCCCCATGAGTGACTGCACGCTCGGCACGTCCATTCCGGGGTGTCCGGTCCCACGACGCAGCCAGTTACGGCGAGCCACGGTAGGTGATCGAACGGATGGACCGGCATCCCCGGTGCACACTGAGCGGTTCTGTGTGCACCGCAGAGTGGGCACGACGGATTCTTCGCCAGCATGTAGTCGATGAAGTTGGTGTGCCCAGACGTGGCCATCCTTCCGGTGCACTTGCGGCACAGGACGGCTGGGTAGTCGTCACCAGGTTCAGCCTGCCTGAAGATCCGTGATGCGGAATGAAAGTGAAGGCGATCGCTGCTGTTGAACTTTCGCAACGGCATCGGTGAGCTGCAACCTGTGCAGTTGCCCCGCTCGTTCATCAACGTTCGGGCGTGGGCAGCTGTGGACGTCGGATCCAGCGTGTCGATGTCGCCGAAGTAGTGCGCATAGTGTGACTGGCCGGCCGTGAGAATCCGGTCGGCCAGTGCGTCGTCGACCGGCCCAGGATCCGTGGGAAACGTGATGGACCATCGTTGTTCGAGTTCTGGAACGGTGGGCAAACCGTGGAGTTCGTACGGGCGTTCATCGACTTCCATCGGCGACGTGCCGTCGAAGGGCGCAGCCACGGTCTCGATGCAGAGCAGCGTGCGAGGAGTGGTATCGAGAACCGTGACCAGCAGGTCACCGATGGCCATCTTTCCGTGCATGATCCAGGGATCGACACGGGCTCGGGGTTCGAGAAACGCGACCACGGCATCGATCCATGGCGTGCCGAGTGCGATGAATACGTGCTGACCGGAGCTCCGCGTGATCATCGGACGATTCTCGCAAGGGCTGCCGACAGCGTCAGGCTTTGACCACCTTGCGCCCGAGCAGCGATGCAACCAGTCCGTCGACGAAGGTCGCTTGCCGTCCGAGGGGATCGGAATCCGCTGCCGCGACGCTGCCGATCGAAATCGATCTCGTCAGACCGGTCTCGCTGATGAATTCGGCGGCGAGGTGCGCTTCTCGGAATGTGAGGCCGCCCAGATGTGTCGTGTCGTCGACTCCGAGAACACGTCCGTCGATGATGTCCATGTCGAAATGGACGTGGACGCCGTTCACACCCTGGCCCGCCGCGGCGAGGACGCGAGGCATCAAGGCCGCCATGCCATGGCGATCGATCTCGTCGATCGTCACCAGCAATACCCCGTACTCGTCGAGTGCGCGCTTGTGATCGACCGTGGCGTTCTTGACGCCCACCAAGACGGTGTTCTCCAAACTGGGGCCGTGCAGATCCGCCGCCGACGACAGCAATTGTTCGATGTCACCGTGTGAAGCGAAAATGATTGCACCCAAATCGGTTCCGGGTTCGGTGGCGATCGGAATTCTGGTGTTCTGCCAGGCTTCGGCAGTGAGCCACAGCGGCAGCGTTGTGAGATCCGCAGCGGCATTCTCTGCTTGAATGCAGTCGAAACCGATTCCGGACATGTCCTCACGTAGACCGTGATCGAGGAGATGGCTTGCCAGGCCGGTAGTTTCGAGGTCGATCAATTCGACGGTCGCATTGGCATCGATCGGTTCGGTGCCCAGAACGTATCGCTTTTCGACGTAGGGCGATGTCATCGCCATCAAGAGCGCGCCGTAATCGATCGTGAAGTCGACGGTGCCACCCAGTCGGTATTCGTCACCTGTTTCTCCGGCGTCGACGAGGAGGTGATCGCTACTGGCGCTGATCACCTTCAGGCGCGGATCGATCGGGGTCAAGCCTTCCGGCGAGATGTCTTCGCGGCCGATGGACAAGATCAGGCGTCGGCTCGGCTTGTCCTCGTTGTCGAAGACGGGGCGTCGGCCGAATGCGTCTTCGCCTGAGACTCCATACGGCCGCGACGGCTTGACCTTGGCCTCGATGATGTCCGCGGTGAGAGTGAAGGCATCGTTGTTCAGCAGTTCGTACAGTCCGGGGGGAGTAGGTGATTCGGCCAGAACAATGCTGGCGCCCAAACGCAGATGGTTGATCCCCTCGGGCATCGTGCCCGTCTCGAGTAGTGGCAGCGAGAACGTATTGCCGCCGGAAACGATCGGCAGTTCGATCGAGAACCGCTTCGTGATTTCGTCGGCTAGGTAGACCAGATTCGACAGGTTGTCGACGGTCGGTTGGATGCCACCGACGCACGCGAGGTTCGCGCCGATTCCGATCAGTCTGATGCCCTCGATGGGAAGGATTTCAGCGACTACGTCCAACGCCTCCGCCGGCAGGATTCCTTCGCGGAGATCTCCGAGGTCGATCATCAGCACGATGTCGTGGACGACTCCTCGCGTTCGTGCTGCTCTGCCCAGAGCAGCAATCGTCGTCAACTCGGAGTTGAGGCTGATGTCCGCGTAGCGGATCGTGTCGTCGATCTCGTTCAGCGACGGTGCGCGGATCAGCATCAGGGGAACGGTGATGCCGTCGCGGCGAATGCGGGCCAGGTTGTCCAGGCGGGAGTCGGCGATCTGTGCGACGCCGCCGCGGACCATTGCTCGCGCCACCTTGGGGGAGCCACATGTAGATTTGCTGACGCCCGCCACCGCAATACCCTTGGCATTGGACGCTTCGACGAGGACGCGCGCATTCTGTTCGATACGACGCAGGTCGACGGTGATGGTCGGTCCGGTCATGATCTCCCCGTTTTCTCCGAAGGTGGTTCACGATCCGGGCATTCCAGACCGGACGGTTGGCGTGAGCTGGGCAACTTTGCTCCAACTGTTGTGTCGCAGGACACTTACGTGCAGTATGAGGATACAACAGTTTCCTACCAGGCACTCTAGAGGAGCGTCGATGGCTACTCTCGTCAAACACGTACTTCGGCGCAAGCCGGCTTTGCAGATAGACCAGGAGACCGGCGCAGATACCAACGGCGGTGAGCTGACCCGCAGTATCGGTTTGGCGCAGTTGTCCATGTTCGGCATCGGCGCCACGATCGGCACCGGTATTTTCTTCGTCCTCTCGCAGGCGGTCCCGGTCGCCGGTCCGGCAGTGATCATCTCCTTCGTTGTTGCCGGTGTCGTCGCGGGACTCACAGCGATCTGTTACGCGGAGTTGGCCGGAGCTGTCCCAGCGTCGGGCTCGTCGTATTCCTACGCTTACGCGACGCTCGGAGAGCTTCCGGCCATGGCCGTCGGCGCGTGTCTGCTTCTCGAGTACGGAGTCTCGGCCGCGGCGGTGTCCGTCGGATGGTCGCAGTACTTGAACCAGCTACTTGGCAACCTCTTCGGGTTCCAGATCCCCGACGCGCTGTCACAAGCGCCGGAGCAGGGCGGCATCATCAATCTGCCCGCAGTGATCCTGGTGTGCCTGTGCGGTGTTCTGCTCATTCGCGGTGCCAGTGAATCGGCCAAGGCCAACGCCATCATGGTCTCGATCAAACTCGCAATTCTGCTGCTCTTCATCGTGGTCGGCATCGCCGGATGGAACAGCAATCACTTCGCCGACTTCGCACCGTTCGGATTCAGTGGCGTCATGTCCGCCGCCGGAATCATCTTCTTCTCGTACATCGGCCTCGACGCCGTGTCCACCGCCGGCGAAGAAGTGAAGAACCCTCGTCGCAATCTCCCTCTCGCGATCCTCATTGCGCTCGTGTCCGTCACCGCGATCTACATCGCCGTTGTCGCCGTCGCGATCGGTGCACAGGATTCCGCATCGTTCGAAGGTCAGGAAGCCGGACTGTCCGCCATCCTCGAACAGGTGACCGGATCTACCTGGCCGGGAACACTTCTGGCCGCTGGTGCGGTGATCTCGATCTGCAGCGTCACGCTCGTGGTCATCTACGGTCAGACCCGCATCCTGTTCGCGATGTCACGCGACGGCATGATTCCGTCGATCTTCCACAAGGTGAACCCGCGGACTCTGACGCCGGTGCCCAACACCATTATCGTCTGCGTCGTCATCAGCATTCTGGCCGGTTTCATTCCCATCAACTTCCTCGCCGAAATGACCAGTATCGGAACCCTGGTGGCCTTCCTTGTGGTCTCGATCGGGGTCATCATCCTGCGGCGCAGTGACCCGGACCTGCCGCGCAGCTTCAAAGTTCCCGGCTATCCGGTGACGCCGATCCTCTCGATCCTGGGCTGTCTGTGGATCATCAAGGACCTCCGAACCGTCACGATCTACGTGTTCCTCATCTGGGTGACCGTCGCGATCATCTGGTACTTCGCCTACGGTATGAAGCACTCGCGCCTCGGGGCGAAGAACCGCGCCGAACTGGGATCGGAGTCCGAGTCATGACGTTGCTCGCGGGATACGCACCCGACGGTGACAGCTCCGGAACCGTCCATCTGGCAACGCTGTTGGCGCGCTCGTCCGGTGAACCGTTGGTGATCTGCGCGGTGATTCCCTCGCCGCCACCGCCCGGAATGGCGCGGGTCGACGCCGAATACCACCAGCAATTGCGAGCCGAAGCCGAAGCGGCACTGGCGAAAGCGCGGGCAGACATGCCCTCCGACGTCGACGTAACCTATGTCGTGCATGAGGCTCAGTCGACGTCGAGTGGCCTGCTCGATCTCGTTCACGAGCACGAAGCCAAGATGATCGTCCTGGATTCGTCTACGGCCGGGGTGTTCGGTCACGTGGCTCTCGGCAGTGTCACCTCCCGCTTGCTGCATAGCTCCGACGTCCCGGTCGCGCTGGCGCCGAGGGGATTTCGAAGCAAGCCCGGTGAGGTGGTTCGCCGCGTCACCGCCGCCTACTCGGGCACACCCGATCAAGACGATCTGGTGCTCGCCGCCGCGACCGTGGCTGCGCGTGTCGATGCCGGACTCAGACTGGCGGCGTTTGCAGTTCGCGCAAACGCGCAGTACACGACCACACTCGGGACCGAGGGGGATTCACCGATCATCTCTGAGTGGGCCGAGGTGGTCGAGCGCGAGACCAACGCTGCCTTCGAGCGCGTGCGTGCACTGCCCGAAATACCCGACGTCATGGAATCGGTTATCAGCCATGGTCGTAACTGGGCCGAGGCGCTCGAGGGCGTCGAGTGGGACCGAGGTGACGTTCTGACTGTCGGCTCGAGCAAGGCAGGTCCACTGGCGCGGGTGTTCCTCGGCAGTCGGGCAGCGAAGATCGTGCGGTACTCACCGGTTCCGGTGGTGGTGGTCCCGCGATCGGCGTCGACCCGAATAGTCGATCAGGCCGAAGCGGAATAGAGATCAGGGCCGACGAGCGGAGTGCTTGTCGGCCCTGATCTTTCAGACGGAGCGAGCGAAGAGCGCGGGCTCGGAGCCGGGAACCTGAGAGACCTGCTCTCGGGCAACCAGATGGCGAAGGTGAGCTGCACCTTCGGACAACGCCATCGTCTTTCCCATCGGGGAGATCTCGGCCCACGGCTTGTACCACTTCATCTTTGCCGCGACGTCCCACACGGTGAGCTTGTCGTCGGCGAACTCCTGCAGCAGGTGATCGAGTCGCTCCTGGTGATGCTCGATCAGCTCGCCGGCGCGACCTCCGACGTTGTCGATCGGAATGCCGTGTGCGCCGAGACCGCGGGTGATGTTCATGTTCTGCACCCGTGCGAGCGAGTCGAGGAAATCGGCGAGGGCATCACGCTCGTCGAGGGGGTACACGAAGTTGCCGACGTGCGGTGTCGTCTTCTGCAGGACGTGGTCGCCGGTGAACATGACGTCGGCGTCGTCGAGGTAGAAGCAGACGTGACCAGGCGTGTGGCCGGGGGTGTAGACAACGCGGAGGCCGCGGCCGGTGAGCGCGATGATTTCGTCGTCCGCGAGAAGGCGGTCGGGAGCGGACTCGGGGCCCACCGGAGACTCACCCGCGGCAGCCAGTCGGAATGCATCACGGTCAGCTGCGGGCGCTCCGGCACGTTCCATGTTGTCGAGCTGGTACGCCATCCACTCCTCGTTACGCGCAGTGGCCATCTGATCGAACAAGTAGTGGTCGTCCTCGTGCATGGCGATCCAGGCGCCGGATGCCTCGCGGACCCGTCCACACAGTCCGGTGTGGTCCGGATGGAAGTGCGTGACCACGACGCCCTCGATGTCGGTCACCGAATGCCCGATCTCGGCGAGCCCCGCGTTGAGGCCCTGCCAGCCGTTGTCGTCGCCCCATCCGGCGTCGACCAAGATCAGTCCGCCGGGGGATTCCATGGCGTAGACGAGCGTGTGCCCGAGCGGGTTGTCCGTGATCGGGACAGGAATCTGGAATATGCCATCACCGATGGCCGCCGCACCGTTCATAACAAGTACCTCTTAACGATAAGGGAACGCACTCTTAGTACTTCATGTTTACCGTGCGCTCGTTTGGTTGGTGACACAGGTCCTGCCTGGCGGGAGTTCGGCATGTTTTCGGGCGACTTCGGATCGGGGAGAGTTTTATCGACCGAATAGTGTCATTGATTCGAAAGTAGTTGTTGAATAGGGTTTTTCGTGATCTCGTCGTGTCAGGGGCGTCCTCGGATGGTGAATCCGTCGACGAGTCGCGCACTAGCCTCCGAGGGACAGGCGCGCTGTGCGGTTATCGAGAAAGACGGGTCATGCGTTTTCAGGTTCTGGACATCATTTTCAACCCACCCCATCCAGTGACCGGCGAGGAAGTTGCCCCGTCCGATCGGCTCAACCGCGTCGTCGAACTGGCGGTTCTCGCCGAAGAACTGGGTATCGATTCGTTCTCGGTGGGTGAGCGCCATGCCGGGCCGGTTCTTTCGTCGGCGCCAACCGTCGTTTTGGGGGCGATTGCGCAGGCCACGGACAGAATCCTGCTGTCGACAGGTGTCACGGTCCTTTCGCTACTTGATCCGATCCGAGTCGCCGAAGATTTCGGAACCATCGATCAACTCAGCCGGGGACGCCTCGAGATCGTGATCGGCAAGGGCAACGAGGTTCTTCAATACCCGCTCCTCGGTCTGGACATCGCCAAGCAGTACGAGTACCTCACCGAGAACTACGAACTCCTCAAACTGCTGATCAGCGAGGAAAACGTCAAGTGGGTGGGAACGCACCGGCCTTCGCTCGAGGACGCGACGACGCTACCGCGTCCTTTCGACGGCCCGTTCCGTATCTGGCACGGATCGGCTACCTCGTTCGAGGCCGTCGAACTCGCGGCGAAGTGGGGCGACCCCATCGTCACCGCCAACGCCTTCCAGCCTCGTGAGAACTACAAAGTGCTGATCGACCACTACCGCGAGCAGTACCTGGCGTACGGACATGACCCGGCCAAGGCGTATGTCGGTTCGGGTTCGGGCGGATTGTTCCTCGCCGACACGACCGAGCAGGCCATCGAAGAGTTCCGTCCGATCTACGAGGGCGCCGTTGCGCAGGCCGACAAACGCAAGCACGATCCCAAAGCGGTCGGAAAGTCGACAAGCTTCCGGACCATCGAGGAAGCCGTCGACCGTGGGCCGGCATTGGTCGGGTCTTCGGAGCGAGTCGCCGAGAAGATCCTCGATTATCACGAGAGCTACGGCCACGATTTCCAATCGGTGTCGGTCAATCACGTGCTCGACTTCGAGCAGCAGAAGGACACCCTGCGCCGATTTGCGGAAGAGGTTATCCCGCTGGTGAAGGCCGAACTGTCGACGACGCTGTGGACCTCGGCCGACAAAGATCGGGCGAAGGGTTTCACCGCCGTCGACTGAGCGGAGAAGTCTGACTGTCGGGTAAGCGGGTCCGGCGCTGCGACCGCTCACGAGCTGCAGTAACTTGTTACCGACATCGCGGTCGGTTTTGACCGCAATGAAGGTATCCGTGAGTGGGAGTAGTGCGTTGACGTTGGGTGTGAACTCGCTTCCCGCGAACGAGCTGAGTCAGACGCTGTGGGTCGATCTGTTTCCTTGGCTGGACGACTACGTATCCGATCGTGCTGCGCTGCTCGAGCCGCTGGCACCGTCACCTGATTGGTGGTTCAGCGAAGCGCCGTCGTTCACTGTTCTCGAGGTCGATCTCGAGAAGGTTCTCTCCGAGCTGGCGTCCCTCTACATCGCTCACCACGCGGCAGCGGTATTAAGAGCGAGCTTTCCGCTACTTGGTGAAGATCTCCCGCTGGAGGCGTTGAGTCTGGATACTCGCGCAGTGACTGCACTGTCTCGGCTCACCACCGACAAAGCAATCGGCGGACTGCTGATGCACACGACCGCTGAGATCTTCGGCGTGCGCGGAACGAGCGAACAGACGGTGCACGACATAGTGCTCAACCTGTTGGTCTGTGCGGTCATGACGACTCCGCTCGCCCGCGTCGAGGCCACTGAGGAAGCAGGTGCCCCACCCGCGATCACAGCGCTGCTCGACGATCTCGCTCAGCTTGCTATGTGGCGACGGGTCCGAGGTCAGGACAGCAGACCACTCGTCACCGTCGAGATCGACGACGAATCTCCGGCCTCGATTCAGGAAGTCGCCGCCCGGATCTCGGCTCTGACGCCGAACGACTTGCCCGACACCGACCGTACCGACGCGATTGACGAAATCGACAATCTCTTCTCCCAGTTGGACGAGCGGGAGTCGTTGGTGTTGCGTGAGCGGATCGTAGCGCGAGTGCCGCAGCGTAGGGGAGCGATCGGAGCCAAGCTCGGAGTGGGCTCGGGGCGGGTCGGGCAGATCGAGGCCGACGTGAAAGCCAAACTCAACGCGGCGTGCGGATTCGGGACAGCCGTGGGGAACCTGCTTGCCAGCCTGCGCGTCGAGATTCAGCCGGTAGCTTCGCTTGATCGCCTCCTCGACGTGCATCCGAGCATCGCGGCGGAGGTGCCTGGTTACGGAGTTCCGCTGTGGTTGGTTCTGGACCGTCTCGACGACTACTTCGAGGTGACTGACGGTTGGGCAGCCGCTCCGGGCGTCGCGGAGGCCAAGAAACGGACTCAGACCTTGCTCGAGGACTTTGAGTCCCCGAACGGTGTGGTTGCACTCGACGACGTCGCCGAAGTGGTGTCGATGTCACGCGGCGAACTGGAGAAGTGGCTTGCGTGGTGCGGCGTTGTCGTTGTGGCGGAGTCTGCGCTGACGCGTGCGCGTCGGATCTCCGATCTGGCAGTCGGCGCGCTCGAAGCCGTCGGATCGCCGAAGTCCGTCGTCGAGCTAGTGGACTTACTGAAGTCCGATCGCAGTGAGCGGTCGATCGAGCGCGCGCTCGAGGCCGACGATCGCGTGGCGCTCGACGGCGCAGTGTGGCGGCTGCACGCCTGGGGAAGCGCGGATTCCGTTGGGGAGGAACCGGTTTCTTCGGGAGAGGCTGAAGAAGCCAGTGAGTTCAACATTGGTGGTGACGGGATAGTCCGGCGCAAGCGGACACGCAACACTGCGAAGACGCCAGAGTTGACTCGCCGCCTGTACCGGTCAGGTAGTACGTGGCGGTATCGACTGACTGTGACCGCAGATCATCTGCGGGGCTCCGGATTTGCTGTACCCGCCGGTGTTGCAGTCGCTGCCGGCTGTGTGCGCGGTGAGACCATCGAGTTGGAGAGCCATCTCGGCGTTCAAGCAGTTCGGTGGACCGGAGCGCAGCCGACGTTCGGCACTATCCGCCGATTCCTGCGTGAACTCTCCGCTGTGGAGGGCGAAGACGTGTTGCTCGAGCTGTGGCAAGACGGAACCTTCCGCGTGGTCCGACCGGCGATCGTTCACTCTGACATCGACCCACTACGTCAGGCACTTGCAGAGGTTGGCAATCGCGAGCCATTGCGAACTGCCGAGAGACATGTGGTGCGGATTCTCGCCGAAGCCGTGTGTCTGGACGGCGAAGACCGTCCACGAAAGATACTGCGCGCGTACGAAGATCGTGGTGAAGACGTGGTTTTGGACTTCCTGGAGGCGGCATGGAGGCGCGGCGAAGCATCCGAAATCGACGAGGTAGAGGGTAAGGATGCTTCCCATGACTGACGTCGCGGACACCCGCATAGTGGGCACCAAGATCCTTGCTGCGGACGAGTCCCTCGCCGGCGCCATCGGCTTGCACCACACCATCGCGACAGCGCTCGCCGATCTGATCGACAACAGCCTCGACGCCGAGGCCTCCCACGTGCTGATCAGGTTCGTTCAGGACGGCACACGGATCGTGTCGATGATGGTGATCGACAACGGCTCCGGCATGGACAGTGACACCATTGATTCCGCGATGACCTACGGCCGCCGACGCGACTATGCCGCCGGGGACCTGGGTCATTTCGGTGTAGGGATGAAGGCGGCGTCGTTGAGTCAGGCTCGGTTGCTCCGAGTGTGGTCTCGAAAGTCCGGGCACCCGACGCAGGGCCGCGAGATCGACTCGGCCTCAGTGCAGGGGCGTCAGTCAGTTTCGGTGATCGAGGACCGGCAAGCCGAAGAATTCTTCGACGCAGTCACGCCCCGCTTTCCCTTCGACACCGGAACTGTTGTCGAATGGCGCGGCATCACAACATTTCTCATGTCCGCGCACGCGGACGAGCAGACCAGCTGGCTCGAACAGACCATCAACGACGTGCGCAGTCACCTCGGCGTCGTATTTCACCGTCTCATCGAATCCGGCCGGATCGCTCTGACTGTGGATGTCTTCGACGTCGAAGCGGGACGCGCCGGCGCGCTGCGCACAGTCAGTGCCATCGACCCGTTCCGGTATCCGCGCACCGGCGACCCCAACTACCCTCGGACACTTACCGTGTCGATCGCCGGTGCCACAGTAACCGCCGAAGCTCACATGTGGCCCGCCCGGAGCAATGCACCGGAATTTCGCATCCACGGCGCCCCCGGCCGCGACCAGCAGGGGCTCTACTTCTATCGGCACGATCGACTCCTGCAGATCGGCGGCTGGAACGCGATAGTGCGGGGCCGACCGGACTACGGATTGGCACGAATTGCTGTCGATCTGAACGATTCTCTGCTGCAGCACATCACCATCAATCCCGAGAAATCGGGGGTGACGCTCGACGCCACTGCGTCGGCTGCCGTCGACGGGGCCGTCTTCACGGATTGCAACGGTGGATTCCGTTCGTATCTGACCGATGCCGAGCGCGTCGTGCGGGCAGCCCGAAGTTCTGCACCTCGGCCGATCAGCGTCATCGAGCCGGCGTCCGGCTTTCCGGAAGACGTGCTCGATTCCTTCAGCGACGCCTTCGAATTCAGCGTCGGTGATGATCCTGTTGCTGTGGGTTGGCGAGCCTTGGCGCGTGATCAGTTCTTCGAAGTCGACCTCAAGACTCGGACTTTGTGGATCAATGCGCGTTTTCGGCGTGATCTGCTCGGACGTCGCAGTCTCGACCCGGCTGATGCTCCGGTGCTCAAGACTCTTGTCTTCCTGTTGGTGAGTGAGATGTTCGAAGGAACGAGAATCGGCGCTCGTCAGAGGGAAAAGATGCAGGCGTGGCAGGAAGTGTTGATTTCCGCAGTGGCAGCGCACCGGGAGCAGGTAGTGCAGTGAGTGATGAAGTATTCCGTGCGGTTGCGCGTGAACTCGGTGACGGGTTTCCGCCCGAGAACGTGCTCTACCCGGTCAACGCGCGCCTGCGAGCGAGCTATCCGGATGGCCTGACCATCGCGGACATCATCGATGTGTTCCTCGATGAGAGTGCTGTCGGTGTACGAACGGCGCTCACCTCGCGTCTACGGCAGTGGGATGCGGAAAGTGTCGAGACGTGGGTAGGCTCGACTGTTCCGCAAAGTCCGGAACGGCGGGCTCGGATCTACGACTCGTTGGGATTGCCGGTCGACGCCCACGCCGAGATGGATGCGCACTTCCCTCGCGAAGGTGGGCCCGTTGTCATTGCGGCTCAGCAGCCGTGGGACCCCTGGTACACCTCCGAACGCCGCCGCGAGCACGACTTCTATTGGCGCGCTTACAAGCGAATTCTAGCCGACAAGAACTGGGACGAGGCGACAATCGGAAAGCTGGACATTGCAACCACTGAGGTTGTGCACCGGCTTGCGGATCCGACGCGGCCCGAGCCGTATCAGTCCAAAGGTTTGGTGGTCGGCTACGTCCAGAGCGGGAAGACGGCGAATTTCAGTGGCGTAGTGGCCAAGGCGATCGACGCTGGGTACCGCTTGGTCATCGTTCTGACCGGCACTATCGAGATTCTCCGGAGCCAGACTCAGCGACGCCTCGACATGGAATTGGTCGGTCGTCAAAACATCAGTGCAGGCGTGGACGACGACTACGCCAACGACGAGGACTGGCGAAACGGGAACTTTCTCGAACACGAAATCGATCCGAACAAGACCAATGAAATCCCGGCTATCCGTCGACTCACCACCTCGACCTTTGACTACAAGAGCCTGCTCGCGGGCCTGAGCGCACTGCACTTCGAAACCGTGGATCACTCCCTTCCGCTGAATGATCCGAAGAATCTGTACCCCAGCAATATTCGCATCGCGGTCGTGAAGAAGAACGTCTCCAGCCTCAAGAAGCTGGTGGCCGATCTGAAGAAAGTGCCGACCGAACTCGATCAGATTCCTGCCCTGATCATCGACGACGAAGCCGATCAGGCATCGGTGAACACGATCGATCCGAAGAAGATGAAAACCGAGCAGGTCGAGCGGACGGCGATCAACGGTCAGATTGCTGAGATCCTCGGTCTACTCGAGCGTGCCCAGTACATCGGTTACACCGCAACACCTTTTGCCAATGTGTTTGTCGATCCGGAAGACAGCGTCAACGTCTTTCCTTCGGACTTCATCGTCAGTCTCGAGCGGCCCGGCCCGTACATGGGTGGTGCGGACTTCCACGATCTAGACGATCTCGAAGACGACGACAAGACTCCGGCCAATTCGAACCAGAAAGCGTACGTACGGGATCTCCGGGCCGAGTGCGACGAGGATCGCTCAGCCGAGCAGTTGCGAGCGCTCGACTCGTTTGTCCTGACGGGGGCGATCAAGCTATTCCGGGAATCGAAGGGCGCCAAGCCGTATCGGCACCACACGATGCTGGTGCACGAATCGGTGAAGCAGGCCGAGCATGACGCCGTAGCCGACGACTTCAAGGCCTTGTGGAAATCGGCCGGATACAGCCAGGCCAAGAGTCTTTCCCGGCTGGACAAGCTCTGGGCCGAAGACTTTGCGGTGGTGAGTGCGGCTCGGGGCAGTGAACTGGAGAATCCTGGTTCGTTTGCCGAGTTGGAGGAATTCATCGGCGCTGCCTACGACAAGATTTCCGAGGGAACTAGCCCCGTTATCGTGGTCAACGGCGCGGCCGAGAAGGACTACAAACAGGATTCCCTCGATTTCCAGGAACGCGGCGTGTGGAAGATTCTGGTCGGCGGCACGAAGCTGAGTCGCGGCTTCACGGTCGAGGGCCTGACCATCACTTATTACACGCGTCGAACGGGCCAAGCTGACACATTGATGCAGATGGGACGATGGTTCGGATTCCGCCCCGGGTACCGAGACTTGGTGCGCCTGTTCATCGGCCGCACGGTTGGCGGACCCGCCGGCGCGGACTACGACATGTACAAGGCGTTCGAGGCGATCGTTCGGGACGAGCAGGAGTTCCGGAACGAGCTCACTCGGTTCAGCGGCGTGAACGAGAAGGGCGAACCGTGGGTCACTCCACGCGATGTGCCGCCGATGGTGTTTCAGCAGCTGCCGTGGCTGAGGCCAACGGCTCGAAACAAGATGTTCAACGCCGATCTGGTTTATCGAGGCATGGGCGGTGAAAGTTTCAGCTTCACGATGCAGCCCCCGCGAGGTGACGGTTCGATCAACGCTCGGCACTTCGACGCGGTTGCACCATTATTGAAGTCGTTGGGCGAAACAGGGTCCTTCAATTTCGTTGACAAGGATGATGTTTCGCGATCGTTCACTGCGCGATACGGCATTGTCCCTGCCCATGTGGTGTTGGAGGCAGTCGACCAGTTCGAGTGGGCGAACGGGTGGGATTTCGGTCCCCACCGCGAAGCGCTTTCGACCGCAATCGAATCCGGATTGCTCGAGGATTTTGCAGTTCTGCTGCCGTACCCCAAGACCCGGGAGCCGATCGAGATCAAGGGTTGGCACGAGAAACTTCCGATCGTCAATCGCAAGCGTCAGGAACGCGAGTACCGAACAGGTTTCACCGGTACGGCCGTCCGTGAGCGCGATGCGATCGAGCACATTGCGGGCAGCCCGAAGAAGAACGGTGGACCGCTTGCGGGTGCTCTTCATCGGAAGACTCGCGGTGCATTGATTCTGGTATTGGCGAACGATCCGGCTCCTCGTCAGTTGAAACGGGCACAGGCTGGTCCCGTGGACTCGCGCGATTTTGCGACGTTGTTCTCGTACGCGCTTCCGCACGCGGCGGAGCCGTTGGGGCGAATCGGTTTTCGGGTGAAGCAGTCAGGGACAGGGGCGATCGTCGATGCGAACTAGGTGTGTTGTGGTGGGAGACAGGAATGGGTTCTGATGGCTAAGACGATTGCGACGATCAACCTCAAGGGCGGCGTCGGTAAGACGACGATCACCGCGGGGTTGGCCGAGTTCATGTCGCTCGAATTCGGTCAGCGCGTGCTGTTGATCGACCTCGATGCGCAGATCAATCTGACGACGATGATGATCAGTGAGGATCACTGGCTCGAACTCAACAAGCAAGGGCTGACCAGCGCAACCATTTTCCGCGACGCCGTCGATGGCACGTCGAACTTCGATCTTGAAGCCTCGATTCAGCGCGGAGTTTCTCCGGTCAAGCGAGTGACGGGTGTGGATCTGCTTCCCTCATCTCTCGATTTGATCGAGCTACAGGAGGAGATCAGTGCCCTTCGGGTTGCTGATCGGAACTCCACCAAGCCGGTTGAATTGTTGAGGGATGCCGTCGCCCCGGTGATGCCGTACTACGACTACGTTCTGATCGATTGCCCGCCGAATCTCGGGCCGATCACACTCAACGGATTGGCCATGGCTGACGGCTACGTGATCCCCACGATCCCGGATGTGCTCTCCACGTACGGCATTCCGCAGATCCAGACGCACATCGCGAAGTTCGGCAAAGAACTCGGCCGTGAACTCTTCGAACTCGGGTTGGTGATCACCAAGTACAAGTCCAACTCGGCGGTGCACCGCACGACTGTGCGAAATCTTCGACGCGATCCCAACGTCCCTCACGTATTGCCGGAGTATCTCGCGGAGTCGAATCAGATTGCCGCGTCGGCGGAGTTTCACCCGTACAGCACTTTGAAGGTGAAGTACGGCAATGCAGGTCAGTTCGATCAGATGCGTGCAATTACGCAGAACATTCTCACGGAAGCGCAGGCGAAGCTATGAGTGCGGGTATCGATGAGGCGCGTCGTCGCGTGCAGGTGCAGGAAACCGGTGCAGCGCTCCTCAAGTTGGGAGCAACCAATGCCTCGGCATCGGTGTTGCTGGCCAAACTGGTTCAGGTAGTTGCAGAGGAAGCTGCCCGTACCCCGCGCTTCGCGAAGGCAATCGAAAGCGCTTTCGCAGTTCCGTCGGATGGATCCGCCGTTGTGGTACCTGCTTCTGCGCCGGCGCCGCGTCGTCGTGCTGCTGTACCGAAGGTGAAGCGGGAGCCGGGGGCTTTCGACCCGTTCGATGTCTTCAAGGTCGATGGGGAAGCAGCGCTGCTGGAGCGTCTTTCAGCCCTCGATGCAGACGGGATCAAGGACATCATCGCGGAGCAGGAGATCGACACGCACAAGGAGACCGGCCGTAAACGGAAGGTCGATGTGCTGGCGGTCTGGACCGTCGAGCGGGTGAAGGCACTGACCTCGAAGGGCAGTGCGTTCCGGTAGGGGCTCCTCCTCTCAGCGCGCCGTTGTGGTCCTTGGGGCCGCCAGATTGGCGCACTGGTTCGCCCGACTCCTTCATCAGTGGATGGCGATACCACACGAGTGGCTTCGAATGATTCCGCGCGGCGCCGGCTAGTGTGTGAACTTGCGGGTTGGACGCTTACCAGGAAGGCGCATAGTGGCACCTTCGGTGATCTCCGAGTTTCTTGACCCATCGCCCGCCGCGCTGGAGGCGCAGTGGAAATCGGTACTCGCACGTCAGGAGGTACCGAAGGGAAGCCGACAGGTGCCGTTCGTTCCGAGCGAGGTCGTGTTGTCGCTCTGCGCATCGCTGTTGGTTGACCATCGCCGGTTCGGTAGCTCTTCTGCACATCGAGCGGGAATGCCGGTCCAGCATCTTGCGAGTTTGTTCAAACGTCCGCCCACGAGCTTTATCGCAAAGATGGCGAACCTGGATGGAACACGTAGTCATGGCGGGCGATATGAGGTCGAAGTCGCGTCGTTGATGCTTTCGGACAGCGTGTTGATGCAGGACGTATACCTTCGAATTCTGCGGTCGGCGCGTTCCCACGGAATTGACGAACATGCGTTGCCAGACTTCCTCGAATTGGAAAACGGCGAAACGCTGTGGTTGGCGGGACAAGAAGAGTTAGTCCAAAGTGAGATCGAGAGATCCTTGGAGCAGTCGCTCGAAAAGTGGTCTAGCGAGCGTAAAGATATCCCCATCGCGACCACCCAGCGATTGCTGACCTCGAGGGTTCGGATCGGCCAGCATCGGTTCGCCGCTGGCGTACTCAGCAATCACGAGCACCGCTGCGTGTTCTGTGGCCTTAGCGCGAACATCGGTGGCCGACGCCGGCCGCGCCTCCTTACTGCAAGCCATATCAAGCCCTGGCGAGACAGCACTGACAAAGAGCGACTTGACCGTCGCAACGGCTTCACCGCGTGTCCGACACATGACATTGCCTTCGATACGGGGCTCATCACCGTCGATGAGGACTTGAACCTCCATTACGCGCCCGGCGTCGAGAGCGATATGGAGATCGAAGGTCCGCTTCGCGCCGCACTCGGGAAGCCACCTCTGAGAGACCGATTGATCTTGCCGGACAAGGCGGAGCGTCCGGATGTTGTCTATCTGGACTGGCACCGCACGCAGATCTATGTCGCTTCGTGACTTCGCCAGCGAGCGCTCTGCGGAGCAGATCGAAGATGAGCCAGACTACTTAACTTGTGTAATACCAAGATCACCGTCGACGCCGTCTGCATCATCGCCGCACGCACAGTCACAGTCACCGCCGCAACCGCCGGGATTGCAGTCTCCGGCGTAGCTGTCGTCATCGGCGTCGCAGTCGAGGTCTCCGCCGAAGGATTCAGCAAAATCGTCGTCGAGTTCGTGAGTGAAGTCGTGAACCTCGTCGATCAGGTTCAGCAGATGCTGCGGAGCGAAGGGATCGGCGTCGAGCATCGTGGAGACCAGTAGGTGGTCGCCGCTGAAGGCGAAGCGGAGGCGCGGCCATTCCTGCGCGAGTTCGATGAGTCGAGTCGCAGCGTGCGAGGGATTGCCGAGGCCGGTCAGAACCGAAGACCAAACGTTGATCTGGGGTCCGTCGTCGGCGACGGTCACGTAGGCGACAAATCCGTGAACCGGCACGACAATGTCGCCGTCGTCATCGGTGGCAGGCTCACTGCCCAGCAGTTCGGCGAGGGTCTGGACGCACAGGTGAACCAACTCGTCGCGCTCGTCCGTCACCAAGGCAATTGCGCCGTTGATGTGGAGGGGCTGGTCGGCGGTCGTGTCTTGGTCGCTCATGGATCCTCATGTTCTGTGCCAGTCCGAGCAGGCGCTGGGCACTGTTTTCGTGCGGTAGCTGTCAGGTCTACGGTAATCGGCGCACACTATTTTCCGCGCAGTGGATGATCAAAGATGCCTGGGTAGGTCCGTGTTGATCTGGACTTGACAGCCGACCAGCGACGAGATGCGAGCCCCGACAAATCGGGCAACCTTGTGGCAGTGAGTATCTCGGCTGTCGGTAGGTAGATCTAGCCTCCATACATGACGGGTCAGCGAGTTCGGCGAGCTTCACATCTGCGTTTGGTACCTGCATATCAAGCGACGCAAAGCCAGATGAAGGTCCTTACGCCGAGGCAGATGCGGAATCAGCGTCGACGGCCGGAGGTGGCGAACTTTGTCATGCGGATCGAACTCGATTGCATCACGCCGCCTATTTGGAGACGGTTTTCGGTTCCGTCGAATATCGAACTGGACCAACTTCATTCGATTGTGCAGGCGGTGATGGGGTGGGGAGATCAACACGCTCATCAGTGGGTGAGTGTCCATCATTCAACGGACAATGGCCCAGATCGGTATATCGCGCCAGATGTGATCGAGCGCGACGGATACCAGGAAGACGAGTTTGGTGAGGACGAAGTCCGGATCGACGAGGCAGTTACCGCGGTAGGGGAGTACGTCCGTTATGAGTACAACGCCCGCGCAAGGTGGAGTCACACGTTGGTTCTCGAGCAGATTGTCGAAGACCAGCCGATTCCTGAGCCATCCTGTCTCGACGGCGAGAGAGCGTGCCCGCCGGAGGATTCTGGCGGTCCGATCGGGTATCGCGAGTTCCTGAATGTGCAGGCGAGTACCGGACTGTTCGATCCCGAACGTTTTGTTCCCGCAGAGTCCAATGCAGCAGTCACCATTGCAGTGGCACTGCATAAGTCACCACCTGTGGGAAGCTCGGTGTTCGAGAAGTTCTTGCGCCGCCTGTCGGTTCATTCCGCGCCGAAACTGTTTGCCGCAGTTGCCAAATCGGAGCTTCGTGGCGGATATGACAACTATTTCGAGGTGATGCGTGAAGGAGCAACCCGCCAACTGCTGTGGCTGCTGAACTCCGCGCGAGGTGGTGGGATTGTTTTGACGGCGTCCGGGGCACTTCCTTCGGACCATGTTGCGGCCGCCCGAGACGAACTCGATTGGGGCAGCGACTGGATCGGTGTCACGGCAGGGAGTGACTCGCAATTAGCAGTACTCGTTGAAGTCGCAAAGACACTGAGATTTGTCCGGAAACTCCGAGGCACATTGCTTCTGACTCGACTCGGCGCGTCAGTGCTTGCATATGAAGGCGAGCTGTGGCGTCACATCGTGTCGGCCATGCCGTTGGGAAAGGGTGAGTTGGCGCAGGAAGCCGGCCGAATTCTGTTCCTTACGTTGGCTGCCGGCTTGTCGGAGTCCGAACGTAGTGAAGTGATGATCGAAGGCCTCACGGCATTGGGTTGGTCGACAACAGACGGAACACGACTCGGGGACGACGATTGGACGTGGATGGTGCGAGACACTCTCGTGTACTTGCGAATGATCGGGGCGATTGTCTCCAATCCGCTGGACCAGCATGTTTCCGCCGATCCCGAGTGGGGCCGACGGTTTGCCAGGATGGTCCTGTCGATGTAGGTATGCGATCGAATCGAGCATCGATTTCAATCGATGCGGAGTTGTTATATGCGCTGGAAGCGCACGATTTTACTGCGGCGGAAACATGAATATTTTCGGGTGGGAAAATATCGGAGTTTTTCTTCGAAATTGCCATCATGCTATGGTCGATTCTCAGTTGTTGAATTGCGTGGTCGAGCCAAAAGCTTGCGCAGAAGATTTATTTTGTGGAGGTTGGGTTTCCGAAAAGACGAAGTGCGTGTTGCTAGTCAATTGAATATGTGACCGGTGTTGGTATGGCGGTCGCTCCTAGGGCGTGCAGAAACGAAGCGCAAAGATCCTGAACAGGGGTTTTGTGCTTTGCTCTGCCGATTATGTGCGAAGGATGTGGCATGTGACGGGGTCCGACATGGTCCAGTTCAGTACCTTGGTAATTGTTTCACTGCTTGTTGCTTTTTATGGTGGAACATTTCTGATTTCTCTTCGTATTGGTAAGAAACAGGAAAATGCCGACGGTTTTATGACCGCCGGAAACAAATTAGGATTTGGTGTTTCGGCCGCGAGTATGACGGCCACCTGGATTTGGGCGTCGTCGATGTACGCATCTGCCACTTCTGGCTACACCTACGGAATCTCCGGCCCCATTCACTACGGTTTGTGGGGCGCGTTGATGATTCTCTTCATTTATCCGTTCGGCCAGCGAATTCGTAAAGTGGCACCGAAAGCCCACACGCTGGCTGAGGTCATGTACGCGCGGCACGGACGCTCGAGTCAGCTGATGCTCGCGGGTTCCAATATCGTCGGCAGTCTCATCAGTTTGATGTCGAACTTCCTCGCTGGTGGTCTGCTGATCGCGTTACTTTCGCCGTTCAACTTCATCCAGGGTGTGTTCATCGTTGCGCTGGGCGTTTTGCTGTACACACTGTGGTCGGGCTTCCGCGCTTCGGTGTTGACCGACTTCGTTCAGCTGATCGGAATGCTCGGTGCGGTAGCGGTTTTGGTGCCGTTCATCTTCTTTGCGGCAGGGTTCCCGGCAGCCTTCGAATCCGGGGCAGGCAACCTCACTGCTGAGCAGGGCAACTTCTTCTCGAGCGTTGCCTTCTTCGAGCAGGGCGCGCCGTACATCGCAGCAGTTCTTGCCTACGCAATCGGCAACCAGACCATTGCCCAACGTCTGTTCGCGGTCCGCGAAGACCTGATCAAGCCCACCTTCATCACCGCAACCGTCGGATACGGCGCAACGGTCATTGGTGTCGGAATGCTGGGTGTTCTCGCTCTATACCTCGGAATCGAGCCGATGGATGGTGACGTCAACAATCTGATTCCGCAGATGGCCGCGTCGTACCTGCCCGGAATTTTGCTGGCCGTCTTCTTTGTCATGATCATCGGCGCGCTGTCATCGACGGCAGACTCGGACCTTGCTGCGCTCTCATCCATCGTGATGACCGACGTTTACGGCCAAGCCGTCGCAGGCAAGGCCAATGCGAACCCTCGACGGATGCTGCTCATCGGCCGAGTAACGATGATAGTTGCCACGGCGGCGGCTATCTCCTTGGCAAGTCTGCAACTGAGCATTCTTGATCTGTTGGTGTTCGTCGGCGCGCTGTGGGGCGCGCTGGTGTTCCCGGTTATCGCGAGCTTCTATTGGGGAAAGGTCACCAACAAGGCCTTCACTGTGTCGGTGCTGGTGGCGCTTGTAGCCTTCTTGCCCGTCCGATTCAGTTGGGTGCCGATGGATGGGATGTTCGGGATTTTCTCCGACATCGTTGCCGTTGTCGGTATCGGAGTGGTGCTGGGGCTCATGGCATTTGGATTCTTCGGCCTGAAGGTTGCGCAGATCGTCGGTGGCCTGGCGATCGTGCTGTCCGCGCCGTTCGCAATCGGCTTCCTCCACGACTACCCAACGCTCAGCGGATCTTTGGTGGCCTATGCCGTCAGTACCGTCGTGTGCTTTGCGATGTCCGTCAATCAGCGTGAGACGTTCGATTTCGAACTGATCAAGCAGCGGACGGGAGACTTCGACGATGACGAGCTTCCTGCCGTGGGAGCGTCCGGAAAGTAACCGTCGAGACAAGTGAAAGGAATACGAATGAGTACAGCTCTACTGACCATTTATGTTCTGATCTGGCCGGCGTTGGTCTTGGTCGTGCTGGGAGTCATCAGCAAGGGATTCTTCAAGGATTGGGCAACTGCTCGCCGCAACGGTGAGGATCTGGTCTAACTTTTCACGCCGCCACCGACGGACTTCTTGTCGGTGGCGGCGGTCATATTGCAATCGGGACTGGGGGCAGCGTTATAGTTGCCCAGTGCAACACGACGGAGCAATGGCGCTCACCGGTCCACCAGCCGTTCATGACGAGCTGGTGCACCTGACGCGGCAGTTGATGACGGGGGATCGGCATTCCGATGACCACCCGTCGATCGCGCAGCATTCCTTCCTCTCTTTTATCGGCCGCAACGACGGCTGCAAGGCCACGGAGATCTCCGAAGTCTTCGGCGTCAACCGCTCGACCATCTCGCGCCAAGTGCGCGGCTGCATCGAGGCAGGCTGGGTATATGCCGATCCGGGATCCGTTCGCCAGGGCAATCCGCTGCACCTGACGGAGGCGGGCCGCAAATACCTCGACGCCGCCGACGCGCGTCGGCTCGACCAAGTCGCCGGCAGGCTGCACGATTGGACCGAGTCCGAGGTCGCAGACTTCGCCCGCGCACTCCACCGCTTCAGAATCAGCATCGAATCGCAGACCAACGGAGATGACACCCTGTGAGTGAGTACAGCGCCAAAGCCCAGTTCACCATCTCCGACAATGAGTCCGTGGTGCACACCGTCTTCACTCACGCCGAGCGCACGCCCGAACTGACGGTGTTCTCCCGCCCCAAGGGAGAGGGTTGGGTAGATGTAACGGCTAAAGAGTTCGCCGAGCAGGTCACCGGCGTCGCAAACGGTCTCATCGCCGCTGGCGTGCAGGCAGGCGACCGCGTCGCACTCCTCTCCGCGACCCGATACGAGTGGACGCTCTTCGACTTCGCCATCTGGGCTGCCGGCGCCGCTACCGTTCCGATCTACGACTCGTCGTCTCAGGGGCAGGTCAGCTGGATCCTCGAAGACTCCGAGGCCGTCATCGCGATCGTCGAAACCGGCGCGCACGAGCAGCTGTTCCAGGACGCGCCAAGCTCTCTCAAGGCCGTCATGCAGATCGACGACGGAGCAGTCGAAAAGCTGACCGCACAGGGCGCCGACGTTGACGGCACCGAGTTGAAGAAGCGACTCGCGGGCATCAAGGTCGACGATCTGGCGTCACTCGTCTACACCTCCGGCACCACAGGCCGCCCCAAAGGATGCATCCTCACGCATCGCAACTTCCTGTCCGAGGTGCGCGGGATTCTCACGGCATCGATCGGCAAGGTGGCGGTTCCGGGAAACCGAGTCCTGACCTTCCTGCCGCTCGCTCACGTGCTGGCTCGCGCGGTGTCCCTCGCGACGTTCGAAGCTGGCGCGTCGCAGGCGCACTGGTCCGACTTTGCCACCATTACAACTCAATTCGAGCGGTACAAGCCCAACACCATCCTCGGTGTTCCGCGTGTCTTCGAAAAAGTTCGTGACGGCGCAGCACGCAAGGCGGAGTCCGGTGGGAAGGTCCCCGGCGCGATCTTCGCTTTCGCAGAAGCTACCGCCAAGGAGTACAGCCAAGCTCTCGACAAGGGCGGTCCCTCGCTGATCTTGAAGGCGAAGCACGCAGTGGCAGACAAGCTCGTGTATTCGAAGCTTCGTGAGGCTCTCGGCGGCGAGTGCTGGTTCGCGATCTCCGGTGGCGGCGCCCTCACTCCTGAGCTGGGGCACTTCTTCCGTGGGCTCGGAGTTCCGATCTACGAGGGCTATGGCCTCACCGAAACTACAGCGGCGCACTGCGTCAACGTCCCGGGTGCTCAGAAGATCGGAACCGTCGGACAGCCGATGGGCGGCAACGGGGTTCGCATCGCCGAGGATGGCGAGATCGAACTCAACGGTGGAGTCGTCTTCAAGGGATACTGGAAGAACGACAAGGCCACCGAAGAGACATTCGTCAACGGCTGGATGCGAACCGGTGATCTCGGTGAACTCGACAGCGAAGGTTACCTTTCCATCACCGGACGAAAGAAGGATCTTCTGGTGACGGCGGGCGGCAAGAACGTCTCGCCCGGCCCGATGGAAGACCGTATCCGTTCGCATTCCATCGTCTCGCAGGCAGTCGTCGTCGGCGACGGGAAGACCTACATCACGGCGCTGTTGACCGTCGACCCCGAGGTGTTCGAGAAGTGGAAGGCCGAGAACGGCAAGCCTTCTGGTGCCACCGTCGCCGAACTACGTGACGACAAGGACCTTCGAGCGGAGCTGCAGAAGGCCGTCGACGATGCCAATGCCGCTGTCTCACATGCAGAGTCGATCAAGAAGTTCGTCATTCTCGATCGCGATCTGACCGAGGAAGACGGTGAGATGACAGCGACGCTCAAGATCAAGCGCAATGTCGTCGTCGATCGGTTCTCGAAAGAGATCGAAGGAATGTACGCGAAGAGCTAGGCGCGTTTGGGGAACTGCTCGCGGTAAGCCATCACGTCATCGAGGCGGAACCTGCGGTGGGTGCCGCGTAGTTCGATCGGGAGTTTCCCGGCGTCGGCGAGCTTACGTACATACGTGTCCGAAACGCCGAGGATCTCTGCTGCCTGCGAGGTGGTGAGGAGTTCTGCGACGGGCCCGAGGGCGACGCTGTCCCCGGCAGCGAGGTAGGTCAGGAGCTGCACGACGGCGTCGCCGACCGACGGTGGAATCTCGATCCGGACGCCGTCGAACACCAGCGTGGTCGTGTCCGTCGAGGTTGCGGCTCTCTGGGTCAGGGCCGTTTTGATTCGCTCGGCAGCATCGCCGTCGACTGCGGAAACGATATGGTCGATGCTCACGCTGTATATCTCCGATCGAAGGCAGTGTTTCGCAAGCATAGACAGCGACAGTGTCTGTCGGCACGCTGGCTAGCGCCGTGTGCGTTGCATTACATGAGTGCCGTGAGTGGAAAACTATTTACCCACGTAGATCGGAATTCGAAGGTTTTGGCGCCCAAAGATATTCGACTCGACGCATATGTAACTCACCAAATTTGGTGTACCCGCAAGTAACATCCTGAGCGTGGCTAGACGATCGGTAACGGTGAGATTCGACGTAGAGGAACTGAGGGCCCTAGAGACCCTCCAAGAGCTCACGGGCGCGGACATTTCCAGCGTCATTCGTGAAGCTGTGATCGAGCATGCTCGTCGATGTGTTGCACAGGGAAAGCCCCGCGACATCGCCGAGCGACGCAAATCGCTGACCTTGCAGGAAGCCTTCGCCAAGTACTCCGCGTTGTGCACCGACGAGGAGCGGGAAGCGTCGTAGCGCTCTGTCGATGCAACGGTGAGCGGTTGAGTTCACAGTGATTCTGACTGTGGCGCTGGGTAGTTCGTCCGAGGAATATTACGGCAACAGAAGTGTTGCGTAGACCTCTGACAGGAGCTGGCCAGTGACGGACGTCCTCGAACTCTCCACCGATGTATTGGTGATCGGTGGTGGCCCCGCCGGCGCGTGGGCAGCGTTGCGCGCGGCCAAAGCCGGTGCAGACGTCGTCCTGGTCGACAAGGGCTACTGCGGAACGAGCGGCGCAACGGCCCCCTCCGGAACGGGTGTTTGGTACGTCGAACCGGATACGACTGCCCGTGAGCTGGCCAAGGCCGGACGCGAGGCGCTCGGCGGATATCTGGCCGACCACCATTGGATGGACCGCGTCCTCGAGCAGACCTACTCCAACATGGATCTCCTCGCGGCGGAGGGCAGATATCCGTTCCCCGTCGACCCCACCACGGGCAAGCAGATACGCACCGGCTTGCAGGGACCTGAGTACATGCGGCGGATGCGCACCTGGATTCGTCGAGCCGGGGTGCGAATCCTCGACCATTCGCCGGCGCTGGAGTTGTTGGTGGACGACGCCGGGCGAGTTCGCGGAGCTGCGGGCTACCAACGCCACGAGCAACAGGATTACCGAGTCTCGGCAGGCGCGGTAGTGGTCGCCAGCGGAGGTTGTGCGTTTCTGTCCGGTGCGTTGGGCACCAACGTCGATACCGGTGACGGTGCATTGATGGCAGCCGAAGTCGGAGCCGAGTTCTCCGGCATGGAGTTCTCCAACGCGTACGGAATCGCAGCGGCCGGATCGACGATCACCAAGACGGCTTACTACGCGTACGCGACGTTCTTTCACGCAGACGGAAGCGTGCTCGAAGGTGCCGGTTCGGCTAAGGGGAGGTCCGTCATCGCCAGCACGTTGCGGAACGAGCGGGTCTTCGCGCAGATCGATCGGGCCGACGCTGAGGTGCAGCGTCGAATGAGGCTGGGGCAACCCAACTTCTTCCTGCAATTCGATCGCCGCGGAATCGATCCCTTCACCGACAAATTCGAGGTCGGCATGCTCGCTGAAGGCACTGTTCGCGGGACTGGGGGAATCAACGTCGTCGATGACGATTGCGCGTCATCCGTTCCAGGTCTGTTTGCCGCCGGGGACGCTGCGACCCGAGAGCGAATCTGCGGAGGGTTTACCGGCGGGGGAAGTCACAACGCCGCGTGGGCGATGTCTTCTGGTTCGTGGGCGGGAACCGGTGCTGCGCGCTATGCGCTGTCGGTCGGACGTGGGTCTACCAGTGGTCTTCGCGGAGCCGGAACCGTCGGATTGCGTAATCCGGCACGAACCGGGTTTACTGCCGACTATGTGGTGAAAGCTGCTCAGGCGCAGCTGATTCCCTTCGACAAGAACTACCTCCGCAGCGGTGATCGGGTATCCGCAGCGCTCGCTGAGCTCGAATCGCTGTGGGGTGCAGTGAGTGCGGATCTGGGCGCGGATCCAGCAGGTCGGATGGCGGCGCGGCAGGCTGCCGCGATCACGGCCGTCGGTCGCTGGATGTACCACTCGACGTTGGCGCGGACCGAGACTCGGGGAATGAGCAAGCGTGACGATTATCCCGAACTCGATGGAACGCAGCATCATCACGTTCTCACCGGAGGTTTGGATTCGGTGTGGACCCGAACGTCGGAACCTGTCGGGTCTGCATTGGTGGCGTCATGATCGAGCTGGTGTCCGCGCCTGACTGCATCGGTTGCGACAAGTGCGTAGACGTTTGTCCTACAGATGTTTTCGACCGGACACCCTCGGGCGTCCCGGTGATTGCGCGCCAATCGGATTGCCAGACCTGCTTCATGTGTGAGGCATATTGCCCGACGGATGCGCTGTATGTGCATCCGCAATCCACACCGTTGGAAACGGCCGATGCGATCGAGAACGATCACATCGGCCGCTACCGAGAGAAGATCGGATGGGGCAAGGGGCGCGCACCTGGGTCGCTGACTGCGGTGGGTCCCGAGGTGCCCCGTCCAGTCACGACCTGACGAGAATCTTGACCGCAGTGTCGTTGTGCTCGATCAGAGTGGTGAATCCTTCGGAGATCAACTCTTCGAGCTGAATACGACCGGTGATGAATGGCGCCAGATCGACGACACCGTCCTGGACCATCTTGATGACCGCTTCATGGTCACGGACGTACGCGATGGTTCCGCGTAGATCGATCTCCTTGAGGACCAGCTTCTGCATGTCGATGGTCGCGGGCTTGCCCCAAATCGACACGTTGACAACAACTCCAGCAGGCCTGACCGTGTCGAGCATGGTGTCGAGTACTGCGTTGACGCCTGCGCACTCGAAACCGATGTCTGCGCCGATGCCTCCGCTGAGTTCGAGGACGCGCGCTTTGACGTCTTCGGTGGTGGGATCGATGACGTAGTCGGCGACTCCACTGGAGAGGGCCTTGGCTTTGCGGGCTTCGCTGAGTTCGGTGACGATCGTCGTGACACCCAGACCCTTGAGGACTGCCGCAACGAGGAGTCCGATCGGTCCGGCTCCGCCCACGATGGCGACGTTGCCGCTTTCGGCTCCACTGCGTACGACGGCGTGATGGGCGACGCTCAACGGTTCGATGAGAGCTGCCTCGTCGAGCGGGATGTTGCCGATCTTGTGGATCCAGCGACGGTCGACGACAACCTTCTCGCTGAGCCCGCCACCTCCGCCAGCCAAGCCGATGAACCCCATCTTCGTACACAGGTGGTAGTTGCCCGCCTTGCACGGGGCGCACTCGTTGCAGACGAAGTACGGCTCGACGACAACATTTTCGCCGACCTCGACGTCCGTGACACCTTCGCCGACCTCTTCGACGGTGCCGGAGAACTCGTGGCCCATCGTGACCGGCGCATTCTCGTGTGAGAGAGGATGCGGGTGTCCGGGTGCGGAGATGAAGATCGGTCCCTCGAGGTACTCGTGGAGATCGGTGCCGCAGATTCCGCACCATGCGACCTTCAGCTTGACTGTTCCTGGCCGCAATTCGGGCTCAGGGATCTCTTCGATCCGGATGTCTTTCTGCCCGTGGAACCGTGCTGCCTTCATTGATCCGCACCTCACTTCGTTGTGAATCCCCTGGTAGATCGACGTTAGGCCGATTATCGGCGTGGGTGAAGGGTTGCAACGGAATGCAATGTCGTGGAACCGATCTGTGCTGGGGAGCGTCCAATACTGTGAGCGGGTCGCGAATCAGGGGGAGTGCTGTGGGAGTGAGGGGTGCAGTGGTCTTGGTCGCGGCCACGCTGTTGGTTGGGGGTTGTTCCTCGACGGTCGAGGGGCATGCAGTACGAGCCGACGAGGCTGTTGGGCTATTTGACCCTTGTAGCGGCATTAGCGACAGCGCCTTGCGGTATGTCGGCGTTGATCCGGCGACTGAGGAAGGCGGGATTCTTGGAGTTCAGATTCCACGATTTGAAATCTGCTCATGGGATGGGACGGGAATCTCGCTGAGCGTCTGGTCAACTGACCACACTCTCGACGAAGTCGAAGCGAACACCAACAATGCCGATGTAAGGGCTGCGAGTGTTCATGGCGGCCCTGCTATCAAATTCGGGCAGCGTGACGATGCGACCGGACAGATTTGCTCAGTAGCTTGGCCGACCAATCAGGGGGTGCTGATCGTTCGGATCGCCCCAGATTTCGGTGAGACGCCGATCGACCCGTGTGACCTCGCCTCGACGATTACCGACAAACTCTTCCCGGAGCTCCCCAGATGAATCGCTCGCTTGATGAAGGTGGTGCTACGCATGGGTTCAAATGAGGACTCCGGGACCGAGGTTTCGTTCTCGCTGGATCCGGACACGGCGCGATTGCTAGTTACGGCATGCGGCGAATACCAAATGACGTTGGAGCATTTGTCTGTTGCTGCTGCGAAACTGAGTTGGGTTGGTGGTTTAGGGACGCTCGCATCAGGTCGAGCGCTTCAGACGAAGTTCGAGGAGAAGGCCGTCGGTGGCCACGACGCGCTCGTCGATGTGTTGGCGAGTCATATCGCGGTCGTGGAGGCAATGCAGGCTCAGTTTCAAGCCTGCATCGACAACGCATTGGATCAGGAGTCGTCGAACGTCTCGACTTTGAGGTCGGTCGACCTGCCAAATTGAGGCAGCGAAGTGTCGCTGGAGTGTCCGGGCAGCGAATGAGGGGGAGTGCTGTGGGAGTGAGGGGTGCAGTGGTCTTGGTCGCGGCCGCGCTGTTGGTTGGGGGTTGTTCGTCGACGGTCGACGGTGAGGCTTTCCCTGTCGATGTGATTGGGATGTTTGATCCGTGTGAGGTTCTCGGCAATGCGGAATTGGAGAAAGTCGGAGTCGACCCGGCAACAAAAGAGGTTGACATCGTTGACACGCATATCGATGGTTTCAACATTTGCTCGTGGAACGGTGGGTGGTACTTCTTGTCTCTGACATCGACCGATCATCCGCTCGTAGAGGTCGAACAGAATCCAGTCATGCGCGACCTTCATCGAGCCCAAATCGCCGGGCGCGAAGTCCTGATATACCAGGAACGCAATGACAAAACAGATTCTGCTTGCAACGTCGCGTTCGCGACCTCTCAATCCACCGCGATGATCCGCGTCGGCGCCAAGGTCGGTGCGGCGCGCGCCGAGACGCCGTGCACGCTGGTGGAACGAATTGCCGAGACAGTGATTCCATTGCTCCCGTGACAGCGGTCCTGATTGCAGCTACACCCTCGAACACAGGAGTCACATGTCGAATTTGTATCTCGATGCCAAAGTCGCCGGCGAGCTGATCGCGGCTTGCGCTGAACTCCGCGCGCAGTTCGAGGCAGCACTGAACTCCGCCGCACTACTCGGTCAATTGACAGGGTTTGGAACCCTAGGATCCGCACAGGCGCTACAGGCTAAGTTCGAGGAGAAGGCCGTCGGTGGCCACGATGCGCTCGTCGATGTGTTGGCGAGTCATATCGCGGTCGTGGAGGCAATGCAGGCTCAGTTTCAAGCCTGCATCGACAACGCATTGGATCAGGAGTCGTCGAACGTCTCGACTTTGAGGTCGATCGACCAACCGAACTGAGTCAGTGGATGTGTTGCTGCCAATCGGCTGGGACACGACCCTTAGGCCCCGGCGTCGGCTGATCTACGGGATGTGAAGTGGGCGCCGCCAATTCAGGTCCGTCGTACGCCTCGTTGGTTTCGAAGCTCCAGAACCAATCCTCACCGGGTTCGTAGCTCTGCATGAACGGATGCTTTGTCGCGGCCGCATGCTTGCTCGCGTGCTGTGACGGTGAGGAGTCGCAACACCCCACGTGACCGCATTGCGCGCATCGACGCAGGTGCACCCACCAACCGCCGCTCGCATCGCATTCGACGCATCCCGCGCCACTAGGCGGCACGCTCGGATCGATCCCCGCTGGAAGTCCGTCGGTCATGGTCCACCCTCTCGCTGACTGAAGTCGGTCATTTCATCGTGCGCTTTGCCTACCGGCCGTGCAAGGGCGACTAGTCGTCGCGCGTGTCCCGCGGTGGGCCCGCGATTGGCAACAAAACTCTGAACCGGGTGTTACCGGGCTCAGACGTGACCCGCAGCTCACCACGATGCTTGCCAACCACAATTCGCCACGAAATATCAAGGCCGAGACCGGTTCCCTCACCGACAGGCTTAGTCGTGAAGAAGGGTTCGAAGATCCTGTCGATGACGTCATCGGGAATCCCGGCGCCGGTGTCGCAGATCTCGATGCACACGCGGTCGCCATCGCGGCTTGTCCGAACGGTGAGTGTTCCCGATCCGTCCATGGCAGACACCGCATTGTCGATCAGGTTGGTCCACACCTGATTGAGTTCGGCGGCATAGGCGTCGATCGGAGGCAACGCAAGGTCGTACTCCTTGACGACTTCGATTCCGCTTCCGATCTTTTGCCCCAACATGATCAACGTGCTGTCGAGCAATTCGTGGACATCGATGGTCTGGAAGGGAGCGCGGTCCATCTGTGAATACTGTTTGGCCGCACCGACGAGCGTCGAGATCCTCGTTGTGGAGTCGGCGATCTCGTTCATCAGGAGTTCGGATTCGATGGTGTAATTCAGCCAGCGAATTGCGCCTTCGAGTACGGACTCGTCAACGGCTGCAGCAACGTTCTCGAGCCAAGCGGTGTCGAGTCCAGCCTGCACGAAGGTCGGAGCCAGGTCCCAACCTTCTCGAATCGAATGATCCTCGAACCATTCACCCAACGAATCCTCTCGATCCGAGGCTTCGAGGGGAGTGAGCGTCGGCGCCTTGGCGACAACCTCTGCAACTTCCTCTTGAAGTCGCATGAGAGTGACGAGGGCATCGCGGTCGTAGGTGCCCGATGCAACCATTCCCAGTTTGTGGCGCATGCCTGCGACACGCTCACGCAACGACGCCGTCGCTCGAACCGCCGCAGCTGCAGGGTTGTTGAGCTCGTGAGTCAATCCCGCCGACAGTGATCCAAGCGCCAATAGCCGTTCTCGTTGGTCGATGATCTGCTGGGTGTTCTTCTTGCCGAAGAAAACACCTTCGAGTAGATGAACCGCCATCGGAAACCACTCGCGCATCGCATTGCCGAATTTGTCGGCGTCCAGGACGAAAAACGTCGAGGGCGTCGTCACCCGCATCGAACCGGCGTACACCTGCGGTACCCGATCGCCGAGATACGCCGTCCATCCTCCCGAGTAGACGCCGCGCTGGGTGGTCCTGTTGATCTCGATGTCTTCGCCGCCCGACAGCTTGGACAGCACCACCTCGCCCTCGATGAGGACGTAGAAGCAGGTGGCAGGCTCACCTTCGAGGTAGACCTGACCTCGATCGATTTCGGTGATATGGCCTGCCTGGCAGAGTGATTCGAGCTGATCGTCGGTGAGCTTCTCGAACAGGAACAGGGTGCGGAGCAAGTCTGGGCTGCATTCAGGAATGGACATCGAATCTCCCTATTGTTGAGCGAGATAGCGGTGGACGAACATCACGGCCATCGCGCCCTCTCCGACGGCCGACGCGACGCGTTTGGCCGATTCGGCGTGTACGTCCCCGGCGACAAACACTCCGGGGACACTGGTTTCGAGATGATGTGGTGCGCGGTCGAGCGGCCACCCGTCCGGTGTGACGCCTTCGGACGGAAGGTCCGGGCCGGCAAGAACGAAGCCATTTCCGTCGCGGACCACCACGTCTCCGAGCCAGTCGGTCAGGGGAGCGGCACCGATGAAGATGAACAACCACTGAGCATCGACAGTGTCTTCTTCTCCGGTGGCTCTGTTACGCAGTGTAATTCGTTCGAGGTGATCGTCACCCTCAGCGCCGACTACCTCCGTGCACGTGCGCACGGTGATCTTCGGATTCTTTTCGATCTGCTGAATCAGGTAGTAGGACATCGAGGCTTCGAGCGAGTTGCCGCGAATGAGAATGGTGACGGACCTAGCTCCGCGGGAGAGATAGACCGCAGCTTGCCCTGCCGAATTGGCGCCGCCGACTATGTACACATCCTGCTCGCTGCACCGAGCGGCTTCGGTGACGGCCGATCCGTAGTAGACCCCTCGGCCGGTGTATGTATCGAGTCCCGGCGCCGAAAGCTGGCGATAGGAAACACCGGTCGCCAAGATGACCGAATGGGCGTCGACCGACGAACCGTCGTCGAAACGCACTGTGCGGGCCGAGCCGTTGATTTCCAAACCGGTGACGTCTCGCGCGGTGATGACCTCGGCGCCGAACTTGGTTGCCTGGCGCCTCGCCCGATCGGCCAACTGTGCGCCGGACACTCCGTCGGGGAAGCCGAGGTAGTTCTCGATTCGTGAACTCTGGCCGGCCTGACCGCCAGTCGCCCGCCGTTCGATGAGGACCGTCCGAAGTCCCTCCGAAGCGCCGTACAGAGCAGCGCCCAGACCCGCAGGGCCGCCGCCGATGACAACGAGATCGTAAAAGTCTTCGGAGAGGGTGGTACTCAACCCGAGTTTGTCGGCGAGTTCGGCGTCAGTGGGCTCGACAAGGACATCCCCATTGGATGCGATGACGACGGGAAGCCGCAGTTCGTCGGTACCGGCAGCCGAGAGCAGTCGTTGGCCTTCCGGCTCGTCTGACATGTACCAGCGATAGGCAAGTTGGTTGCGTGCCAAGAACTCTCGGACGTCGGATGATCGCTCGGACCAACGATGGCCGATCACCTTGGTTTCCTCGGCGGGGTGATGACTCGAACTTGCCCAGGCATCGAGCAGCGCATCGATGACGGGGTACAGCTTCTCTTCCGGCGGATCCCAAGGCTTGAGGAGGTAGTGGTCGAGGTCGACGACGTTGATGGCGTCGATCGCAGCATCGGTGTCGGCGTACGCGGTGAGGAGAACGCGACGAGCTACGGGATACAGGTCCATTGCCTGTTCGAGGAACTCGATTCCACTCAAACCGGGCATGCGGTAATCGGCGACGATCACAGCGACTGCATCGCCGCGAAGTTTCATTTCACGCAAGGTTTCGAGAGCCTGGTCGCCGGACTCCGCACGAATGATTCGGTACTTCTCTCCGTACCGTTTGCGAAGGTCTCGAACGACGGCACGCGAAACACCAGGATCGTCGTCGACGCTGAGGATCGCTGGTTTGGCCGGGGCTTTCGGTGCGCTCACTCGGTGCCTTCCCGAAGTCGTAGTCAACCTCTCCAGTATGCGACTGCTGAGCTGAGCGTCAATCGCTGAAGATGCGCTCTGAGTGAACCGGCGAACCTGAACTGGGAATTTCGTGATTGCGGGAACCGATCGAGCCTCCGGTGCATCCAATACAGTGGGTCCACATCAACAGGGGGTGTCATGCGGGGGTCGGTGGGGGTTGGGCGACTGCTCATGGCTGGGGTGTTGGTGTGGGCTGCGGCAGGATGCAGCTCAGTCGTGGAGGGGGCGGCTGAGCCTGCATCCGGCCAAGAGGGATTGTTCGATCCGTGCAAGGACATTCCGGACTCGGTGTTGGAAGAAGTGGGGCTTGATCCGGCTACTGAGGAAGCTGGTGCGGCGGGCGTGGAGCAGCCAGGATGGAAGATCTGTGGGTGGAGCGGGTCCTGGTATTTCTTGACCGTGTATTCATCGTCGTACACCGTCGACGATGTTCGACGGAATCCTGATTTCCGAGGGTTCGAGGAACTCACTGTCGGTGGGCGGCGTGGTATCGAGTATCAGCGCGTCGACAACGAGGACAACAATGGTTGCTACCTTGCTTTCTCGGTCGAACACGGCTCAATCTGGTTCAACGTAGAACGAAAGCTGTCTGAGGCTCGGCAAGAGTCCAGTTGTGTTGTTGTGCAGCGTCTGTCGGTCAATCTTGAACCGACGCTACCGAAATGAGGTCTCGGTGAGTGGGTCTGATCGAAGCAATGGGTCTGACGACTCGCGACTGGAAGTTGAGCCAGACATCGCACGTGATGTGGTTGCGGCATGCGAAGGGTTTCTTGGCGAACTCGATCAGATGCGCAGAAATCTGTTCGTGATTGCGAATGTTTCTGGAATGGGAACGCTCCAATCTGGAATCAACCTGGCCGAGAAGTTCTCCAAGAAAGCTAAGGATGGTGAAGATTCGTTGGAGAAGTCATTGAACAGCCACATCCAGGTGGTCACCGAGATGCGGGACTTCTTCCAGCAATGCGTCGACCGCTACGGCGAAGTCGACGACTCGAATGTCTCCGCACTGGCAAGCGTCGACACCCCTCGATAGACACAAAAAATCTCGCTGAGTCGATGGCATTCGACTCAGCGAGACTTGGGTAACGACTAGCTGGTGGGCAGGGCCTTCAACGACTTGACGGTGGCGTCGACCGCGCGAGCAGCCTCGGCGCCCTTCTTCACGAAATGCGTGCTGAAGTAGTCGACGTGCTCGGCGTGCTCGTGGAAGTGGTGCGGCGTCAAAACCACCGAGAAGACCGGAACATCGGTGTCGAGCTGCACGCGCATCAGACCGTCGATAACGGCCGTTGCCACGAAGTCATGCCGGTAGATACCGCCGTCGACGACCAGACCTGCGGCAACGATCGCCTGGTAGCGGCCGGTCTTGGCCAACCGCCGGGCGTGCAGCGGGATCTCGAAAGCTCCCGGTACCTCGAAGAAATCAACCGTGTCCTTGGGGTAGCCGAGCTCGACGATCGCGTCGGTGAATCCGTCGCGTGCACGGTCGACGATGTTGCGATGCCACGTCGCCTGAATGAACGCGATGCGCTGTCCCTGGATCTCACTCATAACCATGAAACTAGCGCACTTGGAAGCATCGACGCGACCACCCGTCCTAGTCCTGCTGACGGGGGAAGGCGGTCGAACGACCCCAGCCGGCGTCATTGGTGAGGTGCTCGAGGAGAGGCTGAATTCGATACGGAAGGGGATTGGTCAGAGCGATGGTCGTGGTCGAATGCGTGACGCCTGGAAGTGACACGATCTGCTCGGCCAACTTCTGCAGGGCCGCGTGCGTCGAGGTGGCGACGCGAACGAGCAAATCCTCGCGACCGGTCGTGGCGTGAATTTCGATCACCTCGGGCAACTCGGTCAGACTCCGAGCGACTGCACTGATCTTGCCCTGCTCGAGTTCCAGACCGACAAATGCCTGAATCGGGATACCGACCTCGGGGAGATTGAGATTCGGCCGAAACCCGGTGAGAAGTCCGTTGGATTCCATGCGCTTCATTCGCGACTGGACGGTGTTGCGGGCGACGCCCAACGAGTTGGCCAACTCGGCCACACTCATCCTCGAGTCCTTGCTGAGCAGACCGAGCAACTGGACGTCGAGCTTGTCGATGCTGAGCACTTTGTGAACCTCTCCTCAGTGATATGAGTCACTGGATGATCGAATTGACTAGTTCAAGAGATTTGCATTGACCAAATCGTAACTCAGGCAGAGCATTGGTTCCACGAATTGCTCAGCGGGATTCTCTTTGGGTTATTTGTCCCTAATAGTACCCAATGGCCAATTCGCCCCAATATTTCGACTGCGCCCCGTTTATCCTTCGGAAAGGTCTATCCCACAATGACTCTCACCGCCGAGCCCGTGAACTCCGTTGTTTCCCATGACGACACTGCGGGCGTGTTCGATCGCGCCGACTACCTGCGCGATTACCCCCACGAGCAGGTGAGCTTCTTCCAGGATCCCGCGAGCGGCCTCAAGGCCATCGTCGCCATCCACTCCACGACGCTCGGCCCCGCGCTCGGCGGAACGCGCTTCTACCCGTACTCCGACGAATCCGCCGCAGTCACAGACGTTTTGCGCCTCTCGCGCGGCATGACCTACAAGGCTGCGGTTGCCGGCGTCGACCTCGGCGGCGGCAAGGCTGTCATCATTGGCGACCCCGCAACGGCCAAGACCGACGAATTGCTCGGCGCCTACGCAAAATTCGTCCAGACCCTCGGCGGCCGCTACATCACCGCTGGTGACGTCGGAACCAACTCCAACGATCTCGACATCATCGGTCGTAACACCGACTTCGTCGTCGGCCGCAACGCTACGGTCGGCGGTTCCGGCGACAGCGCTCCGATGACGGCCCTCGGCGTATTCCAGTCGATGCGCGCCGCGGCGCAGTCGCATTGGGGCACTCCGTCGCTCGCAGGCAAGACTGTTGGTGTCGAAGGCACAGGCAAGGTCGGCTACGAGCTGATCAAGCTCCTCCTCGCAGACGGCGCGACCGTTCTCGCGACCGACGTCAACGCCGCAGCGCTCGACCGCGTCAAGGCTGACTTCCCGCAGGTGAGCATCGTCGACAGCATCATCGACGCCGATCTCGACGTTTACGCACCCTGCGCGATGGGCGCAACCCTCACCGACACGACCGCACGCTCGATCAAGGCCGAGGTTGTCTGCGGCGCTGCCAACAACCAGCTCACCGTGCCCGAGGTCGAGAACATTCTCCGCGACCGCGGCATCACCTGGACCCCCGATTACGTCGCCAACGGCGGCGGCCTCATCCAGGTTGCCGGCGAGCTGAAGGGCAACTCGGCCGAAGAAGTCAAGCTCAAGGTCGAGACGATCTTCGACACGGTCACCGAGATCTTCGCGAAGTCGAAGAACGACGGAATCCTCGCCGGCGAGGCTGCTGACGCGGTCGCCGAGGCTCGGATCGCCGAGGCAGCTCGCGTAGCCAAGGGCTGACATCCCTCTCGCAGTCATGTAGCGCGGCCGGTCCCGACTAGTGTGGACACCAGACGAGCAGATTTTGCAGATCTGGACCACATCAGCCGGTAGACCGGCCGCTATGCGTCGGACGCCGGAAGGGCTTACATGACTGAACAATTCGCAGTGTGGACCGAGAACGACGTCGAGCAATCGGCCCGTTGGGGTTCGACGAGCAACGCCCCGGTGCCCAAGCGCATCGTTGTCGCCGACGACACGATGAAGGCCGACGACGCCTATCGCTTGGCATGCGAAGGCACGGCGTTGTTGTGGCGCGGAGATTTTCAGAACGCTCGCCAACTGTCGAAGGCCGTCGCGTCGCGCATCGACCGCAAGCCGCGCCGAGCGTCCGCCGACCCAGCCAAAGCCTTCCATCTCCACCGGCAGACCCAAGGACGCCGCGCGCAGATCCTCGGCATGCTGCTAATTCCCTTGGATGCAGATCTGTCGATTCCACTCCGGCGAGCCCCGGACGCGCAAGTCGCGTTGACCGAAGCTTTCGGGATTACCGGTGAGCCTTCGGTTCGCTCGTTGCGTGACATCCTCGGCGCGATCGGCGCTCACGAGTGGCACCGCAAAGGTGTTTTCATCGAGGCTCTCGACGCACGAGTGCATCCCGCCTTCGGAGTGTTCTCACCCGTCCGCGGGGAGTATGTCGATCTTGTCGCGTCTGCGCCACTGCCGTCGACGGAATCGGCCTTCGACATCGGCACCGGCACCGGCGTTCTTGCTGCCGTCCTGGCGCGGCGTGGAGTTCAGACGGTGACGGCCACCGACCAGGACCCCCGGGCACTGCAATGCGCGCGCACCAACCTGTCGCGGCTTGGCTACGGCGATCAGGTGACCGTGGTGGAAGCCGATCTCTTTCCCGAAGGCACCGCTCCGTTGGTGGTCTGCAATCCTCCCTGGATTCCGGCCAAGGCCACCTCGCCCATCGAATACGCCGTCTACGACCCCGCTGGAGCGATGCTGAAGGGCTTCCTGACTGGTGTCGCAGCGAATCTGGACGACGGGGGAGAAGCGTGGCTGATCCTCTCGGACATTGCCGAACACCTCGGTCTCCGAACGCGATCCGAACTACACGATCTGATTGCGGCCGGTGGGCTCACTGTTGTCGACCGCATGGACGTCAAACCGACGCACGCAAAGGTCAGTGACCGAACCGATGCGCTTCACGCCGCCCGGGCACGTGAAACGACGTCGCTGTGGCGGCTTCGCCGTCGCTGAATTCATTCTCAGTCAACTGTATTTTCCTGCCATGAAATGGTAATGAACGAGTAACAAATCGGGTCTAGCTTTCTTCGCAGTCGCACATCGTCACGCACTCCGGAGGAAACTCGATGGAAAACACGCTTGCCCGCAACGCAGCCGAAGACCTGACGAAAGGTCTTGGCCGACGCGGATTCATGAGGGCAGTCGCTGCCCTCGGTGCGGGCGTAGGAGTTGCCGGTGTGGCTTCGGGATGCGCGCACTCGAACGCGTCACCGGCTGGATCGTCCTCCTCTGCACTACCGTTCGCCGATGGCATTCCGATTCTGCAACCGGGCAGCGGAAACGTCAGTGGCGATCACTATCTGAGTTCGGATCCGTCGGACGTCATGTGGGGTTATGTGCCCAACATCCACACCCGCGAGGTGATGCGGATGAAGTCGGGCCAGACCGTCACGATCGACGCCCTCTCGCACGAGGGAATTCTCGAGGATCAAGGGCGCAATCCTCTCGAATACTTCGGTAGCAAAGGCGTTTCCGAGAAGGACGTGCTCGAGGATGCGATTGCCGTTGCGGCCGAATACAACCGAACCGAACGAAACTTCGACAAGGACGGACCGCACGTCGTCACCGGCCCGGTCTTCGTCGAAGGCGCCCAGCCTGGAGACGTACTCAAGATCGAGACTCTCGAAGCCATTCCCCGCGTGCCGTACGGCGTTGTGTCGAGCAGACACGGCAAGGGCGCTCTCGCCGTCACAGCAGACGGAACCGCTCCAGCGGGAATCACTCTGGACGAAGTCATGCCGCCGGTCGCCACAGACGGGCGCGCAACAAAGGACCCGTTGAAGTACGGCGGTGTTTCCACTTTCACGGCGATCGAAGACGGCAAGGGCGTGATGCCTTTCGGACAGTCGAAGGTGCGGTTTCCCCTGCGGCCCTTCATGGGAATGATGGGAGTTGCCTATTCTGCGGATGCAGACCCGACATCCCCGTCGTCGAACTCGATTCCTCCGACCCTGGGCGGCGGAAACATCGACATCAGGCATCTCGGTGTCGGATCAACCTTCTATTTGCCGGTATTCGCTGAAGGCGCCCTCTTCTACGTCGGTGACCCCCACATGGCCATGGGTGACGGTGAGGCGGCGCTGACGGCGATGGAAGGATCGCTGCGCGGCACGTTCCGACTCAGCGTGTGCAAGAAGGATTCCGGTGACGCTCCATCGGTGGCTTTCGGATACCCGTTCGCCGAGACCGAGGAGGCGTGGATTCCGATCGGCCTGTCCGACCCCAACGGTTCGGTCGATGGGCAGAACAGTGACCTCAACGGTGCCATGCGGCGCGCGGTGGTCAACGCACTCGACTTCCTCGAGCATGATCGCGGTATGGATCGAGCGACGGCCTACGCGTATCTTTCTGCCGCAGCCGATTTCACGGTCTCGCAGGTAGTCGATCGAACCGTGGGCGTCCACGGACAGATCTTCAAATCCCACTTCGAATAGCGGGAAAGCCGATCCGTGTTGTCAGGACGGATCGTCGAAGAGGCTCTGTTGCAAGGGATCGGCAAACAAGCCCATCTGCTCAGGTTGCGGCTTTGCCGGCGTCTCGGTTCGAGAATTGGGCAGGACCACCAGTCGCAAGGCCCCGCGCAGACGGTCGACCATGAGTTCCCACCCGCCGATCTGATCCTCGTATCCCGCAGCCTCTTCGGCGTCTCCGCGACTGTGGGCGTCCACAGCCTGACTACGCAGCTGAATCTGCCATTCGTTGCTGATGTGGAGGAGCTGAAGAATCAGATCGCGATCACGACCACAGACATCGGCTACCGCGTCGAGATCCTCGGCCACGTCCAGATCGAGGTGCAGCAGGGTCTCGAGTTCGGGAGGCAGGTCCTCGGCCGTCAGATCGGGCTGCAGCGAGGAGGAGTCACCGCTCTTGTTCGCGAAGAAGAGGTCTCCGCCGACGCGTGCGGCGAACTCGTCGTCCACGGTACGCAGGAACGACGTCAGGGCGGCGCACGTATCGGTGAGTTGCTTGGGAACGAATGGCGAACCCGCCACCTCGAGGAACACCGACAGACGGTCGTCGATCAAGACGAACTTGATGCGCGACCACTTGCGGTTGAGATCGGCGATGACCTCGGCTGCACGGGTGCGGTTGCTGATGTCCTGAACGAGCGGCGAGAACAACTGCACGTCCATGGACTCGGAAAGTGGACCGACGAACATGACAGTCGAACCGACACGAATGGGTATGTCGCCGTCGCTGTCTCGCTCGGGAAGAGTGCCGAGCATGGGAAGCAAAGCGAGAGTGACCAACTCCTTGAGATGGTCGATGTCGTTGGGCATGTAGGCCGCGGTGGGGTCGAGGGTCGGAAGTTCTGTCGACTCGACGACCGACGGATCGAAATCCGGAGTCTGCTCGTTGCCGGTGAGATCGCTGGATAGAAAAGCCGGGTGCTGCACACCGAACACATCACGGAATGCAGCGACAGTCATCGCTGCGAGCTGATCGGCCCAGTTCTGCGCCTTGTCGACGCAGAAGGCGGGGGAGTTGTTCGGATCCTCCAGATTCTCGGAAGGCGGATTCCAGCCGAGTGCGATCAACTTTTGTTCGTCGGCATCTTCGAGTCGATAGCGCGGATGAAGGAAGTCGTTGGAAGGAACCTCGCAGCGGACTGTGTTCTCGTCCCACACGAGGAACTGAACGCATGGCGCTGCGCCGTCAGCTGGATCGAAGTCGCCGATGGACGATTCCACGGCAAGAACGTCGCCGTCGACCATGATGGAAATGTGATCGCCGAGGCGACGTTGAAATTCTGCCCACGCCCGGTCGACACTGACATCGAGATCGAAGCCCATTGCGCTCATCAGCCACCTCCTTCCGCAAAAGCTCAGACCTATACGGTATCGCGAGGCTCCGACAATGCTGCTGTCCTTTTCCGGTCGACCCGATTGCAGCGGACCACGAACAGTGACGACGAGGAAGGTAGTCGCAGGTAGATCGGTTATTCGAGAGCGGCGACTGAAGTGTGCCTGTAACCGCCGTCACGCCAGGCGGTGTGCGGGCGAAAGAGCGAGGGTTATCCGGCGAGAACGGGCGAGACCTCGACGACGGGCGGCGTGGACCCGGTCGTGACAACGGGGGTGGTGCTGGTCTTGGTGGTTGCGGCCGTCGCGGTCGGTGACGAGGTCGCGGTAGCCGACGCAGTTGTGGTGGATGAGACGGGTGTTGTCGTACTGGTGGCCGTCGTAGTCGAGGTGGCGGAGCTCGTGCTTGTCGCGGTCACCACAAGCGGCTGATTACGAGGAGCAGTCGTCTCGTCGGCGATTCGCCAGGTCGGCGTCGGCGGGATGACAACCGTGGGGACTGCAACCGAGCTGTAGAACGCGGCCGGTTCGATCCCGGCGACGGACTCCACGGAAACCGACGAGACCAGAGTGGGAGGCTTCACCACAGTGCCGCCGGCACCGAATGCGCCGGCTGCTCCGCCGAAAACGAGGCCTGATGTCAGAGAAAGAGCGGCCACTGCGACAGCGCCGATCATGACTGTTCTGTCTTTCATGCACACCTGTCCTTCGGGAGCAGTACGGAAGTACTGTAGGCGAAAAGATGCCGCAATGGAGTATCAGGGTCTGCTGGGCGGGACGCGAATCTGTGTGGCGTAGAACACAAAAGGCCCTGGGTGCCGACGCGGACGTCGGCACCCAGGGCCAGGTCAAGCAGTGAATCAGGCGGGGATCGTCAGTACCTGACCGGCGTTGATGAGATCCGGGTTCGGGATGCCGTTTGCATCCGCGATGCGCTGGTACTGGTTGCCGTCACCGTAGAAACGCTCTGCGATCGCCCACAGGGTGTCGCCGCTTTCGACGGTGTAGCTCTGCGCTGCCGGAGCGGCGGGGGCAGGCTCGGGCTCGGGTGCCGGAGCGGGCTCCGGGGCAGCCTCGGCGGCCGGCGCTGCGATTGCAGTGTCCGAAGACCACAGAGCATTTCCGCCGGCAGACAGAACGACGTTGCGATCGTCCTGAACCGAGAGGGAGGCACCGTCGTTGCCTGCGGTCTGCGATGCCCACACGGCGTCGGAGTCCTTGTAGATGACGAAGTTTCCGTCAGCCTGCACCTCGGCGCGGTTGGCGCCGGATCCGTTGGTGCCTGCGGCCCAAACAGCCTGTCCGCCCTCGGACAGAACCAGGTTGCCGTCGTCCTGCAAGGTGAGGGTGTATGCGCCGTTGTCGGACTTGAGTTCCTGGCCGACTCCGAGGCTCTGACCTGACTGCAGTGTGCTCACGCTGTCCCTTTCCAAATCTGTTGCGATGACTGTGCCTCCACGATTCCGCTTTACCGTCCAGTTACCTTCTGGCCGTTGGTCTCGTAGGCGACCGAGTGTACGTTACCGAAGAGTACAGAGAATTGTGCAGCGTTGACGGATTGCGTGTCGAGCGTTCGGATCTTGCTGATATTAAGGCGTTTTGGGCGAACGCGCCGCGACATCCTACGCGAAGTTGCACCGTTGCGATGCACTTTCTCTTGAACGGCAGGTGAAATCGGCGCGCTCTCAGCGCATTGTCAGTAACCGCTAGCGCTGTAGCGACTTGCGAGTCTCGTCGTGGAGAACGGCAAGCAGTTCACGCTCGACGTCGGCGAACTCGGGCGAGGTGATCATGTCCAGTTCGCGTGGCCTCGGCAAGGGAACGTCGACGACGCACCTGACCGTTGCCGGCCTCGCCGACAGAACGACCACGCGATCGGACAGATAGATCGCTTCACGAATATCGTGGGTGATCATCAGCACGGTCCACCGGTACTGCTGCCACACGTCTTGCAGCCAGGCCTGCATCTCGGTGCGGGTCAACGAGTCCAGTGCGCCGAACGGCTCGTCGAGCAGCAGGACAGGTTTGCCCTGAACAACGGTGCGCAGCATCGCCGCTCGCTGGCGCATGCCGCCGGACAGCTGTGACGGCCGGGCGTCCTCGAATCCGGACAGTCCGAACGCCGGGAACAACTCGCGAGCGCGCTCGCGTGCTTCCTTCTTGCCGACTCCCTGCACTTCCAAACCGAGGGCCGTGTTGTCCAGTACCGAGCGCCAAGGGAACAGAAGATCCTTCTGCGGCATGTACGCGGTGTGCACCTCGGCGGCTGCTTCGGATTCCGTTGCGCGCGTGCCCACACGGACCGAACCCGCGGTCGGGGATTCGAGCCCGGCCAGGACGTTGAAGATCGTGCTCTTGCCGCAGCCGCTCGGCCCGATCACCGACACGAATTCGCCCGCGTCGGCGCCAAAGGACACCGAATCGAGCACGAGACGCGATTCTCCGGCCGTGTCGAACCTCTTGGTCAGGTCCTGGATTTCGACCATTGCATCCTCGACCATCGGGTCAGTCATGTCCGCGACCTTTCGTTCATCGCCCATGGTGCAACGATGCGCTCGATGGCGAACGTCAGCAAGTACAGCGTGACACTGATCAACGCGGTCACCAGTACGGCCGCCAACACCAGGTCGGTGCGGAAGGAGTTCTTCTGGGTGCTCATGTAGATACCCAAACCGGAAGTAGCGCCGACGTATTCGGAGAACACCGCACCCACGACCGCATACGTGATGCCGATGCGCAGGGCAGTGAAGAATCGCGGGATTGCCGAAGGAAGGCGAACGTATCGGAACTCCTGCCAGCGAGTGCTGCCCATACTGCGCAGGAGAGCGCCCGCTTCCCGGTCGGCCGCGGCAAATCCCTCGATGAGTCCGATGGTCATGGGGAAGAACGTCGCAAGGGCGATCACCAACACCTTCGGCAACAACCCGAAGCCGAACCAGATGATCATCAGCGGCGCGATGGCGATGATCGGCAGCGTCTGCGAGACGACGAAAAGTGGTACCAGCGCGCGTGACAACCACGGCGAAAAGTCCACGACCACAGCAAGAATCCAGGCCAATACCAATGAAACAGTGAAGCCGACCAACGTGACCTGCAATGTCGACCAGGCGTGGCCGGAGATGATCTCGCGGTTGTCCCACCCCTGGGACAGAACGCGCCCCGGAGACGGAAGTACTTGCGGCCGAATCCCACTGATCTCGACGTAGATCTGCCACGCCGCCACGAGGAGCACCACCACGGCGAGCGCGGGAAGCGCCCGCCGCATGGTCGAGACCAACCGTCCGCTCACGTCAGGACGCGTCGAGATACTCATTGGTGAAGTACTCCGACCAGTCCGGCTTCTGGGTCAACGGCTTCCCGTCGGGTCCGGCGAGCAATCCGTTCTCGAAGAGGAATCCCGAGTAGCCCGACCAGGTTTCGAGATTCTGGGCGCCCACAACACCGTTGGCGTCTTTCATGTAGTCGGCGGCGAGCATCCGCTGACTCTCACGCACGAGGTCTTCGTCGGTGAATGCTCCGGGGTTCGCGTCGATGAGATCCTGCGCGGCCTGGTCCGGGTTGTCGGCAGCAGTCTGATATCCGCGTTGAACGGCTTTGACGAACTTGCGTGCCTCGTCGGGATGGTCCTTCAACCACTGCTGGTTGCCGTTGATCACGATCGAATATGCATCGGGGAAGCCGTAATCGGTGTACTGGAAGTACCGCATCGGAGTTCCGTTTCGCTCCGCTTCGAGGCCTTCCCAAGCAAAGTAGGAGACGGTGAAGTCTGCCTGGCCCGAGTACACGGCTTCGTACGCGGAAGTTCCGAGCGTGACCGTCGTGAAGTTCCCGGTCCCGCCGTCGTTGCGGATGATCTGCTGCAGCGTTTCGACTTCGCCGGGATCGCCGAACCCGGCGTACGTCTTCCCGTCGAGATCACGTGGGCGCGTGATGTCCGCACGATCCGCCTTCACGCCGATGCCGGTGGCGCGGTGCTGAAGTGGCGCGATGACGGACGTCGTGGCGGCGCCGGCTGCACGGGCGAACGTGGCCTGACTCTGTGTGCTGATGCCGAACTCGGCATTGCCGGCATCGACCAGGGTGTCGGGCGAGGTGTTGTTGTACGGCAGGATCGAGACGTCCAGGCCGGCGTCCTCGAAGTAGCCCTCTTGGAGTGCTACGTACAAACCGGTGTGGTTCGTGTTCGGTGTCCAGTCGAGTGCGAACCGAATGGTCCCGTCGGAAGAGCCGGTGTCAGAGGCGCATCCGGTCAGAACTGTGAACGCGGCTGCGATCGCGGCAGACGTGGCAAGCGTGCGGCGCAGCGCCGCAAACGACATCACGACGCCGGCCAAGGCTGCTGGTGGAGTGCGGAATCCCAGAACATCAGCTCATAGCGGCTGGCGATGCGGAATGCTTCACTCATCGCCTCACGCTCTGTCTCGGTGGCAGCTTCGGCCGCAGCATCGACCAGTACGCGGGCCTGCGCCACCGACTCGTGGAATTCGGGTGCGTCGTAGGTCGTGACCCACTGTGCGTACGGATGCGACGGATCGGCGTCGAGTACCTCGCGCGCTGAAGCGGCAAGATCGCGGCCGACCTCGGCGTAGATCCAGAAGCAGGGGAGTACTGCCGCTGCGGAGACCGGGTAAGGCGCAGTTGCTGCAGTCGCCGTCAGATACGAGACGTATCCCAGGCAGGCCTGCGAATGCTCGAGCCTTCCCGATCCCGCTGGAAGAATTCCACCGGTGAGAAGTCCGTCGTGAAGCGCAGATTCCACTGTCGCTGCCGTGGACGCGGAATTCGACCAGAAGCCCGCGGACTGCGGATCCGGGGCATGGGCCGCGACCAGGGACAACGCTTTCGAATACCCCTCGAGATAAAGCTTGTCTTGCTCGATGTACGTGCGGAACGCGTCGAGAGGCAATGTTCCGTCGCCGAGGCGGCGGAGGAACTCCAGTGAGTCGATCGACTCGCGGAGGGCCTTCGTCTCGGCCCAGAGTCGATCTGTGAACCGATCCGTCGACGGCGCTGTGGCCACCGAGTTTTCGGCAGAATTGTATGCAGGCTGCGTAGTAGCCATGACATCCCTTCGTCAGCATTACCTGATCAGGTTCCCGGGTGTGTTCTCAGCCCCGCCCATGCGGAGCACCCCGTGTCAGAACTAGGCGACCTTAACACCGAGGGGTTGCGTACTCGGCGCACACCCGTCCGAGATTGGTAGGTTTGGTCTTGATTGCCACACGCGCGGGTCGGGAGGGGATTCAGACATGGAGACCGACGTTCGACCAAATCTCGGCGAGGACGGAACTCTGGTGATCCGGGCGCGAGGCGGAGAAGCCCGCGGGTATCCGGATGGCGGTGTATTCGCGTGGAAGGGCATGCCCTACGCAGCGGCGCCGGTGGGTGAGCGGAGGTTCCGAGCGCCACAACCCGCACAGCCGTGGGACGGGGTGCGCGACTGTCGTGAGTTCGGGCCGATCGCGCCGCAAGGCCAGAGTCCGGCGGTTCCGATCGATCGGGCCTTCAAAATCGACGAGGACTGCCTGTCGATCAACGTCTGGGCCCCGCGACCCGACGGCACGCCGCGACCGGTGATGGTGTGGATTCACGGCGGCGCCTACTGCCTCGGATCCGCCGCCCAAACGATCTACGACGGCCGTCATCTGGCTGAAACCGGCGACGTCGTTCTCGTCTCCTTCAACTATCGCGTCGGCGCACTCGGATTCCTGGACCTGTCTGCATTCTCCACCGCGGATACTGTTTTCGAATCGAACTGTGGTCTGCGAGACCAGATTGCGGCACTCGAATGGGTTCGAGACAACATCGACGCCTTCGGTGGTGACCCGAGTGCGGTGACCGTGTTCGGGGAGTCCTCCGGCGCAGGATCCATCACGACGCTCATGACCTGTCCGAGCGCCGAAGGTCTGTTCCATCGTGCGATTGCCCAGAGTCCGCCCGCGACCTCCGTCTACGGGGCCGAGCGCGCCAAGACCGTGGCGGAGCGGTTTCTCGAACTGCTCTCGATCGACCCCGAAGACGCAGGCGATCTGCTGACCACGGATCTGGAACTGCTCGTCAAGGCAAGCGATGATTTGGTCAACGAAATTCCGACCCGGATTCCGGGAACTTTGGCGATGGCACCCGTTGTCGATCGCGATCTGGTGCCGCACTACCCGGTTGCGGCTTTCCAGAAGGGTTACGCGCACCGAATCCCACTGATCATCGGTTCCAACAAGGACGAGGCGTCGATCTTCAAGTTCATGAAGTCTCCGCTGATGCCGGTGAGTGCGCAGTCCGTCGAGGCAATGCTCCAATTACTGGCCGACGATCACCCCGACATCTCCGCGACCAAACTTGCCGAGATCATGTCGGCTTACCCTGACCATGCGAAACCGAGTGGCGCGCTGGCACTGTCACGGGACGCTGCGTTTCGCATGCCGACCCTCTGGATCGCAGACGCGCACTGCAGGCATTCCCCTACATGGGTCTACCGCTTCGATCACGCGACGCCGATGCTCAAGGCGGCGCGGATCGGCGCGGGCCACGCGACCGAATTACCTTATGTATTCGGCAATTTCGGAACCCTGAACGTCGACCCCACGTTCTGGCTCGGCGGTCGGAAGGCCGCGATGGAGGTGGCCGGCCGTATCCAACGGCGATGGTTGGCCTTCGCCAGGCATGCAGTGCCGGCGGCCCTCGACGGCTCGAAGCACTGGGCGCCGTACGAGGAAGAGAAGCGGTCGACGCTGTTGATCGACTCTGCCGACACCCTCGTCAGCGACCCCGATCACGGATTGCGCGTCGCCTGGGGCAACGACGTGATGGGGTTCAACTGACGTCGGTCGAGTGCCGCGGACGATCCAGTTCGCGAAGCACCGGCAGAGAGGCACAGACTGCGGCGATCAGGATGATCGGAATCGACAGGGCCACAAAGGTCGACGCGATTCCGAGTTGATCGAGCAGCGGGCCGACCGCGAGGTAGCCGAGCGGGCCTGCGGCGTAGGCCGTCGACGTCATGACACCGACGACGCGTCCACGCATGTGCTCCGGGCTGTGCGTCTGCATGGCGTAGTTGGCGATCGGGCCGACTGGTCCGTAGACGAGGCCCTGCAGTCCGGCAAGTACGAGGATCACCCACAGTGGAGGTAGGAGCGCCATGGCCAGCATCGCTATGCCGAGAACGGCGACGGCAAAAATCATGATCAGCCGCCGGGACATGATCGGCGCCAGTGGGGCGTAGGCGAGAGAGCCGATGATGCCGCCGATCGCCAAGGCCATCAACACCGATCCGAGTTGGGCCGGTTGATCCAACTCTGTGAAGTACACCGGGAACACGACACTCTCCACCGGCATGTAGAGCGCGACGACTGCCATGTCGATCAGCGCCAGGGTGCGCAGCAGTTTGTTGTTCCAGACGAACCGAAGACCGTCGAGTGTGCCGTGCCAGATCGATTTCGGACGGTGTTCGTGTTCGGGCACTCCGGCGCCGGGAAGCCGGATGAAGGCGACCACGACTATCGAGAACACAAAACCTGCCGCCGTGACCCAGAGCGTGTTCACCGCTCCGATCGTTGCGATGAGGACACCGCCGATGCCAGGGCCGATCAGATACGCGACGTTGAAGTTGGCCTCGTACACACTGTTGGTTCGATCGAGCTTCCACTTGGCGGTCCGAGTCGCTGCAGGCAGCATGGACTCCCTCGCCGCCATTCCGGCGGGGTCGAACACGGCGCCGAGTGCGGCCAACGCCGCGATCACCGGGATCGTCAAGCCCGCGGTGGCCGCGATGATCGGAATCGCTGCAACGGACATCGCGGAGAGAGCGTCGGAAATCATCGACGTTCGACGACGTCCGAACTTGTCGACGAATGTCCCCGAAAACAGGCTCGACACGAGTAGCGGAATGGCTGCTGCGCCGGCAACTATCGCCGCGTCGGTAGCCTTACCGGTTCGTTCGAGAACCAGCCAGGGGAGCACGACGATGGCGATACCGTTGCCGATCGCCGAGAACAGCGTCGCGAGATTGACCAGTACGAGAGGGAGATAGCTGGGGATAGCTACGTCCGTGGACGCAGGTGGACGCCGATCTGCTGAGGCGACCACGTTCTTTCCTTCCCCGAGATGGTGCCGCCCAGGATTTCGACGACGGCACCATCGACGCTAGCAGCGGGGTCTGCAGGTTCGCGACTGGTTTTTCGCCGGCCGTTCTCGTTCGGTTATGCCTGGTAGACGGGGTTCTCCGCAACAAACTTCTCGACGTACGAGCACGTCGGAAGGATCTTCAATCCCTCGTTCCGGGTCTGATCGAGCGCTTCACGCACCACGATGGCGGCAAGCCCGCGCCCACGAAACTGCGGATAGGTCACCGTGTGGTGGAAATCACGGACGCCGGAATGGTCCGAGTACTCGGCGAAACCGGCGAGTTCGCCGTCGACTCGGATCTCGAAACGCGTTTCCGCGGGATTGTGCGCCACTGTCTCGGTCATCTTCGGGCTCCGTTTCGAAAGGGCGGCCGGTTGCGCCGCGCCGCGTCTACGTTCTCTGGAGCACGCTACCTGGCAGGCCGTCCGCAATATCGGTTGCCGACGTGGGATCCGTTACTTAGCGCAACTACAACTGGACGACCGTTCAAGGGACCTTCGTCGCCATGGAGAACGAACAAAACTGGTCTGTACGTGCCGATTTGCCCGTACTTTTGTGCCCACAACGGGTGATACATATGCATCACGATCGTAACTATCCCAATATGTGGGACCGGTCACAAAGTTTTTTGTCGTCTGTTCGGATGGATTAAGTGGAGGGCCTGAAACGGGCAAATTGCAGGTCAGCGGCGCGCTGGTTGCGTGTCGATGATGGGTGCGAGTGGCCGGAAACCCCAGGGGTATTGCGTTGGTCATCAGATCGTTTCTCGGACGTGATCCCAAAGACCCGCTCGGGGGGTTAGCGTTTGAATCGTCGGGGATAGAAGAAGCGTTACAACTTCGCCAAAAAAACTTTGGCGTCGCTGCTCAACGGTTCGATTTCGAGTCTTCGTCGGACAACTTCGAGGAAGGAACGCACATGATTTTCGGGCAGCGTGAGTCGAACAGTTACTTTGCCGCAATTTTTTCGTACGACTTCCTTGACGAAGGTCTGGGATACGAGACCATCGCACGGATTCACCGAGGCGAGATCTGCGAATGGATTCGTGATCTCGAGGCTTCCGGGTTGTTCTCGGCTGCGGAAGTCCATGCCGCTGAACTGGCATGGCGCGAAAATCCACGCCTGCTCCTCGACGCCCTTCTCGAGGACGCTGACGAGGTCTCTGTCAAGCGTTGGGAGATCGCGTGGACGAGGCTCGAGCGTCAGTCGCCGGCAGCCGGAACCGCGGTGGCAGAGCACGGCTGATCCGGTCGGGCCGAGTCGACTGCTCAGTCTGCGTCAAGATCAACCGTCTGCGTTACATCAACGGTCGACGAGTATCACCTCGTAATCGGTGAGCACGGTGAATTGCACGCCCGCCGTGGTCAGGGCCGCAACCGTCCGCGCAGTCACCTGTGGATCTTCGAGTAGCGAATCGCCGCCGTGCGGCACTATCGCGAAGTCGATCAGCGCGAGCCCCGACCAGATCGGGTCGATACCGCACGTTGGCATGACTTCAGCGGGGTCGTCCGACGCGTCCAGCCCGATCAGAGTCGGAGTCGCCAGGCACGCTCCGGCGCTGTATCCCGCATAGGCCACGACGCCTGAACGAACCAGCATCTCGATGACCCGGTCAGCGCCACTTCGAGCTAGCTGAGCTCGCAGGACGAACGTGTTTCCGCCGCGAACCCACAGGCAGTCGAAATCGCGGAGCCGGAGTTCCAGTGCTTCCGGTGCACCCAGGAAGTCTCGGACATCCACTTCCTCTGCGGTGAAGCCGGCTGCCCGTAGTGGAGTCAGTTCGCTGGTGACTGCTGAACTGCGGGCATTGACGGGCCACGAATCTGCAGCCGCGGCGATGACTGCGATGCGAGCGCCGCGGCCTACGAGATCGACAAAGGCCTCGCGGTGGTCGCCGAATCGGTAGGACGAGAGAAACAGTTTCACTTCTCAGTACCTTCGCGACCTACCCACCCAGCCCTCAAATCGTGAACGCCAGATTGTCGACGACGCGTGTGCCCACCGTGGTGTCACCGCGAAGCGAGATGTCGGTTCGGTGATCCGACGCGTGGACGCGGCCACCGGCAATTCGGGTGAAGAGCGGTGAGCTCATCGAGATGGTCGTGGTCGCCGGACCGTCCAGCTCCGGGACGAGTGTTGCTCGCGCGTCGACCGAGACGTGAAGTGAACGGGCAAGTGGCCCTTCGAGTTCGAAAGTGATCCGTGCTCCCTCTGGCGCCTTTCCTCGTTTTCCGACGACGAATCCGAGCGCGCTGGTGATTTCGCCGAATGCAGTCTCCGCGCGCAATCCGCCTTCCTCACCCGGAATGCCAGCTGCATCTCTGATGTCGAGTTCGTGCATCCAACAGTCGAAGGTCCGAATACGCATGAACCGGCCATAGGGCGCAAGACCGACCGGTGTTTGTGTCTCGGCGTCCCAGTCCGCGCTGGTCATCGAGCGCAGCGCTTCGGTTCGTTCGGCGGTGATCTCGCGATATCGGGTCAGCAGGTCCGAGTGCGGTGTCCGCCGCAGGCCTTCGACCCAGCGCTCGTTGAACGCCGCAATCTCGTTGTGGACGTGGGGCAATGCGTGCACGTCCAGATTGATCGACGGCGGATTGATGCCCGAGAGCAGTGATTCCGTACCGATCAGATGGGACACGATGTCGTGAACCGTCCACCCCGGAAGGTTCGACGGTGCCAACCACTGATCGCCGTCGAGTTCGGCCAGCAGTGCGTCGATGACTCTCCATTCCTCGGTCAATGCGTCGACTACTGAGTCCTGGGGCCAACCACTCATGTGGACATCTCCTGTTTCGGACGGTGCGGTTCTCCTCACTGTATGTCCCGGCGGATAAGTGAGCGGGCATTCCCATGCTTCGAGTCGGTGTCACCAAACCTCCGAGGGTGGCAGAGTTCCTGTGGTAGACCAGGATTGTCGACGCCGAAGCAGGCTCACGCGGCGTTGTCGTCACCGACAGAGGAGTCTTCGTGTTTCCAGGAAATTTTGTCCACTCCACGCCGGACAAGCCCGCCGTCATTCGCCCTGCGACGGGTGAGTCCATCACCTATCGGGAACTCGACGAACGGTCGACGCAGTTGGCGCGATACTTCCGAAGTGTCGGTGCCAAGCCTGGGGACCACGTCGCTCTCATCTCGAACAACGATCTCCGGGCGTTCGAGGTGTACTGGGCAGCGTTGAGATCCGGCCTCTACATCACCGCGGTGAACTGGCATCTCACGGCTGCGGAGGCTGCCTACATCGTCGACGACTGCGAGGCGACAATTCTGGTGGCGTCGGGGCAGGCGTCCGCAGCAGTTCCGTTGGACGAGAAGCTGATTCCACGCGTGCGGCACCGATTGGTGTACGGCGGCGCCCTCGAGGGCTTCGACGACTACGAAGACGCGGTCGATGCGCAGTCCACTGCTCCACTCGACTCGCAGCCGCGTGGGGCTGACATGCTGTATTCGTCGGGAACGACCGGCAGGCCGAAGGGGATCAAAGGAGATCTCCCGGAGGGCGAGGTGAACACCACCATGGATCCGTACACCGCGGTGTTCGCACCGATGTACGGGTTCGATTCCGACACAGTCTATTTGTGCCCGGCTCCGGTCTATCACGCGGCGCCCCTGCGTTTTTGCGGCGTGATCAATTCGGTCGGCGGAACCGTGATCTTGATGGATGCATTCGAAGCCGAAACCGCGCTGGAGTTGATCGGTAAATACGCTGTGACGCACAGTCAGTGGGTACCGACGATGTTCGTTCGAATGTTGAAACTTCCGAAGGAGACCCGTGATCGTTACGACGTCTCGACGGTGAAGGTCGCCATTCACGCTGCTGCTCCCTGCCCGCCCGAAGTGAAGACGGCAATGATCGACTGGTGGGGGCCGGTGATCTACGAGTACTACGCCTCGACCGAGGGTTCGGGCGCTACCTTCATCAACAGTGAGCAGGCCTTGTCGCATCCGGGTTCCGTCGGGCGTGACGGAGTGATGGGGATCGTGCACATCTGTGACGACGCCGGGCGCGATCTTCCGGTCGGCGAGATCGGTACCGTGTTCTGGGAGCGGGAGACTTTGCCGTTCCGGTACCACAATGATCCCGAGAAAACGGCTGCCGCGCAGCATCCGGATCATCCGACGTGGACGACGAGTGGAGATATCGGCTATATCGACTCCGAGCGTTTCCTTTATCTGACCGACCGCGCCGCGTTCACGATTATCTCCGGTGGTGTGAATATCTACCCACAGGAGTCCGAGAACATCCTTACTTTGCACCCGAAGGTGTTCGACGTGGCGGTCATCGGTGTTCCCGACGAGGAAATGGGTGAGCAGGTCAAGGCGGTTGTCCAACTAGCGGAGGGAATCGAGCCTGGTGCCCATGTCGCCGAGGAATTGCTGGAATACGTTCGCAGTCAGGTCGCACATTTCAAAGCTCCGAGAAGCATTGACTTTGCCGACGAATTGCCTAGGACCGCTACAGGAAAGCTCGTCAAGCACAAGTTGCGGTCTCAATATGTGAGCAATTGATGCTCTAGTGAAATACTAGGACATCAGAGTAATTCTGCGAGATAGTCGGCAAGGGCCTGCGCGTGACCGTACGGCAGGTCCTTGCTTGCTGTCAGTAGAACAACGGGTCGAGCATCCGAGGACGGTGCGAGGCGTACTGCAGGTTTTCGCGTTTGAGGCCGCGTGGCCGGAGTCGGTCTACGCGGAGTCGGACGGCGTTACATTCGGAAGCCGGTTCGTAAACTCGCTCGACGGTGATTATTCGGCGCGTCATTCTGATGCCTTTACGTCTTTCGGCCGTTTCAAATAGTGGAATAGTCCGCCATTCCGGTGTGATCGGCCTCACAGTAGGCTTCTTCAGGTATGTCCAAACATACTGTTCGGACTCGATTCAGATGGAGAAAGTGCGTCGTCGGTTTCCCTACGCCGCGTTAACTCTGGCTACTATCAGTCACCATTCACCCAAAAGCGGGTCATCTTCCGCTCATCACATGCTGGTTGCCGCTCGTCGCAGCAGGCGAACCACCAACCGCAGAAGGTAATGGAAAATGGAAACATCGAAGAGCGCACAAGTGCGTCCGTCGGTCGGCGTCCCTCGAGAATCGAGTGATGGTGAGCGTCGGGTCGCATTGGTGCCGAAAATTGTGTCCGCTTTGATCGGCAAGGGTGTCGACGTGGTCGTCGAGTCCGGGGCCGGTCTCGGGGCGTTGATTCCCGACGAGTTGTACACCGCTGCCGGCGCGAAGATCGGCGATCCGTGGACTGCTGACGTGGTGGTCAAGGTTGCGCCTCCGTCGACAGAAGAGATCGCCCGGATCAGTACCGGCGCGAAGCTCATCGGTTTCCTGAATCCGCGTAATGCGGACAACCGCATCGCCGAGTTGAAGGCCGCCGGCATCGAGGGATACGCCGTGGAGGCGATTCCTCGTATCTCCCGCGCGCAGGTGATGGACGCGTTGTCCTCGCAGGCGAACGTGTCCGGGTACAAGGCTGTTCTGTTGGCAGCATCGGAGTCGACGCGGTTCTTCCCGATGCTCACCACCGCTGCGGGCACGGTGAAGCCTGCGACGGTTCTGGTCCTCGGAGTGGGTGTGGCAGGTCTGCAGGCGCTGGCGACAGCCAAGCGTCTCGGTGGCCGCGCTACCGGGTACGACGTGCGTCCTGAGGTCGCCGACCAGGTGCGTTCGGTGGGTGCACAGTGGCTCGACCTGGGAATCGATGCGGCGGGCGAGGGTGGATACGCCCGCGAGTTGACCGACGACGAGCGAGCGAAGCAGCAGCAGGCACTCGAAGATGCGATCAAGGGCTTCGACGTTGTGATCACCACAGCTCTGGTTCCGGGTCGTCCCGCGCCGCGCCTGGTGACCGCTGCCGCGGTCGAAGGCATGAAGCCGGGCAGTGTGGTGGTCGACCTCGCGGGTGAAACCGGTGGTAACTGCGAGCTGACCGAGCCGGGTCAAACCGTCGTCAAGCACGGCGTGACCATTTGCTCTCCGCTGAATTTGCCGGCGTCCATGCCGGAGCATGCGTCCGAGTTGTACTCGAAGAACATTTCCGCGCTGATCGAACTCATGTTGGTGGAAGGTGCCTTGGCGCCTGATTTCTCCGACGAGGTTCTGGCCGGTGCGTGCGTCACCCGTGAAGAGAAGGGCGCCTGATGTACACATCACTTCTGGCGAACATCGCGATCCTGGTGTTGTCCGGGTTCGTCGGTTTCGCTGTGATCTCCAAAGTTCCGAACACCCTGCACACCCCGTTGATGTCCGGTACGAACGCCATCCACGGCATCGTCGTCCTGGGCGCGTTGGTCGTCCTGGGCAAGGTGCACGATCCCTCGATCGGGCTGCAGATCATCTTGTTCGTCGCGCTCGTCTTCGGAACCGTGAACGTTGTCGGTGGTTTTGTCGTCACGGACCGCATGTTGGCGATGTTCAAGGCCAAGCCGGCCGCCAAGTCTGTGTCGAAGGATGGTGACCAGTAATGGAATACCTGGTCAATGCGCTCTACATTGTCGCGTTCTCGATGTTCATCTACGGCCTCATGGGTCTTACCGGCCCGAAGACCGCAGTCCGCGGCAACCAGATCGCCGCGGTCGGCATGCTCATCGCCGTCGTTGCAACTCTGATCTCCATTCGTGATGCGGAGATGGGGAACTGGATCCTCATCGCTGCCGGCCTTGTCATCGGTGTCGTGCTCGGCGTTCCGCCGGCGCTCCGCACGAAGATGACGGCCATGCCGCAGTTGGTGGCACTGTTCAACGGTGTCGGCGGCGGCACGGTCGCGTTGATCGCGTACGCGGAGTTCCTGGACTCGGACGGTTTCACCGCATTCCAGCACGGCGAATCGCCGACGGTACACATCGTCATCGCTTCGCTCTTTGCCGCGGTGATCGGATCGATCTCCTTCTGGGGCAGCGTGATCGCGTTCCTGAAGCTGCAGGAAACTCTGCCTGGTCGTCCGATCGGAATCGGCAAGCTCCAGCAGCCGCTCAATGCTCTGCTGCTCATTGCCGCCGTCGCGTTCTCGGTGATCATCGGTATCAAGGCGATCTCACCGGAAGGCCCGACCAGCTCACTGTGGATCGTCGGCGTGCTCGTGCTCTCGGGCATCCTCGGACTGATGGTCGTGCTGCCCATCGGCGGCGCGGACATGCCCGTCGTCATCTCGCTGCTCAACGCTCTGACCGGTTTGTCAGCTGCTGCTGCAGGTTTGGCGCTCAACAACCAGGCGATGATCGTCGCCGGCATGATCGTCGGTGCTTCGGGCACCATCTTGACCAACCTCATGGCCAAGGCCATGAACCGGTCCATCCCGGCCATCGTTGCCGGCGGCTTCGGTGGTGGTGGCGGTGAAGCCGCATCCTCCGACGGCGTCGTGCGCACGGCAAAGGCGACCTCGGCCGCCGACGCGGCCATCCAGATGGCCTACGCCAACCAGGTCATCGTCGTACCCGGATACGGACTTGCCGTCGCGCAGGCTCAGCACGCGGTCAAGGACATGGCGAAATTGCTCGAGTCGAAGGGTGTCGAGGTCAAGTACGCCATTCACCCGGTCGCCGGCCGTATGCCCGGTCACATGAACGTTCTTCTCGCAGAGGCGGATGTCTCGTACGACGCGATGAAGGAAATGGACGACATCAACGACGAGTTCTCTCGTACCGATGTCACCTTGGTGATCGGCGCGAACGACGTCACCAACCCGGCCGCGCGCAACGATCCGAGCTCACCGATTCACGGAATGCCGATCCTCAACGTCGACCAGTCGAAGTCCGTCATCGTGCTCAAGCGCTCGATGAACTCCGGTTTCGCCGGTATCGAGAACCCGCTCTTCTTCGCGGAGGGCACTTCGATGCTCTTCGGTGACGCCAAGAAGTCGGTCTCCGAAGTAACCGAGGAACTCAAGGCGCTGTAGCGCGCGAGTTCGGAAGGGGCGTCCACTCGTAACCGCGAGTGGGCGCCTTTTTCGTGTCCCTGTGCTGAAACGGCTTCTTGTGCTGAAACGACTTCTTGAAACGACAAAGGCGCCTGGTCCGAGACGAAACTCGGAACAGGCGCCTCTGGCGACGTTTTACGGAACCTCGGGGGTTTCGGGGTCGGAAGAGAAGCCGGAAAGTAGTTCGATCAACTTCTGGATCAGTTCGAGCGGGTTCAGATCTTCGAGGCTCACGGTAAAGACTCCTTCGCTGTGGAACTACTTGATTCGGACATTTCAGAACATACGTCATGCCCAACCGTGGCGGGAGGGCTATCGGCGAAAATCTCTGAATCCCAAAGATTTAGGACTAAAGTCGGATGCTCCGGTGCCTGGAGAACGCGATGGCTGCCGTATCCGGGCGTAGCTCTTCACGTTTCGCGGCGATGGGCGATCGTGCCATCAAAACGGCTGCGGCACAGGCCCATACCAGGGTGATCAGAATGCCAGCTATCACTCCGAAAAGGCCGCTCAGCTCGGCGGCGAGCGCGCTGGCACCGATCGCAGCAACTCCGACGAATCCGAGTCCGGCGACCACCGGACGCCACTGCGGGGCGGAGATCAAGATCGCCGAGCAGTACAGCGCGGTCGCCGCTGCGACGTGACCGCTGGGCAGTAGGTCCTGGGGCACATCGGGGAGCCAGGAACCGAATGCCGCGTTGGTGAGATTGGCGCCCATTCCGAGGAGCAGGATCGCGCCGATGCCGTATGGCAGTCCGCGGACCATCGAGACGACCGCCAGAGCGGTAGTGGCTGCGAGTACGGCGGTGACGTCGAATCGGCCTACCGTCCACTCGGCAAGTGCGCGCACCTGTTCCGGGACGCTCAAACCGGGCGAGGTGGGTCGCACGAAATACAAGACGCCCAGCGCTACGACGGCAATCGCGGCAAGGACGAGGAAGCGAGTGGTTGTGGAGGGCGCGGGGTGCTGGGTGGAGGTCGAGACGGTCACGAGTACCAGCATCCCTGTTGAGTCTGTGCCGATCGTGAGGATCAGCTGTGAGGTCTGTAGGCGGTCGGAGAATCGCGCCGAACGACACCCGCACAACCCGCTGCGACCAGGACGCATGCAAACGGGATCAACATTGCTGTGGTGAGAGGCACAAGCTTGGTGACCCACCCGATGGTTGCCGGCCCGGCGAGGAATCCGATGTATCCCATGCCGACGACGCGAGACATGTTGGTACCGGCCGAACCTGAGCCCAGATTTCCGGCCGTGGTGAAGATCTGCGGAATACATCCCGACAGGCCTGCGCCGAACAGTGCCCAACCGAGCAACGTCAGTGGTAGCCAGCCGGATACCACGACGGTCAGCATGCCGACGGACGACAGCAACGCGCCGTAGCGAACCACGGCCACCGGGCCTACCGCCGCGCTGATTCGATCCGCGGTGAACCGGCCGACGGTCATCATGGCGGAGAATGCGCCGAACGACAGTGCGGCAACGGCATTCGAAACACCGAGATCTTCCTTGACCTGCAGCGCGCTCCAGTCGTTAGCCACTCCCTCGGCCAGCATCAGAACAAAGGCGAGGGTTCCGAGAGCGAGCACCCGAGCCGAGAATCTGCCGTGTGTCTTTCCGGTTGTCGACGCAGTTTCGGCATGAACGTCGACGTGAGGGAGCAGGGGGCGCGAGCACAACCAGACTGCCAGCAAGCCGATTGCCGACGCGATGCTGAGCGTGACGTACGGCGGAAGATCCAGTGCGAGAGTGCCGAATCCGATGACGGACCCCAATACGCCACCGACCGAGAACATACCGTGAAACGCCGCCATGATCGGGCGCCGGTACAGCTGTTCGGCCTCGACGGCCTGCGAGTTCATCGACACGTCCAATGCGCCATTCGCAAAGCCGAACACGACAAGTGCAGCGCCCAGTTGCCAGGTGTTCGTGGCAAACCCCGGGCCGAGAGTGGCGAATGCCAGCCCGCTACCCGCCAGGACGACCATGCGTCTGCTGCCGTATCGATCTGCGAGCGGGCCGCTCAACTTCATGCCGGCAATGGCTCCGACTGCAAGAAGGAGAAGAAGTGAGCCGAGCGTCGAGTGACTGATCCCCACTCGGTGTTCGATGGACGGGATGTGGACGACCCACATCGCGAGGAGAAATCCGTTGATGCCGAAAATGCCGAAGATGCCGGCGCGGGCGCGCACCAGGGCGGAGGTGGGGACTGCGCGGTCGGTGGGGTTGACGCTCACTCGTTCCTTTCTACAGGTGAGTCAGCAACAGGTCCGGGTTCGCGAGCATCTCTGCGACAAATGAGAGGAATCTCGCGGCCTGCTCACCGGTCAGCACGCGGTGGTCGAACGTCAACGTCAGTGTCACGACGCTCCGCACTTCGATCTTGCGCTCGATCACCCACGGACGCTCGCTCACCGAGCCCAGACAGAGAATGACGGCTTCTCCCGGATTGAGAAGCGGAATGCCGCCCTCGACGCCGAAGACTCCGACATTGGTGATCGTGACGGTGCCACCCGTCAGGTGACGGACGTCCGTCTTTCCCTCACGGGCAGCAACGGTCAGTTCGGTCACCGCGCGTGCGAGTTGGACCAGGCTCAGTGTCTCGGCGCTTTTGATGTTGGGCACGGACAGTCCACGTTCGGAGGCGACGGCGATGCCGAGATTCACGTCATCGTCGACGGCGGCGTCGCCGCGGGCCTCGTCCCAATGCGCGTTCACCATCGGGTGCGAGGCGATGGCGGCCACCATTGCCTTGGCAGCGAGAGTCAGCGGAGTGAGGGACAGTCCGGTGAACGCCTCCGAAGAACGGAGCCTGCCGAGCAGTTCCATCGAAGGCGTGATATCGGCGGTGAGGAAGACGCTGGCCTGCGGAGCGCGGACGCTGGCAACCATCGCCGACGCCATCTGTTTTCGTAGCCCGGACGAGGCCAGGCGTGTCGCGTTATCCGAAGGCGCCTGCACGGTAAGCGCGTCTGCGACGTCAGCTGCGGTGACGGCGCCGTCGAATCCGCTGCCGGTGATTTCGCTCAGTTCGATGCCGGCTTCGCGGGCCGCGCGCCGCGCCGCGGGTGTTGCGGGCTGTCGTTCGGTATTCGCCGCGGATTGCGAGGCGGGCGTGATCTTGCTCCGTCGGCGGCTCGGTCTCTCGGCCGCGGGTCCGTATCCGACCAGCACGCTCGGAGACTGTGAATCACTTGGAGACGGTGAATCTGCAGGCTCCTCGATACGGATGATCGGAGTACCCACCGGAACGGTAGTGCCAGGTTCGACGAGGAGTTCTCTGACAACGCCGACGTAGGGCGACGGCAGTTCGACAAGAGCTTTGGCTGTCTCTACCCGGGCGAGAACTTGATTGAGTGCCACCGTGTCGCCGACGCCGACCGTCCACTCGACCAGATCGGCGGACGTCAGGCCCTCGCCGAGATCCGGCAACCGGAATTCGTGCCCTGTACTCATGCTGCCAGCGTCCGGTCGAGTGCTGCGAGGATCCGGTCGGCGTCCGGAAGGTGAAATCGCTCGAGCTTGGCGGGCGGGTAGGGGATGTCGAATCCGGTGACCCGCAGGATCGGTGACTCCAGCTGATAGAAGCAGTGTTCCGCGACGTGTGCTGCGATTTCGGCGCCGACGCCGAGAAACTTCGGAGCCTCGTGGACGACGACCAGCCGGCCTGTCTTGTTCACCGACGCCTCGATCGTGTCGAAGTCGACGGGGGAGAGTGAACGCAGATCCACGACCTCCAGATCGTGGCCTTCTTCTTCGGCAATCCGCGCGGCCTCGAGTGCGGTGGCGACCATGGATCCGTACGCAACCACTGTCGCGTCGTCTCCAGGGCGAGCGACGCGGGCACGGTGGAGCGGAAGCTCGGGCGCGGCATCGGTATCCACGTCGGCGGTGTCCCAGTAGCGCCGTTTGGGTTCGAGGAATATCACCGGGTCGTCGCCGGCAATGGATTGGCGGATCATGTGAAAACCGTCGATCGGATTGCTCGGGTACACCACCCGCAGTCCCGCGGTGTGAGCGAAGTACGCTTCGGGCGACTCCGAATGATGTTCCACCGCACCGATTCCGCCGCCACTGGGAATCCGAATCGTCAGTGGCGCAGAGGCAGCGCCTCGGGTGCGGTACTGGATCTTGGCCACCTGCGAGACGATCTGATCGAAAGCCGGGTAGACAAACCCGTCGAATTGAATTTCGCAGACAGGCCGATATCCGCGCAAGGCAAGCCCGAAAGCTGTTCCCACGATCCCTGATTCGGCGAGGGGCATGTCGATCACCCGAGTGTCGCCGAAGTCCTTCTGCAGGGCGTCGGTAACCCGGAATACGCCGCCGAGACGGCCGACGTCCTCGCCCATGATGACAACGCGACGATCGTCTTCGAGTGCGCGTCGAAGGCCGGTGTTGAGCGCGGTCACCAGATTCATGACGGTCATGACGAAGCCCCTTCCAGGCTGCCCAGATACGCGCGATGCTCTTCGCGTTCAGCGTCGACCAGTGGGTGTGCCTCGGCGTAGACGTGATCGAAGAGCGCTGACGGGGGCGGATCGGCGAGCGCGATGGTTGCGCGTCGCAGTCCAGCGGCGACGTCGTCGGCGGCTGCCGCGATGGTGCTGAGTTCGTTTTCTCCGAGAAGATCGCGACGGCCGAGGAGCAGACGCATTCGCTCGAGCGGATCGCGGCTTTTCCACTCCGACATATCCGTATCGGTGCGGTACCTGCTCGGATCGTCGGAGGTCGTGTGCGGGCCCATCCGGCAGGTGATCGCCTCGATGAACGTCGGGCCGCTGCCTTCGCGTGCGCGATAGAGCGCCGAGCGCGTCACGGCGAGCACGGCAAGGACGTCGTTACCGTCGACGCGGATCGCCGGAATACCGTAACCGATCGCCCGATGCGAGATGGGTGTACGGGACTGCAGGGATACCGGTTCACTGATTGCCCACTGGTTGTTCTGGCAGAAGAAGACAACGCCGACACGGAAACTGGCGGCAAATCCCATCGCCTCGGCGATGTCACCCTGACTTGTGGCGCCGTCGCCGAAGTACGCGATCGTTGCGATCTCGGCGCCGTCCAGGTGTGCGCCGAGTGCGTATCCGGTGGCGTGCAGCCCTTGGGAGCCGACGACGATCGCCGGATTGGTGACGTTGAATTGTTCTGGATCCCAACCGGAATGGGAGATTCCTCGCCACATGGTGGTCAGCAATTCGGGGGGAACACCCCGGCAGTACGCGACGGCATGTTCGCGGTAGCTGGTGAACGCGAAGTCGTCTGGGGCGAGCGCTCTCGCGGAACCGACCTGGGCGGCTTCTTGGCCTAGCATCGGAGCCCACAAACCGATTTCGCCTTGACGCTGCAGGGCAACAGCTTCGGTGTCGATTCGGCGACTCACGACGAGATCGCGATACAACGACAGCAGTTCGTCAGGCCCGATGTCCGTTATCAGGCGGTCGAATTCGGGACGGCACACCCGTGCGCCGTTCGGTTGGATGAGTTGGACCGGATAATCGAGGTTGTCGATCATCTTCGCTCACCTCGGTTTCTGCTCATGCCCGGCGCGCCTCGTGAGTACGCCGCACAATCCCGATGTGTCGTATGCAGTTGTCGCTCTACCATCAGGATCCCCCTGATTGGGAAATCCGCAAGTATTTTCACTGCCGTATCAAGACCTGAACTGCGAACTGGCGAGTAACAAACGTGTCGGTACGGCCAACCGATCGGACTTCAACCGCTAGCATCGGTGCGGTGACTGCAGTCGGTTTGAACGAAGAAGCTGTTTCCGCGTGGATCGCCGAACTGGGGGTCGGCGCCACGACACCACTGACTTTCGAGAGGATCGGTAACGGGCAATCGAACCTGACCTACTCCGTGACGGATGCGGGCGGAGGACGGTGGGTACTGCGCAGACCTCCACTCGGCACGTTGTTGGCGTCCGCGCACGACGTCGTTCGCGAGCACCGCATCCTGTCCTCGCTCCAGGGAACCAAAGTGCCGGTTCCGAAGATCCTCGGCATCACGGAAGATCCGGAGATCACGGACGCTCCGCTGGTCCTCATGAGCTACATCGACGGCGTTGTGATCGACGGCGTTCCGGTGGCTCAGAAGTTGACCGAGGACGAGCGTCGCGCGGTCGGCTTGGCGATGCCCAAAACCCTCGCCAGCATCCACGGAGTTGACCTGGAAGAGACCGGGCTGGACGACCTGGCCAGCCGCAAGCCCTTTGCCGAGCGTCAGCTCAAGCGGTGGTCGGCGCAGTGGGAGAAGTCGAAGACCCGCGATGTTCCGGATGTCGACCGATTGGCCGAGATTCTGCACCGAAACATTCCGGAACAGAACGAAGTGACGTTGGTTCACGGCGACTTCCACCTCAACAACGTCATCACCGATCCGGCCGAGGGGCGCATCGTTGCCGTCGTCGACTGGGAGCTGTGCACGTTGGGGGAGCCGCTCGCGGACCTCGGTGCGCTACTCGCGTACTGGCCGGAAGCCGGTGACAAGGTTGCCGGTCCGTTCATGGCGTCCACGCTGGAAGGCTTCCCGAACCGTGACGAGCTGGTCGCTGCCTACGTCGAGGCGACTGGCCGCGACGTGTCAGCGGTCGGATACTGGCACGTACTCGCTCTGTGGAAGCTCTCGATCATCGCGGAGGGCGTGCTGCGACGTATCCTCGACGATCCGCGCAACAAGGCCGAGCACGGCGGCCCGACGGTCGCGCTGATCGACGGAATCGTTGCACGCGCCGTCTTGACGGCAGATCAGCTCGGTCTGAGCTAGTTTTCGGTCAAGGTCCCGGCTGCAGATCTGATGGCCGCCGGGATCTCCACCGGCTTACGGGTGTCGGCGTCGACGTAGACGTGCACGAAGCGCCCGGTCGCGGCAGGTTCCCAATGGCCGCTTTCGACCTCGTGGAATATCGCCAGCGCGTAGACGATGCTCTTGGTGCCGAGCTTCTCGACGGAGATACCCACCTGCAACTGCTCGGGGAACGACAGTTCGCTCAGGTACCGGCACGACGTCTCGGCGACGACGCCGATGGCAGGCAGGGTGCGGATGTCGGTTCCAGTGGAAGACATCAGCCAGGCGTTGACCGCGGTGTCGAAGTACGAGTAGTAGGTCACGTTGTTGACGTGGCCGTAGTGATCGTTGTCGTCCCACCGCGTCGGGACGGGCCAGAGAACGGGAAACTCGCTGATCGACGGGGGCGTCTGCGCTGTGCTCACGGCTTCGACTGTAGTGAGGACTTTCGCGAGAGTGGGGGCAGGGTGGTGCCCTGGAGGACTGCACGCACGATCAGCCCCACCAACAGTGCCCAGAATGCCGATCCGATTCCCAGGATACTGACCCCGGATGCGGCGATCAGAAACGTGACCACGGCGCCTTCACGTTCACTCGCCTCGCTCAGCGCCGACGTGAGGGCGCCGGCAAGCGTTGCCAGGAGCGCCAGTCCGGCAACAGTTTCCACGACTCCGGCCGGTGCGGCGGCTACCAGAGCGGCCACCGCGGCCGCGCCGGCAGCGAGAACGAGATACGCCCAGCCTGCGGTGAAGGCAGCGATCCATCGACGTTTGGGATCCGGATGTGCGGTGGGGGCGGCGGCCAGGGCTGCGCTGATCGCCGCGAGGTTGATCGCATGGCCACCGGCCGGTGCGCCGACGATGGTGCCGATACCCGTCACGATCATCGACGGTCGCCAGGAAACGGTGTATCCGAACGAATTCATCACGGCCACACCGGGAATGTTCTGCGAAGCCATCGTGACGATGTAGAGGGGAATCGCAATGCCGATCATTGCCTGCCAGGTCCACGACGGCGCGGTGAGATCGATGCGGGGAATCATGGCGCCGGCGTCGAGCACTCGATCCGACGTGACGAGGCTGATCCCGATCACGACCGCTGCTGTGAGAAACGCGAGCGGAACCGCCCATCGCTTGGAGAAGCGCTGCGCGGCAAGCCAAACCAGGATGACGGGCGCGACCGCTGCGGGGGCGTCCCGGACGGCGATGATCGGCGCCAGGCACAACGGCATCAGAACCCCGGCGAGCATCGCCTGCGCGAGGGGCGTCGGGATTGCCGAGATGATCCTTCCGAGCGTCGGCCACAGTCCGGTCAGAACAATCGCGATTCCGACGACGATGAATGCTCCGACCGCCGCCGGCCACCCACCCTCGACCGCTCCGGCGCCGGCGAGCAGAGCGGCACCGGGCGTCGACCAGGCCAGGGTGATCGGCATCCGATACCGGCGTGAGAGCCAGAGCATTCCCAACGCTTGGGTCACACACAGAACCAGCAGTCCGGACGCCGCCTCGGTCGCGTCCGCGCCGACAGCGGCGAGGCCGGTGAGGACCACCGCGAACGAACTGGTGAAGCCGACGAGGGCCGTGACGATGCCTGCACTCATTGGCTGCGAGTTGCTGCGAACGGCTTCCGGTTCGGTGGTATCTGTGGAGTCCGACATGGTCAGTGATTCTGCCCGACCCGCTCGAGGCCCGATTTACCTGTCCGGTCGGATGGGTGAGGTGACCGCTTTGCCGTAGATGAGGTGCGTTTGGGCGTGCCAGACCTCGGGATGTGCGGCGAGGTGGTCGATCAATACCCGTTGTAGATGAGCGCTGTCACGGACCGCGACGTGGAGGAAGAAGTCCTCGGGCCCCGAGACGTTGAAGAGCGCAAGCGTTTCCGGCAGCGCTAGCGCGTCGGCGGTGAACCGGTCGACGAGGTCGCGGCGGTGTGGTCGCAATTGAACGGCGATGATCGCCTGCATCGACCGGCCAACGGCTGCCGGATCGACAACCGCATGGATGCCGCTGATCGTGCCGTTGGCGCGTAGGCGTCGTACGCGCTCGTGGCACGAGGACGTCGCCAAGCCGACTCGATCGGCCAACACCTTGTTGGTGATCGACGCGTCGTTCTGCAATTCGGCCAAAATCTTCCAGTCCACCGGATCCAGAGGCTCATTCTTCGTCATCTGCCGAACTATATCCGGAGTCGTTTTGAACTTCCCGGATCCAGTTGCACACTCCTGGCATGAACATGTGTCTCGAATCAGCTCGGGTGTGAGGTATTTCGGATGAGTGTCGGTCAATGGCTCGCTTTCGGCTCCCTGCTATCCATCGTCCTGTTCACGCCGGGACCGGATTTTGTCCTGATCCTGCGTCATTCTCTGGCAGATCGTCGGACCGGCGCGGTGGTGGCCGCCGGTGTGATTTCCGGGCTCTTCGTTCACACCGCTGCCGCGTCACTTGGTCTCTCCGCACTTGTGGCGACACGGCCGCAGTTGCTCTCCGCGCTCACCTACGCCGGGGCGGCATATCTGACCTGGCTCGGCATCTCCGCGATTCGAAGTGCTTTCAAGGCCCGAGCCTCGGACGAGGGAATTCCGGCAGCGAAAGAACCGATCGCGGTCACCACAGCATTTCGCTACGGCTTCCTCTCGAACCTGCTGAACCCGAAGGCGCTGTTGTTCTTTCTCGGGCTACTCCCGCAATTCATCGAGCCGGGTGAAGGCGCAGGGCTGCGGACGTTGATGTTGGCGGGCGCGACGGTGGTCGCCGCGGCACTGTGGTGGGCGATCGTGGTGGTGTTGGCGGCCGGAGCCGGCAAGAAGCTGCGTCGCCCTGGCGTCGGCAAGCGAATCGACGTGGTGACGGGAGTGTTGTTGGTGGGCCTCGGTGCCTTCTTCGGGGTTGCATGAGTGGTCGTGTCAGGATGGGCTCATGACACTTCCCGTGCTGATCGACGTCGAAGAACTGTCCGCTCTCATCGAGGCCGGCGCTGCGCCGCGATTGCTCGATGTCCGATGGGCGCTGGGTGATTCGAACGGCGAGCAGCATTTTCGCGACGGCCATATTCCCGGTGCGGTATTCGTGAACCTCGACGAGGAACTTGCCTCGCCGCCGTCGCCGGGCAAGGGAAGGCATCCGCTGCCGAGTCTCGAAGACCTGCAGGCCGCGGCGAGTCGTTGGGGAATCGGCGACGGTGATTCGGTGGTGCTTTACGACGCCACCGGCAACACGGCCTCTGCTCGTGGTTGGTGGCTGCTGCGGTGGGCCGGACTCTCGGATGTCCGACTGCTCGACGGCGGGCTGCAGGCCTGGGAGTCCGCAGGACTGCCGTTGGCGGCCGGTATCGGCGAGTCCGTCAGCCCGGGCGACGTGACTTTCACCGGCGGCAACATGCCGACTGTCGACATCGACGGTGTCGGCAACTGGACGAGCGAGGGCGGTGTCCTTCTCGACGCCCGAGCCGGGGAGCGGTACCGCGGCGAGGTCGAGCCGATGGATCCCGTCGCAGGGCACATCCCCGGTGCGGTGAACGCGCCGACCGCCGAGAACATCACCGGCGACGGGCGATTCCTGGATACGACCCACCTGCGTGAGCGATTCGCCGGACTGGGCGTCGGAGACAAGGTGGCGGTGTACTGCGGATCCGGAGTGACTGCAGCGCACGAGATCGCGGCGCTCGCGATCGCCGGTTACGACGCGACGCTGTTCCCGGGCTCGTGGTCACAGTGGTCCAACGACAGCACTCGCGCCGTCGACACCGGAGCCTGAGTCAGCTCTTGGTGCGATCGATGAATGACGGCACGAGAAACCACAGCGCCGTGAACATGATCGCGGCGCACGCTGCCAAAACCTTTGCGGCAACTCCGCCGACGGCGACCTCGGCGATCAACAGGACCGTGCCGGTCATGGAGGCGGCCAGAAAGGCTATGCCGCACAGGGCGAATCGGTTGGCCACGGGCAATATGTTCTCGCGGTGCCCACGGCGGAAAAGCATGCGATGCCAGACCGCGGGTGCCATCAGGAACCCGAACGAGATGGCAACAAGGATCACCGTCACCAAGTGGATGCCGCGGATGTACGCCGACGCTTCCTCGTAGCGTTCGGTGAATGCCACGGCCAGCAGGAAGGCAAACAGGATCTGCACACCAGAGAGCGCGACGCGCAGTTCTTGCAACAACTCGTTGAAGTTCCGCGCGAGTTGTTGAGGTGGAGTCTCCCCGGTCTCGTTCACGGCGACGTGGTTCCTACGCCCGTGAGTATTCCGACGCTCGCTGGATCTGCTCCGCGCTCGGGCGCACACCGGTGTAGAGAACGAACTGCTCGGCGGCCTGAAGGGCAATGACCGACGCTCCTGTGATCGCCGTTTTGCCGAGTTCGGTCGCCAACGCGATCAGTGGCGTCTTCGAAGGCATCGCGACGACGTCGAAGACGACATCGGCTGCGCGCACTGCGTGCTCGGGGAACGACAGTGCATCTGCTTCTGCGCCGCCGGACATACCGATCGGGGTGGCGTTGATCAGCACACCGGGACGAAGCTCACCGAGTTCGGCCTGCCAGTCGAAGCCGTACTGCTTCGCAAGCGATGACCCCACTTGCTGGTTGCGGGCGATCACGGTGACGTCGGTGAATCCGGTGTCGCGCACCGCGGCGACGACTGCTTTTGCCATGCCACCGCTGCCGGCGACAGCGACGGACAGGCTCGTGTCGACGTTGTTGTCACGCAGTAGATCGGCCACCGCCTGATAGTCGGTGTTGTAGGCGTGCAGCACTCCGGACTCGTTGACGATCGTGTTGACGGAGTCGATGGCGCTGGCCGAATCATGCATGACGTCGATGTGCTCGATGACCTGTTCCTTGAACGGCATCGACACCCCACAGCCTCGAATCCCGAGTGCTCGGATGCCGGCGATCGCGGCTGGCACGTCTTCGGTGGTGAAGGCTTTGTAGACGAAGTTCAAGCCCAATTCTTCGTAGAGGTAATTGTGAAATCTGGTGCCGATGTTGCTCGGTCGCCCGGAGAGCGACATGCACAGGAGCGTGTCCTTGTTGAGGTCGACGGTCATCGTTCCCACTCTAATCGCGAGTTCGGAGTAGTTCTTGATGGAGGAGTGCACCCATCCGGATGGCCCGCAGCGCCGAATGTCGGGTATCCGATCGAAGCACCACTCGCACCGACAGAGCCGAGACGACATGGTCACACAGAACATCGACGAGCACCCGAGCACCGAATCTCGTCCACCGCGTCGTAGATGGGCTGCTCACGCGATCTCCGGGGTCTTGGCCGCGGCTGTCGTCCTGGGCGTCGGTGAACTGGTTGCGTTGCCGATCAACCCGGACGCGTCGCCCTTCTACGCGGTAGGTGCGACTACCGTCGACCGAACGCCGGCGTGGGCTCGCGAGTTCGCGATCGACACTTTCGGTACCAATGACAAGCCGGCGCTGTTCATCGGAATGTCGATCTTGATCGTTCTGCTCGGTGCGGTGGCCGGGCTCCTGGAACGGCGACGCCGCCCGATCGGCAGCGTCATTCTCGTTCTTCTGGGCGCGGTTGGTGTGTATGCGGCGATGCAGCGACCGACTGCCGACGCGATGTACGTGTTCCCGACCCTGGTCGGTGTGGTGGCGGGCGTCGCAACACTGCGTTTGCTGATCACACAGCTGGAGGTGCCGCTCTCGCCTGGCGTCGCCGACTCGTGGTTGCCTCGTCGTCAGTTCCTTCTGCTGGCAGGTGCGGCGTTGGCAGTGGCTGCGGCAGCGGGTGCGGCCGGGAAGTTCGTGGGGCAGAGAATCGCCGGAGCAGTAGCGAATCGTGAAGATTTTGTCGTGCCCACCGCCGCTGACCCGGCGCCGCCGATTCCGGCGGGTGCGGACATCGGGATTTCGGGTGCATCGACGTACATCACGCCCAACGGCGACTTCTACCGAATCGACACGGCTCTCCTCGTTCCGCAATTGACGACGGATTCGTGGGAACTGCGGATTCACGGAATGGTGGACCGGGAGATGACGTTGTCGTTCGACGATCTGGTGGCGCGAACGCCCATCGAGCGGGTCATCACGCTGACGTGTGTTTCCAACGAGGTGGGCGGCGTTCTGGCCGGAAACGCGAAGTGGATCGGTTATCCCATGAAGGACCTGCTCGACGAAGTCGGTGTCCATCCCGACGCCGACATGCTCCTCTCGACCAGCGTCGACGGCTTCACAGTCGGCACCCCGGTCGAGATAGTCACCGACGGCCGTGACGCGATTCTCGCCGTGGCGATGAACGGTGAGCCGTTGCCGTTCGAGCACGGCTATCCCGTTCGGCAGGTCGTTCCCGGTCTGTACGGTTTCGTCTCCGCCACCAAGTGGGTGACGGAGTGGGAACTCACGCGTTTCGACAAGGTCGAGGCCTATTGGACCCAGCGCGGTTGGGGTGCGCAGGCACCGATCAAGACGTCCTCGCGTATCGAGGTGCCGGCAGCTCTGGCTCCCATCGAGCCGGGCCAGGTGCTGGTGGCGGGAACGGCCTGGGCGCAGCATCGCGGGATCGAGAAGGTCGAGGTTCGCGTCGACAACGGTGAATGGCAACCGGCGACACTGGCGCAGGAGTACTCGATCGACACCTGGCGTCAATGGTCGTGCATGTGGGATGCAGGCTCGGGTTTGCACACGGTGCAGGTCAGAGCGACGGATCTGGACGGGAACGTTCAGGTGGAAGAGCGCACTCCGCCGATTCCCGGTGGCGCCACGGGATGGCACACCAGGTCGTTCACCGTGAAGTGACGTCGGAATCCGAATGAGGTTCGGTATACAGACGAACAACGCGCTGAGCCATCCATCCGGCGATCAGGGTTCGCAGGCCGAAGTCGAACGTGTCGTCGGTTCGCAGTGGGGTCGTAGCCTCGCGCGTGATCTCGCTCGGGTTGGAGGATTGGGTCCATGCGACATCCGGCGTCGAGAGTTTCACGACTGATCCGAGAACCAGACTGTCCAGCGTGGAGATTGCGTGACGAGTGTCGGCCGAATCGAAACCCCCGTCCGAAAATGCCTGAACCAGTGCAGTATCGATATCAAAAGTTACCTCTGTGCGGACGCTGCGGGTCATGAGTAGCGGGATGAGGCGCCAGTGCTCGACCGCAGCTCGGCGATAGGCCCACCCCCACGCGCTGATCCGTTCGCTCCACCCTGCCGGTGGGTGGGGGACAGAGATCGACGACATCACGCGGATGCGCATGAGTTCGACGATCTCGGATCGACCCGAAATATGTGTGTAGAGCGAAGACGGAGTCACGTTCAATTGCTTGGCGATCCCGGGCATGGTGAAGTCGCCGGTCGCGTCGACAGCATCCAGAGCCGCGTCGGTGATGTTTCGCGTGGACAGTATCGGCTGGGTGGGACGCGGCATCGATTCTCCTGGTGAGGGATTCGTCAGCAATCTCGGACTTCATCGAGTGATGACAACTCCTTGATTTCGGGAGCCGATATGCATCATACTAACCGAACCCTATTCGGTATGTCGGCGGAATCTTCCGGCGATCGGTACACGTCGGAGGAACATTCAATATGTCTGTCGTATGGCTGACCGGTGCAACGATCATCGACGGGACGGGCGCCGACCCGATCGAGAACTGCGCTGTTGCTGTGGAAAACGGGCGCATCAGTGCACTCGGTGGCACGCCACCCACGGGGGCGGAGGTGCTGGACTGCGCTGGGCTGACAATCACGCCCGGCCTCATCGACGCACACGTTCATCTCGGTGGATCGAGCGATCTCGCACCGAGCCTGCGGCGTCAGATCTCGGTAGCCGAGCTCGCTGCAGACATGTTCGCGACCTGCGCATCGACCCTCGACGGGGGATTCACCACTGTTCGTGACTGCGGCGGAATCGACGGTGGACTCGCCGGAGTTGTCGCCTCGGGCAAGATTCCGGGTCCGCGGATCATTCAGTGCGGCCCGATCCAGTGCCAGACCGGTGGACACGGACACCTGGCGGCCGAATGGGAGCCGACTTCGGACTGGTCCGATCATGACATCCCCGGATTACGGTGTATGTCTCTGCTTTCCGACGGTCCGCACGAAATGCGAAAGAACGTTCGCGAGACGTTCCGCAGGGGTGCGGACTTCCTCAAACTGTGCGTCACCGGGGGAGTGGTATCCACTCATGACAAGCTCACCGATACCCAGTTCACGGTCGACGAGATCGAAGTTGCCGTCGAGGAAGCCAATGCGCGCGGTACCTATGTCACGGTGCATGCCCACAACAACGAAGGAATCCGAAACGCTGTCACTGCCGGCGCGAAATGCGTCGAGCACGGCTCAGGTATCGACGACGAGACTGCCAAGTTGATGGCCGAGCACGACGTCGCGTTGGTGCCGACGTTGGCTGTGGTGCAGGCACTCTCGGACAGCGCGGCGTCAGCAGGTCTACCCGAATCGATTTCGGCTCGGATCGGCCAGATGATGCAGGGTCAGATCGACGGGCTTCTTGCTGCTCGAAATGCCGGCGTCAGAGTGGGATTGGGATCGGACCTCATCGGTACCGATCAAACGGGCCGGGGAATGGAGCTAGTCCTGCGCGCCAAGGTCGAAACCCCGATGGACGCATTGGTTTCCGCTACCCGGATCAACGCCGACATTCTCGGTATCGCCGACGAGGTCGGCACCATCGAAGTCGGCAAGTTCGCCGACCTCGTTGCCTTCCGCGGCAATCCGTTGACGGATCCGTCCATCTTCGCCGATCGTGAGCGCATCGCACTCGTCATTCAGAGCGGTCGAGTGGTGAAGGACGGCCGGTAGCTCAACAGCGAGTGGCGAGTTCTGTCAACGCCGAGTGATCCGCCCGGCTGACCGGTAAGCCATAGGAAATCGCGACGGTCAAGTACTTGCCGGCGTAAAAGCATCGGTACGCAGGATCGGGCGGCAACCACTCACTGGGCGTGCTGTCGCCTTTCGACTGGTTGTCGGGGCCGTTGACGGCCAACAGGTTCAGAGACATGTCGTTCGCGAACCTCATTCGCAACGCAGGAGTCCAGGAGTTCGCGCCGAAGTCCCAGGCCGCGGCGAGCGGGAAGACGTGGTCGATCTGGACGGACTTGGCCTGGCTGCGTTCGAATTCGATGCGATCTCCGGAGTACGGGTCGGTCATCGCGCCGGACAGTACGACGCAGTCACGTGTTCCTGGTTTGAACACCACGTCCGAGAGATCTTGGGCCAGGACGTTGTTGCGGGTATCGCACCCGTCGTGGCCACCTGGAGCGTCCTGGTCGTCGGACCACGCGGGGCCGAAGACGCAGGCCTCGCCGTTACCGCAGCCGCGCTGGTATCCACCCGGATGTGGTCGGGTGTCGACAATCGCTGTCCGGGACAGCAACTCTTCCAGTTCCGATCGCGTGGGGCTGCCAGGGGCCGACTCGAGACGCTCGTCCCCGACCCATCCGCAGGACGCGACGAGACATACGAGCACGAGCGTCGACAGGATCGCAGATAACCGTGCAACCACCTGTGCCCCCGTCCGTCGTAGACGGTGATTCAACGCCGCCCGTCGTAGACGGTGATTCAACGCCGTCCGTCGTAGACGGTGATTGAACCATCGGGGTCCGACAGGAATCAGCCGAACTCGATCACCACTTTGCCGGCGGCATGGCCGTCTTCGACTGCAGCGAGCGCTTCCCCAGCGCGGGAGAATGGGTACCGCCCGGACACGGACGGGTCGAGGATCCCGTCGGCCACGAGCGCCGCGACCTCCGTGAATACTGCTGTAGTTCTTCGGCGTTCGACACCACCGCCGCCGAGTCGGCTCGCCGCCAGAGGATCGGCGATGCTCAGGATCGGTGCGTCCGGTCGGGCGAGCTCAGCGCCGCGAGTGAGAGTGTCCCCGCCGACCAGGTCGAAAACCGCGTCCACTCCGACTGGGGACAACGCGGACACGTCGTCTGCGAAGCCGTCCCCCGACGCAACCCAACGTGCTCCCGCTTCCTCGATCGCGGTTCTCTTGGACTCGCTCGCGACACCGATCACGTTGATACTCCGCGCCAGAGCAAGCGCGATCGTGCTGCGACCAACGCCGCCGCCGGCGCCGAGCAGCAGGAGTGTCGCCCCGGGTTTCAGACCGAGATCGTGGAGTGCGTCGTAGGCCGTTCCTGCCGCAACCGTCAGCACTGCGGCATCGGCCCAGGACACGGTAGGCGGCTTGTGTGCTGTCGAGGAGACGTTGAGCAATGTCGACGCGGCGTAGCCGCCGAAGCCGGTCGCGGTAGCGCCGAACACTTCGTCGCCGACCTCGAACTCGGTGACCCGCGGACCTACTCCGATGACAACACCGGACACTTCGCGGCCCAGAACCGCAGGCAGCGTCACCGGGACAGTATCTTTTCGAGTACCCGCGCGAACTTTCCAGTCAGCGGGGTTGACGCCCGCCGCTCGGACCGACACCAGCAGTTGGCCGGCACCGGGCGGGGGCAAGGTGACGTCGAAGTAGGACTGTGTGTCGGGTCCGCCGTACTCGGAGAAGCCGTATGCCGTCGTCATGCCTGCCAGCCTATTGCCCGGTAGGCGGGAAGTGGTGTCGGTGGCACCTGATTGGATGGTCGGATGCTGCATGGACTCTGGTCACCGGGATCGGGGCTCAAACTGTGGGTCGACGGGCACGAGGGTGCCGGGACCGACGATCCCCGTGATCCGGTCAGTGCTGTCCTGCATCGCAAGTTCCGTCATCGTGTGAATGTCGCTATGCCGCCCGTACCTGGCGGGCCTTTGCAGAGTGAGTACGCAGCTGTTGCGTTGGCGCCGCCGGACGCAGTCGATCTCCTGCTGCGGTTCAAGGCCGACGATCAGCGAATTGCGGGAGACCTGCACTTTCTCGTACATGTGGCGCGAGGAATAGACCGGTGGGTGCGCGCCGGACGGGTGGTCCCCGCACTGACGCGGGCTGAAGGAAGTTGGTGGCCACGCTGGCAGTTGTCGGTGGGGGAACGCCAGCGCGCCTGGATCGGCGAACTGGTCGTGGCGATGCCGCCGGTGCAGCGGGCGGTCGGTTCGCCGAGGGCGACGATCGAAGACATCACGAACGAACTCACGGACCCGATCGTTCGTCGTGCTCTCGGGGACTCACATCCGGTGGTGCAGACCCCGCTGTGGCAGGCCGTGTTGTCCGGGGACGCTTTCGACGACGTGTCGGTACGAGCGGCCGAGGGACTCGCCGAATGGGGGTCGACGTTCACCGCCGGAGAGCCGGACTTGGTTCTGCGGCTGATCGAGCCTGAACTCGACGACAATTCCGATCCCGACGACGATGCGCTGTGGCGTCTGCAAGTGTGTTTGCGTCCTGAAGGTGAAGCGCCCGAACGTGTTCGACTGCACCGGGCAGATCCCAAACGTATCCAGCTCGGCAGCCGCAAGCTCGAAGACGCAATCAAGGCTTACCCACGTTTTCGCGACGTGCCGCGTGACGAGGACAGCCTCGACCTGTTGCTGCCCACTCCTGTAGTGATGGACCTGGTCGGACACGGCGCGATAGTCCTGCGAGAGCGAGGGATCACGCTGCTGCTTCCGCGTGCCTGGAACGTGGTGTCTCCATCCCTGCGTGTGCGGGTGACCTCGGCGGCGTCTCCGATCGTTGCGGAGAATCGTACGGTCGGTATGGACCAATTGCTGGAATACGATTGGGAATTGGCGCTCGGAGACAAGGTACTCACCGCCGAGGAAATGACCCGACTGGTCGATGCGAAGTCCGATCTGGTCCAGTTGCGCGGCGAGTGGGTTCAGGCGGACAAAGACGTCCTGGCCCGCGCGGCTCGTTTTGTCAGTCAGCGGCATTCGAGCGGGGACCGAGCGATCGTCGATCTGATCAAGGACTTGATCGCCGACGACCTCAAAGACCTGCCGGTCGAGGAAGTGAAGGCAACCGGATGGGCCTCGGCACTGCTCGACCAGTCGGTGGCTCCGCGGCAGGTCGCGGTACCGTCGACGGTCAACGCGACTTTGCGTCCGTATCAACGACGCGGTCTCGACTGGTTGGCGTACATGAGTGCTCTCGGGCTCGGCGCTGTTCTGGCCGACGACATGGGTCTGGGTAAGACGCTGCAACTGTTGGCGTTACTTGCGCACGAGAAGTCCAAGACAGCAACCCTTTTGGTGTGCCCGATGTCGGTTGTGGGTAACTGGCAGCGTGAATCGGCGCGATTCGTGCCGAGCTTGCGCGTCTACGTTCATCACGGTTCGGATCGCGCTACCGGGGCGGAGTTGGAACAGGCAGTTCGTGAGAGTGACCTCGTGATCACCACCTACGCGCTCATGACCCGCGACGTCGCGGCCCTCAAGGATCTCGACTGGCGGCGCGTAGTGCTCGACGAGGCTCAACACATCAAGAACGCCAAGACATCTCAGGCCCGCGCTGCTCGCAGCATCCCCGCGGATCATCGCGTTGCTCTGACCGGAACGCCGGTGGAGAACCGACTGGACGAGCTGCGGTCAATCCTCGATTTTGCCAATCGCGGTGTACTCGGCTCGGAGCAGATGTTCCGCAAAAGGTTTGTCGTACCGATCGAGCGGGAAAAAGATCAGCTTGCCGTCTCGCGACTGCGAGCCGTCACGTCCCCCTTTGTGCTGCGGCGCGTGAAGACCGATCCCGCCGTGATCGCGGATCTCCCGGAGAAGTTGGAGATGACGGTTCGAGCGAATCTCAGCGAAGAGCAGGCCGCGTTGTACCGCGCCGTGGTGGACGAGATGATGGCGCAGATCAAGGGGACGGAAGGGATGAAGCGCAAGGGCGCCGTCCTGTCTGCGCTGACCAAACTCAAACAGGTGTGCAATCATCCCGCGCACTTCCTGCGCGACGGTTCGCCGGTGATGCGCCGCGGGCAACACCGTTCGGGAAAGCTCGGACTGGTCGAGGACATCGTCGAGTCGGTCATCGGCGACGACGAGAAGGTTCTGTTGTTCACACAGTTTCGTGAGTTCGGCGAATTGGTGGTGCCGTACCTGGCCGACCGGTTCACCACCGAAGTTCCGTTTCTCCACGGCGGAGTGTCGAAAGCCGGGCGCGACGCCATGGTCGAGGCATTCCAAGGTGAAGGCGGCCCGCCCATCATGGTGCTCTCGCTCAAGGCCGGCGGCACGGGTCTGAATCTCACGGCGGCCAACCATGTGGTTCACCTCGACAGATGGTGGAACCCGGCGGTAGAGAACCAGGCGACGGACCGTGTCTTCCGCATCGGTCAGAGAAAGAACGTTCAGGTACGCAAGATGGTGTGCGTCGGAACCTTGGAAGAGCGAATCGACACGATGATCGCGAGTAAAAGTGAACTCGCCGAACTTGCAGTCGGGACCGGTGAGAACTGGGTGACGGAGATGAGCGTCGAGCAATTGGACGAGTTGTTGCGACTCGGCGACGACGCGGTGGGCGAATGAGTCCGCGCGGCAAGGGCCCCGATTTCAGCGAGTACACCGGCTCCCGACGGCGAGCACCCGCGCCGGTCAAGCCTCGTCCAGCGTTCGGGAGAACGTTCTGGGGCAAGGCTTTTGTCCGCGTCGTCGAAGAGATCGGCGACAAACCTCGTGTCACGCGTGGGCGAACGTATGCGCGTTCGGGTCAGGTTTTGGCACTCGACATCGAACCGGGAGTGGTGACGGCCGAGGTTCAGGGCAGCCAACTTCAACCTTTCGTTTCCACGCTGTCGATCGACACTCTTGATCAATCGGATATCGACGACATCATCACCAAGATCCGCCGAGTGCCGGGAAGCCTTGCCGCGCTGGTGTCCGGCACTGTCCCGGACATGCTTGCTGCCCAACTGATACCGGACGGCCCGTCGGCTTTCCGATTCGACTGCACCTGCCCCGATGTCGGCTGGCCGTGCAAACACGCTGCGGCCGTGGCGTTCTTGACCGCGGAGCGAATCGACACCGATCCGCTCAGGTTGCTGAGACTTCGCGGGGTCGACCTGGAGCAGTTGATCGGGGGAGTAGAAGACGAGTTGACTGTTTCGGTGGACGTCGAGAATTGGTTCGGAATCGCGGCTGCCCTCCCTGCGCTACCGAAGGTGCCTTTTCGCGCGGCGATCGACGATCTGGATATCAGGCGGTTGCGCGAGGCGGTCGCGGCATTGGGATTGGACATGGCTCAGCAGAACGTCGCCTTGGACGAAATACGGTCCATCTACCGACGGTTGGACGGTTGAAATCGGACAACTCCGGACTGGTGCTAGTTTCCTGTCGTAAATTCCAGTATCGTTAATTGGACCGGTCCGGTCGGGACCTGCCTGCGATTTCAGGTCGTTGTCGTCGGCGAATAGACGACTATTCATTTCTCGGAGGGACAGTCGCTGTGATGCCCGTTCATTTGCGCGACAGCGCAATACCCAAACACGAACAGTTGCGCACCATTCTCCTGCGCAAGTGCACCCAAGAACTCCAGCCTGGCGACTTGATGACCAGCGAGCGAAACCTGATGCAGGACTACGGCGTCAGTCGGATCACCGTTCGCGAGGCAATCGGGCAACTGGTCAATGACGGACACCTCGTTCGCGTGCGTGGCAAGGGAACCTTCGTTGCGCACCGTGCTGTCCAATCCAAGCTGCACCTTGCATCCTTCACCGAGGAAATGCGCGCCCAGGGGCATCACCCCACGACAGTGGTCCTGGTCAGCGAACAGGGGCCGGTCCCCGAAAACACTGCTGCCGCACTGAATATGCGACCGGGTTCCGACGGTTACCACGTCAAGCGCTTGCGCCTTGCCGACGGCGAGCCGGTGAGCGTGGACGACGGCTGGTTCAATCCCGAACTGTTGCCGGGTTTACTCGACATGGACTTGACGGGTTCGATCTATCGGGCAACCGCCGACAAGTACGACAAGCCGATCGATCGGGCAGAGCAGACAGTCAGTGCCGATGGTGCCAGTACGGAGATCGCGACTCTCCTGGGCACTCGTAAGGGCGCTCCGGTTCTGTACTTCGATCGAGTGTCGTTCAGCGAGATCGCACCGGTCGAGCACACTCGCAGTTGGTACCGATCCGACCGCTACCAGTTGCAGATGGAAGTCCAGGGCCAAGCGCGGCCCAAAACGCGCGGCGACCAATAGTCATCGTTCGAAGCGAAAGGGCGAGCACACCTTCCGGTGTGCTCGCCCTTTGCGTTACGCCGACCAGTCGAACAGAGTGTCGCCAGTGGCGACGTCCCCACCGACGGAAGGGGATTCGACGGTGTCCGGTTTGGAATCCATCACGACTACCGGGCAGATCGCCGAGTAACCGGTCGTGTCGATGTGCGCTGGATCGAAGCTGACGACGGGATCACCGGCATTGACGGTGTCACCCTCGGCGGCGATGAGGGTGAATCCGTCGCCTTCGAGCTTGACCGTGTCGATGCCGATATGGACCAGCACGCCGGTGGCTTTCTCGCCGAAGATCACGAACGCGTGGGGGTGAAGTTTCAGGATCTTTCCGCTGATCGGCGCCACGACCGTGAGTGGGCCCTGACCGCGAGCGGGTTCGATCGCGACGCCCGAGCCGACCATCTGCTGAGCGAACACCGGGTCCGGTACGTCAGCGAGTGCGACGACCCGACCGGGGAGCGGGGCGAGGACGACCGTCACAGGATGTCCTCGATGTCCTCGGCAAGGGTGTCGGCCTCGGGCCCGACGATGACCTGGACAACCGTTCCGGCTTTGAGCACGCCGTGTGCGCCGGCAGCCTTGAGAGCGGACTCGTTCACCTTCGCTCCGTCCTTGACCTCGGTACGCAGGCGGGTGATGCAAGCCTCGATCTCGACGATGTTCTCTGCGCCGCCGAGGCCCTTGATGATTGCTTCCGCTTTCGACATTTGCTGCTCCTGATTGTCGGGTTGGTCGTGATCGTTGAACGGTCGTACAGGTGGGCTGACTAGTTGCTGGTCAAGGCTATCCCGGTTACGTATGTCACATTTGGGTGTTGACAACTCGCCTCCACCAGGTAAAACTACAACTGGTTATGACCGGACAGTACCCGTTGGAAGTCCGGCTCCACAACAGTTTCGACAAAGCGGTTTCGGCCTCACTTCCGAGCAAGAACCGTGACCTGCATTTTCACGAAACCTGCACGTGTACGACACCCGAATTTCCAGAACCAGCGGCCGATCGCGACGCGGCCCGGCGAACGAAGAAGGTCCTTGATGACTCTCGAAGACACCCCGAAGAAGGAATCGAAAGTGTTCGCCGGGGTTCAACGCCTCGGCCGAAGCTTGATGCTTCCGATCGCCGTTCTGCCGGCTGCGGGAATCTTGCTCCGCCTCGGCCAGGACGACCTGCTCGGGCGATTCAGTTCGATGCACAGTGCTGCTGCAGTGATCTCTGCGGCAGGACAAGCAGTCTTCACGTGGCTGCCGCTGATCTTCGCCGTCGGTATCGCGATCGGCTGGGCCAAGAAGGCCGACGGATCGACTGCCTTGGCAGCCGTCGTCGGCTACATGGTGATCGACGGCGTGTTCAAGGCGATGTCGCCGATCGTCCTCGAAGGGAAGACGGACCCGAACGGGGATCAATCCCTGATCAACTACGGTGTGCTCGCCGGTATCGTGATGGGCTTGCTGTCGGCGATCTTGTGGCAGCGGTTCTATCGAACGAAGCTTCCCGATTATCTCGGGTTCTTCAACGGGCGCAGGCTCGTTCCCATCCTGACAGCGATCACCGGTCTTGTGGTCGGTGTCCTGATGGCATTCGTGTACCCCTTGTTCAACTCCGGCCTCAACTGGGTCGGTGAAGCAGTTGCTTCCAATACCGTTGTGGGCGGCGGCATTTACGGCGCAGCGAACCGCCTCCTGATCCCCACGGGCCTGCACCACATCTTGAACTCCGCCGTGTGGTTCCTGATCGGCGACTACCAGGACGCGAGCGGTCAGATCGTTCGCGGTGACCTCAACCGGTTCTTCGCCGGCGACCCCTCCGCCGGTACGTTCATGACCGGCTTCTTCCCGATCATGATGTTCGCCCTCCCCGCTGCAGCCTTCGCAATCTGGCGCAACGCCAAGCCTTCTCAGAAGAAGCTCGTCGGCGGCATCATGCTCTCCACCGGCCTGACCGCATTCCTCACCGGTATCACCGAGCCGCTCGAATTCTCCTTCATGTTCGTCGCGTGGCCCCTGTACGTCATCCACTCGCTCCTGACCGGAACGTCGATGGCCTTGGTCAATGCGCTGGGGATTCACGACGGATTCACGTTCTCCGCAGGCTTCTTCGACTACGTGTTGAACTTCGGCAAGGCAACCAACGCATGGATGTTGATCCCGATCGGACTCGGCTACGCCGTGATCTACTACTTCCTTTTCAGCTTCGTCATCAAGAAGTGGAATCTGCGCACGCCAGGACGAGAAGAAGAGGTCGAGGTGGCCGCAGGTGAGCCCGACCCAGCGCTGCTCGAGGCCGAACTGGCACTGGCTGCCGAAGGTGACAGCCGCACCGACGCCCCGCTCGTCGCCGAACTGGAAAACAAGCTCGACAAGGAACTGGAAGGACGCTGAACATGGCGATCGCAACCACGACAATCGGATCCCGCGTCGGACTCCACGCACGACCCGCAGCGCTCTTCGCGCGCGCCGCAGCCGATCTACCGGTAGACGTCACCATCGCGCTCGGCGACGGCGAACCCGTCGATGCCTCCAGCATGTTGTCTGTCATGACTCTCGGTGCAGCATTCGGGGATTCGGTGACCTTGCGTGCTGACGGTGACGGCGCCGACGCTGCGGTCGGTTCGCTCGCAGAGCTTCTCGCTTCGGAACTGGACGAAGCCTGATGACGGCGAGTGTGGACAACCGCATCGCGGGTATCGGAGTGAGCGCGGGTTCGGTCTGCGCGCCGTGGTTGCGATTCTCCACGCCTGAGCCGACCTCGGCGGCGGACCCGATCACGGGCAGTCCCGAGGCGGAGCTGATCAGGATCCGTGAGGCACTGGACGCCGTCGCGGAGGAACTGCTCTCGCGTGCAAAGACAGTCGAGGGCGTCTCCGCGGAGATCCTGACGACGTCGGCTGCGATGGCGCGCGACGCGGGCATCGTGAAGGCGGCCAAGGCAAACCTGGAATCGGGGCTGCCGACCGCACACGCCGTCGCAGTTGCCTTCGACGCATTCTGTGAAAAGCTCACGGCGCTCGGTGGGTACATGGCCGAGCGGGCAACGGATTTGCGCGATCTCGGGCAGCGAGCCGTGGCCGTTCTTCGCGGGGAACCGATGCCCGGAATCCCCGCTCCCGGTCATCCGTACATCCTGGTGGCGCGCGACCTCGCTCCGGCGGATACAGCGACGTTGGGCACCAGTGACGTGGTCGGATTGTTGACTGCCGAAGGAGGTCCGACCAGCCACACCGCAATCTTGGCGAAGTCGCTCGGAATCCCGGCCGTGGTCAACTGCTCGGGAACCGATCTGCTGGCGGAGGGAAAACTTCTCATCCTCGACGGCACCACCGGGACGGTGACCATCGATCCCTCGGCAGAAATGCGCGAGCGCGCTGTCCTCGAAGCATCGTTCGTGGCAGAGCAGTCGGCTTCGGCACAGGGTCCAGGACGCACGCGTGACGGGTTCGCGGTGAGGTTGTCGGCCAACATCGGAACCCTCGAGGACGCCGCGCGGGCCGGAGCGGCGGATTGTGAGGGCGTCGGACTGTTCCGTACCGAATTCTCGTATCTCGGGCGTCACGACGCACCGTCGGTGGAGGAGCAAGCACAGACGTACGCGTCGGTGCTCGGGCACTTCGCCGGACAGAAGGTGGTGGTCCGCACTCTCGATTCGGGTTCGGACAAGCCGTTGCCGTTTCTCGATCTCGGGGTCGAGGAGAATCCGGCCCTTGGTATCCGCGGGCTCCGTGTCGGCACGGTTTATCCCGACACACTCATCAGCCAGCTCGACGCCCTCGCGGCGGCAGGCAATGCGACGGGCGCCGATCTGTGGGTCATGGCGCCGATGGTAGCTACGGCCGACGAGGCGAAAGACTTTGCAGAACTTGCGCGTTCGCGGGGGATCGGCAAGGTCGGAGCAATGATCGAGGTTCCAGCTGCAGCGTTGCGGGCGAAGGATATCCTCGAGCACCTCGATTTTGTCAGTATCGGTACCAATGATCTGAGCCAGTACACCTGCGCCGTGGATCGTATGGCCGGAGGCCTGGCGCAACTGCTCGATCCGTGGCAGCCGGCGGTCCTCGATCTGATCGCGATGGTCGGTCAGGCGGGCGCCGATGCCGGAAAACCAGTTGGTGTGTGCGGAGAATCCGCGTCGGACCCGCTGTTGGCTCCGGTTCTGGTCGGTTTGGGCGTGACGAGTCTGTCGATGTCGGTCCCGGCATTGGGCGCAGTTCGCGCGCAACTGGCCTCTCTCGATCTGGCGGTGTGCAAGGACATGGCCGCTGCGGCGCGGGGCGCGCGAAACCCGATCGAGGGTAGAGCGGCCGTCGCGCGGATTCGCGAGTCGGCATGAGTACATCAGGCTCGGCTGCTGTCGGCGATCCGATCGTGTTGCGGGGAACTGTGATCGGATCTCCGGCCGGGAAGATTCACGACGGAGTCGTCGTCGTGGACGGCGAAAAGATCAGTTGGGTCGGCTCGGCTGCGGAATATGTGGCGTCCACACCCGTCGTCGTCATTCCGGAACGCACCGACGCGGTGATCATGCCCGGCTTGATCGATGTCCACAGCCACGGCGCCGCGGGTGCTGGTTTCCCGAACACCGACGCCGATGGAGCGAGCCGCGCGGCGGCGCATCATTGTGAGCACGGCACGACCGGAATGCTGGCCAGCCTGGTCTCCGCACCGCGCGCAGATCTGGTGCGACAAGCAACGATGCTCGCCGATCTGGTCGAACGCGGAGAACTTCTGGGTATCCACCTCGAGGGGCCGTTCATCAACGGCGTCCGCTGCGGTGCCCAGGATCCGGCAGCGATCATTCCCGGTGATCCGGATCTGCTCGAAGCCGTGTGTGAGGCCGCGCGGGGGACCGTGCGGTCCATGACCTTGGCGCCCGAGACCGAGAATTTCGAAGAGTTGCTCGCGATCATGCGTCATCGCAACATCGTGCCGAGTTTCGGTCACACCGATGCGGATGCGGCAACGACGTCGGCGCGCATCGATGCTGCGGTGCACGGGGATTGGGCCGGACAGATCAGCGCGACCCACCTCTTCAACGGGATGCCGCCCCTGCACCATCGATCTCCGGGTCCCGTCGCGGCGTGCCTGGCGGCTGCCGCGAGAGGCGAGATGGTGGTGGAACTGATAGCAGACGGTGTGCATCTTGCACCCGAGACCGTGTCGATGGTCTTCGATGCTGTCGGACCGGACCAGATCGCCTTGGTCAGCGATTCGATGGCCGCTGCGGGAATGGACGACGGCGACTACCAACTTGGTGCGCTCGACGTCACCGTACAGGCGGGCGTCGCGCGGCTCGCGACGACCGACGGCTCGGCCGGCGCGATCGCCGGAGGGACCGCGAGGTTGCTCGACGTCCTGCGCAGCACCGTCTTCGACGGCGGCGTCGCGCTGGAAGATGCTGTCGCAGCGGCAACTCGGAGCCCAGCGCATCTGCTGGGGCTCGGCGACCTGATCGGATCGCTGGCCGTGGGCTGCCGAGCCGACATCCTGGTCACCGATCGTCAATTGCGTCTGGGGCGTGTACTACTCGGCGGAAAAGCCGTCGGAAAGGAAAAATCATGGAAATCGTAATTCAGCCGACACCCGCGGAGGTCGACTCGACCGTCGCGGACATCGTCGAAGGCTACGTCAGAGCCGGGGCGACGACGCTCGGTCTCGCAACGGGGTCGTCGCCGATCGGAACCTATCGTGAACTGGCAGCGAGGCATCGCGACGCCGAACTCGACTTCTCGCTGGCTCGGGCATTCCTGCTCGACGAGTACCTGGGATTGCCGAAACGCCATCCGCAGTCGTACTACTCGGTGATTCGGTCGGAGTTCGTCGATCACGTCAACCTGGATCCCGCGATGGTGTCCAGTCCCAACGGTGAAGCGCCGTGCCCGGAGCAGGAGATCGCCCGGTACGACCAGAGCATCGCGGCGGCCGGGGGAGTGGACGTGCAGTTGCTCGGCATCGGTACCGACGGCCACATCGGCTTCAACGAGCCCGGATCGTCGTTGACCTCGAGAACCCGCGTGAAGACGCTGACCGAGCAGACCCGGATCGACAACGCACGCTTCTTCGACGGTGTGGACGACGTCCCACATCACGTGCTCACCCAGGGGCTCGGAACCATCAGCGATGCAAGGCATCTGGTGATGATCGCGACCGGAGAAGGCAAGGCTGACGCGATCGCCGCTGCCGTCGAAGGTCCGTTGTCTGCTTTCTGCCCGGCTTCGGTGATGCAATTGCATCGCCATGTCACCGTCGTCATCGACGAAGCTGCGGCCAGTTCACTCAAACTTGCCGACTACTACCGGTATGCGCTCGAACACAAGCCGTCGTGGCAGTCCTTCTGACATGACGGTTCTGGAGCTGGCTGTGCAGGACGTGCGGGGGGCGAGGATCGCGCATTCGGTGGGAGCGACTCGAGTCGAGTTGTGTGCGGCACTCGGCCCGACGGGGGGATTGACGCCCAGCATCGGAGTGATCGAGGCTGTGTCGGAAGTGGGGATCGCGGTTCACCCGCTGATCCGTCCGCGCGCCGGAGGTTTTGTGTTCTCACCCGACGAAGTGTGGGTGATGGAGCACGACGTACATGCTGCTGTGGCCGGTGGAGCTTCCGGCATCGTGATCGGCGCGTTGACAGAAGATTATTCGATCGACACCGTCGTGCTGCGCCGCATCATCGGATGCGTGGACCGTGCGCGGGTCGAGGTGACAGTACATCGTGCGATGGACGTGGTGACCGACCGTCTGACCGCGCTGGACGAACTGATCGACCTGGGCGTGACCCGCGTGCTGACGTCCGGGGGTGCCGATACATGTAGTGAGGGACTCGACGAGATCGGTCGAATGGTCGAACATGCCGCGGGCCGGATCCAGATCATGGCCGGTGGCGGAATAACCGTCGACGACATCCCGGCAATCGCTGCCGTCGGCGTCGATGCGGTGCATCTCTCGGCGCGCAAGGTTGTCGCAGTTTCCGGCGGACCTGGTGGGGGATCGGACGGATACGACGTCACCGATGCAGTAGTCGCGCAGGAAGCGGCAGCCGCGCTCCGCGCTGTGCGCCTTTATTAACCCCCCGCGATTAATAAAGGCGCACAGCCCTTGGGCTCTAGACATACATGGACATCCAACTATAGGATGGTCGATATATTCACTGCTGCCTCCTGGGCGGTCCATACGAGCAAGGAACGGGTTAGCACAATGGTTGAAAATGCGACGGTTCACGAGTTGACGCACTTCGTCGGTGGCAAGCGTGTTCCCGGGACATCTGATCGATTTGCGGACGTGTTCGATCCCAACACCGGCAAGGTGCAGGCCCGCGTTCCCCTCGCGAGCAAGGCCGAGACCGAAGCCATCATCGCCAATGCCGAAGAGGCGCAGCAGGTGTGGGCAGCGTTCAACCCGCAGAAGCGTGCCCGCGTGCTGATGAAGTTCCTGCAGCTCGCCCAGGCCGAGATGGATTCTCTGGCCCGCCTCCTCTCGTCCGAGCACGGCAAGACCGTCGCCGACGCCAAGGGCGACATCCAGCGTGGCCTCGAGGTCATCGAGTTCGCCGTCGGCGCTCCGCACCTGCTCAAGGGCGAATTCACCGAGAGTGCCGGCACCGGCATCGACGTGTACTCCATGCGCCAGCCGCTCGGCGTCGTTGCAGGCATCACGCCCTTCAACTTCCCCGCGATGATCCCGCTGTGGAAGGCCGGCCCCGCCCTCGCCGCCGGTAACGCCTTCATCCTCAAGCCCTCCGAGCGCGACCCCTCCGTCCCGCTGCGCCTGGCTGAACTGTTCCTCGAGGCGGGACTGCCCGCGGGTGTGTTCAACGTGGTCAACGGTGACAAGGAAGTTGTCGACGTTCTGCTCACCGACGACCGAATCAAGGCTGTCGGCTTCGTCGGCTCCACGCCGATCGCTCAGTACATCTACGAGACGGCCGCAGCTCACGGCAAGCGCGCACAGTGCTTCGGTGGCGCCAAGAACCATGCGATCGTCATGCCGGACGCGGACCTCGACGAGGTTGCCGACGCCCTGATCGGTGCAGGCTACGGCAGCGCCGGCGAGCGTTGCATGGCCATCTCGGTTGCCGTTCCCGTCGGCGAGGAGACCGCGGACGCTCTTGTTGCGAAGCTGAAGGAGCGCGTCGCGAAGCTCAAGATCGGTCGCAGTGACGACGAAGGCGTCGATTTCGGACCGCTCGTTTGCCAGGATGCCCTCGACCGCGTCAACAACTACGTGCAGATCGGCATCGACGAGGGCGCAACGGCAGTCGTCGACGGCCGCGGCTTCACCCTCGAAGGCCACGAAGGTGGATTCTTCGCCGGCGCAACCCTGTTCGACAACGTCACCTCGGACATGCGCATCTACAAGGAAGAGATCTTCGGACCCGTCCTTCAGGTGGTCCGCGCTGCCGATTACGAAGAGGCACTGCGTCTTCCGACCGAACACGAGTACGGCAACGGCGTCTCCATCTTCACCCGCGACGGCGACACCGCGCGTGACTTCACCGCTCGCGTCAACGTCGGCATGGTCGGCGTGAACGTGCCGATCCCGGTCCCGATCGCGTACCACACCTTCGGTGGCTGGAAGCGCTCCGGATTCGGTGACCTGAACCAGCACGGTCCCGACTCCTTCCGCTTCTACACCAAGACCAAGACCGTGACGCAGCGCTGGCCTTCCGGCAAGAAGGAAGAGACCAACCACTTCGTCATCCCCACGATGAACTGATCGGAACACTTTCCATGTTTACTCTGACCGATGACGAGCGGGCGATTCGTGACACTGCCCGCGACTTCGCGGCCGAGCATCTGGCGCCCAACGCAGTGGAGTGGGATCAGACCAAGCATTTCCCGGTGGACGTCCTCCGTAAGGCGGCGTCCCTGGGGATGGGCGGTATCTACATTCGTGAAGACGTGGGTGGCAGTGAGCTGAGTCGCGTCGACGCTGCCCGGATCTTCGAAGAGCTGGCCAAGGGCGATCCGTCGATCGCCGCGTACATCTCCATCCACAACATGGTCACGTGGATGATCGACCAGTTCGGCAACGACGAACAGCGCCACAAGTGGGTTCCCGGACTCTGCTCGATGGATCAACTGGGCAGCTACTGCCTCACCGAACCCGGCGCTGGCTCCGATGCTGCGGGCTTGAGCACCAAGGCCGTTCGTGACGGCGACGACTACATCCTCAACGGCGTCAAGCAGTTCATCTCCGGCGCAGGCACTTCCGACGTGTACGTCGTGATGGCACGCACCGGATCTGCCGGTGCCAAGGGGATCTCGGCGTTCATCGTGCCCAAGGATTCGCCCGGACTGTCCTTCGGTGCCAACGAGATCAAGATGGGCTGGAACGCGCAGCCCACCCGTCAGGTGATCTTCGAAGATGTGCGAGTTCCTGCCGCCAACATGCTCGGTGAAGAGGGCAGCGGATTCCGCATCGCCATGAAAGGTCTCAACGGCGGCCGGCTGAACATCGCCGCCTGTTCGGTCGGTGGGGCCCAGGCAGCGCTGGAGAAGGCAGTCGCATATCTGGTGGACCGCAAAGCTTTCGGTTCGGCACTGATCGAGTCGCAGGCCCTGCAGTTCCAGCTCGCCGACATGCGTACCGAACTCGAAGCGGCCAGGACGTTGCTGTGGCGCGCCGCTGCCGCACTCGAAGACGGAGCGTCCGACGTCGTGGAGTTGTGTGCGATGGCCAAGCGCTTTGCCACCGACACCGGATTCGACGTAGCCAACAAGGCCCTCCAGCTTCACGGCGGGTACGGCTATCTTGCTGAGTACGGGATCGAGAAGATCGTCCGCGATCTTCGGGTTCATCAGATCCTCGAAGGCAGCAACGAGATCATGAGGGTGGTCATCGCCCGCAGCGTGGTCGCATCAGGTCAGGGAAAGCAAGGAGCAGCATGAGCGACGAGCTCGAGGTATTGATCGAAAAGCGTGACGGACTGGGGCTCATCACTCTCAACCGTCCCAAGGCGATCAATGCCCTCAACCACTCGATGGTCAAGGCGATGGCCAAGGCCCTCGAGGAATGGAAGTCCGACGACGACGTCAAGGCAGTCGTACTCACGGGCGCCGGCGAGCGTGGTCTGTGCGCCGGCGGCGACATCGTCTCCATCTACCATGACGCCAAGGACGGCAAGACCGGTTCGCTCGACTTCTGGCGTGAGGAGTACATCCTCAACTCCGAGATCGCGAACTACCCGAAGCCGTACGTCGCGATCATGGACGGGATCGTCATGGGCGGTGGCGTCGGAGTGTCCGCACACGGCGACATTCGCATCGTGACCGAGCGCTCGATGATCGGAATGCCCGAGACCGGAATCGGTTTCATTCCAGACGTGGGCGGAACTTACCTGCTCTCGCGTGCTCCCGGTGAACTCGGGACGCACATCGCGCTCACCACGGCGCGACTGAGCGCCGGCGATGCCATCGCAGCAGGTTTCGCTGACCACTTCATCCCGTCGGAGAACATCGAGACGTTCATCGCCGCACTCGCGTCGTCTTCGGTTGCCGACGCCGTGGCGCAGTACGCGGAGCCGGCTCCGGTGTCGGAACTGTTGGCCCAGCAGAGCTGGATCGACGCCGCGTACTCGGCCGACGACGTATCCACCATCGTCGAGCGTCTTCGCGCAAGTGGAATCCCCGAAGCGGAGAAGGCAGCGGAGCAGATTCTCGGCAAGTCCCCGATTGCACTGTCGGTGACCCTGCGATCTCTGCGGCATGCCAAGGAAGCAGCAAGCTTGGAAGAAGTCCTCAACGAGGAGTTCCGGGTCTCGACCGCTGCGCTCGCCTCACACGATCTGGTCGAGGGCATTCGCGCCCAGGTCGTGGAGAAGGACCGAAACCCGAAGTGGTTGCCGGCAACTCTCGACGACGTCACGGCAGAATCCGTCGACGCCTACTTCGCCCCGCTGGGCGACAACGAGCTCGGACTCGCCCCTCAACCGCAAGGCAACTGATCACCGCCGAAGGAGCATCACTAATGAGCACCATTGGATTTATCGGACTCGGTCACATGGGTGGCCCGATGGCGGCCAATCTTGTCAAGGCCGGACACAAGGTCGTCGGTTTCGACCTGGCACCTGCGGCGCTGGAGCAGGCAGTCAAAGACGGTGCATCGGTGGCGGATTCGGCGGTCGACGCCGTTCGCGGTGCCGACGTCGTGATCACGATGCTGCCGAGCGGTAAGCACGTTCTGGGTCTGTACGAAGAGCTGCTGCCGGTGGCAACACCGGGCACCCTGTTCATCGACTGTTCCACCATCGACGTCGCCGACGCCCGCGAGGCACACGACAAGGCCGAAGCGGCCGGTCACCGCAGCGTCGACGCTCCGGTCTCCGGTGGAGTCGTCGGGGCTACCGCAGGCACGCTGGCATTCATGGTCGGCGGTTCCGAGGCTGACTTCCAAGCCGCGTCACCGTTGCTGGACGTGATGGGCCGCAAGGTCGTTCACTGCGGCGACGCCGGTGTCGGCCAGGCAGCCAAGATCTGCAACAACATGATCCTCGGCATTTCGATGATCGCGATCAGCGAGGCGTTCGTGTTGGGCGAAAAGCTCGGCCTGAGCAACCAAGCGCTCTTCGACGTGGCGTCCAACGCCTCGGGACAGTGCTGGGCACTGACCACCAACTGCCCGGTTCCGGGACCTGTGCCCACCAGCCCGGCCAACAACGACTACCAGCCCGGCTTTGCTGTTGCACTGATGGACAAGGACCTGGGTCTGGCAGCAAATGCGCTGCGCAACAACGGCGTCGATGCAGAGATCGGACTCAAGGCAGCCGAACTCTACAGTCGCTTCCATGCCGCGGGCGGTGGCGGTCAGGACTTCTCTGCCATCATCAACGACATCCGTGACCGTTCGACCGAAGGACAGTAGTGACCGACTTCAACACCATCATCCTCGAGCGTAAGGGTCGCGTCGGCGTCATCACGCTCAACCGCCCGAAGGCTCTCAACGCGCTGAACTCCGAGCTGATGAACGAGGTCGTCGCCGCGGTTGCCGACCTCGAGGCGGACAACGGCATCGGAGCCATCCTGATCACCGGTTCCGAGCGCGCCTTCGCCGCCGGTGCCGACATCAAGGAAATGCAGTCCAAGACGTACATGGACGCATACGTCGAGGATTTCTTCACCCCGTGGGATCGCGTCGCAGCAGCTCGTAAGCCGCTGATCGCCGCCGTCTCCGGATACGCGCTCGGTGGTGGCTGCGAGCTTGCGATGCTCTGCGATTTCATCATCGCTTCGGATACCGCGAAGTTCGGCCAGCCCGAGATCAAGCTCGGTGTCATTCCGGGTATCGGTGGCTCGCAGCGCCTTACGCGCGCCGTGGGCAAGGCCAAGGCCATGGAGCTGTGCCTCACCGGCCGCAACATGGACGCAGAAGAAGCCGAACGTGCAGGCCTGGTTGCCCGGATCGTTCCGGCCGCCGATCTGCTCGACGATGCCTTGAAGACCGCAACCACCATCGCCGAGATGTCGCTGCCGATTGCGATGATGGCCAAGGAAGCAGTCAACCGCTCCTTCGAGACCACCCTCGCCGAGGGCGTCCGCTTCGAGCGTCGGGTGTTCCACTCGACCTTCGCGACGGAGGATCAGAAGGAAGGCATGACCGCGTTCGTGGAGAAGCGGTCGGCAGAATTCAAGCACCGCTGAATTTCAACAGCGCTGAAACTGCCCTCACACTCGTCGAGAGTGTGAGGGCAGTTTCTTTGTGTGTACGGGTGGTCGGTTCACCACTTGGTCGGTGCGCCGCCGGTGTCGAAGTCACCCGCAGTCTTGCGAAGTTCAGTGAGGATCGTCACCAATTGCTCGAGCTTGTCCTGCTGGAGTCCGGGGTGAGCGAACACCTTGCTGTTGAGCATTTCGGTCGCTTCGAGGGCCAGTGCGCGACCGGTGTCCGAGATCTCGATGAGCGTTGCACGGCGATCGCTGGGATGCGGGACCCGCCTGACCAACTCCGCTTTCTCCAAACGGTCGACGGCATTGGTGACGCTGGTGGGGTGAACCTGGAGTCGGGCGCTCGCCTTGGCCATCGGGAGTGCGCCCGACCTGGTGAAGGTGAGAAGCGTCAGCAGTTCGTAGCGAGCGAAGGTCAACCCGAGCGGCTTGAGTACCTCTTCGACCCGCGCCATCATGATCTGCTGCGCACGCATCACCGACGTGACCGCAGCCATACCGTCGGCGACATCGCTCCAACCGTGCTTCGTCCACTGACGATGCGCCTCTTCGATGGGGTCGAGGGGGAGCGGCGCGGGGGGAGACATAAGTTCGATCATCCCATGCTGGCAAGCGGTCGGGTGCCTTGTCTGATTGTGTGTCGCAGCCGCTTACGTCTGTAGAGTCCCACGGGTGATTTCAATCCTCGTAGCGGGTGGCGTCTCGTTGTTCGTCGCGCTCTTCCTGACTCCGTTTCTCATTCGTGTGCTTTCGCGGCAGGGGCTCGGGCACGAGATTCGGATCGAGGGTCCGCAGAGTCATCAGGGCAAGCGTGGCACCCCGTCGATGGGCGGGATCGCGATCATCGCCGGTATGTGGGCGGGCTACCTGGCGGCACACATCATCGGATTCGGCTCGCGGCTACCGCGGCTGTCTGCATCCGGTTGGCTGGTTCTCGCGCTCGCCACGTCACTGGGAATCGTCGGCTTTCTCGACGACTTCATCAAGATCCGTAAGAAGCGCAATCTCGGGCTCAACAAGACAGCGAAGACCGTCGGTCAGCTGGCGAGTGCCATCATCTTCGGCATTTTGTTCCTGCAGTTCTCCAACAACAACGGAGTCACTCCCGGAAGCCAGTACCTGTCCCATGTTCGTGACATCTCGGTGTTCTCCATGGGTGCCATCGGCTTTGTGGTCTTCTTCTGCATTCTGGTGTTCGCCTGGTCCAACGCCGTCAATTTCACCGACGGTCTCGACGGTCTCGCGGCCGGCTCGATGGGCATGATCCTAGGGACCTACGTCGTCATCGCCGGTTGGCAGTACCGGAACTCGTGTGTTCTCGAGCCTGCCGCCGGTTGCTACGACGTTCGTGACCCTCTCGATCTAGCGATCGTCGCTGCCGCAGCAGGCGGGGCGTGCCTCGGCTTCCTCTGGTGGAATGCCGCCCCGGCTCAGATCTTCATGGGCGACACCGGCTCCTTGGCACTCGGCGGCCTGGTTGTCGGCCTGTCCGTCACGACGCACACCGAGCTGCTGATGGTCATCATCGGCGCCCTGTTCGTCGCTGAGATCCTGTCGGTGATCATCCAGGTTCTGGTCTTCCGATCGTCCGGTCGACGCGTATTCAAGATGGCCCCGATCCATCATCACTTCGAGTTACTCGGTTGGCCGGAAACCGTCGTGATCGCAAGATTCTGGATCTTCGTCGCGATCTCGTGCGTCCTGGGACTTGCCACCTTCTACAGCGAGTGGTTCTCCGCTGCCGGTTAGACCGATTCACTCTTTCGGGTCGTAGCCAGAAGAGCGATCAGACCGAGCGACACACACGCCGTCATCGTGACGGCCAGGGCTGTGCTCGTGTTTCCCAGTAGACCGACGGCCGGCGCGATGGCCGCACCGACGCCGAACTGGAATGCACCGAGCATTGCCGCGGCAGTACCGGCCGCTTCGCCGTGACGAGCGAGGGCCAGTGCCGGGGCGTTGGGCAGAACGAACCCGATGGCGCCGGCCATGACCCACAGTGCGATCACGAATCCGGCGAGTCCGCCGAGTTCCAGGACCGCGACAGCAATGACGACGGCCCCGGAGACAACCGCAGCCACGAGGGCCCACTTGGTGATCTGCTGAGGAGTCCAGCGATCGAGCAGTCGAACGTTGACCTGCGAAGCGCCGATCAACGCAATCGCGCCCGCACTGAAGAGCAGTGCGAACTCCTGCTGGTTGAGGCCGTACTGATCCTGATAGACGAACGACGCGCCCGAGACATACGCGAACAACGACGCCATGCCGACGCTGGAGACGAGCGTCAGGACCATGAACGTGCGGTCGCCGAGCAGCGAACCGTAGGTGCGGAGAACCGACGTCAATCCGCTCGGGCGACGCTTTTCCTTCGGCAGTGTTTCGGACAGTCCGAACGCACCGATCATCGCCGTGCCGACGCCGATCAGTGCCAGTACGACGAAGATCCCGCGCCAGTCGAGGGCGACGAGGAGGGCGCCACCGATGCTGGGCGCCAGGATCGGCGCAACGCCGAGCACGAGCATCAGCCGGCTCATCACGACGGCAACGGTGTTACCGCTGTAGAGGTCGCGCACGATCGCCATGGTGACCACTGCCGCGGCCGCCGCGCCCATGCCCTGGAAAACCCGCAGGATGCCGAGGACCGCGATGCTCGGTGCGAAGACCGCCAGCAGCGAAGCCAGGATATGGACGCCGATTCCGGCAAGCAGCGGCTTCTTGCGGCCGAGAGTGTCCGAGAGCGGCCCGACCAACAGCTGGCCGAGTGCGAGGCCGATGAGGGTTCCGGTGATGGTCAGCTGAACCGTTGACGACGAGACCCCGAGATCGGCACCGATATCCGGCAGCGCGGGCAGGTACATGTCGATGGTGAAGGGTCCGAGTGCAGTCATGGAACCGAGGGCAAGAATCTTCCCGACGCTCGGCTTACGGTCGATACTGCTCGTTTCCAGCGGGGCTGCCTTCACGGGCGGGGCTGCCTTCACAAGCGGGGCGATGGCGGTGTTCTCGGCACTCATGAAACCTTCTGGGTTGTCTGGGGCTGGCGAACTGCTCGGTCGTTCGGTCGAATTTCGGGCCGCAATCGAATGACCTGCGCCCACCGAGGGAGTCAGCATCGAGACTGACCGATTTGTTCCCGAAGGGCCCGCACTTTTCCCAGAGACTGGAACGCTTGGTGAGAATGCACTCGAATCATGCTGAGCGGAACTGTGGTTCGAGATCGTCACTCAGGGCAGAGTTACTCACTGACGCGGGTGTGGCTGAGTGGCTAGGCACCGGCCTGCAAAGCCGTTCACACGGGTTCGAGTCCCGTCATCCGCTCGTGTCGGAGACCGGCAGGCATATCGCCTGCCGGTCTCTCTTGTGTGGTCCCGGTTCGCGGGGTCGGCTGCGATAGTCTGGGCTGCCGGAGCGAGCGGACCACATGAGTGAGGCACTGAATTGATTTCGGGACAGGACCTGCGATCGCGGCGCTTGCACGTGGGAATCAGTCAGTTCCAGTTCGCCCGCCAGGCGGGAGTCTCGTCAGCAGTCGTCTCCGCGTGGGAACTCGACAAGGCATATCCGAAGCCGCCGGTTGAGCGAGCAGTCCTCACGGCCCTCTCGGCGTTGGAAGCGGCCAAGCGTGAGGGCACGTACGCGGCCCCCCGGAAGCGGTCGAGCGGTAGTACCCGTGCGCGTCGAGCGACACCGGTCAACGACCCCGCCTCGGTGGCCAGGCGTGCGGTCGCGGGGGCAGGAAACGGTGGCCCCACCGTATTGACGGCGTTCTCCGGTTGTGGCGGTATGGCCGAAGGCTTTCGGATGGCGGGGTTTTCGGTGGAGGGATACATCGAAGTCGTGCCGGAGGCGCGCGCGACCTTCGATCGGAACTTCCCCGGCGCGCGGTGCCTCGGTGAGGACATCCGGGCGATCGACGAAGCCCGTGTGAAAGATCTTCTGGCACAGGTGAATATCGATGTGTTGGCCGGGGGGCCGCCGTGTCAGGGTTTCAGTCTCGCCGGCCGGCGAGACCGCGACGATCCGCGTAACCATCTCTTCCGGAACCTACTCGAGCTCGCCGATCTGGTGAGGCCGAAGGTCGTGGTGATGGAAAATGTTCGGCTGCTGCTGAGCATGAAAGACCCGGACGGTGGGATGGTCGTCGACCGGATTCTCGGCGAGATGGCTGCATGCGGTTACGACGCGTCGGTCAACACGGTCAATGCGCAGGATTACGGCGTCCCGCAGTTCCGGGAACGAGTGTTCATCGTGGCGACCCGCCGCGACAGTGGTATCGGGCCGCTGCGTTTTCCGCCGAAGACTCACGGCGTGAATGGTGTTGCGCCGCTTAGGACTTTTCGCGATGCCACCGTCGACCTGGCCCCGCTGGAATCCGGGCAGGCTTGCGAGACGGACCCGCTGCACTGGGCCGTCGAACATCCCGAGCACGTCTTGCGGTGGCTGCGTGATGTACCGGAAGGAATGTCGGCGCACGACAACGAAGATCCGGCCATGCGACCGTCGTCCGGGTACAACACGACGTACAAGCGCCTCCGGTGGGACGAGCCGGCGTCCACGGTCGGAACCACTTTCGGGATGATCTCGGCTTCACGCAACGTGCATCCGAAACACACGCGATCGTTGACCGTTCGAGAAGCTGCTCGCCTCCAGACCTTTCCCGACGACTACGTCTTCGAGGGCAAGTGGGGAGCGGTGCGCACGATGATCGGCAATGCGGTGCCGCCGCAGCTGGCGTCGGTACTGGCAGGAGAGATCAAGAAGGCACTCGGCTGAGATAGAGCACCTACGGAAAATGGGGCCGACGATGTCGGCCCCATTTCGAGTTACGCCCTGGCAGGGGTGTGGTGCAAGCGAATCAGCTGAGGTTGAGCTTGGCGATCAACGGCTGGACGACCTTGATGATGTCGATGACGGCGCTGAGGGTGTTGATGGAACCCATGTTTCGGTCCTCCGTGTCGTATGTACAGGTGTGTATGTACAAGGTTGTGTCTGCGTGGTGTTTCTGTACGACCTTGTGTCGCAGACACAAGTTAGCAAACTGGACGCTTGTTTGGGTCGAAATGACCGCTTTGCGCTGAAGTTGCTGAAAAGTTCACGGATTGTTCAGGAACGTAAACAAAAAACAGGCCGGACTCCCCGAAGTCCGGCCTGTCGATGACGCTTTGCGATCAGCTGAATGCCGAAAGTGCGCTGATGAGGCCGATGCCCGCAACTGCGACCTTGAGGACACTCAAGACGTCTTCGAGCTTGACACCCTCGGGCAATACGTTTTCGACAGACTCCATGTTGGATCCTTCATGTGTTGGGGTCGTGGTCCAGTGCCACTGCAAGCAAGATACCCAATCGTGACCACCTGTGAAACCCCGGCACGAAGATCACAGTTGTGTTGCGCCGGACTCACTGGCCGTCGCGGCAACGGTGGCTGCCACTATTTGCTCCACGCTGATGCCCGCTGCCGGTAGGCAGTGGTAGAAGATTCGTTCGCAGAGGTCGACCATTTCGCCTCGCTCGAGCGTCGGCTCGTCGATCCAGTTGACGACGATTTCCTCCATGAATGCCTGCCACCCGGCGATTGTCGCCTCCACGGTCGCGTTCGATTCGATGCCTAGATTCGTCAGCGCAGCGACGATCCACGTGGTGAAAGTGCGGCGCATGCCTCGGTAGATCGTGCGCATTCGAACGTCGCCACTGCCGGCCATACGCATCACGGCGAGGTAAATGGTGGGGTGCTCGATAACGGCGTCGACGAATGTCTCGATACCTGAGCGCAGCTGGGACGTGATGGGTAGCTCGGGATCCGGTCGCATTCGATCTTCGAGATCGGCCGAGGCGGCCTCGAGGATGGCGTTCTGGAAACCCTTCTTGTTCTTGAAGTAGTGGAACAGCAGTGGCGGCGAGACACCGGCCTCGGCTGCGACGCGATCCATCGACAGTTGGTCGAAAGGCTCGGTCCGCAGCATCTGTACTGCCACCTCGAGGATTTGCCTCTGACGGTCTTCGGGGGAGCGGGGGACTGCAGCCATTCCGTCATCTTATGTATTGGTTCGGAAGGTTCATTGACTTTTACTCAACGCTGTCTATAACGTGAGGTAACACATACGTGAGGCGAGGAGTCCGACAGTGTCTGCTTTCGACATCGTGGTCAACGACGGGTTGTGGTTCGACGGGACGGGGGCTCCAGGTCTGCGTCGTAATCTCGGAATTCGAGACGGCGTGGTCGCGGAGGTGTCCACGACGCGCCTCGAGATCGGGCCGGACACAGAAGTGATCGACGCGGCCGGCAAATGGGTTCTCCCCGGCTTTGTCGACGTCCACACGCACTACGACGCCGAAGCCTTGGTCAGTCCAGGGCTTCCGGAATCGGTTCGCCACGGCGTCACGACGGTCGTGCTCGGCAATTGCTCGCTGTCGACGGTGTATTCGACGCCGCGCGAGATCGCGGATCTGTTCAGCCGGGTCGAAGCAGTTCCCCACGACGCGGTGCTGCGCATCCTCGAAGCGAACAAGACCTGGACCGGTCCCGCGGCGTACACCGCCGCCCTCGAAGCCCTTCCCCTCGGACCCAATGTCGCGGCCTTCATCGGTCATTCCGATATCCGCACGCACGTACTCGGACTGGGGCGCGGCACCGACAAGAAGGTCAAGCCGACTCGCTCGGAACTCGGCCGGATGGGCTCGATGCTCGAGGACGCCATCGACGCTGGGATGCTGGGCCTGTCGTCGATGACCAATGCCCTCGACAAGATCGACGGCGACGAATATCGTTCTCGCTCTTTGCCGTCGACGTATGCACGGTGGAAAGAGTTCCGATTCCTCAATCGCATCCTTCGTGATCGCGGAAAGATCTTGCAGAGCGCTCCGACCATCAACCTGCATCCGAACGTCGCGGCGTTCTTCGCCGAAAGCTCGGCGATCGGGCGCAAGAAGCCGCTCAAGACGTCGCTGCTCTCCGGTGCGGATTCGAAGGCCTACCCGGTGATCGTGTACTTCATGCTCGCTGCGGCCCCACTGCTCAATCGCTTCGCGAAGACCGATTTCAAGTGGCAGCACCTTCCGGTTCCCTTCACCGTCTACGCGGATGGAATCGACCTGGTCGTGTTCGAGGAGTTCGGTGCCGGCGCCGCCGCTTTGCACCTCAAGGACCAGGTGGAGCGCAACGAACTGCTCCAGGACGAGTCGTACCGTCGCGCATTCCGTAAGGACTACGACAACAAGTTCTCACCCCGCATCTGGCATCGCAATTTCTACGATGCGGTCATCGTGGGATGCCCGGACGAGACGTTGATCGGCAAGAACTTCGGTCAGGTCGGTGACATCCGCGGAGTGCACCCGGTGGACGCGTACCTCGACCTGGTGGTGAAGTACGGGCGAGATCTTCGCTGGCGCACCACCATTGCCAATCACCGGCCCAAGTTCGCGAAGAAACTCGCCGCGAGTTCCGGTGTGCAGATGGGCTTCGGCGATGCCGGCGCGCATCTGCGCAACATGGCGTTCTACAACTACCCGGTGCGACTCCTCAAGCGCGTCAAGGACGCTCAGAGTGACCGCAAGCCGTTCCTCACCATCGAGCGCGCAATCCACCGCCTGACGGGCGAACTGGCGGACTGGTACGGCATCGACGCCGGGTATCTACGCCAGGGTGACCGCGCGGACTTCGTTGTCATCGACCCGGCCGGGCTCGACGAGTCGGTGGACGGGTTGTTCGAGGCAAAGGTTCCCGAGTACGGCGGGATCAGCCGGATGGTCAACCGCAGCGACGACGCAGCGGTCGCTACGGTGATCAACGGCCGACTCGTCTACCGCGAAGGTGAATTCGCCCCCGGATTCGGAATCGAAAAGACAGGTCAGTTCCTGCGTGCCGGTGAAAAGGCTCCGGTTACCAGGGCCGCGAAGACTAGCGTGGCGCTATGACTACACCGACGGATCGCCTCACCTCGTACTCCCGGTCCGGGCTGACCTTCGACGTACGCGACGAAGGACCCGCCGACGGTCCGGTCGTGGTTCTCCTGCACGGGTTTCCGCAGGATTCCCGCTCATGGGATCACCTTGCGCCGTTACTGCACGCCCGCGGCTTCCGGACCGTCGCACCGGATCAGCGAGGGTACTCACCCGGCGCCAGGCCGAAAGCGCGCTGGGCGTACCGTGGGTCCGAACTCGCCGCTGACACTGTCGCACTGATCGACGCGCTCGCGGTGGGCAAAGTGCACCTGGTCGGCCACGACTGGGGTGCCGCAGTCGCATGGCAGGTGGCCGCCGAACGGCCGGACTTGCTCGATACCGTGACCGCGGTGTCGGTTCCGCACCCACTGGCGTTCGTCAAGGCGATGGTGACCAGCACACAGGGACTGAAGTCGTGGTACATGGGCGCGTTCCAATTACCCTTCGTCCCCGAGAAGATTCTGTCCTCCACGTCGGCAGGTGAAAAGTTCCTGATTTCGAGCGGGCAGACGCCGGAGAACGCGCGGCGCGATCTGAACGCCATGCTGGCTCCCGGTCGGCTACGCGGCGGTCTGAACTGGTACCGCGCGATGTGGATGACCAAGCCGAACCCCGCAACTGCCAGGGTCACCGTGCCGACCCTGCACGTCTGGAGTGACGGCGACGCCGCCATCGGCCCCAAAGGGTCTGCGCTCACCCCCGCGTTTGTCGACGGCCCGTACCGGTTCGAGGTTCTCAGCGGCGTGAGCCACTGGATTCCGGACGAGGCGCCGGTCGAGTTGGACCGACTGCTGGGTGAGCATCTCAGCAGCTGACCGCGTTTTGATCACTGAAGCCCCGCCGATCGGCGGGGCTTCAGTTGTCAGCAAGGTCGTCGGCCAGCGGTGGTCAGCGAGTTCCGAATCGCTCTTCCACCTGCTCCTTCGTCAGACCGAACTCCTCGAGCGTGTACTTGTGCGAAGGTTTGCGAGCACCCGAGCGGCTTTCCTCGTGCATGGCCTCCATCGACTGCTGCGCGGCAGCTGTCAACGGGATGTCGAAGTGCGTGTAGATGTTCTCGACGGTTCCCAGCGGATCGGTGACGAAGTTCTGATAGTCGACGTCGATGAACTGCGCGGGATTGTGGTGTGCGCGTGCACTGTCGAACTGCTCGAGCCCCCTGGCCCACAATTCGAGCTGACTTTCGCCGATCACCTTGTCGGTGAACGTGTTCGACCAACCCTCTGTCGCCTGGGCGGCCAGGCTGCACACCGACGGAATGATCGTCGTAGGGGAGCGGTGAGTCTGAATGACAAGCGCGTCGGGGTACGCCTCCATCAATTCGTCGAGCGCGAACAGGTGGCTCGGGTTCTTGAGGACCCACCGTCGATCCTGATCGGGCAGACCGATCAGCTGCAGGTTCTTCTTGTGTCGTGCATAGGCGTTCGACCACTCCTGGTCCTTCAGCCATGCGGAGTACGTGGGTAGATTCGCCAGGCACTCGTACGACACGGACTTGAACGTCTGACGCAAGAGTTGCCAACATTCTTCGACTTCGCTGGCCGACATGTAGTGCACGCCCATGAATTCGGGATGCTCGACGTGGTGTTGACCGAATGTCTGCTCGATCTTGGCGAAGACCGGGTTCGATTCCCACGTATCGCGAGGCGGGCGAGGCTGAGGGAACTCGGTCAGCCACATCTCGAGGCCCTGGTGAGCCGGGTCGACCGTGAGGAGGCGGTGCAAGGCAGTGGTGCCCGTCCGTGGCAATCCGGTGACGAAGATCGGCCGCTCGATCTTGACGTCGGCGTGCTCCGGATGCTCCTTCCACGCCGATTCGCTGAGCAGACGGGCCACCAGGGCGCCGCGAAGGAATACCCGAGAAATCTTGCTGCCGAAGGGCGTCAGATCCTCGTCACGGTCGTAAGACTCGAGCAGGACCGACAGAGCTTCGGTGTAATCGTCGACGCCGAAGTCCGTCAGGCCGGTCATCCGCGTCGCCGAGGCATGGAGATCCTCGACGGTGCCGACGTGAGTGCGTTCAGTCATGGTGCTCCTAGTGATGGAATTCGCCGCAGTTGACGTCGATGCATTGGCCGGTGATCGCGCTGGCCATCGGAGACGCCAGGAAGATCGCCGCATCGGATACTTCATCCGTCGTCGGCAGGCGCTTGAGGTCGGTGTTCGACGCAGTGTGCTCGTAGATCTGCTCGACAGTCATGCCGAACTTCTCCGCCTGGTGCGCGAAGTATCCCTTGAGGGTGTCTCCCCAGATATAGCCGGGTGCAATCGAATTGACACGAATTCCCTGCGGGCCGAGTTCGGTGGCCAGGGACTGCGACATGGCGAGCAGGGCCGACTTCGCCATCTTGTAGCTGCCGTAGCGCTCTTGCGAATGCCGCAACACCATCGAATTGATATTCACCACGGAGCCGTCCGACTCGCCAAGTGCCGGCGTGAACAGCTGAGTCAGGCGCAACGCACCCAGTACGGTCAGTTCGATGCTGTCGCGGATGTGCTGGTAATCGGTGCGAGCCAACGGTTTCATCGACGGAATCGAGAATGCATTGTTGATCAGAGTGTCCACTTTGCCGTAGGCGGCAATGGACTCGGCCACCAGATTCTCGGCGGAAGCCTGGTCGGTGATGTCGGTGGCAACGGTGACGGCGCGCCCACCGGCATCGACTATTTCTTTCGCAACGTCGTCGAGTCGCGATTGCGTACGTGCTGCGAGAACAAGACTCGCGCCGGCCGACGCACATCGAAGGGCCAGAGCGCGGCCGAGTGCCGGGCCGACTCCGGAGATGACTACTACACGGTCTTCGAGCAAGGCGGTCATGATTACCCCAGCATTCGGTTGTCGATGGCGGCCTGGCGCTGGGCAATGCGTGCTGCCCAGTCCTCGGCGGTGATGGCGTTGGTGTCGAAATGCGGCAGGTGCTTCGCAATATCTGCGACGGCGACGATTTCGACGGTGGGACCGTCCTGCGGCGTCAGCTCGCGGGACACGCGCTGCCAACGGAACTGCAGAATGCCGCGCGGATGTCCGACGGTTTCGATCCAGTTGGTGACACCGGGGTTCTTCTCGCTGACCACCATTCGAACCATCCCGTCCGGATCGACCTGTGCCTGGCCGTTGTTGAGGGAGGTCTGATGATTGACGTAGTCCAGTGAGATGTACCAGAGGCTCCCCAGTTGGAAGCCGAGATACGGTGCGTCGGAGGCGGGAACGGTGATGATCATCGCCTGCTCGTCGGTGAGTTCGTAATGTCCCACCGACGAGTACTGCGTTGCCAGCCCGCCCGGTGTCAGGCGTGGTTCGGTCATGGTGTTGACCGCGAGCTTGAGGTAGAACCACTCCGGGAACTGGAGCCACGTCTTGACCCGCGTGACCAGTGCCTTCCCAGCCCGGGCGTAACGCTTCTCGGTCTCTTCGGCGGTGAGAGGTGGCGGCGCGATCCCGATCGAATCGGTGCGCTCGATGCGGATCACGCCGCGCTGCTGACTCCAGTCGCTGTAGACCTCGCGAACAACCAGCTGCGAGGATCCGGGCGCCAGGGTGTAGTAGTTGGCTCGTCCGTCGGCGGGGCCGGGGCCGAACCAAGCGACGAAGTTGCCGTCGTCGTCTATCTCCAGCTCGCGGTCGTCGAAGGCGATTTCGCTTCCGGGAACGTTCGAGTTGGTGTAGTTCCCACTCAACACTTGGAAGCTGAGATCGGCTGTGGTGCCGCGCTTTCCGGTGACCTTGTATTCCTTGTCGTCGTTGATTCGGGCGCCGAAGTACAGAGTGTCGGGGTTGTCGAGGCCCATCTTGGTGAATGGTCCGGTGCCCTGGATGAAACTCGGATGGGTCTTTTCGCCGGCCCAGGCGGCATGCGTCGTCGCGATGATTCCGCCGGCCAGATATTGGTATCCCTCCAGTAGATCCTGTTCGGATCTGATGTGCGGCGCAGTCTCGATCAATTTCTCGGCTTCGGCGATCGCCTCGGCAAACGGGTCCGTCAGCACGCTGGCTCCTCACAGTTCCGACTATGTCGCCGGTCCAGAGCGTCGTGGTACAAATATGTACCTATTTGGTAGATGTTGGGTATTTCGACAATAGAACGCGTTCTAGGGAGTGGTCAATGGGTGGACCGGAGAAGACGCCTGAAGAGGGACGCCCGAGGGGGAGACAATCGCCTCCCACCGAACGGGTGGTTCAGGTGCTCGACTACCTCGTCGGCCGCCCTGATCAGCGGTTCGGGCTGTCGGAACTGGCCCGCGCGCTCGAGATCAGCAAGCCCACCTGCTTGGGAATCCTCACGGCGCTGGCTGATCGTGGATACCTGACTCGGGACGAGGTGTCGAAGACCTATGGGCTCGGTCCGGCCTTGATCGCGGCCGGACGTGCAGCTCAGCGAGGATTTGCCGTCGGACCCATTGCCCGTACCCATCTGGAGAAAGTGAGCACGGAGTTCGGGACGACGTGCACGGCGTCCGGTGTGATCGGTGATCAGATCAGCGTTCTCGAAGTGACCGGACCGATCGGCGCGCGTCGCGCTGCCAAGGTCGGTCAGGTGTACCCGTTCGCTCCGCCGGTCGGGCTGATGTACGTCCTCTGGGCTTCGGATCACGACATGGACAGTTGGCTGAGCAAAGAGCCGAGCCTGCCGGTGCGCTTGGATCGCGAGCGTCTGTGGAACGTGGTCCGCGAGTGTCGGGCTGCGGGATATCTGGTCGAGAGTCTGGATCCCGTCGGGCAGCGACTGCACACGCTGATGGCGGGCGTTGCGACGCACGATCTTCCGCCGGAGGTGCGTGAACTGCTCGGTGAGATGGTGTCGAGCCTGGGCGAGAGGGTGTATCTCGGACGCGACATCAGCTCTGACGACGAGCATCCCGTCAGTCTCATCGCGGCCCCGACCTACGACGCCGAGGGGCATCAGGCCCTTGTGCTGACACTTTATGTGGGTGGGGCGATCACGGGCGCCGAGATCGAGCGCCGCGCCGCGGTGCTGGTTGCGGCGGCGGATGCGGTGACGGCGGAAGTTGGTGGCAGGAGTCCGGTTCGCGGTCTGTGACGTCTTATTGCCGGTCATTGACCTTTGGGTAGAACGAGTTCTATTCTGTGATTGCGTTCAATTTAGAACCAGTCCGGTACATAAATGTACCGATGCGGAAATGGTGTTCCGCACGGAGTACGTGATGCTCAGGAGCGAAAGACATGGCAACACTCCAGACCCCGCCCGCCTACGAGTTGTCGCATCTGCGAGCACTCGAAGTGGAGGCGGTCCATATTTTCCGCGAAGTCGCAGCGACTTTCGAAAAGCCGGTCCTCCTGTTCTCCGGAGGTAAGGATTCCGTCGTGATGCTGCACGTAGCGGCCAAGGCATTCTGGCCTGCCCCACTGCCGTTCGCTGTGATGCACGTCGACACCGGTCACAATTTCGACGAGGTGATCGAATTCCGCGATCAGACGGTCGATCGCTTCAACCTGCGTCTTGTCGTCTCCAGCGTGCAGGACGACATCGACGCCGGTCGCGTCATCGAGGACACCGGAGTCGGTTCCAGTCGCAATCGCCTCCAGACGCACGCGTTGCTGCGCGGAATTCGCGACAACAAGTTCGACGCCGTGTTCGGTGGTGCTCGCCGAGACGAGGAGAAGGCGCGCGCCAAAGAGAGGGTGTTCAGCTTCCGGGACGAGTTCGGGCAATGGGATCCGAAGGTGCAGCGACCTGAACTGTGGAACCTGTACAACGGCAAACACCGTAAGGGCGAACATATTCGGATCTTCCCGCTCTCGAACTGGACAGAGCTCGACATCTGGCAGTACATCGAGAGCGAGCAGATCGACCTCCCCGGCATCTACTACGCCCATCGTCGCGAGGTGGTTCCACGCGACGGAATGTTGTTGGCACGCACCCGTTTCCTCGAGCTTCGCGCCGGCGAAGAGTCCTACGAGGCGTTGGTGCGCTTCCGTACGGTCGGCGACGCAACGTGTACCGGATGTGTCGAATCGTCGGCCGAAACACCGGGCGCTGTCGTGGAAGAAGTTGCGGCGAGCCGTATCACGGAGCGTGGCGCAACCAGGGCTGATGACCGGATTTCCGAAGCTGGCATGGAAGATCGTAAGAAAGAGGGGTACTTCTGATGCCGCAACTGCTGAGAGTCGCTACAGCGGGCAGTGTCGACGACGGAAAATCGACACTCATCGGCCGCTTGCTCTACGACTCCAAGTCGATCTTCGAGGACCAACTCGAGGCCGTGGAACGGAGCAGTCGAGAACGCGGCGACGAGTACGCCAACCTCGCGCTACTGACCGACGGATTGCGCGCCGAGCGTGAACAGGGCATCACGATCGACGTGGCCCACCGGTATTTCGCGACCCCTCATCGGAAGTTCATCATCGCGGACACTCCCGGGCACGAGCAGTACACCCGCAACATGGTGACCGGCGCGTCGACGGCCGACCTTGCCCTGATCCTGGTGGATGCTCGCAAAGGGGTGCTCGAACAGACGCGGCGGCACGCCTTCTTGTCCACTCTCCTGGGGATACCCCACCTCGTGCTGTGTGTGAACAAAATGGACCTGGTGGGCTGGTCTCAGGAACGGTTCGAGGAGATCAAGGAAGAATTCCGACAGTTCGCGATCAAGTTGGACGTCCACGACCTGACGTTCATTCCGGTCTCGGCGCTGTTGGGGGACAACATCGTTGCCCGGACCGAGAACATGTCCTGGTACGACGGGCCTTCTCTGCTGCACCATCTCGAGCAGGTGCACATCGCGTCGGACCGCAACTTGATCGACGCTCGGTTTCCGGTGCAGTACGTGATCCGTCCGCAGAAGCAGACCGACGCCGACCTCCACGATTTCCGTGGATACGCCGGAACGGTGGCCAGTGGCGTCTTCAAGCCCGGCGACGAAATCGTGGCTTTGCCTTCAGGATTCACCTCGACGGTGAAGGCAGTCCACGGGCCGGGCGGTGACGTGATCGACGAAGCGTTTGCGCCCTCGGCCGTATGCATCGAGCTGACCGACGATCTCGACGTCAGCCGCGGGGACCAATTGTGTCGACTCAACAACCGGCCGCAGGTCGGGCAGGAAATCGATGCGATGGTCTGTTGGTTGACCGAACAGACAACTCTGTCGGAGAACAATCGCTACTCGTTGCTGCACACCACGCGCTCCACGAAAGCGCAGATCGTCAAGCTCGACTACCGGCTGGACGTCAATTCGCTGCACCGCGACGAGAAGGCAGAATCTCTGTCCCTCAACGAGATCGGCCGCATCTCGATCAAGACGCAGCAGCCGTTGATGTTCGATCCCTACCGCCGCAACCGCGTGACGGGCAGCTTCATTCTCGTGGACGAGACCACGGGCAATACCGTCGCCGCCGGAATGATCAACGGTCCGACACTCAAGGAATCGCGCGTCGTCTGGCACAGTTCGGAGGTTTCTCGCGAGGAACGTGCGACTGCCGGCGCCACCGTCTGGCTCACCGGTCTCTCGGCCTCGGGTAAGTCGACGATCGCGGTGGAACTCGAGCGGCGGTTGGTGGCCGCGGGTATCCCGGCGTACCGCCTCGACGGCGACAACCTCCGGCACGGATTGAACGCGGATCTGGGATTCAGTGCCGATGACCGCGCCGAGAACGTCCGCCGAGTCGGCTCGGTGGCGCAGTTGTTCGCTGATTCAGGTGCAGTGGCAGTGGCCTGCCTGATCAGCCCGTACCGCGCAGATCGTGATCGAGTGCGGGCGGCGCACGAGGCCGCCGGGCTGAAGTTCGTCGAGGTCTACGTCGACACCCCGATCGAGCAATGTGAAGCCCGAGACCCCAAGGGCATGTACGCCAAGGCCAGGGCCGGGGAAATCACGGGATTCACCGGAGTCGACGATCCCTACGAAGCTCCGACAAGTCCCGAGCTGGTGATCAGACCCGAAGACGGAACGCCTACCGAACTTGCGCTGCGAATTATGGAAGTGTTGGACCGGTGAGCGAATCCACACACAGCAGAATCGCCGACGAGGCACTCGCGGCGGAATTGGCGCAGGCCGCCGGTGCGATCCTCCTGGGGATCCGAGCCGAGGGTCTGGGTGTCGACGACGGTCGTGAACTGGGTCGCCGGGGCGACAAGGCCGCCGATTCCTACATCCTCGACCGGTTGGCTGCCGAGCGGCCGGGCGATGCCGTGCTCTCTGAGGAATCTGCCGACGATCGCAGTCGTCTGGATGCAGCTCGGGTCTGGATCATCGATCCGCTGGACGGCTCCAAGGAATACGGCTTGCCGAATCATGCGGATTGGGCAGTGCACGTGGCGCTTTGGGAGCGCGGTAGCGGAATTACCGCAGCCGCGGTTGCTCAGCCGGCGCTCGGAGCGGTGTACTCCAGTGGCGACGAGGCAGCTTCGGTTGCCGCCAACTCGCCGCTCCGCGTAGTAGTCAGCGGATCGCGACCACCCGCATTCACCGAAGCGGTGGCAGCCGAACTCGGCGCCGACGTGGTGCACATGGGATCGGCCGGCGCCAAGGCGATGGCGGTGGTGCGCGGCGAGGTCGACGCGTACCTGCACGCCGGTGGGCAGTGGGAATGGGATTCGGCTGCACCCGTCGGCGTCGCACAGGCGGCGGGACTGCATTGCAGCCGCATCGACGGTTCGCCGCTGCTCTACAACGAATCGCATCCGTACCTGCCGGATCTCGTGATCTGCCGACCGGAGTTGTCGGAGTCGATCCTGGGCGCAATTGCCAAGCACTCCACGGAGTCTGCGGTAAGCGGACGCGTCGCCATGGCGCGTGAATACGTGAACGCATTGCTCACTCATGACGCAACGAAGGTCCGCTTCGCCGCCGACGCCTGGCGGGTCGAGAACGGTCAGCGAACCGGTGACAGCGGAGCCTTCATCAGCAACGAGCTCGAACAAGGCCAGCAATATCGCGGAATCGTGGCGATACGTGAACTCGCGCTGCGTGAGTGGGGCGAGAGCGTCGTAGCCCGGTATCTGCTCGACCTCGGAACACCTGGCCAGGCACCGGCCGTCACAGTTTTCGTCACCGAGTACTTCGGGATACCGGCAGGCGAGATCGAAAGCATCCTGGCAATCATCGAACCCCACGAAGACGATTCGAAAGAGGCTGGAACACAATGACATCGGACAAACTGATCACCGATTTCTGTGCGCTGTGGGCAGACGCCGATGTTGCAAAGATCGTCGACTACTTCACCGATGACGTCGTTTATCACAACATCCCGATGGAGCCCGTGGTCGGTCGCGAGGCCGTCCGGGCGTTCATCGAGCAGTTTGTCGGTGCCTTCGGCAACATCGACTTTCAGATCAAGCGTCAGGTCGCGGACGGCAACACCGTCATGAACGAGCGCGTCGACGTTTTCACCATCAACGGCGCCGAGGTAGCGCTCCCGGTCATGGGGGTGTTCGAAGTCGAGGACGGAAAGATCAAAGCCTGGCGCGACTATTTCGACATGGCGCCGATCAATGCGGCAGCCGGCCAGGCCTGATCGGGGCGCCTACTCCGCGATGACAGCGTGCGGGTAGTCCGACGAGCGGTGCTGGAAACGTGTGATGGCGGGATTCACGATGACGCCCTCCCGGATTTCGATGGCCCGATCGACGGTCTCGTCTGCCTTCCAGGCCGTCTCTCCTGCCATCACAGTGGGCAGGTAGGGAAGAAGTGATTCGCTGATCTCCCACGACGCGGAGTTCCACAGGTACGACGGGCTGTGATCGACGCCGTAGTAAGTGATGTTGTCGCCGACGATGAAGGTCGGATCCGCGAACGAGGTGGGACGAGCCCAGCTGAACCCCATGCCTTCGTCGCACGAGACGTCGACGATGAGGCTTCCCGGTTGGAAGTCCATGAGATCTTCCTCGGTCAGGAACGTCAGTGGGGCGTCCGTGTTCTGCAGTACGCAGTTGACGACGATGTCGTGCTCGGCCAAGAAACCGGGCACCGGCACGCTGTGGTTGTCGAGCATGACGTGGCTGCCACGGACGTCACCGTTGTTGTTGTCGAACGAGACCATGCGCGCCGAGTGGATGGGGGAGCTGACCGCGGTGACTCCACGCTGGGTGAGGACGTCCACTTCGTGGATACCGTGCGCCTTGAGTGCTGTGACCGCGCCGCGTGCAGTGGCTCCGAAACCGATCACGGCAGCGGTGAGACGCCGGCCGTAGTCACCGGTGGAACCGATCAACTGCAGGGCGTGCAGTACCGAGCAATAACCGGCGAGCTCGTTGTTCTTGTGGAACACATGCAGATTGAACGATCCGTCGCTGTGCCAGAAGTTCATGGCCTCGAAGGCGATGAGAGTCAGTTTCTTGTCGATCGCGATCTGTGTCAGTTCGGTGTCCTGGACACAGTGCGGCCAGCCCCAGAGAACCTGACCTGACCGTAGTTCGGCGAGGTCACGCACCAACGGCTTCGGTAGCAGAACCACATCGGTTTCCGCCAAAATCTGCTTGCGCGTGCGGATTCCGGCAACGAGGCGCGAGAGGTAGTCGTCGGAGTAGCCGAAGGGGTGGCCGTAGCCTTCTTCGAGGTAGATCCGAGAACGTAGTTCGGCATCGATGCGATCGAAATGCGCAGGATGGATCGGCAACCGGCGTTCTGCCGGTTTGCTCGACTGTCCGATGACTCCAAGGGTGCGTGCGTTGTTCAATTGTGTATCTCTCGATAGGAGCAGGTAGAGATGTCAGGCAGGAGCCTGAGGGACTAGCAGAAGCCGCAGGAACGCTGGCAGATTGCCTCGGCCAGGACCGCGTGAAAGCGTGCTGGCTGCGCTGCTGTCGATCGCCGACGGCAACAGAAAGGCGCGTCGGTATGTGCTCAGTCTAGTCCGGAACGGCCCTCGCCCGGTGGCCGGGCGCTGTGTCGTGCTCCGCTGACGTGTGGCTACTGCTCGCGCAGGCGTGAATCCAGTACGGCCAGTTGGATTTTGCTGGCGTCCGCGTGTACCTGACGTCCTTTGTCGGTGACGTCGACGAAGACTCCGCGCCGGTCGGCCTCGCACAGTGCTCGCTGAACCAGTCCGGCCTTCTCGAGACGGGCCACGCTACGGGAGAGCGCGCTGGGACTCAGGTACATCTCCGAGGCAAGCTCCTGCATGCGTGGACGTTCGCACGTGGCGTCCATGAGTCGGTCGAGAGCCTCGAAGTCGCTCATGCTCAGCCCATGCGCCGACTGCATCTGGCGATCGAGTTCGCACGCGATGTCGTTGTAGCTGGTCGACAGCGAGCGCCAGGTGTTGCGCAATTCGGATTCCGACGTCACGACCGCATTCTAGTTGAAGACTCGATTACGTGCAATTGCATTAAATGCTTGTGCATTATGTGCATGTGCATCTATTCTCGCTGACGTGACTTGCACAGACTCGACACTCAAACCATTCGATTCGCCGGAAGCCCCGGTTTCTACGGAATCCTCGGATCCGGCCACAGGGGAGGGCTGGTCCCTCAAGCTGTGGGGCATCCTCGCGGTGCTCTGCCTCGTGTTGTTCCTCGACGGTCTCGATGTGTCGATGGTGGGCGTCGCGCTTCCGTCCATCGGCAATGAACTGGGCCTGTCCACTACCTCGCTGCAGTGGATCATCAACGGCTACGTCCTCGGATTCGGCGGCCTGTTGCTACTCGGTGGACGTACCGCCGATCTTCTCGGGCGCAGGAAGGTCTTCCTGATCGCACTGACCGTGTTCGCAATCGCCTCGCTGGTCGGTGGCCTTGTCGACAACGGAACACTGCTGATCGCATCACGATTCGTGAAGGGATTGGCCGCGGCCTTCACCGCTCCGACCGCAATGTCCATTCTCACCACGACGTTCAAGGAAGGTCCGGCCCGTAACCGTGCGCTGTCGGTGTTCTCCGTGTTCGGCGCCAGTGGTTACTCGTCCGGTCTGATCCTCGGTGGGCTGTTGACCAGTGCCGGTTGGCGATTCACGTTCCTGATGCCGGTTCCGTTTGCCGTCATCGCGCTGATCGGTGGGTACTTCCTCATTCCGCGGGACCGTCCCGCAGATACCGGGGGACACGATCTCGTCGGCGCCGTCACCCTGGTGACGGGAATGCTTCTCACGGTGTACACGATGGTTTCGGCTCCGACCCGTGGATGGGCACACCCGATGACGCTGGGTTCGTTCGCCGTCGCAGCCGTGCTTCTGGCGACGTTCTTCTTCGTGGAGAAGAAGGTGGCGCATCCGCTTGTGCGACTTGGGCTTCTGCGCGTCGGCACTATCGTTCGTGCGAATCTGGCCATCATCGCGCTCTTCGGTTCCTACCTGAGCTTCCAGTTCATGATGACGATCTTCCTGCAGTCGGCCCTCGGCTGGTCGCCCCTGAAGATGGCGATGGCACTGCTGCCCGCGGGCATCATCGTCGCCTTCGGATCACCGTTCGTCGGACGGCTGGTCGACCTGTACGGCAGTGCCAAGCTCATCATCGCGGCACTGACGTCGCTCAGCGTCGGGTACCTCTGGTTCCTCTTCGCGGGCAGCGATTCACCGTCGTACGTCGTGGCGATTCTGCCGAGCGTCATCCTGCTCGGACTCGGATTCGCGCTGGGGTACACCTCGATCATGGCCCAGGCCACCTCGGGTGTCGACGACTCGGAGCAGGGTTTGGCGTCCGGGCTGGTGAACACCTCCGCTCAGGTCGGTGCGGCGCTCGTGCTCGCTCTGACCACTGCCCTCGTAACCGCTGGATCGCACACCGCGTCCGGCGCCGGTACCGCCGGATTCGAGCAGTTCCATCCCGGACTGATCCTGGTCACCGGGGTCGCGCTGGTGGGCTTGGCGATCACCGTCTCGCCGCTGGTACGTGGAAGGTCGCAGCGGGGAAGATCCGTGCGTGAAATGCGCGCTGAGGAAGAAAAGGAATTGGCCGAGGTCAACTGAATACTCGCTTCATCCGCGAATGCGCTCGGCCGCGTAGGGGACAATCCTGCGCGGCCGAGTTGCTGTGTCTGAACTATCGCGTGGCAGATTTCAGGGCAGCGTCTTTCAGTGCTACGTCGAAGGTCGTCGACGTAGCTTGCGAACCGAGAATCAAGGCAAGGCGCGCCAACATGGCTTCGCGGTCGGACGGATCAGCCTGATCCAGTGCATTCGACAGTGCCAACCAGACGTGTTCGCGGTGGCCCTCGTCGTCGACCACCGCAGTTGTCGCCGACTGTGCCGTATCGAAGTGCGTCGGCGCAGTGCCGGCGGTGAGGTGTTTGGCCACGTCGTTCAATTGCGTGGGATCGCTGATGCGGCACAGCACCAATCCGTCGGGCCGAATCACGAAGATTTCGCCGACACGAGCGCCGAGGGCAGATGCGAGATTGCCTTCGGCATCGGGAACCGTGGAGTCGGTAGTTCCCACGGTGATCACGCGTACGGTTTCCGGTGCAAGGGCCTGAGCAAGGATTTCGGCTTGCGTGTCGAGTTCGGATACCAGCTCAGCTGACAGTCCGAAAGCCAGCAGGCCGAATCCAGTACCGCGCAGACTGTTCAAGGAGGTAGATGAACCGTCCGCCGAGACCTGGACGACCCTGTCTTCCAACGGATCGCCGGGTAGTACGCCCTCGGCGCCCGCAGCTGTCGGCCACGTCAGCGGGGAGAGCCGGGCGTGCGTCGCACTCGACTGGCGCGGGTTGATGAGGTGCGCGAATTCGCTTCGCTTGGTGGCGAGTTCGAGTACGGCATCGCGGGTGGTCCGGTAGCCGTGACTTCCCGGCGACATGATGAGCGTCGACTTGCCTGCGTTGTCGACGTTCTGCTGCCACGCGCTGCGACGTTCCTTCGAATACGCGTCGAGGATGGTGGAATCGGCAGCTCCGTTGATGACGGCGGCTAGTTGCCACACCAAGGTCTCGGCGTCTTCCATGCCCGAGTTCAGGCCGCGAACACCGAAGATCGGAACGAGATGCGCGGCGTCGCCGGCAAAAAGCACACGGCCGTGAGTGAAATCTTCCAGAGCGAGTGCGTGGGCGCGGTAGAAGCCGAACCATTCCAGGGTCCAGGGGATGTCGCTCTGGAGCCATTCGAGGTGACGCGTGATGCGGTCACGGATGCGATCTTCTTGCGTCTCCGCTTCCGGATCGTCCGAGGCGTCGAGCTGGTAGTCGATGCGCCAGATGTCCCGTGGTTGGCGATGCATGATGATCGTGGACCCCGGGTTGCTGGGTGCGTCGAACCACACCAGACGCTCGGCCGGGAGTTCCGATTCCCAATGAATGTCGGCAATGACGTAGTTGCCCTCGTAGCTGTTGCCCTGCAAGCGGATTCCGCTGAGTTCGCGCATCTTGCTGCGTCCACCATCGGCGGCAACGACCCACGCCGCGCGCAGTTCGCGGGTTCCGAACGCGGTGTCGACGGTCAGAGTCACCTCGTTGTCACCGACGGAGATGCCGGCGATCGACGACGACCAGTGGAAGTTCACCAGTGGGTGAGCGAGCAGCTTGTCGGTCATGATCTGCTCGAACTCGGATTGCGAGACGTTGACCATGGGTCCACGCGCGTCGTGCTCGGCGGATGCCATGCGGAACTGCAGTACTTCCTGATCGCGGTAGTAACTCCGACCACCCACCCACGGCAGAACGAGGTCTTCGAGCTCGGCACCGAAGCCGAGGCGTTCGGCAACTTCGAGGCTGTGGCGTGACACGCAGATCGCGCGACTGCCGAACGAGACCTGATCGGCCGCTTCGAGAATCGTGACGGCAATGCCGCGCTGCGCCAAGCCCATGGCTACGCCCATGCCGACGGGGCCGGCTCCGACGATCACGACGGGAAGTGCGTCGGCCGAAGGCGCCAGGGAGGCGAAGTCCTCGGGTGCGTACTTCTTCGGATGAAAGTAGGTCGACATGGTCACGAGGCTTTCTGTGCGGCAGTGTTTTTCGGGATCAATTGAGGTTCCGGGAGCAGCAGGATGGAAACCAGGCTGATCACGGCAATGATCACGAAGTAGGCGGTGATGGCGAACGAGGTGTCGAAGGCGGCGTAGAGCGCGGTGGCGATCATCGGGGCCAGACCGCCGCCGAGGATTGCGCCGATCTGGTAGCCGAGTGACGCTCCGCTGTAGCGGATGTGTGCGGGAAACAATTCGGCGAACAGTGCCGCTTGTGGGCCGGCGCAGCAGCCGAGCGTGAAGCCGAGGGCGATCATCGATACGAGCATCACCGGAACGATCGCTGTGTCGATCAGCGGAAAGAACACCGCTGCCGCCACTACCAGGGTGATCGAACTGCGGATGTAGACGGTCCGGCGTCCGAGAGTGTCCGACTTGTGAGCGCTGAAAGCCATTCCCGCCATCCAGAACGGGCAGGATGCGATGAGAAGAAAGAGCATCGTGGTCTTGCTGAAGCCGAGTTCGGTCTCGCCGTACTTGAGGACGTAAACCATGTACGCGTACGCGATTCCGTTGGTGGCGATGAAGGTTCCACCGGCGAGGAGCACAGTCTTCCAGTGTCTGGTGAGAACCTCGAGAATCGGCATGGACTCCGCCGGTGCCTCGGACTTCGACGCGGTGAACTCGTCACTTTCCTCGAGGCCGAGACGGATCCACATCGCAACGCCCACCAGAACTGCGCTGAGCAGGAACGGGATTCGCCATCCCCAGGAGTTGAATGCATCGTCGTCCATGAAGGCGGCGAGGGGGAGATAGACGAGATTGGCCACCAGTACGCCTGCGGGAACACCGATTTGTGGTGCGCTGCCGTACAGCCCCTTCCTGCCCTCGGGTGCGTTTTCGGTGGCGACCAGAACTGCGCCGCCCCACTCGCCGCCGACACCGAGTCCCTGAACGAATCGCAAGGTCACCAGGAGTATGGGGGCAAAGACGCCGATAGCGGCGTAGTTGGGTAGCAGCCCGATGGCAACGGTGGCGCAGCCCATCAGCATCAACGAGGTGACCAACATGGATTTGCGTCCGATGCGGTCGCCGAAGTGGCCCATCACGATTCCGCCGATGGGACGCGCGACGAATCCGACGGCGAGGGTGGCGAAGGCGGCGAGGGTGCCGGCCAGATCGGACGTGCCGGGGAAGAACTGCTTGCCGAGCACGAGTGCGGCGGCGGTGCCGTAGATGAAGAAGTCGTACCACTCGATGGCGGTGCCGACAAAGCTGCCGAGGGCGGCCTTACGCGCCTTGACCGTCGCGGCGGCGCGCGTTGCGGTCGGTGAGGCGATGGAGGTCATGAAGTGCCTTTCGAGATGAATGTGGCTTGAAGAAACAATGACGTGCGCCACAACAATTGAAAAGCGAAAGAATTGGAGGTTCTTGCACGGAAAATGCGTGGAACCAGCTCCGCTGCCTGGTAGTGGGACTATTGGGCAGGTTCTGAGGGTGAAACGAATTCTATGAAAGCGCGTGCGACGCGGCTGAGGCGAGTGTTCTGGTGCCAAGCGAGAACTACGTGCACCGACGGCACGGCGGGGGAAGCGATGGTCTTGACGACCACCTCGAGCCCCTCGTACGTGACGTCGATCTTGGGCCGCTGGAGTAGCAGCGTCCAGCCGAGGCCACGGCCGACAAATGCCCTCGCCGTCTCGAAGTTCGCAGTTCTGTAGGCAACCTTCGGGGCGAATCCGCCTGCGCGACAGACGTCGAGCGCGTGTTTGGTGCTCGGCGGCGCGTCGAGGAGAACCATCGGGTGTTCCGCCAGGTCCGGAAGATGGATCGGTCGCTCGGACCGCGCGAGTGGGTGTTCTGCACCCAGGACGATCAAGGGTTCGCGGATGGCCAACGGAACTGTGCGCAATTGTGGAGACAGGTCCAGGTCGTAAGCGATCGCGAGGTCCAACTCGCCGTTCTCGAGATGTGTCTGGAGCCGATTCTGAGTGTCCTCGCGGAACTCCACCTGCGCGTCAGGATTCTCACGGGTGAACCCGGCGATCATCGACGGCAACACCGTCGGCCCCAGAGCGGGATAACAGCCGATCGCGATGGGCCCCGACACGCTTCCGCCGGTTCCGAGCGCATCGGATTCGAGTTCCCCGGCTTGCTGAAGTAGCGCACGGGCGCGCACCAGAACGGATTCGCCGGTGCGGGTCAGTTGAATGCCGAATGAGCGACGACGAACGCACAGTTGAACTTTGAGCGCGCGTTCGAGTTCGGTGAGCGACGCGGACAGGGCGGAGGGGGAGAGATGCAAGCGCTCGGCCGCGGCGCTGATCGTCCCGGTCTCGGCTACCGCGACAAACGCAGCCAGCTGACGCATCGTGTACGTGGGAGCAGGATCGATGCGAGGCATGAGATCGACAGTAGTCGGGTAGATTGCCCTGAATATTTTGGTGTGGCACCGTGAAGAGGTCGACGATCAATCGCTGACCTGCGTCTTCGTGGTGCCCCCGGCAGGATTCGAACCTGCGACCTTTCGCTCCGGAGGCGAACGCTCTATCCCCTGAGCTACGGGGGCGCACCGAACTTTCGGTGTGCCGATTGGGCTGCGTTAGCGTAGCGCATCACGGGGGGACAAGACCAAACCGGCACCCGTCTCGGCATGGCGTCCTCGCGTGAGGTAGTCGAGGATGCGGCCGGGGACCATGGTCGTCGAATCATCTGTACCGACTGACTCGGATGCTTTTTACGCCTAGGCTCGGCTCTGAGCACAGGCTCGGGCGGACTGCTCGGGCACCCTCGTGAGGTACGGGAGTCGTTGATGACCGATCACCACTATTCCGAAGACCAGCTCGCGCTCGACCTGAAGTGGTGGGCAGCGGCCAACTACCTGACCGTCGCGCAGATCTATCTGAAGGACAACACGCTTCTGCGGGAACCGTTGCGTGCCGAGCACATCAAGCCCCGACTGCTCGGGCACTGGGGGACCAGCCCCGGCTTGTCGATGATCTACACGCTCCTCAATCGGCACATCGTCGCCACCGGCGCAGACTGGCTTTACGTGACCGGTCCCGGGCACGGCGGTCCGGCGCTGGTCGCGTCGACGTATCTCGAGGGAACGTACTCGGAGATCTATCCGGAAGTCTCGGACGACGCCGAGGGCATCCACCGGATGTGTCGGCGATTCTCCGCTCCCGGCGGAGTGCCCAGCCATGTGAGTGTGCAGACACCCGGAAGCATCCACGAAGGCGGCGAGCTCGGCTACGCCCTTGCCCATGCGGCCGGCGCTGCCTTCGATCATCCGAACCTCGTGGTGGCCTGTGTGATCGGCGACGGCGAAGCGGAGACCGGGCCGTTGTCCGGTTCGTGGAAGCTCCCGGCGTTCCTGAATCCACGACGCGACGGCGCGGTGCTGCCGATCCTGCACGTGAACGGTGCCAAGATCGCCGGGCCGACGGTCTACGGACGCAGCAGCGACGAAGACATCCAGGCCTATCTTGGTGGACAGGGGTGGGCGCCGATCGTCGTCTCCGGTGACGACCCCGACGCGGTGTTTCCTCAGCTGTATCAAGCGATCTCGCAGGCGCACGAGAAGATCCGCGAGATGCAGGGTGCCGCACGCCGCGGAGAGGAGTGGACGGGTTCGTGGCCGGCAATCGTGTTGCGGACGCCGAAAGGATGGACCGGTCCACACACCGTCGACGGAATCTTGGTCGAGGGCACACATCGTGCGCACCAGGTGCCGTTGTCCGGCGTGCGAAGCAACGAATCACATCTGCGGCAACTCGAAGAGTGGATGCGGTCGTACCGTCCGGACGAGTTGTTCGACGCCAACGGATCACTCGTCGCGGAACTGGCGGCGCTGTCGCCGACGGGGGACAAGCGCATGGGGAGCACTCCCTACGCGAACGGTGGACGACTTCGCGTCGATCTCCCGATGCCGCCGCTCGAAAAGTATGCGCTTCCCATCCAATCCCCGGGTTCGACCTTCCACGAGACGACGCGAGTTCTCGGCGAGCTTCTGCGCGACATCTACGCCGCCACGGAAACCGAGGACAGCGGCGGGATCTTCCGACTCTTCTGTCCGGACGAGACGTCGAGCAATCGCCTCGGCGCCGTATTCGAGACAACCGATCGCTGCTGGCAACTGCCGATCACCGACTACGACGACGGGCTGTCCGCGGACGGTCGTGTCATGGAGGTCCTCAGCGAGCACCTCTGCGAGGGATGGCTCGAGGGCTATCTGCTGTCGGGCCGACACGGGATGTTCGCGAGCTACGAAGCATTTGCGATGGTGAGCGTGTCGATGCTCATCCAGCACGCCAAGTGGCTCCAACATGCCGTCGACCTGCCGTGGCGGGCGTCTGTTGCTTCGCTCAACGTGCTGTTGACCAGTACGTGCTGGCGCAACGACCACAACGGATTCAGTCATCAGGGCCCCGGCATGATCGACGCCGTTATTCCCTTGGCACCCAGTGTGATCCGCGTGTGGCTGCCGCCGGATTCCAACACGTTGCTCTCGATCTCGGATCACTGCCTGCGTAGTACCGACCACGTCAACCTGATAGTCGTGGACAAGCAACCGCACCTGCAGTACCTCACGCTCGAGCAAGCGCACGAGCACTGCGCGGCGGGCGCTTCGGTCTGGGAATGGGCCGGAACCGAGGCTCGCGGACAGGAACCGGACGTGGTCCTGGCCGCCGCGGGAGATGTGCCGACGCAGGAGATCCTGGCTGCTGCACAGTTGCTGCGCGATCACACACCCGAACTGATCACCCGCGTCGTCAACGTCGTCGATCTGATGGCCTTGCTGACGCCAACCGAGCATCCCCACGGATTCGGGGAGCGGGTCTTCCTCGATCTGTTCTCCGCGCAGACCGACGTCGTGTTCGCATTCCACGGATACTCGCGTGCCGTGCACGAACTGATTCACGGGCGTCCGAGTCCCGAGCGCTTCCACGTTCGCGGATTCAGTGAACAGGGAACAACCACAACACCGTTCGACATGGTCGTCCTCAACAAGATGAGCCGCTACCACCTGGTGATCGAGGCGCTACGACGCTCCAAGCGTCGGCCGGCCGGGGCGTCCGAGTTGGCGGAGTTCTGCCGCACACAACTCGAAAAGCACTCGCGTTACATCGTCGAGCACCTCGAAGACATGCCGGAAGTAGAAAACTGGACCTGGTCCTGAAATTCAGGACCAGGCCCAGTTGGGTCTGAACATTCTCGGCTCAGTTCAGTTCTGCTCAGTTCATGGGCAGTGGCATTGCGCCGCGAGCTGCCAACATGTCGGTCATCAGCTTGGACTCGCTCTGCTGCGTGTTGACCATCGTCTGCGCCAGGCTGCGCACCGGCCCCTCGGTGGCGTCGGCTGCTGCGTACTCCATCATCGGAAGCCCACCTTCGTGGTGACGAAGCATCAGCTGCAGGAACAAGGTGTCGAGTTGCAGACCTTCCGCTGCGCGGAGAGCCGCAAGGTCCTCGGGGGACGCCATGCCGGGCATGGTGTCGACCGGCCCGGAATGACTCATGTCCATCGTGGCCGAAGTCCCGTGCGATCCATGGCCGGAGCCCAAATCCGACGACATCCACTCCATGTACGGGCCCACCTTGGACAGCGGCTGATCCCACATGGTCAGCCACGCCTGCATCTGACCGAGCTGGTTCTGCTGCGTGGTCAAGATGTCGAACGCCAGCGTGCGTACGTCGTTGTCCGTGGACTTCGTCAGGGCGATGGACGCCATGTCGACGGCCTGGCTGTGATGCACGCTCATGTCCTGCGCGAAGCCCACGTCCACCGAATCCGAAGCCGGAACGGTCAGTGACGACTTCGCATCGGGTCCGAGGAGGTTGGTCAGTGCGCCGAGCGCAAAACCGACGGCGATCGCGCCGATCAGACCGATGATCAGCAGTGCGGTGCGCTGACTCGGCTTCGAAGACTGATCGGTGTTCGTCGAACTATCCACCGGCGGGAATCTGTTCGTCGGTGGCCGGGGTAGCGCCCGTGCCGTCCATCTGGATGGCGTCGGCGCCCGGAGGTGTGGGATCGAACGGCGACGTCGACGGAGTGAACAGCGGGTTGGTGCAGCTCGCGCCGACCTCGGGGTAGACGTTCGGGTTCTGGTTCAGCGCAGTGATGAACTGATCGATGCGATCGTCGTCGGCCTTGTCGATCTCGAGGCGATGGCCCCACGACTGCAGAGAAATGGGGCTGCTCTGACCGGGGTACGGCGACATCAGCATGTAGGACTTGCCGTTCACGCGTCCGGCGAGACTGTCGATCTGGTCCTGGTCGACGAGATCGGGGTTGTACGTGATCCAGATGGCGCCGTGCTCGAGCGAGTGGACGGCGTTCTCGGTGCGAATCGGGTCGGCGTACACGGTTCCGGTGCAGTTAGCCCAGGTGGCGTCGTGCGGGCCACCGAACGGCGGGGTCTGGTCGTACGCCACGCGCTGAGTGGAATCGACGTGCTGGCCGGCCGGGTACTCGATCTTGAGGACGCCGTCGATCTTGTCCGACGGATCCTTGTTCTCCGAGCTGTACTTGTACGGCTCGAGGGCCTGCCGCTCCTCGACCTTGGGCCACAGATTGATACCGAGCACGGCGATGAGTGCGAGCACAGCCACACCGGCGCCGATCGACAGCCAGGGGATCTGGCGGGGAGCGGGGACGCCGCCCTTGCCCTTCTTGGCCGGCCGACTGTTCTTGTTGGCGGCCTTGATGGCCTTGGCTGATTTGGCCCCGGAGTTCTTGTTGGGACCGCGACTATCGGAACCGCTTGGCATCGATTGGGCTCTTTCGGTGTGTGGGCTTGAGGTGTGGCGCGCCCGCGCATGAAGGTACGCGGTGGTAGCTCGGGCATTACCACTGTACTTTCCGAGTCTGAGGGCAAACTTTGAGAGTGGCGTGCGACACGCCACAGCGGCCCCGCGCACGTTCACGGAGAGCGAGGCGTGAGGCGAGTCTCCACTTCCGGTGTGCAGGCAATAGGATGAATACCTGTGACTCCAGCTGACCTTGCCGAACTGCTCCGCGGAACCGCAGCGAGCGTCCTTGCCGATCGTGGCCTCGACGTATCCGTGCTACCCGAAACCCTCACCGTCGAGCGACCACGCAACCCCGAGCACGGCGATTACGCCACCAACATTGCCATGCAGGTAGCCAAGAAGGTCGGCACGAATCCCCGCGAGCTGGCGGGCTGGATCGCCGAAGCCCTCACCGCTGCCGACGGAATCGAATCCGCCGAGATCGCCGGGCCCGGCTTCCTCAACATTCGGTTGGACAAGGACGCCCAGGGCGCGATCGTCGTGTCGGTTCTCGAAGCCGGTGCGTCGTACGGCTCGGGTGACTCCCTCGCCGGCAAGAAGATCAACCTCGAATTCGTCTCCGCCAACCCCACCGGACCGATTCACCTCGGTGGAACCCGTTGGGCCGCAGTCGGAGACGCGCTCGGACGCATTCTGTCCGCGCAGGGTGGTTTGGTAACACGTGAGTACTACTTCAACGATCACGGTGCCCAGATCGACCGCTTCTCGCGTTCGCTGATCGCTGCAGCGAAGGGTGAACCTGCTCCCGAAGACGGTTACGCCGGTGCATACATCGCCGACATCGCCGCCTCGGTTCTGAAGCAGCGTCCCGACGTCATGGATCTGCCTGCCGACGAGCAGCAGGAAACCTTCCGCGCCATCGGCGTCGAATTGATGTTCACGCACATCAAGCAGACCCTGCACGACTTCGGCGTCGACTTCGACGTCTACTTCCACGAGAACTCGCTCTTCGAATCCGGTGCGGTCGAGAAGGCCGTCGAATCCCTCAAGGATTCGGGCAACCTCTTCCACGAAGACGGTGCGTGGTGGCTCAAGAGCACCGACTACGGCGACGACAAGGACCGCGTCGTCATCAAGAGCGATGGCAACGCCGCCTACATCGCCGGTGACATCGCCTACTTCCAGAACAAGCGCGCCCGTGGGTTCGACCTCTGTATCTACATGCTCGGCGCCGACCATCACGGTTACATCGGCCGTCTCAAGGCTGCCGCTGCCGCATTCGGCGACGATCCGGACACCGTCGAGGTGCTGATCGGCCAGATGGTCAACCTCGTCAAGGACGGCACTGCCGTCAAGATGAGCAAGCGTGCAGGCACCGTCATCACCCTCGACGACCTGGTCGAGGCAATCGGCGTCGACGCCTCGCGTTACGTCATGATCCGCTCGTCGGTCGACTCGAGCATCGACATCGACCTCGACCTGTGGACCAAGACCAGCAGCGAGAACCCCGTCTACTACGTGCAGTACGCGCACGCACGCCTCTCGGCGATCGCTCGCAACGCCGCAGACCTCGGTCTGTCCGCCGACGCGAGCAACCTCGCCCTGCTCACCGTCGAGCAGGAGGGTGACCTCATCCGCACGATCGGCGAGTATCCACGCGTCGTGTCGAGCGCTGCGAATCTGCGTGAGCCGCACCGTATTGCCCGCTACCTCGAAGAACTCGCGGGTGCGTACCACCGCTTCTACGGCGCGTGCCGCATCCTTCCGCAAGGCGACGAAGACGCCACCGACGTGCACCGCGCGCGTCTGGCTCTCTGCGCCGCCACCCGACAGGTCCTGGCCAACGGTCTCGAACTGCTCGGCGTCACCGCACCGGAGCAAATGTGAACGCGCACCCCGCCGGCCCCAAGCACGCCGAGCAGTTGCAGGCCCCCGGCTTGCCCGACCGTCCGACCAGCCCCGAAGCCTTCGGCGAACTCTCACCGCAGGTGTGGCCGCGCAACGCTTCTCGTGGCGACGACGGTGAAGTGACCCTCGCGGGTGTCAAGGTCGGTGAACTTGCCGAGAAGTACGGCACCCCGCTGTTCGTCATCGACGAGGACGACTTCCGCTCGCGCTGCCGTGACATGGCCCGCGCCTTCGGCCCGGATGCCAAGGTGCACTACGCATCCAAGGCATTTCTCTGTGGCGAGATCGCACGCTGGGTCGCCGACGAAGGCCTCTCGCTCGACGTCTGCTCCGGCGGCGAACTGGCGATCGCGTTGCACGCGGACTTCCCGGCCGAGCGAATTGCCATGCACGGCAACAACAAGTCAGTCGCCGAACTGGCCGCTGGTGTCGCCGCGGGCGTCGGACACGTCGTGCTCGACTCGTCGATCGAGATCGACCGACTCGATCGTGTCGCCGGTGAGGCCGGTGTCGTTCAGGACGTGTTGATCCGACTGACCGTCGGCGTCGAAGCGCATACCCACGAATTCATCTCCACCGCACACGAGGACCAGAAGTTCGGTTTCTCGCTGGCCGGGGGAGCGGCGATCGACGCAGTCCGTCGCGTCTTCGCTGCCGACAACTTGCGCCTGGTCGGCCTGCACAGCCACATCGGTTCGCAGATCTTCGACGTCGACGGTTTCGAGGTGGCAGCGCACCGCGTGATCGGTTTGCTCCGCGACGTCGTCACCGAGTTCGGCGTCGAGAAGACCAAGCAGATTTCGATCATCGACCTCGGCGGCGGAATGGGGATCTCGTACATCCCCTCCGACGACCCGCCGCCCGTCGACGAACTGGCAGCAAAGCTCGGCCACATCGTGCGCAACGAGTCCGCACTGGCCGGATTGCCGGAGCCGACGCTTGCCGTCGAACCCGGCCGCGCCATCGCCGGACCTGGCACGGTGACGCTCTACGAGGTCGGCACCATCAAGGACGTCACGGTGGGTAGCTCGCTGACACGCCGCTACATCAGCGTCGACGGCGGGATGAGCGACAACATCCGCACGTCCCTCTACGGTGCGGAGTACGAAGCCAAGTTGGTTTCGCGAACTTCCGAGGCTGATCCCGTCGTTGCACGTATCGTCGGTAAGCACTGCGAGTCCGGTGACGTGGTCATTCGGGACACCTGGATGCCCGAGGACGTCGGGCCCGGTGATTTACTAGCGGTAGCAGCGACCGGTGCATACTGCTATTCGATGTCGAGCAGGTACAACCTGCTCACCCGCCCAGCCGTGGTGGCGGTGCGTGACGGAGTCTCACGCGTGATTCTGCGGAGGGAAACAGTGGAAGATCTGCTCAGCTTGGAGGTATCGCAGTGACGAGCGAATCGGCGCATCGCGCTATCGGTGTGGCCGTTCTCGGCCTCGGCAACGTCGGGAGCGAGGTCGTCCGGATCATTCGTGAGCAGGCCGAGGAACTCGAAGCTCGCGTCGGCGCCCCGTTGGAACTGCGGGGGGTTGCCGTCCGCCGTATCGGCTCGGACCGCGGAATTCCCGAGGAACTGCAGACGACGGACGCCGAGTCCCTGGTCGGTCGTGACGACGTCGACATCGTGGTCGAGGTGATCGGCGGAATCGAGCTCCCTCGCAAGCTGATTCTCTCTTCGCTCAACTCCGGCAAGTCGGTCGTGACCGCCAACAAGGCGCTGCTCGCGGACCACACCGGTGAATTGGCGGAGGCTGCAGAGGCCAACTCTGTCGACCTGTACTTCGAGGCCGCTGTTGCCGGCGCGATCCCCGTGATCCGCCCGCTCACACAGTCGTTAGCCGGAGACCGTGTCAACAAGGTCGCCGGAATCGTGAACGGCACCACCAACTTCATCCTCTCCGCGATGGACGAGACCGGCGCCGACTACGAAGAGACCCTCGCCGAAGCCGGACGCCTCGGATACGCGGAAGCCGACCCGACCGCGGACGTCGAAGGCTACGACGCCGCGGCGAAGGCAGCGATCCTCGCGTCGATCGCGTTCCACACCCGCGTCACTGCCGCGGACGTGTACCGCGAAGGAATCTCCACGATCACCTCCGCCGACCTGGCGTCGGCGAAGGCACTCGACTGCACGATCAAGTTGCTCTCGATCTGCGAGCGCATCGTCACGCCCAAGGGCAAGGAGCGGATTTCCGCTCGCGTGTACCCGGCGCTGGTTCCGCTCAGCCATCCGCTGGCCTCGGTCAACGGCGCGTTCAACGCCGTTGTCGTGGAAGCAGAGAACGCCGGCCGGCTCATGTTCTACGGCCAGGGCGCAGGCGGCGCCCCCACCGCTTCCGCGGTGATGGGTGACCTGGTGATGGCTGCGCGCAACAAGGTTCACGGCGGCCGCGGCCCCCGCGAGTCCAAGTACGCCAAGCTCAAGGTCGCCCCGATGGGCGACATCCTCACGCGCTACTACGTGAACATGGAGGTCGCGGACAAGGAAGGTGTGCTGTCCGCAGTCGCCGCCGAGTTCGCCAAGCACGGCGTGAGCATCTCCGTAGTCCGCCAGGAGGGCGCCGGCGCCGGCGCGCGTCTGGTGGTCGTCACTCATGTAGCAACCGACGCGGCTCTCTCCGAGACCGTGGCGGCCCTCAACGAACTCGAATTCGTCACCGCTGTGACCAGCGTGCTGCGACTGGAAGGCACTGAACAATGACCGGCATCGTCAACCCCGTCCACAAGGCATGGCCGGGTCTCATCGAGGCATACCGGGACCGTCTCGCGATCGGTGACAACTGGAAGACCGTCACCCTGCGCGAAGGCGGCACCCCGCTCCTGCCGGCCGGCCACCTCTCCGAGATCACCGGCTGCGACGTCTACCTCAAGGTCGAGGGCCTCAACCCCACCGGTTCCTTCAAGGACCGCGGCATGACGATGGCCGTCACCGACGCCTTGGCCCGTGGCCAGCGCGCAGTTCTGTGCGCGTCCACCGGCAACACCTCCGCCTCGGCCGCTGCGTATGCAGCCAAGGCCGGCATGACCTGCGCCGTGCTCATCCCGCAGGGCAAGATCGCCATGGGCAAGCTTGCGCAGGCAGTCATGCACGGCGCCAAGATCATTCAGGTCCAGGGCAACTTCGACGACTGCCTCGAGCTGGCACGCAAGACCACGGCCGAATTCCCCACCATCGGTCTCGTCAACTCGGTCAACCCGGTGCGCATCGAAGGCCAGAAGACCGCGGCATTCGAGATCATGGACGTCCTCGGCAAGGCTCCCGACGTGCACGCACTCCCGGTCGGAAACGCCGGTAACATCACCGCGTACTGGCGCGGATACTCCGAGTACTACGCGGACGGTCTGACCACGGTCAAGCCCCGCATGCTCGGCGTCCAGGCAGCCGGAGCGGCTCCGCTGGTCAACGGTGCACCCGTCAAGGATCCCGAAACCATCGCCACGGCAATCCGAATCGGTTCTCCCGCTTCCTGGAACGGCGCTGTCGCCGCGAAGGAAGAGTCGAACGGTGCATTCCGTGCCGCCACCGACGAGAAGATCCTCGAGGCTTACCGTCTGATCGCCGCCACCGAGGGCGTCTTCGTCGAACCGGCGTCGGCAGCCAGCGTCGCCGGCCTGCTCGCCGCACGTGCAGAGGGCTGGCTCGAGCCGGGCCTGACCGTCGTGTGCACGGTGACCGGTAACGGTCTCAAGGATCCTGACACGGCTTTGAAGGGTATGCCGAACGTCGAGCCGATCGGTGTCGATCCCGTTGCCGTCGCGGCTGCCCTCGAGCTTGCATAGTGTCCCTGGATTCATCGACCACTCCGCGGAATCCGGTGTCTGACATGACTATAACCCTGCCTATCGGCCTTTCGGTGACTGCTCGCGTCCCGGCCTCGAGTGCAAACTTGGGGCCGGGGTTCGACACCCTCGGTCTGGCGTTGGGGTTGTACGACGAAATCGTGGTCACCACAACGGATTCAGGCCTTCAGATTCGCGTCGAAGGTGAAGGCGCTGCCGACGTGCCCTGGGGTCCTTCGCATCTCGTGGTCCGCGCCATCGAGCGTGGTCTCGAGGCGGCCGGAGTGTGGGCCAGTGGCCTGGACGTGTTGTGCCGCAACGCGATTCCACATTCGCGCGGGTTGGGATCCTCGGCTTCCGCGGCTGTCGGTGGATTGGCAGCAGCCAACGGTCTGGCGCGCGCTCTCGATGCCGAGATCGGCTTGACGGAAGAGCAGTTGGTTCAACTCTCGTCCGAGTTCGAAGGTCACCCGGACAACGCGTCTGCCAGTGTTCTCGGTGGCGCAGTCGTCTCGTGGAGTTGCCCACCGGCCGTCGAAGGCGACGAGCCGATCTACTCCGCGGCCAAACTCGACGTCCATCCCGACATCCGTGCTGTGGCACTGGTTCCCGAGGAGCGGTCGTCCACCGCACACACTCGCGGGCTCCTGCCCGAATTGGTTCCGCACCAGGATGCCTCGTTCAACGCGAGCCGCAGCGCGCTCGCCGTCGTTGCGCTCACTGCTCGGCCCGATCTGTTGATGGCGGCCACCGAGGATCGCCTGCATCAGGCACAGCGCGCACCCGCGCTTCCGCTCACGACGCGATGGATCGGGATCCTGCGCGAGGCGGGTATTGCTGCGACCGTTTCCGGAGCCGGCCCCACCGTGTTGGCGCTCAGCACAGAACCTTTCCCCGTCGAACTCGCGGAAGCGGCGCGGGCAGACGGACTACGTGTCCTCGAATTGGACATCGCCGACGGCGTCGAAGTATCCACGACGACGGTCTGATCCCTGCCTTGGTCCTGGTGATCGCCCACTACCGATCGGTAGTGAACTGACACACCCAGTCGTCCAAATTCTTGCCGGACTCAGGTTTGGGCGCTATCCTGGGCTATGTCCGTACATCGTGCGCGTCAGTCGCCGGTGCATCACCAGGGGGCAAAACTCCTTCCCAATCGGGGTCCACAGTCCTTGGCATGATTCTCGCAGGCATGATCCTCACGCTTGTACCTTCTCCGAAGGTTTGAATCCTCCGCGGATCGAACACTCAGAGGTTCCATCACTCTGGGGTTCAACACACGGGGGAGTGAATCGTCGACGAAGGCGCGTTGGGCAGGTTTGCGAGCGCATGAAAAGTTTGAGGCGAGAGTTTCCGACAATCATGTGACGGCGGACAAGCCGGCAGTTCTGGACAGCAACCACGTACGGCACCACCGAGTTCGGTATTCAATCGAACTGCGGGACGAACCCTCGACTTTGCGCAGTGCGAGTGAGGGAAGGAAAGGACCTCCGTGACCGATACGGACCTCATCGCCACTTCTGCACCCGCCGGGTCGGAATCAGGCGACAATTCTCAGGCGTCATCTTCAGCATCGAACGGTGCGGTGGCGACCTCCACGAAGCGTGCCGAAACGCGCCGTGGTGCCGGACTCTCCGGCATGGTGCTCACCGAACTCCGCACTCTTGCGGGTGAACTGGGCATTAAAGGCACTTCCGGCATGCGCAAGGGTGACCTGATCGCAGCCATCAAGGAGCGCCAGGGCGGCAGCGCGAAGGCTGCACCCGCACAGAGTGAACTCACTCTCGACGACGCACCCGTTGCGCGCACTCGTGCCAAGAGCACTCGCGCCGCACGCACCGAAACCCCCGCAGCCGAAACAGCTCCGGCAGCCGAGTCGGCTCCTGCCGAGGCCGCGCCTGCGCGTACGGAATCCGCCGAGGATTCCGATCAGAGCGCACCCCGTCGCGGACGTCAGCGTCGTGGCGCCGCTCGTCGTGCAGGTTCACCCGACCAGGGCGAACTGAGCATCGAGCAGGAAGCGCCTTCGGCGAAGTCCGACGCGGACACCGCGAAGGCCGCCGATTCTTCGAAGGTCGCCGAGACCGCCAAGGCCGAGGCTCCGGCCGAGCGTCCTGCGCGCACCGAGGGCAAGTCCGACGCTGATCAGGCTCCCGCCGAGCAGGGCAACGAGCGTCCCCGCCGCGAGCGAAACCGGGACAACCAGGGCCAGCGGGACAACCAGGGCCAGCGCGAGAACCAGGGCAACCGGGGCAACCAGGATCGCCAGGACCGTCAGGATCGCGGCAATCAGAACAACGCCGGCCAGAACAACGCCGGTCCGCGTACGGACAACCGCAACAACGGACCGGACGACGACGAAGAGGGTGGACGCGGACGCCGCGGACGCCGTTTCCGCGAGCGCCGTGGCCGTGGTCGCGATCGCGGTGAGGGTGGCGCACCCAACGATTCACGCGAGACCGAGATTCGTGAGGACGACGTCCTTCAGCCGGTCGCCGGCATCCTCGACGTCCTCGACAATTACGCCTTCGTGCGTACGTCCGGGTACCTCGCCGGTCCCAACGACGTCTACGTCTCCATGAACCTGATCCGCAAGAACGGCCTTCGCCGTGGCGACGCCATCACCGGTGCCGTCCGCGTCTCGCGTGACGGTGAGCAGGGCAGCCAGCGCCAGAAGTTCAACCCGCTGGTTCGCATCGACACGGTCAACGGCGGCGACGTCGAGGCCGCGAAGAAGCGCCCCGAGTTCAACAAGCTCACGCCGCTGTACCCGAACCAGCGTCTGCGCCTCGAGACCGAGCAGCACATTCTCACGACGCGTGTCATCGACCTGGTGATGCCCATCGGTAAGGGCCAGCGTGCCCTCATCGTCAGCCCGCCCAAGGCCGGTAAGACCAGCGTGTTGCAGGCGATCGCGAATGCGGTCGCCACCAACAATCCTGAGTGCTATCTGATGGTCATCCTCGTGGACGAGCGCCCCGAGGAAGTGACCGACATGCAGCGCAGCGTGAAGGGTGAGGTCATTTCCTCCACCTTCGACCGCCCGCCGGGAGATCACACCGCAGTTGCCGAGCTGGCAATCGAGCGTGCGAAGCGCCTGGTCGAGATGGGTAAGGACGTCGTCGTACTGCTCGACTCCATCACGCGTCTGGGTCGTGCATACAACAACTCCTCGCCGGCGTCGGGACGCATCCTCTCCGGTGGTGTCGACTCGACGGCGCTCTACCCGCCGAAGCGTTTCCTCGGTGCTGCCCGCAACATTGAGAACGGTGGATCGCTCACCATCATCGCTACCGCAATGGTCGAGACCGGATCCACCGGCGACACCGTGATCTTCGAAGAGTTCAAGGGCACCGGCAACGCCGAGCTCAAGCTCGATCGCAAGATCGCCGAACGCCGCGTGTTCCCGGCCGTGGACGTCAACCCGTCCAGCACGCGTAAGGACGAGTTGCTCCTGAGCCCGGACGAAGCTGCGGTGCTGCACAAGCTCCGTCGCGTCCTGTCCGGTCTGGACTCGCATCAGGCCATCGATCTGCTGATCGATCGACTGAAGAAGAGCAAGAACAACCTCGAGTTCCTGATGCAGGTCTCCAAGACCGCACCGGGTGCGATCGACGACTGATCGATTCGACGTCAAAAGGCCCACAACCAGCTGGTTGTGGGCCTTTTGCGTGGGCGGAACAAAACCGAGCGACAGTGCGTTGACAACTTCGTACAGCCACCCCGAGGCGTGCGAGACGCGGATTATCCGGTGAGGTACCGCATCTGGCATACTGAACGGCCGAGTCCGGTTCCGGTTCACGATGTCGATTGGCGACGTCGACCCGGCGACCATTGAAAGGGACACCATGAAGGCAGGAATCCACCCAACCTACGTAGCGACCACCGTCGTCTGCGGTTGCGGTAACACGTTCGAGACCCACAGCACCAAGGAGTCCGGACGCATCAACGTCGAGGTTTGCTCGCAGTGCCACCCGTTCTACACGGGCAAGCAGAAGATTCTCGACACCGGTGGACGCGTCGCTCGCTTCGAGGCTCGCTACGGCAAGCGCGCAGACAGCAAGGTCCCGGCCACCGAGTCCTAGCTGTTCCGCCGACGCCCGATCTGCCATGCGCAGATCGGGCGTCGGCTTTTTTGTGCCTGCACTCGGTTTGCGCGTTTCCCGGGTCCCGGCGTCGAAATACCTTCAAGCGCGCACCGTAGGAATCGAAACTCAGAGCGGAGCGAACCATGGCAGGCGCAACCCAGCCCTCGGCCATCGACGACATCTTGGCGGAGCACGCCGGTCTCGAAGCACAGATGTCCGATCCGGCGCTGCACAACGACCCTGCCGCTGCCAGGCGCGTCGGTAAGCGGTTCTCCGAGCTCTCGCCGATCATGTCGACGTACAACAAGCTCACCGCTGCGCAGGACGATCTGGAAGCCGCGCGCGAACTAGCCGCCGACGATTCCAGCTTCGCCGCCGAGATCCCCGATCTCGAAGCCGAGGTCGCGCAGCTCGAGCAGACGCTTACCGATCAGTTGGCGCCGCGTGATCCGCATGACGGCGACGACATCGTCCTCGAAGTGAAGTCCGGTGAGGGCGGCGAAGAATCCGCGCTCTTCGCCTCGGACCTGGCCCGCATGTACGTCCGCTACGCGGAACAGCATGGCTGGCGCGTCGAGATTCTCGACGCGACGGTCTCCGATCTCGGCGGATACAAGGAAGCCACGCTGTCGATCAAGAGCAAGTCGGACACCCCGGACGGAGTGTGGGCGCGGCTGAAGTTCGAGGGCGGCGTTCACCGCGTCCAGCGAGTGCCTGTCACCGAATCCCAGGGACGCGTTCACACTTCGGCTGCCGGCGTTCTGGTCTACCCGGAGCCCGAAGAGGTCGAGCAGGTCCAGATCGACGAAAGTGACCTGCGTATCGACGTCTACCGTTCGTCCGGCAAGGGCGGTCAGGGCGTCAACACGACCGACTCTGCTGTCCGAATCACGCACCTTCCGACCGGCATCGTCGTCACCTGCCAGAACGAGCGTTCGCAGCTCCAGAACAAGGCGCGCGCCATGCAGGTCCTTGCAGCCCGTTTGCAGGTAGTCGCCGAGGAAGCCGCGGACGCTGAAGCGTCGGCAGGTCGCCAGAGTCAGGTTCGGACGGTGGACCGTTCGGAGCGCATCCGCACCTACAACTTCCCCGAGAACCGCATCACCGATCACCGCATCGGATTCAAGTCGCACAACCTCGACGCGGTGCTCGACGGTGAGCTCGACGCACTTCTCGATGCATTGGGCAAGGCGGACCGAGAGGCGCGTCTCGCGGCCGAGTAGATGCAGACCATGACTGACCTCCATCCCGCCGGGAACTCGGTGAACCGCGTGTCGGTCGAGCGTGGCAGGCTGTACCCGTGAGTCGACTTCCACTTCGTTTGGCGCTGATCGAAGCTGCAAAACAGCTCGACGCCGCAGGTGTGCCCAGCCCACGCACCGACGCCGAGTTGTTGGCATCCCGCCTGCTCGGGGTCGAACGCACGCGTCTCGGACTGATTCCGTTGGTCGATCCCGAGGTCATCGCGGCGTTCGACGAGTTGGTTGCCCAACGGGTGAAGCGGATTCCGTTGCAGCACATCATCGGAGTCGCGTCGATGGGCAACATCGACGTCGCTGTCGGGCCGGGTGTCTTCATTCCGCGGCCGGAAACCGAACTGCTCATGGGTTGGGCACTCTCGTTCCTCGAAGGTTGCGGAAGCAAGCCGCCGGTAGTTCTGGACCTGTGCACGGGATCGGGTGTACTCGCGCTGTCCATCGCCGAGGCCCGTCCGGACGCCGTCGTTCACGCCGTGGAGAAGGAGCCCGCCGCGTTGGCGTGGGCGCGTCGTAATGCTGCCGACCGCGAGGCCGCCGGTGATACACCGATCCATCTGCATCAGGGTGATGTCACCGATCGGAACCTGTTGCCAGGGCTCGAGGGCGGCGTCGATCTGGTCGTGTCCAATCCGCCGTACATCCCCGAAGGCGCGCAATTGCAGCCTGAGGTCATGGATTACGACCCACACACCGCACTGTTCGGCGGTACCGACGGTCTGTCCGTCATCAAACCCATGATCAGCAACATCGCACGGTGGCTTCGAATCGGCGGCGCGGCAGGCATCGAGCACGACGACACCAACGGGGACGGCGTCGCTGCGCTGTTCTCGGCGCGCCGGGTATTCGGCGAGGTCGCGCAGCATCCAGATCTTGCCGGTCGTCCGCGATTCGTCGTCGCCAGACGTGTCGCCACCGACGTCGAAGCACAGCGGAATCGAACGCCCGAAGCGCAGAGTGAAAGGATGGCTGAGTGAGCACCGTGTACGACTGCAGTCAGACAGATTCCCGAACCGCAGGCTTGGCCGCCGCGAAGAACGCGCTCAAGGCCGGCCGACTCGTAGTTCTCCCTACCGACACCCTTTACGGACTCGCCGCCGACGCGTTCGACAGCGAAGCTGTCACGAGTCTTTTGCGCGCCAAGGGACGCGGGCGAGACATGCCCGTCCCGGTTCTGGTCGGATCGTGGAACACCATCGACGGGCTCGTCTACAGCGTGCGCCCGCAGGCACGGGATCTGATCCGCGCATTCTGGCCCGGCGGACTGAGCCTGGTCGTCGAGCAGGCGCCTTCACTTGCCTGGGACCTCGGTGATACCCGCGGAACCGTCATGCTCCGCATGCCCTTGCATCCAGTTGCCCTCGAACTGTTGCGCGATGTCGGACCGCTTGCCGTCTCGAGCGCCAACATTTCGGGGCGTCCGCCGGCAACTACCGTCGAGGAAGCCCGAGATCAGCTCGGCGGATCTGCCAGCGTGTATCTCGACGGGGGCAAGGCCGAACACGCCGTTGCTTCCACGATCGTCGACCTGACCGGCAATTCACCGCGTATCTTGCGAGTGGGTGCCGTCTCGGCAGAATCCATCGCCGAGGTATTGGGCACCAGTCCGGAAAGTCTCGTAGAGGGAGTTTCGTAACGATGGTCGGCGCCGGCGGCGAGCGCGCGGGGGAATCCACGTATTGGGGACCGGATTTCGGTGAGCTTGCCACGGCAGACCCCGAGATCGCGGCTGTTGCGCTGGCCGAACTCGAGCGTCAGCGCGACGGACTTCAACTCATCGCGAGCGAGAACTTCACCAGCCCTGCCGTACTGGCTGCCTTGGGTTCGACCCTGAGCAACAAGTACGCCGAGGGCTATCCGGGTCGGCGTTACTACGGCGGGTGCGAGTACGTCGACGTAGCCGAGAATCTGGCGATCGATCGGGCAAAGGCGCTGTTCGGCGCCGAGCACGTCAACGTCCAACCGCATTCGGGGGCCACTGCGAATCTCGCGGTGTACGCCGCATTCGCCAAGCCCGGCGACACCGTATTGGCGATGAGTCTGCCGCACGGTGGGCATCTGACTCACGGGTCTCGCGTCAGCTTTTCTGGGCAGTGGTTCACCACCGTTCCCTATCACGTCGATTCGGCCACCGAATTGATCGACTACGACGAGGTTCGCACCCTAGCTCTGGCGCACAAGCCGAAAATCATCGTCGCCGGCGCGACCGCGTACTCCCGCACCATCGACTTCGCAGCCTTCCGCTCGATCGCAGACGAGGTCGGTGCGATCCTGTGGGTCGACGCCGCCCACTTCATCGGACTGGTGGCAGGCCGGGCGATACCTTCGTGCGTTCCGTACGCCGACGTCGTCTCCGCGACGACGCACAAAGTCCTCAGAGGCCCGCGCGGCGGAATGATCCTGTGCCGCAGCGAGCATGCCTCGGCTGTAGATCGCGCGGTGTTCCCCTTCATTCAAGGCGGCCCGATGATGCATGCGATCGCTGCGAAGGCGGTTGCCTTCAAGGAAGCGTCGACGCCGGAATATCGTTGGTATGCACAGGAAGTGGTTGCCAACGCATCGGCACTCGCGCAGTCGTTGGAAGCTCGCGGCCTGCGCACCGTGTCCGGTGGAACCGACACACATCTGGCGCTTCTCGACCTGCGCGCAAGCGGTGTCACCGGAGTCGACGCCGAGCGTAGGTGCGGACTGGCTTCGATCACGCTCAACAAGAACGCGATTCCGTTCGATCCGCAGTCGCCCGCCGTCACGTCCGGAATCCGCGTCGGATCCGCGGCCGTCACGACCCAGGGTTTCAACCGCTCCGACATGAGCGTGGTGGGGGAGTTGATCGCGCGCGCAGTTGTCGCGGACCCCGCCACCACGTCAGGAGAGGCCGAGTTGGCAGCAGTTGCCGACGGCGTTCGCGAACTGGTCCGGGCAAAGCCTGCCTATGCCCGCCAGACGGGTGATCTCGAGCAGTGATCACTTCCTACGAGGCGACCACGTATCTGGCACAGGGTGGCGGGGGAGCGGGTGTTCCCATCCGTGAACTTTTGCTCGTGCTGTGTACGGCGGCGGTGGTGACCTACCTGGCGACTGGCGCAGTCCGGTTGTTGGCGCTGAGGTTCGGCGCTGTCGCGATTCCTCGTGATCGGGACGTTCACGTCGAGCCGATTCCGCGCCTCGGTGGCGTCGGAATGTATGTCGGCATGGCTGTCGGTCTGCTGTTTGCGCAGCAATTACCCGCGCTCACAAGAGGTTTCGGCTTCGGCAGTCCTGACGTACACGCTGCGCTCGTAGCTGGCGCCGTCATCGTCCTCGTGGGTGTGATCGACGACAGGTGGGGCCTCGACGCCCTCACCAAATTTGTCGGTCAGGTGACTGCTGCCGGCGTTCTCGTGGTGATGGGCGTCAGCTGGTTCATCATCTACAACCCGTTCGGCGGTGACGGTGGGTCCACCATCATCCTCGATCAGATTCAATCCGGACTGTTCACCGTTGCTGTTGCCGTCGCGACCATCAACGCCATGAATTTTGTCGACGGTCTCGACGGATTGGCCGCCGGGTTGGGGCTGATCGCGGCGCTCGCCATCCTCATCTTCTCGATCGGTCTTCTCCACGATCAGGGCGGCGACGCGAGTGTCTACCCGCCGGCGATGATCGCGGCGGCCTTGGCAGGCGCTTGTCTCGGTTTTCTTCCACACAACTTCAATCCAGCGCGCATTTTCATGGGCGATTCCGGGTCGATGTTGATCGGTCTCATGCTGGCCGCGATCTCCACCAGTGCATCCGGTCGTATTCCGCTCGCTGCTTACGGAACCCGCGACCTCGTCGGCCTCCTCGCGCCGTTGTTGCTGGTCGGGGCTGTGATGTTCATCCCGATGCTGGACATGCTCCTGGCCGTGATCCGCCGGACGAAAGCGGGCGTCAGTCCGTTCAGTCCGGACAAGATGCACCTGCATCATCGCCTCTTGCAGATCGGACACACGCACCGACGAGTTGTGCTGGTCATCTACCTGTGGGTCAGCGTCCTGGCGTTCGGTGCCGTCGGATCCTCGCTGCTCAATCGTCAGCTGGTTGTTGTACTCGTCGCGGCCGGTTTGGTTCTTGCGTTGTTCTTCACTGCGGTGCCTTCGCTGATCGATCGCAAGCAGCAGCGTCGCTAGCCAAGTTTTCCGATCCATTACCCTTGGGCATCGTGACGAACACGCCGCAGCCTGTACCTGCCTCGCAACCCATCCCTGATTCGACCGCCGCCATGAAGTCGGCCGTGAAGTGGGGTGTGATGGGGCTGATCGCGCTGGCCGTGGTCGGCGCGCTCCTGGGCGGGCTCTTCGCCGGTAAGGAAGGCGTCTACGGCGCTCTGATCGGCGCAGCCGTCGGCGGCGGGTTCATCCTGTTCACGGCGTTGGGCGTGCTGCTCACAGCGAAGCTGCCTGCGCTCACGGCCGGTGCCGTTCTGCTCGGTACCTGGCTGCTGAAGATGATTCTCGCGATGGTGGTTCTCTTTGTCCTCTCGGACATGGATTTCTACAACAAGACCGCCCTCGTCCTGGTCATCATCATGTCGCTGGTCGTGGTGCTCGGTGCGGAGACTTACGGCGTCCTGGGAACCAAAACTCCGTACGTCGATCCCGCTCCCAGCAGCAACGTCGACGACGACGAGTAGTACTACAAGAGGTAACTAATCGGACTTCCAGGTACCCCATCTACACAATGTCGTAGATGACTTGATAAGGTTCGGTTCAAGCGAGAGCAATGGTGGGCCGAGTAACACTCAGCCGACGATGCCATGTGCTCGCAGGTGGTCGAAATTCTGACCACTGAGTCGACGAGAGTCGCCGACACCGACAGACGCCAGGCCCCTCTAGGGTTCTCCAGCTGCTGACGAATGCGCGAGTCGAACTTGTCGACTTGTAGATCGTCAATGTCCGATCGAACCGCAGTCAATGATGGCTGCGGACCGACTACGGGAGAGAACGCTGAGCGTCACCACCCTGGCCGCGGATGAATTCCATGCGCCGTCACTAGACGATTTTTTCCCGCCCTCCGTGTTGATTCACGCGGGCCCCTTCGAGCTCGACCGTCTGATGCTGATTCGTCTGCTGATGTCGGTGCTGGTCGCAGCCTTCTTCGTGATCGCGATGCGCAGTCCTCGATTGGTTCCCCGTGGGATGCAGAACGCCGCCGAGCTTGCGCTCGACTTCGTTCGTATCAACATCGCCGAGGAGATCCTGGGCAAGGAACAGGGCAAGCGCTTCCTGCCGGTCATCACGACGATCTTCTTCATCGTGGTCGCCAGCAACCTGGCCAGCATCATTCCTTTCCTGAACATCTCGCCGAACGCACGAATCGGTATGCCCCTGGTACTCGCGGCGCTCGCCTACATCGTGTTCAACTACGTCGGAATCAAGAAGTACGGCTTCTTCAAGTACGTCAAGAGCAGCATCGTCGTTCCCGGCGTCCCGCTGCCCCTGCACTTCTTGTTGGTGCCCATCGAGTTCATCTCGACCTTCATCCTGCGCCCGTTCACGCTGATGGTTCGTCTCATGGCCAACATGTTGGCCGGCCACATCCTGCTGGTGCTGTTCTTCAGCGCGACGAACTACTTCTTCTTCGTGTCCGGCGGATTCCAGGCGATCTTCGGCGTTCCGTCGATCATCGCCGGTATCGCATTCACGTTCTTCGAGCTGCTGGTCATCTTCCTGCAGGCTTACGTGTTCGCGTTGCTGACCGCGGTGTACATCGAACTGGCGCTCCACGCCGACGAGCACTGACCTTTTACCTCCTCACCAGCTACACCAAGAACTGAGCCTCTTGCCGAATCCGGCAGAGGTCAACAGAAAGGGAATGGAACACCATGAGCATCGCTTACCTCGCTCAGGAAGTTGTCGAGACCAAGTCGCGCGGCTACGGAGCCATCGGCTACGGCCTCGCAGCAATCGGCCCCGGCATCGGCGTGGGCATCGTTGTGGGCAAGGCAATCGAAGGCATGGTCCGCCAGCCCGAGATGGCCGGACAGGTTCGTACCACCATGTTCCTCGGTATTGCATTCACCGAGGCCCTCGCATTGATCGGCCTTGTCGCCGGTTTCATTTTCTAAGACAGACATGGGAGCCACCTTCGCAGTGCTCGCGGCAACAGAGGAGACACACAATCCTCTCTTGCCCGAGACATACGACATCGTGTGGTCCGCGGTTGCGCTCGTCGTAGTCGGTTTTGTCTTCTGGAAGCTCGTTCTTCCGAAGTTCCAGAAGGTCTTGGCCGAACGCACCGAGCAGATCGAGGGCGGCATCAAGAAGGCCGAAGACGCACAGGCAGAGGCAGCGGCCGCGCTCGAGCAGTACCGCGCGCAGCTCGCCGAAGCTCGTACCGAGGCAGCGCAGATCCGTGAGGAAGCGCGTACCCAGGGTCAGCAGATCATCGCTGACATGAAGGTTCAGGCGCAGGACGAGAGCGACCGTATCGTGGCCGCAGGCCACAGCCAGCTCGTCGCCCAGCGTCAGCAGATCGTCGCTGAGCTCCGCTCGGATCTCGGCAAGACCGCTGTAGACCTGGCCGAGAAGGTCATCGGGGAGTCCCTCGCCGACGACGTGAAGCGCGCCGGAACGGTTGATCGTTTCCTCAACGAGCTCGACACCGTCAGCGCTGATTCAGCCAGGAAGTGAGCAACATGTACGCAGCGAGCCGTGAAGCCTTGGCGCAGACTCGTTCTGCGCTGAGCAGTGCCCTGGGCGCCGTCTCTGCAGGAGCCGCAACTGCTGCTTCTGCTCAGGCTGGGTCCGAGCTCTTCTCGGTGGTCGAGGTACTCGACGGCCAGCGCGCTCTTCGCAGCGCGCTGGCTGACGCTTCGGCACCGGCCGCTGGTCGCCAGGCTTTGGCAGAGCAGTTGTTCTCCGGAAAGGTCGGCGCCGAGGCGCTCGCCACCGTGAAGGCAGCTGCAGGCCAGGACTGGTCTGCGGCCCGCGACTTGGTCAACTCGCTCGAACTGCTCGGACGCGAAGCTCTGCTCCGCGCCGCAGCCGATCAGAGCCAGTTGGACACCGTTGAGGACGAGCTCTTCCGTCTCGGTCGCATCGTGGCAGGGGATCCCAGCCTGGAGCAGACGCTCTCGGATCTGTCGGTTCCCGCAGCCCGCAAGCGTGAGTTCCTCTCCCGCTTGCTCTACGGCAAGGTCACCGCGGTCACCGAGGCACTCGCCGGACAGGCCGTCGGCCGGTTGAAGTCTGCACCCGCAGACACTTTCGATCAGCTGTCGAATCTTGCCGCAGCGCAGCGCGATACCACCGTTGCTCACGTTCGCAGCGCCTCGGCGTTGAGCTCGGAGCAGTCGGATCGCTTGGCCAGCACTCTTACCCGCACCTACGGGAAGCCGGTAGCAGTACACGTCGAGGTTGATCCAGAACTCCTCAGCGGCTTGGTCGTCCGGGTGGGCGACGAGGTTATCGACGGCAGCGCAGCGGGTCGACTCGCAGCACTGCGGAAGAACCTCAAGTAGTCCTTCAGCCGAACACATACTCCAGATCTTTTCGAAGACCAGACACCGAGAGCAGGAAAAACATGGCGGAGCTGACGATCTCCTCCGACGAGATCCGTAGCGCGATCGACAACTACACCGCGAGCTACTCCCCGGAGGCCTCCCGTGAGGAGGTCGGCACAGTGACCGACACCAGTGACGGCATTGCGCACGTCTCTGGCCTGCCTTCGGCTATGTCCAACGAGCTGTTGGAGTTCCCCGGTGGAATCGTCGGCGTCGCGCTCAACCTGGATGCCACCGAAATCGGTGCCGTCATCCTTGGCGATTACCAGAACATTCAAGAAGGCCAGGAAGTAAAGCGCACGGGCGACGTTCTGTCGGTTCCCGTCGGCGATGCTTTCCTCGGCCGCGTCATCGACCCGCTGGGTGCGCCCATCGACGGCCTCGGCGAGATCGAGAGCACCGAGAACCGTGCACTCGAGCTCCAGGCCGCTTCGGTGCTCGAGCGCCAGCCGGTCGAAGAGCCGCTCCAGACCGGTATCAAGGCTATCGACGCCATGACCCCGATCGGCCGCGGCCAGCGCCAGCTCATCATCGGCGACCGCAAGACCGGCAAGACCGCGGTCTGCATCGACGCCATCCTGAACCAGAAGGCCAACTGGGATTCCGGCGATGTCAACAAGCAGGTGCGCTGCATCTACGTTGCCATCGGTCAGAAGGGTTCCACCATCGCGGGCGTCAAGGCTGCCCTCGAGGAGAAGGGCGCGATGGAATACACCACCATCGTTGCTGCTCCGGCATCTGATTCCGCAGGCTTCAAGTGGCTCGCACCGTACACCGGCTCGGCCATCGGCCAGCACTGGATGTACCAGGGCAAGCACGTTCTGGTCGTGTTCGACGACCTGACCAAGCAGGCAGAGGCGTACCGCGCCATCTCGCTGCTGCTGCGTCGCCCGCCGGGACGCGAGGCTTACCCTGGTGACGTCTTCTACTTGCACTCCCGTCTGCTGGAGCGTTCGGCGAAGCTGTCCGACGCACTCGGCGGTGGCTCGCTGACGGCTCTGCCGATCATCGAGACCAAGGCGAACGACGTCTCGGCTTACATCCCGACCAACGTCATCTCCATCACCGACGGTCAGGTGTTCCTCGAGTCCGACCTGTTCAACAAGGGCGTTCGCCCCGCGATCAACGTCGGTATCTCGGTCTCCCGCGTCGGTGGCGCTGCACAGACCAAGGGCATGAAGAAGGTTTCCGGTTCGCTGCGTCTGGAACTGGCTCAGTTCCGTGAGCTCGAAGCGTTCTCCGCCTTCGCTTCCGACCTCGACGCTGCCTCCAAGGCTCAGCTCGAGCGCGGCGCCCGTCTGGTCGAGCTGCTCAAGCAGGATCAGTACAGCCCGATCCCCGTCGAGGACCAGATCGTCTCGATCTACCTGGCCGGCGAAGGCATCTTCGACAGCGTTCCGATCGGCGACGTCCGTCGCTTCGAGAAGGAACTGCTCGAAGACCTCAAGCACTCGGCTGCTGGCGTCTACTCCAGCATCAACGGCGGTAAGGCACTCGATGCCGACAACGCTGCTGAGCTGATCGCCGCGACGAACAAGTTCAAGGAAGGCTTCATCGCATCCGACGGAAGCCGGGTCGTGAACGAAGCCGAGGCTGACGCTTTGGGCGCCGACGAGGTCGCGAACGAGCAGATCAACGTCAAGCGCAAGACCGTCAGCAAGTGACGTACGCGCCCATGACACTGCGAATTCCGAAGGGAGAGTGATTGATCGATGGCGAGCATTCTCGAATTGCGGTCTCGTATCAAGTCGGTCAACTCGACCAAGAAGATCACCAAGGCACAGGAACTGATCGCGACTTCGCGTATCACCAAGGCTCAGATTCGCGTCGCCGCGTCCAAGCCGTATGCCGAGGAGATCACGAAGGTACTCACCGAATTGGCGAGTGCGTCTGCTTCGCTCGATCACCCGTTGCTCAACGAGCGTCCGGAGCCCAAGCGGGCAGCGGTCCTCGTTGTCACCAGTGACCGCGGCATGTGTGGTGGCTACAACTCCAACGTCCTCAAGCAGGCAGAAGAGCTCATGGCTCTCCTCCGCAGCGAGGGCAAGGAGCCGGTCGTGTACGTGCTCGGTTCCAAGGGGCTCGGCTACTACACGTTCCGCGGCCGCGACATCGGTGCTGCGTGGACGGGCTTCTCGCAGGATCCGGGTTACTCGGATGCAGCGAAGGCCAGCCGCCACCTGGTGGAGCTGTTCATGGCTGGTTCGGGTAACCAGGTTGCCGCTCCGAACGGTGAAGGCACGATCGAGGGCGTCGACGAACTCCATATCGTCTACACCCGCTTCGTGTCGATGCTGACGCAGACTCCCGAGGTTCGCCGTATGGCTCCTCTCGAGGTCTTCGTGTCGGAAGAGCGCATCGAACTCGGTGACGACATGCTGACCAACGGCCACGACGACGACCATGACAATGGCCCCGTCGCGGACTTCAGCTTCGAGCCCGAGCCCGAGAAGCTTCTCGGCGCTCTTCTCCCGAAGTACGTCAGCACTCGTATCTTCTCGTCGCTTCTCGATGCTGCGGCATCGGAGTCGGCAGCCCGTCGTACTGCCATGAAGGCCGCGACGGACAACGCAAACGAACTGGTGAACACGTTGAGCCGTCAGGCCAACCAGGCTCGCCAGGCCCAGATCACCCAGGAAATCAGCGAGATCGTCGGCGGCGCCAACGCGCTCGCCTCGAGCGCAGGAAGTGACTAGCACATGACCGCAGCAGTAACCGAAAACAACGGGGCAGGTTCGGCTTCGGCCGTAGCCGGCCGCGTCGTGCGGGTCATCGGTCCCGTCGTGGACGTTGAATTCCCGCGTGGCGCTGTTCCTGAACTGTTCAACGCCCTGAACGCCGAGATCACGCTTCCCTCGGTCGCCAAGACGCTGACGCTCGAGGTTGCACAGCACCTCGGTGACAACCTGGTCCGCACCGTCTCCATGCAGCCCACCGACGGACTCGTCCGCGGCACTGCAGTGACCGACTCGGGCAAGCCGATCTCGGTTCCCGTCGGTGACGTCGTCAAGGGCCACGTGTTCAACGCACTGGGCGATTGCCTCGACACCCCGGGCCTCGGCCGCGACGGCGAGCAGTGGGGAATCCACCGCAAGCCACCAGCCTTCGATCAGCTCGAAGGTAAGACCGAGATCCTCGAGACCGGCATCAAGGTCATCGACCTCCTCACCCCGTACGTCAAGGGTGGAAAGATCGGCCTGTTCGGTGGCGCCGGCGTCGGCAAGACCGTTCTGATCCAGGAAATGATCACGCGTATCGCTCGCGAGTTCTCGGGCACCTCGGTGTTCGCAGGCGTCGGTGAGCGTACCCGTGAGGGCACCGACCTCCACCTGGAAATGGAAGAGATGGGCGTCCTCCAGGACACCGCCCTTGTCTTCGGCCAGATGGACGAGCCGCCCGGAACGCGTATGCGCGTCGCCCTGTCCGCACTGACGATGGCGGAGTACTTCCGCGACGTTCAGGGCCAGGACGTTCTGCTGTTCATCGACAACATCTTCCGCTTCACGCAGGCAGGCTCCGAGGTTTCCACCCTCCTCGGCCGTATGCCTTCGGCAGTGGGCTACCAGCCCACGCTGGCGGACGAGATGGGTGAGCTCCAGGAGCGCATCACCTCGACTCGCGGTCGCTCGATCACCTCGCTGCAGGCTATTTACGTGCCCGCCGACGACTACACCGACCCCGCGCCGGCTACGACCTTCGCGCACCTCGATGCCACCACCGAGCTTTCGCGCCCGATTTCGCAGATGGGTATCTACCCCGCTGTGGATCCGCTGAGCTCGACCTCCCGCATCCTGGAGCCCGGCATCGTCGGTGCCGAGCACTTCCGCGTTGCCAACGAGGTCAAGCGCATCCTGCAGAAGTACAAGGAACTGCAGGACATCATCGCCATCCTCGGTATGGACGAGCTTCAGGAAGAGGACAAGGTCCTCGTCGGCCGCGCCCGTCGTATCCAGAAGTTCCTCGGCCAGAACTTCATCGTTGCCGAGAAGTTCACCGGTGAGCCCGGCTCCGTCGTGCCGCTCCGCGACACGATCGAAGCCTTCGACCGCGTCTGCAAGGGCGAGTTCGATCACCTGCCCGAGCAGGCATTCAACAGCTGCGGTGGACTCGACGACGTCGAGGCTGCAGCCAAGAAGATGGCCGGGAAGTAGTCCACGATGGCTGAGATGACCGTAGAACTCGTTGCCGTCGAGCAGCGCTTGTGGTCTGGTTCGGCGACGCTGGTCAGCGCTCAGACCACCGAGGGTGAAATCGGAATCATGCCTGGGCATGAGCCGGTCCTCGGCCAGCTGATCGAGGGCGGAACCGTGTCGATCACCTCGGTCGACGGCGAGCGTATCGTTGCTGCGGTACACGGAGGATTTCTCTCCGTCACTGCGACGACGGTGACGATCCTTGCCGAGTCCGCGGACATGGCACAGGACATCGACGTCGAGGCAGCCAAGGCTGTCTTGGCCGAGAACTCGGGCGACCTCGAAGCGATTGCGGTCGCCAAGGGTCAGCTCCGGGCCGTCGAGCGCGCGTAAGTTACTCGAGTAAAGCCGCGACGGGAGCCGACGAACAGTGACATTCGGAATGACTGTGTTGATCATTCTGGTTGTGCTGCTCGCGGTTCTCGTCGCGGCTTTTCTGTATCGTCTGCTGGTTCTGCGTCGCGGCGGTACCGCTGCACTGCTTCGTGTTCTGCCGTCCCCGGGGGACAGCGGGTGGCGTCACGGAATCATTCGCTACGGCGAAAGCACCTTCGTCTTTTTCAAACTGTCGAGTCTGCGGCCGGGCCCGGACTCCAGGATCGATCGTCAAGGTATCGAGGTCGAGAGCCGTCGCTCTCCCTCGGGTACCGAATTCGACATCATGAGCGACGACATCGTCGTGGTCAAGGTCAATGACGGCTCGTCGGCCTACGAAATCGCTTTGGACAGTGGAGCATTGACAGCGTTCCTGTCCTGGGTGGAATCGCGGCCGGACGGGCGCGCCCGTAGGCGACGCACCGCCTGACCGGTCCCGCTCAAGCTCCGGCGCCGGGCTTCCAGAGCACATCGCCTTCAGGATTTGCCACTCTTCCCATGATGAAGAGCAGATCCGACAATCTGTTGAGGTATTTCGCGGGGAGCACGCTCGTGTCCTCCGGGTTCGCATCGATGGCGGACCAAGCCGCACGCTCCGCACGCCGCGAGACGGTTCTTGCTACGTGAAGCAGGGCTCCCAAGGCGGTACCGCCCGGCAGAATGAACGAATTCAACGGTGCCAGTTGCTCATTGAGCTCATCGCACCATCCTTCGAGTCGATCGATGTAGGACTGAGTCACTCGTAGCGGCGGGTACTTCGGGTTCTCGACCACGGGGGTGGACAAGTCGGCCCCTGCGTCGAAAAGGTCGTTCTGGATCTGGCGCAGCATTGCAAGGAGATTCTCCGGGGGAGTGCCGAGGGCAACGGCCACACCGATCGCTGCATTGGTCTCGTCGCAATCCGCGTAGGCGATCAGACGCGGATCGTTCTTGGACACGCGGGAAAAATCGCTGAGGCCCGTGGTCCCGTCGTCGCCGGTCCGGGTGTAGATCTTCGTCAGGTGAACAGACATAGGGCTACGGTACCGGCGCGGTGCCGACGAGGTTGTGGCTCTAGGCTGTGAACCGTGAGTGAGCACTTTCTTGTGACCGGGGGTAACCGCCTCGAAGGTGAAGTACTGGTGGGAGGGGCCAAGAACAGTGTGCTGAAGCTGATGGCCGCGGCGCTGTTGGCCGAAGGCACCACTGTCGTGACCAACTGCCCGGACATTCTCGACGTACCGCTGATGGCGGACGTTCTGCGAGGTCTGGGCTGCGAAGTCGAACTCGAAGATTCCGAAGTGCGGATCACGACGCCGGCCGAGCCGAAGTATCACGCTGACTTCGATGCGGTGAAACAGTTCCGAGCGTCAGTGTGTGTTCTCGGTCCGCTGGTCGCGCGTTGTCGACGCGCTGTTGTTGCCTTGCCTGGCGGTGACGCCATCGGTTCGAGGCCCCTCGACATGCACCAATCCGGGCTCCGCCTGTTGGGTGCGCGCAGCGAGATCGAACACGGATGTGTAGTTGCCGAGGCAGACGACCTGCATGGAGCGAACATCCGCCTGGTCTTCCCGTCTGTGGGTGCAACCGAGAACATCTTGATGGCAGCGGTCCTCGCCCGTGGTGAGACAGTGATCGACAACGCTGCACGTGAGCCCGAGATCGTGGATCTGTGCAACATGCTCAACGAGATGGGCGCCAAGGTATCTGGCGGCGGAAGTTCGACGCTCACCATTCAAGGCGTCCGCAAGTTGGAACCGACTACGCACCGTGTCATCGGCGATCGGATCGTCGCTGCAACGTGGGGTGTCGCGGCATCCATGACCAGGGGTGACGTCCGCGTTCGTGGGGTGAACCACAAGCATCTCGGACTGGTCCTCGACAAGCTTCGGACGGCCGGCGCGGAGGTGACTCCCGAGGTTGACGGTTTCCGCGTCATTCAGCGTGAACGGCCTAAAGCGGTCAATTTCGCAACATTGCCGTACCCCGGATTCCCGACCGACCTGCAGCCGATGGCAATCGGTTTGGCTGCGGTTGCCGAAGGCACGTCGATGATCACCGAGAACGTATTCGAATCGCGTTTCCGATTTGTCGAGGAAATGATCCGACTCGGCGCCGACGCTCGTACTGACGGTCACCATGCGGTGATCCGCGGAGTTCCGGTGTTGTCGAGTGCACCGGTGTGGTCTTCGGACATTCGGGCCGGCGCCGGGCTCGTGCTTGCGGGGTTGGTTGCGGACGGAACCACCGAAGTTCACGATATTTTCCACATCGACCGTGGGTACCCGCGATTCGTCGAGAATCTCCGTGGACTCGGGGGAGTGATCGAGCGGGTGGGCACCGACTAGGTATCGGTGCTCGGCGTCACACTCGGGCCTATTCGCAGTTGGCGGAAAGGCTCAACGGTCTGACCTGGCCTTAATCGGCCAATTCGGTGTAGTGACCAGGCGATTTGTGAATTGATTGAAGGTTCGCGTAACTTATTCCAAGTCAGAGCGACACGGACACCGACTCCCGCTTCACGGCGAGTGACACGAGGTTGTACGAAGTGCCTGACCAAAATCCGAAGTAGTTTCCATCATGTATGGTTGTGCTTCACCTCCAGTTCTTCCCCGAATGTTCAGCGGTTTGCGCCGATGATCACGATGGGATAGGCTGGAAAAGTTGCCCCGGAGCGAGTGGCCTGAAGGTCGCGGTGATGGTGTGCGCGTGTTCTTTGAGAACTCAACAGTGTGTCGATGAATGTCAGTGCCAAAATTATTTTGGTACTTCACATGTCGAATGATGTTCCGGGCCTTCGGGTTTCGGTTCTGATGTTCGGGGTGTGAGTATTTTTCGTCGGTGATTGTTCATTCTTCCGTCTGAATGGTTGCCGACACATTTTTTGCTAGTTGAGTTTTTTGCTAGTGATTTGACTCTTTTTGTCTATGACTGATTAGCCGGCCTTCGGGTTGGTGATATCTAGAGTCTTCAACGGAGAGTTTGATCCTGGCTCAGGACGAACGCTGGCGGCGTGCTT
>NZ_JAJHVW010000014.1:0-127917 GCF_027583855.1 Rhodococcus sp. BH5
GTCGGGGGTGGTGGGTGCTCGGGTGTATCGGACGGGTGATGTGGTGCGGTGGGGGTGTGGTGGGGTGTTGGAGTTTGTGGGGCGCACGGATTTTCAGGTGAAGGTGCGGGGGCAGCGGGTGGAGTTGGGTGAGGTGGAGGCGGTGTTGGCTGCTCAGGTGGGGGTGGCTGGTGCGGTGGTGGTGTTGCGGTCGGGTGTGGGTGGGGATTTTTTGGTGGGGTTTGTGGTGGGTGAGGTGGGGGTGGTGGTCGATGAGGTGGTGGTGTTGGAGGGGGTGCGGAGGTCTCTTCCGGGGTTCATGGTGCCGTCGGTGGTGGTGGTGTTGGGGGAGTTTCCGGTGACGGTGCATGGGAAGTTGGACCGTAAAGCCCTCCCGGACACTGATTTTGCGAGCGCTGCGTTTCGGACTCCCGCCACTCCTGCCGAAATCGGAATCGCCCGTGCTGTTGCCGACGTTCTCGGTCTCGACCAGGTGGGTGCCGACGACAGTTTCTTCGAACTCGGCGGGGATTCCCTCAGCGCCACTCGAGTCATCGCCCGCATCAACGCCGCATTGCACACCAATATGGGGGTCAATGCACTGTTCGACGCCCCCGTGGTCGCGGACCTGGCGGCCTCGATAGATCCAATCGACTCCGCGCCGGGCGAGCCTGGACTCGAGGAAGCTACTCGTGTGCCCCTCACGAGTAGGGCACGGCCAGAACGTATTCCGCTGTCGTTCGCGCAATCGCGGATGTGGTTCGTCAACCAGTTCGACACGTCGTCTCCGCTCTACAACATCCCCGTCGCACTACAACTGGACGGGTTCCTGGATTCGGGTGCGCTCCAAGCCGCGCTGGGTGATGTGGTGGAACGGCACGAATCCCTTCGAACGATCTTTCCTGCGTCCGCAGACGGGCCCTACCAGGTGATCGCCGAACCCGCGGTCGCTGCTCCTCGAATCCACCCCGTGCCGATTCCCGGCGAGGGGCTTTTCACGGACTTGCACGCGTTCTTCGACATCGGATTCGATGTGTCCGAAGAGTTCCCGCTGCACGTGAGGTTACTCCGAACCGGACCGGAGCAGCATGTACTCGTGATCGTTGTTCACCACATCGCCGCAGACGGCTTCTCGATGGCACCACTGGCACGCGACCTGATGAGTGCATATACCGCGCGCACGCAAGGTCGGAGCCCGGACTGGGTGCCGCTGCCGATTCAGTACGCCGACTACACCCTCTGGCAGCGTGAGATCGTCGACGCAGACGTTGGTCCGGAAACTTCGCCCTCGGCCGAATTCGATTATTGGACAGCGAAGCTGTCGGGTATTCCGGACGTCTTGCCGCTCCCTCTCGATAGACCACGAACCTCGAAACGGTCTGCCGAGGGCGCGGTGGTTTCGATGGACTTCTCGCCCGAGATCCATCGAGCTTTGAACGAACTCGCACACCAGAACGGTTCGTCTCTGTTCATGGTGATGCATGCGGCTCTGGCGGTATTGCTGGCACGGCTCACTACAGCGGACGACGTAGTGATCGGGACTCCGGTCGCAGGTCGCGGTGCATCGGTGTTCGACGATGTGGTCGGGATGTTCGTCAACACGCTCGTCCTTCGCACACCTGTCTCATCCGGAGCAACCTTTGCCGAGGTGTTGGCCGCGGTGCGGTCAACGGATCTCGGTGCTCTGGACCATGCAGACATCCCCTTCGAGAGGTTGGTGGATTACCTCTCGCCCGACCGTTCCACCGAGCATTCACCTCTGTTTCAGGTACTCCTCGAATTCCAGACCGATACGGGACTGCGCTTCGACTTGCCGGAACTGACGGTTCGCTCGCTCGACGTCGATCTCGCGGTTGCGAAATTCGATCTGCAACTGAGTGTGATGGAGCACGTCGACGAGCACGGTGAGCCCGCTGGTATCAGCGCCGGTTTCCGTTATGCAACAGATATTTTCGATCGAATGTCGGTGGCGCGCATCGCGGCGCGCTTCGAAAGAGTGATCGGCGCCGTGACTGAGAACCAGTCGGTGGTCGTCGGTGATATCGACATGATTCTGGCCGGCGAACTCAGCGGGTTGCTGGTTGCGCCCACGCCCTCTGGCGCCGGAACAGACGAGGATTCGTTGTCGGATCTCTTCGATCGCACGGCGCGGACGTCCGGTGCTGCCGTGGCGGTGCGCTGCGGCGGATTGTCGGTTACGTACCGCGAACTCGACGAGCGAGCAAACCGCCTTGCTCGACTGTTGGTGGCGCAGGGGGTGGGGCCGGAAACCTTGGTGGCAGTCGCGATGGCCCGCTCGATCGACCTGATGGTGGCATTGCTGGCGGTGGTGAAGGCGGGTGGCGGATACGTACCGGTGGACTCGACTTCTCCGGTAAACCGGGTGGACTTCGTGCTGCGTGACGCCCGGCCGAAGTGTGTGTTGACCACCCGGGCCGACGGCGACTACATACGAGACAGTGACGCAATCGCAGACAGCGAGATTCCAGTGATTGCGGTAGACGACCCGGTGATTCTCGATGCGCTGCACAGGTTTTCTCCGCTTGCGGTGACCGACCGAGATCGGCTGCTACCGCTCCGACCCGAATCGGTGGCCTACGTGATCTACACCTCGGGGTCCACCGGGCGCCCGAAGGGGGTGCAGGTTTCTCACCGCAGCGTAGTGACGTTGCTGGCAAACACCAGAGCGCTCTTCGGCTTCGGCAGCGGCGATGTGTGGACGATGTTCCATTCGGAGGCATTCGACTTCTCGGTCTGGGAAATGTGGGGCGCACTCGCACACGGTGGCCGACTGGTACTGGTCGACTACTTCACGGCCCGTTCACCAGAGGCATTCCTCGAATTGCTACGGCACGAACGTGTCACGGTGCTCAATCAAACTCCCACTGCCTTCTATCAATTGGCGGAAGCCGACCGGCTTGCCGGGGGTGCGGCCCTGTCATTGCGCTACGTGATCTTCGGCGGAGAAGCGCTCGACTTCGGACAGTTGACGCGCTGGTACGCCCGTCGCGGGACTTCGTCACCAGATCTGGTCAACATGTACGGCATCACGGAGACCACTGTGCACGTCAGCCATTTACCGCTCGATCGTGTGCTGGTGCGTCAACGATCGGCCTCGGTGATTGGTCGGGCGTTACCCGGATTGCGTGTGTATGTGTTGGATCAGCGGTTGCACCCGGTGCCGCCCGGTGTGGTGGGTGAACTGTATGTCTCCGGTGATCAGGTTTCACGCGGATACCTCGGCCGGTTCGGTCTGACGTCCGCGCGGTTCATTCCCGACCTCGCGGTCAGTGGTGCGCGTATGTATCGATCCGGTGACCTGGGGCGCTGGAACGACAGCGGGCAGCTGGAGTACCTCGGACGAAACGATCTGCAGGTGCAGGTGAAGGGGTACCGAATCGAACTCGGCGAGGTGGAGGCTGCACTGCTCTCCGGAGTGGGCGTGTCTCAGTCGGCGGTGGTAGCCCGCAGAGACCGGTTGGTGGGCTACGTGGTGCCGGAGTCCGGTGCCACTATCTCTCCGGCGGCGTTGCTCGAGTATGTCTCACAGAGGTTGGCGCCCCACATGGTCCCCGCTGTCGTGACGGTTCTCGAGGGTTTGCCGCTGACGGTGAACGGAAAGCTCGACCGGAATGCATTGCCTGAACCTGACTTCGGGCGACAGGCAACCGTAAGTCGTGGCCCCGCGTCCGCGACGGAAAACATCCTTGCGAGTCTGTTCGCCGAAGTTCTGGGACTCGAGGAGGTGGGGGTCGACGATTCGTTCTTCACTCTAGGCGGTGACTCGATCATGTCCATCCAGTTGGTGACGCGCGCCAGGTCTGCCGGAGTTCTGATCACACCGCGCGAGGTGTTCGAACGCAAAACTGTTGCGGCGCTGTCCGAGACGGCCGGAACGGCTGGCAACCGTGTCGTCGTCGACGAATTGCCTGGCGGCGGCGTCGGTGAGATCGAATTGACGCCGATCGTCGAATGGATGCTTGACCGTGGTGGAGATTTTCGCCGGTACTCCCAATCTGTTCTGCTCTCGGTTCCTGCCACGCTCGACGAGGTCACGCTGACACTGGCCATGCAGGCTGTGCTGGACCACCACGACATCCTCCGCGCGGGCATCCGGGCGACGCATCATCCTGAATCCGCTCGGCGGATGGACGTTGCGCCTGTAGGTACGGTGCGGGCGGAGACCGTCGTACGCCACGGGAGCCTCGGGGGTTCTGCCGCGGAGACGGTCTCGACAGAACTCGACGCAGCTCTGGGGCGGCTCGACCCGGAGGCAGGTGTGATGGTGCAGGCAGTCCTGCTCGACACCGACGGACAGATTCAAAAGGACCGGCAGAGCCGGAAACAGTTGCTAATCGTGGCGCACCACCTCGTGACGGACGGCGTTTCCTGGCGAATCCTGATCCCCGATCTTGCACTTGCCTGTGCGCAGGTGCAGACAGGCGTCGACCCGTCACTTGCTCCGGTCGGAACCTCGATGCGTCGATGGGCACATGGCCTCGTCGACGCCGCGCGCGAGCCGGATCGGGTCGCTGAAATCGACTATTGGCGAGAGGTGCTCGAGGGCCCGGATCCGACTCTGGGTGTGCGCGCCCTGACGAAGAGGGACACCGCCTCGGCCACCATTGACATCGAAGTACGAGTTCCCACGGGATTGACCGAGGCCGTGTCGACGACAGTTCCGCAGGCGATTCACGGGAGCGTCGAGGACGGATTGTTGACGGCTTTGGCACTTGCGATGGTCCGCTGGCGCATGGACCGCGGCATCGACAATCCGGAGACATTGATCAGTCTCGAGGGGCACGGACGCGAGGAACAGGTGGTTCCCGGGGCAGATCTCGCTCGCACGGTGGGATGGTTCACGTCGATCTTCCCGGTGCGGATCGATCTGAGCAGAGTGGATCCGAGCGACGCCTTCGCCGGCGGCCCGGCTGCGGGCGTCGCTGCCAAGGCCGTCAAGGAACAACTCCGGGCGGTGCCGGACCGCGGCATCGGCTTCGGGTTGCTGCGCTATCTGAACCGCGAAACGGCACCAACACTTTCGCAACTTCCGGAGCCCCAGATCAGTTTCAACTACCTCGGACGCGTCGGTGGATCCGAGGCCGACGCTACAGTGGGATGGGTACCGATCCGTGACGAGGACCTGCGGACGGTTGCGGCCGTCGATCTTCCACTCGCCAGCGTCCTCGAGGTCAACGTGATGACGGTCGACAGCGATACCGAGAACGGTCCGCAGCTCGTTGCCGGCTGGACGTTCCCACCGGACATTCTGGGTGCGGACGACGTTCGGCAACTGGGGCAGTGGTGGCTCGACGCACTGGCCGGGCTCGGAGAGTTCGCGGCGGGCGGCGGCGGATTCACACCCTCGGACTTCGATCTGGTCGATCTTAGACAGGAGGCGATCGACGACCTCGAAAGTCGGTGTCCCGACCTGAGCGATGTCTGGCCACTCTCTCCACTGCAAGCGGGGTTGTTGTTCCACGCCGAATTGGCCGAACGATCGGTCGACGCATACCTCGTACAAGTGGCTCTCGATCTAGCCGGCGCAGTCGATTCGGAGCGCCTGCGCCGCGCCGCCGACGCGCTGCTCGGCCGGCATGAGAACCTGCGTACCGCCTTCCTTCACAGCGCCGACGGCCGTGCCGTCCAGGTGGTCCGAAGCAACGTGGCAGCGCCGTGGCAGGAAATCGACCTCACTGGTGCACCAGATCAGGAAATTGATCGAGCGCTGGCCGAGGACCGAGCGCGCCCGTTCGACATGGCACGGGCGCCGTTGATCCGATTCACCCTGATCGCTCTCGCCCCCGAGAAGTTCACGCTCGTGCTCACCAATCATCACATCCTTCTGGACGGCTGGTCCATGCCCCTGCTGATCCGGGAATTGGCGACGCTCTATGCCGCCGACGGTCAAGTGGCGGCCTTGCCTCACGCGCGCGCGTATCGCGACTATCTGACCTGGATGAGCCGCCGCGATCAGCAAGCTTCCCGAGCTGTGTGGGCGAGGACGCTGAGCGGAGTCGAAGGACCGACGCTGTTGGCTCCAGCGGTTCGATCGCGTCGACTCTCCACCATGGCGGCCGAGTGGGTGTTCGATCTGGACGAGGAATTCACAACCTCACTTCGCGGAATGGCGCGTGAACTCGGGCTGACGATCAACACGATTGTTCAGGCATCGTGGGGGATCGTCCTTGCTGCACTGACCGGGAGAGACGATGTGGTGTTCGGAGCGACGGTGTCGGGTCGACCTCCCGAGCTGACCGGGATCGAAACCATGGTCGGGCTGTTCATCAACACAATTCCGGTCCGAATCACGCTGCGCCCGAGTGAAAGTATCGGCACACTCCTCGCGCGGATCCAGGCCGAGCAAGCAGAGCTGTCGGATCACCACTGTCTCGGGCTTTCCGAGATCCACGTAGGCGCGGGGCCGGAGATCGGATTCGACACGTTGACTGTCTTCGAATCGTATCCCGTTGACCGTCAGGGGCTTTCGTCCGATACCGATATTGCGGGGGTCCGGATCACCGATGTCGAAGCCAAGGACGCTGCCCACTACCCGCTCAGCCTCGTAGCATCGGTCGACACCAGGCTCCGCCTGAAATTCGAGTACATACCCGAGGTTTTCGGTGCCGCCGACATCGAAGAGATCGCCGGACGACTGCGGCGCGTACTCGAAGCGTGTACCCAGCCGGATCGTCCCTTGGCTGTGGTGTCGGTGCTCGCAGCCTCCGAACATACTGAATTGGTGCCAGTCCGTGGCACGGCCGGCGGGTCGTCGCGCGTCTTCCCGGAGATCTTCGACGAGGCAGCCCAGCGTGATCCGAACGCACCGGCCGTGGAATCGGCGGACGGCAGCATGACCTACGGCGAGCTGGACATCCTTTCCAATCGCATTGCTCGCATGCTCGTCTCGCACGGCCTGGGAACCGAGGACTATGTAGCGGTCGGTGTCCCACGTTCTCTCGCGTCCGTGGTGTCGATACTTGCCGTCGCCAAGACAGGCGCTGCGTTCGTGCCGATCGATCCCGACTATCCGGACGAGCGGATCAATCACATGCTGATCGATTCGAAGGTCAGCTTCGGATTGACCACCACCGCGGGCCGAGATCGATTGCCCGATATCGCGGAGTGGCTGATTATCGACGATCCGCATTTCACTAAGAAGTGCGAGGGATTCTCAGGGAGCCCGTTGACCGACAACGACCGACTCCGTCCGATCGGGTTGGATTCAGCTGCCTACGTGGTCTACACCTCGGGGTCGACCGGCGTACCCAAGGGCGTCGTGGTCACGCAGCGAGGGCTCGACAACTTCGCCCGAGACCAGCTCGAACGCTACGGCGCAACTCCACAATCACGCACGCTGCACTTCTCCACTCCGAGTTTCGACGGGTCGCTCTTCGAATATCTGCAGGCTTTCGGAGCCGGGGCGACGATGGTTGTCGCTCCACCCGGGATCTACGGGGGCGAGGACCTGGCGCAACTTCTGGCAGAGCACGCCGTCACGCACGCGTTCGTCACCACAGCGGCATTGGCATCGGTGGACCCGGCTGGGCTGGAACAACTTTCGGAAGTCGTATTCGGGGGCGAGGCGTGCCCGCCCGACCTCGTCGCTCGCTGGGCACCTGGCCGCCGCCTGTACAACGCGTACGGACCGACCGAAGCAACGATCATGTCCAACGTCAGCCCGCCGATGACCGCCGGAGAACCAATCACCATCGGTGGACCCGTCAGGGGCGTCAGCGAACTGGTGCTCGACACTCGACTTCAAGCGGTTCCCGTCGGGGTCCCCGGCGAGCTGTACCTGGCCGGACCAGGCGTGGCACGGGGATATCACCGAAGGGCGGGGTTGACGGCAGAACGCTTTGTTGCCAACCCGGCTGACCCAGGAACGCGGATGTACCGCACCGGCGACATCGTGCGATGGACGGCGGACATGTGTGTCGAGTACGTCGGGCGAAGCGACTTCCAGGTCAAGGTTCGAGGCTTCCGTGTCGAACTCGGTGAGATCGACAGTGTGCTCATGTCGGAGCCCAACGTCGGTTTTGCCGTTACGGTTGCCGATTCCGCCCCCACTGGAGACACCCGACTCGTGTCGTACGTCGTGCCCACGGCGGGTCGACTGGACACCAGGATCCTGAGTCGCGCCGTGGCCCGGCGCTTGCCTTCGCACATGGTGCCTGCCGTTCTCACGGTGCTGGAGAACATTCCGTTGACCGCTGTCGGAAAAGTCGACCGTTCGGCGTTGCCAAGACCCGAAATCGAGACGACCACAGGGGATTTCCGTCCCCCGGTCGGCCCGGTCGAACAGGCAGTGTCGGACGTGTTCGGCGAGGTGCTCGGCCTCGAACGAGTCGGTACCTACATCAGTTTCTTCGAGCTCGGTGGAAATTCTCTGAGCGCCACTTCGGTCGCGGCGAGGCTACGGGCGGTGCTCGGAGCTACCGTAGGCGTGCGGGATCTGTTCGAGACGCCGACGGTGGCCGAGTTGGCTACGGTGATCGGCCAGTCGGTTGCCGAAGGGTCGGAGCGACTGGGACCGCGCCCCCGACCCGACAGCATCCCCTTGTCGTTTGCTCAGCAGCGGATGTGGTTCGTCAATCAACTCGACACCAGTTCTCCTGCATACAACATTCCGCTCGTGGTGCGGTTGAGCGGTGAACTCGACAAACCGGCCTTGAGATCAGCGATGTCCGATGTCATCGCCCGCCACGAATCGCTGCGAACGATGTTCCCGGTCCACGGTGACGGACCGGTCCAGCACATCCTGCCCACCGAGAGCGCCGAGCTGCCGCAACTGACCGAGACATCGGTGACCGACGAACATCATCTCCGTGACGAGCTTGCCCGGATGGTCTCGGCCGGTTTCGACGTCGCCGCACGAATTCCCCTGCGGGCAGCGTTGTTCACCATCGATGAGCGCGAACACGTGCTTGCCGTAGTGGTGCACCACATCTCGGCTGACGGCTTCTCGATGTCTCCGTTGACCCGAGACGTGATGATTGCATACGAGGCCCACGCGTACGGCGGGGATCCACAGTGGACGCCGCTTCCAGTCCAGTACGCCGACTTTGCGCTCTGGCAACGGGAGATTCTGGGCTCAGTCGACGACCCCGGGTCGGTGATCAGTGAGCAGTTGGCTTACTGGCGACGTGCATTGTCAGGTGCTCCCGACCTCTTGGAACTTCCGCTCGATCGAGACCGGCCGACGCAACAGAGTTTTCACGGCTCGCGGATTCACTTCTCGATCAGCAGTGATCTTCACCGCCGTATTCTGAACGTGTCGCGGCAGCACGAGTCCACTGCATTCATGACTGTGCATGCAGCGCTCGCGCTCTTGCTGGCACGTTTGGGCAGCACCGACGACATCGTGATCGGCACGCCGATCGCCGGACGGGGAGATCGTGCCCTCGATGATCTGGTCGGCATGTTCGTCGGCACGCTCGCACTGCGCACACAGGTGGATCCGGCTCGATCGTTCCGCGAGTTGGTTGAGCATTGCCGCGAAGTCGACCTCGCCGCGTTCGCTTATTCCGACGTGCCCTTCGAGCGGGTAGTGGACGCGGTCGGGCCGAAACGGTCGAGCGCTTATGCACCGATTTCCTCGGTGTCGCTGGAATTCCAGAACAACAAACGACCGATTCTGAAGCTACCGGGACTGGAAGTCCGCGGGATCGACCCTGAACTCGAGGTAGTGAAGGTAGACCTGGAATTCCTTCTGGCCGAGGAGTACGACGATCGCGGTGAACCGGGAGGGATGAGCGGAGCCGTCGACTTTGCCACTGATCTCTTCGACCCCGGTACGGTCGGCGGTTTTGCCGACATGTTCGTTCGTGTGCTCGAGGCCGTGACCCGGAATCCGCAGGTACCGATCGGTGACATCGACCTACTCGGCGATCTCGAACGTCGCGAGTTGACGCCGGCGCATGGGCTCCCCGAAGTACCTCCGAAATTGTGGCCTGAGTTGTTGGCGGACGCCGTGGCGATCGATCCTGACTCGGTGGCCCTGTCGCTCGAGAACCGGCAGCTCAGTTATCGCGACCTGGACGAGTGGTCGAATCGTGTTGCCCGGGAGTTGTGCGGTCGCGGTGTGGGCCCGGAGACCTTCGTGGCACTGGGAATGCCTCGCTCGATCGAATCGGTGGTGGCGATCTGGTCGGTGACCAAAGCCGGAGCGGCTTTTGTGCCTGTCGATCCGGCCTATCCGCGCGAGCGCGTCGAATACATGCTCGCCGATTGCCGAGCCTCGCTCGGTTTGACTGTTCAGACCAGCCGAACTCACCTACCCGACGTTGTTCCCTGGCTGGAACTCGACGACCCACACTTCGCCCGGCGGGTAGCCGCGCTGTCGCCGGAACCGATCACCGATGACGATCGAACCGGTGAACTGAACCTCGATCATCCGGCCTACCTGATCTACACCTCGGGATCTACCGGGAAACCCAAGGGAGTGAACATTACTCATCGAGGTTTGGCGAGCTTCACGGCCGAAACTCGTGAGAGGTTCGAGGTCACTCACGACTCTCATGTCTCTCAGTTGGCATCGCCGAGTTTCGACGCTTCCATCTTCGAGTTGACGATGGCATTCAGCGCCTCGGCGCAAGTCGTGATCGTTCCGCCTGCTGTGTACGGTGGCGCCGAATTGGCCGATGTTTTCCGGCGCGAGCAGGTCACTCATGCCACCATTACACCGACCGCGCTGGCGGCGTTGGGTGACAACGGTTTCGAGGCGCTCCGTGTTCTCGATCTGGTGGGCGAGGCCTGCCCGCCGGAGGTCGTCGCGCAATGGGCGCCGGGTCGGAGGCTGCACAACGGCTACGGCCCGACTGAAACCACCGTGCAGGCGAGCGTCAGCGATTCGATGAAACCCGGTGCGGGAGTGAATATCGGCTCGCCGGCAGTGGGCTTCGGCTTCCTGGTGCTGGACGAGCGTTTGCAGCCCGTCCCGGTGGGCGTGCCGGGGGAGTTGTACATCATCGGTCCAGGTATGGCACGTGGGTACCATAATCGGGCGTCGCTCACGTCGGAACGATTTGTCGCGTGCTCGTACGGGTCGCCGGGGCGCCGGATGTACCGCACCGGAGATGTCGTGCGTTGGCGTGAATCCGGCGGTGACAGTGCCAAAATCGTTGGCTCCGGCGATGGAGTGCATCACACGCTCGAATACATCGGGCGCAGCGACTTCCAGGTCAAGGTCCGTGGTTTTCGGATCGAACTCGGGGAAATCGATGCAGTTCTCTCACGCCATCCGTCGGTGGACTTCGCCGCGACTGTCGGCCACACGGGACCGTCGGGTGAAACGGTCCTGGTGTCGTACGTGCGTGCGTCAGCTGCCGACGCCACCGGCACTGACGAGATACGGGCGTACGCAGCCGACCGACTACCCTCGCACATGGTTCCGTCGGCAGTGGTGCTTCTCGAGCGGATTCCGATGACACCGGTGGGCAAGCTCGACCGAAAGGCCTTACCGGAACCCGAATTCGGTTCGGCTGCAGCCGAGTTCCGCGAGCCGGTCACCGACACCGAGCGTGCCGTGGTCGACTCGTTCGTCGAGGTTCTGGGTGTCAGCCGGGTGAGCACTACCGACAGCTTCTTCGACCTGGGCGGGTCCTCCCTGGTGGCCACCCGAATCGTCAGCGCACTGCACTCTCGTTTCCAACGGAGAATCCCGCTTCAGTGGATGTTCCTCGACCCGACACCCGCTGGAATCGCTCGACGCCTCGACATGCCGACAGCCGACGCCGGTATGGAAGAGCTTCTCGCCGTGGTTGTTCCACTGCGGACGAAAGGGACTGGGCGACCGCTGTTCTGTGTGCACCCCGGTATCGGCCTGTCCTGGGGGTACGCCGGCTTGGTGCGGTATCTGCCCGAGGACCGACCGGTGTACGGACTTCAGCTCCCCGCTCTCAGCGACGACGGTGACTATCAGTCGATCGAACAGTTAGCCCATCGCTACGTCGAAGAGATGGAGGCCGTTTCGCCGGACGGGCCGTACGACTTGCTCGGTTGGTCCCTCGGCGGAGTCATCGCGCACGCCATGGCCGTCGAATTGCAATCGTCCGGCCGCGACGTCGCCACACTGGCGATGATGGACAGCTACCCCGACAACGGCGATGCCCCTGCGTCAGCCGAACTCGACGTCCGAGACCTACTGCGAGGACTCGGCCTCGAACCCCAGACCGACCGAGATCTGACCTTCGACGAGGCGGCGGCCGTGTTGGCCCGGAGGCTCGGGCCCGAGACGGGAGTCGACGGTCGGGACCTCGAACGGATTGCCCGAGGGTACGAGACTTCACAGAGAATCACGCACCAGTTCGTTCCCCAGGTCTACGAAGGAGATCTGCTGATCTTCCTGGCATCCGGAGAAGACGACACAATTCCGCGCGACAGGTCGCCGCAGGAATGGAGCCCACTCGTGACGGGCCGGATCGTGGAGGTGCCCGTGCGCTGCGAACACAACGAGATGATCGAACCTCCGGCCATGGCGGTCATCGGACCGGAGCTCGCCCGGGTGCTCTCGATGTTTTCCGGATACCCCGAACGGGCATGACAACTTCAAGCCACCAAGCCGCACGCCCGCGAAGCGAGCGCCACCGAGCTGTTGCCGGGCACCGCAATCGAGCACGAGGAGCGGCAATGAGAAGAATCGGACGTACTCGGGCAATGCTTGTCGTCGCACTCGTCGCGTGGACGGGACTGTTCGGCGAAGCAGCGTTGGCCTCGGCTGACCCGGCCCCGACATCCCCTTCAGGCGGTTCAGCTCTCGATCACGTCGAGGAGATCAACGCCCGTCAGCTGACTATGTACGTCTACTCGGCTGCGATGGACAAGGTGATTCCGCTCGAGGTGATTCGGCCGGCAGACACGAGTGCGCCCCGGCCGACCCTCTATCTACTCAATGGCGCCGGCGGAGGCGAGGACACGGCGACGTGGCAGACACGGACAGACGTCGTCGACTTCTTCGGCGACAAGAACGTCAACGTCGTCAACCCGATCGGCGGTGCCTACAGCTACTACACCGACTGGGAGAAGCCCGATCCTGTTCTCGGACTGAACAAGTGGACCACATTTCTCACCCAGGAGTTGCCACCGATCGTCGATGCCACGCTCGGGACTACGGGTACGAATGCCGTTGCCGGATTGTCGATGGCAGGTACCTCGGTTCTGAGCCTGGCCGAGGCGGCGCCATCCGTTTACCGTGCCGTCGGTGCTTTCAGCGGGTGTGCCGAGACGAGTACTCAACCCGGTCAGGACTACGTGAGATTCGTGGTCGGATTCCGCGGCGGCAACGTGGACAACATGTGGGGTCCTCCCGGCGGTCCGGGCTGGGTAGCCAACGATCCTGTGGTCAACGCCGAGAGATTGCGGGGGGTCGACCTCTACATCAGCAATGGATCGGGCCTGCCCGGCCCACACGAGAATCTGGGCGGACCGATGGTCAACGGCGACCTCGGCGTTCTGGCGAACCAGGTGATCGTGGGTGGAGTCATCGAGGCCGGGACGAACCAGTGCACCCAGCGTTTGGCCGAGCGGCTCGACTCCTTGGGCATCCCGGCCACCTATGATTTCCGGGCAACTGGCACTCACTCTTGGGGTTACTGGCAGGACGATCTTCACAACTCGTGGTCGATGATTGCCGCGTCGATCGGTGCGCGTTAGCCGGCGAACCCTGGGGTCGGTGGCTGAGTTGTTTCTCACTCCGGGACACTCTTGCCGAACCTAGCCGACCGAACTGCAGGTCAGCGGCGTTATAGTCGCCTCATGAGTTCAGAAACACTCGCTCCCCTCGACACCGACGTACTTGCGCGCAGGTTTGCGTGCCTGGGTGATCCGACGCGGCTGCGAGTGCTCCGACTTGCTGCCGGCGGTCCGATCGACGTCGACACGATTGCACACGCCGCATCACTCGAGCCGTCGGCGTTGAGTGCCCACCTCGAGGCCTTGATCGAGGTCGGTTTTGTCGAGGCTTCGGTGCGTGAAGGCACTTCGGTTGTCAGTGTTGCCGGAACGGCATACTCCGATCTGATGGCAGCGGCCGCCGTCGTGGCTGCTCGTGGTCCGGTCGAAGACACACTGGGAGTTCTTCCCGATGACGTGGTGGTGCGCCGCATGGAATCCGGCGACTGGGATGCCGTCCGCTCGATCTACCGCGAAGGAATCGACACCGGAACCGCGACGTTCACCACCTCGGTGCCATCCGCCGAGAAGCTCGACGCGCAATGGTTACCCGATCATCGATGGGTGGCCGAGATCGACGGCCGCGTCGAAGGCTGGGCGAGCCTCAGCCCGGTGTCCTCGCGAGACTGCTACCGCGGGGTCGCCGAGAACTCCATCTACATCGGTAGCGGCGCTCGCGGGCGCGGCGTGGGCAAGCTGCTGCTTCGCCGACAGGTGCAAGCCGCCGACGCCAGTGAGATCTGGACAGTGCAGTCGTCGATTTTCCCGGAGAACCGGGCAAGCGTCGCCTTGCATCAGGCCGTCGGATTCCGAGTCGTCGGCACTCGGTCGCGTATCGCTCAACTGGGTGGGCGGTGGCGTGACACGTTGTTCCTCGAACGTCGCAGCGAGGACGCTGACATCTGAGAAGAGACGCTCAGCCCTTGGCAGCGCTGACTCCGGCGCGTCGCCCGTAGAAACTGCCGTCTCCGAGGGACGTTCCGGAGGCATACCCGCCAGCGCAGACACCGGCGGTGCATCGTCCAGCGGCAAACAGACCCGGGATCGGTTCGCCGGAGACGTGCATGACCTCCGAGTTGATCGACGTGCGCAGACCGCCGAGCGTGAATCCGGCGGTGAAATTGCGAAGATCGAGCGCAGCGACGGGTGAGCCGATCGGCTTGACCCACTCCTTCTTCTTTCCCAATACCGGGTCCTCACCACGGGCGGCGTGGCGGTTGTAGACCTCGACGGTCGACTGGAGGGTGCCTTCCGGCAGACCCATGTCGGATTCGAGTTCCTCGACGGTCTCGGCCACCCACTTGGGCTGGAATCTGAAGAACGGTGTGGAACTGTCGGCGGCGCAGCCCTCTTCGTAGGAAGCTTCGTCGATGATCAGGTAGGCCTGATTCTCGTTGCGCAGCAGCGTCTCCTGGCCGATTCTTCCCGGGTACGTGTCCTCGTTGACGTAGCGCTGGCCGCGTCCGTTGACGAGAATGCCGCGGATCATCAACTGGGGGTCGCCGAAGAATGCGACCTCGGTGGCGTCCATGTGCGCGAGGTCGGCCCCGAGAGCCTGCGCCATCTGGATGGACTTTCCGTCGTGCTCTTCGATAGCCGCACCGGGGCGCCCGATCAGCCGTGGGGCGTACGACTGGATCATCGCTTCGTTGTAGGCGAAGCTTCCCGTCGCCAGAACGACACCCGTGCGTGCTCGAACTGCCACTTCCTTGCCGTACTGCTTGGCGATGATGCCGACCACTCGATCTCCGTCGACGACCAGGCGCTGGACTCGCATGTCGTATTCTGCTCGTACGCCGAGGCTTTCGGCCGTCTCGATCAGTGGCTTCATCAACATGAAACCACCGCCCTTCTCCCCGGTGCGCTTGCCGCTCATCTGTGGAACGTGCCCGCGAGGGGCCGGTGTCGCGATCGTGTTGAACGGTGCCGAGTTCTCGCCGCCGGAATACATGAGTCCGTCGTCGAAGGGTGTTTCCCAGCCGGGTTGGCCGTAGAAACTCTCCTTGAACGGCACACCGTTGTCGACGAGCCAGTTGTAGTGCTCGACGCTGCCTTCGCAGTAGTCAGTGATCTTCTCCTCGTCGGCGCCGGGACCGAGTGCGGCCATCATGAACGATTTCATGTTGGCGGGGGAGTCCTCGAACCCGAGTGCCTGCTGCAACGGGGTCCCGCCGCCCAGATAGATGAATCCGCCTGCCAGCGCCGCAGCGCCGCCCCAGCCGCTCGTGCGCTCGAGCACCAACACGTCGGCGCCCGCTCGCGCGGCCTCGATCGAAGCACTCACTCCGGCAATGCCGTAGCCGGCGACGACGACGTCAGCCTCGAAGTGCCACTGCTCGATGTTTGCGGAGGACTGCGGACGGATTGAGCTGGCCTCGGCCATGGATTCGGATCCTTCGTTCTTCTGGTTGGTTGGTGGGGGAATCGGTGGGCGTGATCGATGCCCTGATGGCAGTATCTCGACCGAAAGTCAGTCGGTGTCCGTTTTCGCGGAATCGGCCGCGGCCTTCTCCTTGGCGCGCGCGGCTTTACGTCTGTCGGCCTTCACGGCGATCAGCGCATTGTTGAGCCCGGTGGCCAGCGGCCAGCCGACGTAGTGGCACAGGAAGATTGCGGCCTCTTCGAACTGCTGCTCGGTCAACTCCTCGTTGTGGAGAGCAGCGTTGATCTGGATCTTCGCCACATCGTTCTGCCCCTGGGCGGTGATGGCACCGATCAGGAGTAGTCGTCGATCACGTACCGACAGTCCCGGTCGCGTCCAGATGTCGGCAAAGAGGTGGTCGGCGGTGACCGCGAAGAAGTCGCCGGGAACGTCGGCGGGAAGCTCCCAGCCGTACACCTCGTTCATCTTCGCGACGCCACGAGCACGGGCCTCGGAGATGCGGCTTTCGTCGGTTCCACCGGCATCGGTCATGTGAGTGGTGTCGGTCATGCGTGCTCCCGAGTAGTAGATGCCGTTGAAGGTTCGGCCGGCCTGACTTCGCTGTCATTCCCGACGCCCAGACCGGCACCGAGTCCGGCGAGCGCAAGGTGCGCGAGCGGCAGGTCGAGATTCAGCCGATCACCGAGGTTGATGGCCAAGGCCAAGTCCTTCTCCCCGAGATTGCGAACATGCCGCAGTATCGAGAACCACGGGTCGTCCTCCGAGACCGGTGCGGTGGTGTCGCGGAGCATGATCGCGCCCGCGCCACCAGTGATCGCATCGGTGTGCCTGACGACCTTTCCGAGCGTGCGGAGATCGAGTCCTGCTGCTTCGGCGAGTCGCGCGGCCTCGGTCGTGGCGGTGAACGAGACGAAGTGAAGAAGGTTGCGTGCGAGCTTCATTCGCGTTCCCGCGCCGACGTCACCGGCGTGAACCACCAGCTCGGCCCAGGATCCGAAGGGCTCGCGGACGGCTCCGAACGCCTCGTCGGAGCCGCCGATCATCACTGCCAGCCTGCCCTGCGCTGCGCCGCCGGCACCGCCACTGATCGGCGCGTCGACCAGCAGAACACCACGCTGTTGACAGATGTCAGCGAGTTCCACCGCCGTGGTGTCCGAGATAGTGGAGTGAATCGCGACGACAGTGCCTGGCTGTGCGGTCGACAGAATCCCGTGCGGCCCGCACACAACCTCGCGTACCTGCGCGTCGTCGAGCACCGTGACGGAGATGATGCTCGCCTTCGCTGCAACGTCGGCGGGCGTCGATGCTGCGCTCGCGCCCGCAGCGGTGAACGGTTCGAGCGCTTCTGCGCGGGCATCACACACCACCAGTCCGCCCGGCCAGTCCAGGAGGCGCTGCGCCATCGGCGCGCCCATGTTGCCTAGGCCGATGTATCCCAGTCTGGTTTTCGAAGCGCTGGCTTTCGGCGCCGATTGCGTCATGACCGGTACACCTGGCCTCCGTCGACGTTGAAGATCTGCCCGGTCACCCAGCCTGCGTCGTCGGAGAGAAGGAACAGGCACATGCCGACGAGATCCTCCGGCGTTCCCATGCGCTGCAACGGGATTCGCTTCACCATGTCCTTGACGATGTTGCCGGGGGTGACGGTTCGAGTCGCCTCCGTGTCGATGGGACCGGGAGCGATGGCGTTGATCCGGATGTTCGACCAGCCGAGTTCGGTCGCGAGTTGTTGTGTCAGGCTGTTGACACCGGCTTTCGCGAGTCCGTAGTAGTTCGAGTACAGCCAGGCTGCTGTGGAGGACTGGTTGACGATCGAACCGCCCTTCGCTCGCATATGAGGTACGACCGCCCGGCACACGTGCAATGCGCCGTCCATGTTGACGCTCATGAACTTTCGGTAGTAGTCCCAGTCCACCGTCAACAGGGAATCGATCTTCATTCCGCCGTAGATGGCAGCGTTGTTCACCAGATGCTCGATGCTGCCGAACTGCTCGATCGTGAAGTCGGCAAGTGCCGCAGTCGACTCCCCGTCGGCGACGTCGACGTCCTTGAACACGGCACTTCCACCGTCTGCCGTGATCTGCTTGGCGACAGCTTCACCGAGTTCGCGATTGAGGTCCGCCACGACCACGTTGGCCCCCTCCGCGGCCAGAGCGCGGGCATACGCCTCTCCGATACCCTGCGCTGCTCCGGTGACTATCGCGGTGCGACCGTCGAAACGTCCCATGTCGACCTACTTTCGTGGTGATCATTCTGTGGTGAGGGTGTGGGGTGAGGGTGTGGAATGTCAGGAAGGTGAAGCGACGAGCTTGGTTTCGAGGTATTCCTCGAAACCCGCGAGGCCCATTTCGCGGCCGATCCCGGATTGTTTGTAGCCGCCGAACGGTGCGTCGGCCGAATACCAGACGCCACCGTTGACGCTCAGCGTTCCGGTTCTGACACCGGCAACGACGTGCGCGACGCGATCGGGATCGGTGCCCCACACCGACCCGGACAGGCCGTAGGGGGAATCGTTGGCAATCCGGATAGCGTCGTCGTCGTTGTCGTACGGAAGGATCACGAGGACGGGCCCGAAAATCTCCTCCTGCGCTACGCGAGACGAGTTGTCCAGCCCGGCAATGAGAGTGGGTTCGACGAAGAAACCCCTCTCGCGATCGTCGGGACGGCCCCCACCCGTCACGATCGTGCCGCCCTCTTCGACCGCGAGGGTGAGGTAGCTCTCCACCCTGGCGCGCTGGCGCGCCGAGATGACCGGGCCACACACCGTTCCGCGCGCGCTGGGGTCGCCGGCTCGGATACCCGCCATCGCGGCAGATGCCGCGGCCAGAGCATCGTCGTACCGAGCGCGCGGCACCAGAAGTCTGGTACTGAGCGCGCATCCCTGACCGGCATGAACGCAGACGGAGAACGCGGCAACCGAGCATGCACCTTTGATGTCCGCATCGTCGAGGACGATGAATGCGGACTTACCCCCGAGTTCGAGGAAGACCTTCTTGAGAGTTTGCGCGGCCGTGGCCATCACTGTGCGTCCGGTGGCGGTGGAACCGGTGAAGGACACGAGATCGACGCGCGGATCGCTGCACAGCTGCGCGCCTAGGGAGTGATCCGTCGACGTCACGACGTTGACTACGCCGGCCGGGATCTCGGTCTCTTCTGCAATCACCTTGGCGACCAGCGCGGCGCACCAGGGCGTGTCCGGCGCGGGTTTGAGAACGATGGTGTTGCCGGCTGCGAGGGCGGGACCGAGCTTGGCGAAATTGATCTGGTGCGGAAAGTTCCACGGTGTGATTGCGCCGACGACGCCGACGGCTTCCTTGAGCAGTCGGCGATGGGTCGGAATCCCCATGGGTGACGCGTGCCCGAGATCTTGTTCCCACGAATAGGTTTCGATCAGATCGGCCCAGTAGCGAAGATCTTCGATCGGGCCTTCGAGTTGCGGACCGCTCGTCAGCATGACCGGTGCGCCGACCTCGGCGACGGTGATCTCACGCAACTCCTCGATGTGGGACTGGAGTGCATCGCACAGTTGGCGCAGGCAGCGAGCGCGAAACCCGTGATCGCGTGCCCATTCGGTGTCGTCGAACGCACGGCGCGCAGCGGCGATGGCCGCGTCCATGTCCGCGGCGGTGCCTTCGGCCGCACGGCCGATCAGTTCCTCGGTCGCCGGGTTGAAAACTTCGAAGGTCCCGCCGGATCCGGGAACCAGTTTCCCGTCGACGAGAAGTGCAGAACTGTCTGCGGGTCGAAGCGTCATAGCGCAAACCCTCTCTTTCTGGACATGTGTCTGGACTCTAGTTCACACTTGTGGTTGAGGCAATGGTTTTTGGGGCATAAGAGATTTCGAGAGCCCAGCGGTCTCGAGAGGGTCTCGGATCTGCTTCGACGAAAAGCGCCTCGTGTCCGGTGCGGCGCCGCTACGGTTCACCGCACATTCACAACCACGTCTTCACATCCACAGGAGAGAGGTCGAAATGAACAGAGTTGACGGAAAAGTGGTGTTGGTGACCGGCGCTGCTCGAGGTCAGGGGCGCAGTCACGCCGTCCGTCTCGCGCAGGAGGGCGCGCACATCATCGCCTTCGATCTGTGCGCAGACATCGCCAGCAACGAATACCCGCTCGCCAGTCCAGCCGATCTGGAGGAAACCGCTCGCCTGGTAAAGGAGGCCGGGCAGCAGGTGGTGACGGCGCGTGTCGACGTCCGTGATCGCGCCGGACTCGAAACAGCACTTGCCGAGGCGGTAGGGCAGTTGGGCGGATTGCATGTCGTCGTGGCGAACGCCGGTATCTGTCCGCTGGGCAAACACGTGTCGACCGCCGGTTTCGTCGACGCCTTCGATGTGAACTTTCTCGGTGTCGTCAATACAGTGCACGCGTCGATGGAATACCTCGGCGAAGGGGGTTCGATCATCGCGATCGGCTCTGTTGCCGGTCTGGTGCCGCAGACCGGATTCAACGGGCAACAGGCGCTCCAGGGTCCGGGTGGCGACGGATACGGCCTGGCCAAGAAGCTGATTCAGGCCTACACCAGTTCGTTGGCGCTGACCCTCGGGCCGAGTTCCATTCGCGTCAACGCGATTCATCCGACCAATGTGAACACCGACATGTTGCAGAGCATGCCGATGTACCGGACGTTCCGTCCCGACCTCGAGAATCCGACCGCCGAGGATGCGGCTGTGACGTTCCCGTTCATGCAGGCGATGCCGATCCCGTGGGTCGAACCCGCGGACATCTCGCATGCAGTCGTGTACCTGTCCTCGGACGAGTCGCGATTCGTCACCGGCCAGCAACTGCGCGTGGACGCTGGTGCCGGGATGAAGATCGGTCTGTAGTAGAACTTTTCGCGTCGCTGCTGCCTGTTCGTGGTGAATTTTCCAAGTTTCCCCATTTCGTTGCCCTGGACAGGACGCTGTAGTAACGTCCAGACACGTGTCCAGCAAACGGGGCGATTCAAGTGGCGGGGGATCGATTGTCTACGAATCCACTCGCAGGCGCCTCACGGGCAAACAAGCGGAAACTGTGGCCAGGCTTGCCGAAGCAACAGTGAAAGTTCTACGCAAACAAGAGTTTTCCGGGCTGACTGTCCGTTCGGTTGCGGCCGAAGCGGGTGTAGGAACTGCGACCGCCTACACGTATTTCGCGTCCAAGGAGCATCTCGTCGCAGAGGTTTTCTGGCGAAGACTTCAGAACTCGTCGGCGCCTGATGGCTCAGGGTTGGATCGCACCGCGCACGTGCTGTCTGTACTTCGAAATATCGCGCTGCTTCTCGCGGACGAACCGGAGGTATCGGCCGCCGTGACCAATGCACTGCTCGGATCCGACCCTGAAGTGGAACATCTTCGCGGCCGGATCGGGCTCGAGATCCATCAACGACTCGCCTCGGCGTTGGATCCGAATGGCGAACCCGAAGTGTTGGAAGCGCTCGAAATGCTTTATGCCGGGGCGCTTCTGCGGGCAGGGATCGGCTACGGAACCTACGCGCAAATCGCTGGACGCCTCGAGGCCTCAGCTCTACTGATCCTGGAGAAATCATGACAGAAGCTTTGATCGATCCGGTGGTCTTCAATCCGTACGACTACCACTTTCACGACGATCCGTATCCGACGTACAAGCGTCTGCGCGAAGAATCACCCCTGTATCACAATCCGGACGTGGGATTTTGGGCATTGTCGCTATATGCGGACGTGGTCGACGGATTCAAGGACAACAAGCGTCTGTCGAGCGCAAACGGAGTATCACTCGACCCCGCAGCCTACGGTCCACACGCGCATTATGTGATGTCGTTTCTCGCTATGGATGATCCCCGCCATATGCGGTTGCGCCAGTTGGTTTCTCGCGGATTCACACCTCGGCGTGTTGCGGAGCTCGACGGCCGGATACTCGAACTGACGAAGCAACATCTGATACCCGCGCTGGGCGCGGGGGAGTTCGACTGGATTACGGAGGTGGCGGGAAAGCTGCCGATGGACGTCATCTCCGAACTCATGGGTGTCCCCGAACCCGACCGAGCCGAACTGCGGCGCAAGGCGGATCTGGTGGTGCATCGAGAGGCGGGTGTTCTCGACGTGCCGCAACCTGCGGTGGAGGCTTCGATCAGTTTGATGGGCTACTACAAGGAGATGATCGCGCAGCGTCGCCGATCGCGGACGGACGATCTGACCTCGGCCTTGCTCGACGCCGAGATCGACGGAGACAAGCTTTCGGACCAGGAGATCCTCGGATTCATGTTTCTGATGGTCGTGGCCGGAAACGAGACCACGACCAAGCTTCTCGGAAACGCTCTGTACTGGGGTTCGCACCACCGGGAGCAGATCGCACCGGTCCTCGACGATCCCGAACGAGCCTCGGAATGGGTGGAAGAGACTCTTCGCTACGACACGTCGAGCCAGATCGTGGCTCGGACTTCGGTTGTCGACCTCGAATACCACGGGCGCACGATTCCGGCGGGGGAGAAGGTCCTGCTCCTGATCGGATCGGCCAACCGAGACGCCGACGTCTTCGACGATGCCGACAGCTTCCAGATCGGCCGGAGTTCGTCGGGCAAACTCGCGAGTTTCGGTGGTGGCGTGCACTTCTGCCTCGGTGCCCACCTTGCCAAGCTCGAAGCCAAGATCGCCCTGGCGGAGTTCGGGCGTCGGGTCAGCGACTACGAAGTCGTCGAGTCCGGAATCGAGCGTGTTCATTCGACAAATGTCCGGGGCTTTGCGGCCCTGCCGGTGAAAGTGCAGGTGCGCTGATGCCTCGTTTCGAACCCAATCCCGTTCGCCGGCCGGCACTGATCAGTGGTGCGTCGTCGGGAATCGGCACAGCCACCGCGTATGCCCTGGCCGAACTCGGGCATCCGGTTGCACTCGGTGCGCGTCGAGTCGCCGAATGCGAAGCCATCGCCGAGAAGATCCGCAGCAACGGTGGTGAAGCGTTCGCCCACTTCCTCGACGTCACGGACGGTGATTCGGTCGACGGGTTCGTCTCGGCCGCAGAGGCAGTCCACGGCCCCGCGGAAATCGTCGTCTCCGGTGCCGGAGACCTCGAATTCGGGGCTGCGGACGAGATGAATCCTGAGGCGTTTCTACGGCAGATCCAAGTTCACCTCGTCGGTGCGCAGCGATTGGCGCATCGTGTTCTCCCCGGTATGAGGCAACGACAGCGCGGTGACTTCGTACTGATCGGCTCGGATTGTGCCGAGCGCCAGCGTCCACTCATGGGTGCGTACGACGCAGCGAAGGCCGGGCTCGAGGCAATGGGGCGTCAGATGCGAATGGAGCTCGAGGGAACAGGCATTCGCGCGTCGATCGTGCGACCCGGGCCGACACTGACCGGCATGGGGATGGACACGACGCCGGAGATCATCGGACCGGTCGGGGAATCGTGGAGCAAGTGGGGGTTCGCCCGCCATGGTTACTTTCTGCGCGCCTCGGACATCGCCAATGCCATCGTCGCCGTTGTGTCGGCGCCGCGAGGAGCACACATCGTGCTCGTCGAAGTTCAGCCCGAGGCGCCACTGGACAAACTTCCCACTGCGAACTCACAGGAGACGACATGACGCACGGAGTGCAGGAGACGTCGCGAACACTGCCCGAGCCACCGCGGGTGTCCGGCGGGGATTTCCCGCACGGGCACCTCGAGGAACTGCGAACCGACCCGATAGCGCTCATGCGCCGGGTGCGTGAGGAATGTGGTGACGTCGGCGCCTTTCAACTTGCCGACCGCACAGTGATCTTGCTGTCCGGAGCCGAGGCAAACGAGTTCTTCTTCCGCTCCACCGACGAGGATCTCGACCAACAAGCGGCTTACCCCTTCATGAAGCCGATATTCGGTGAAGGCGTCGTCTTCGACGCCAGCCCGGAGCGGCGTAAAGAGATGCTGCACAACTCGGCTCTGCGCGGCGAACAGATGCGCGGGCACGCCGCCACGATCGGCCGCGAAGTCGAGGCGATGGTCGCGCAGTGGGGAGACGAAGGCGAGATCGATCTGCTCGACTTCTTCGCCGAGCTGACCATCTACACCTCGTCGGCGTGCCTGATCGGCAAGAAGTTCCGCGACGAACTGGATGATAGCTTCGCCAAGCTGTATCACGAGCTCGAACAGGGAACGGATGCATTGGCTTTCGTGGATCCGTACGCGCCGATCGAGAGTTTCCGCCGCCGCGACGAGGCCCGGTTGGCGTTGGTCGCTCTGGTACAGGACATCATGAACGGGCGCATCGCGAATCCTCCGCAGGGCAAGGATGACCGCGACATGTTGGACGTGTTGGTCTCGGTCAAGGACGAGAACGGCGACCTCCGGTTCAGTGCCGACGAGATCACCGGAATCTTCATCTCGATGATGTTCGCCGGCCACCATACGACTTCCGGCACGGCAGCGTGGTCGCTGATCGAGATGTTGCGGCATCCCGACACCATGACGGACGTCGTCGACGAACTCGACAATCTGTACTCCGACGGCGCCGACATCAGTTTTCATGCCCTGCGCCAGATTCCGGTTCTCGAGGCTGTGGTCAAGGAAACCCTTCGACTGCATCCGCCGTTGATCATCCTGTTGCGGGTGGCACGTGGAGATTTCGAAGTGGGCGGCTTCGAGATCCGAGAGGGCCATCTTGTCGCCGCGACACCCGCGATCTCCAATCGAATCGCCGAGGACTTTCCCCGGCCGGACACCTTCGATCCCGGGAGGTACATCGACCCGAATCAAGAGGACATCGTCAACCGCTGGACGTGGATTCCGTTCGGAGCCGGCCGGCATCGCTGCGTCGGCGCTGCGTTCGCCCAGATGCAGCTCAAAGCGATCTTCTCGATCCTGCTGCGGGACTTCGAGTTCGAGATGGCGCAGCCGTCGGAATCCTACCGAAACGACCACAGCAAGATGGTCGTCCAGTTGCAGCAGCCGTGCGCGGTGAGGTACCGGCGCCGAACACGTCCCGGGCGTGAGGGGTGATCATGCACGTCGAAGTCGACCTCGACCTGTGCCAAGGCCATGCGGCGTGTGAGCTGGAGGCACCGGAGATCTTTGTCGTCCCGAAGCGGGGGAAGGTCAGTCTTCTGGACTCGGACCCACCCGAGTCGCTCCGCGGTGAAGCCGAGATGGCGGTCAGGTACTGCCCGACCGGCGCCCTGAGAATTGTCGATTGATTGCAGCGAATTCATGTGCTCGAGGGAGGAAGTTCAGATGACGGGTTTCGACCGCGCAGAGCTCGACGAGATGGTCCAACGCTGGATCGAGGCGAACAAAAATGCCGAAGCCGCCGGCGATTGGAAACCGTTGGCGGACATGTATACCGAGGACGCCACGTACGGGTGGAACTACGGCCCCAAGCAGGATTTCATGGCGGTGGGGCGCGAGGAGATTCGCGAAGTCGCGCTCGGTCTCGAGATGAAGGGCCTCGAAGGCTGGGAGTATCCGTATCAAGACTTTGTGATCGACGACCGTAGCGGAAACGTGATCGGCTTGTGGAAGCAGATTTCCGATGCCAAGCGTGAGGACGGTAGCAGCTACTCCGTCTACGGTATCGGTGGTAGTTGGTTCCGCTACGGCGGGGATTTCCAATGGTCGTGGCAGCGTGACTTCTTCGACTTCGGGAACGTGTCGGCACTGTTCATGGAGATGATCGGCAACAACGCTCTCTCGAAGGGGATGCAGGGCCGGATCCAGCGATCGATCTCGGGCGACCCGCTACCGGGCTGGTATCCGGTGGGCACCGCGCCGGTTTCGCTGTGGTGAGTCCGATGTCGGTGCGCGATTCCTTCGAGGCACTCTCGCAGCGCGACCTTGCCGTGCTGGTGCCCGAGTTGCTCCTGTGCGGGCAGCTGATCGATCGCTCGGGCATGGCGCATCTGATCGTCGAATTCGGACGCGAGGGTATGGCACAGGTGGCCGTCGAGGAGTGGGAGTCGGCCAGCCCCTGGTACACGCGCCGCATGCAGAAGGCTCTCGGATACGAGGGCGACGACGTCGTGACGATCTTCAAAGGATTACAACTCGACATCGGCGCTCCTCCACAGTTCATGGACTTCCGATACCGGGTCGACGATCCGCTGCACGGTGAATTCTGGCTCGACCATTGCGGAGCACTCATGGACGTCGAGCCGTTGGGCGATGAGTTCGTGACCTCGATGTGTCACGACATCGAGGATCCGACTTTCGATGCAACGGCCATCGCGACCAACCCGCGCGCCCAGATCCGGCCGATTCACCGACCACCGCGCAGGCCCGCCGACCGACATCCGCACTGCGCCTGGACCGTTTCCATCGACCCGTCGCACACGCCTCCCGTGATGACCGCGCACACCGAGCAGATCGGACGCACCGCCGCGGTGACGGTCGAGCTGAGCCCGATCGATCACGGTGGGGACGGTAGGGCGGACTACTCGGGTCCGTTGTTGTCCGACCTGAGGTTTTCCGACTTCTCGCGATCAGCCTTGGTTCGTATCGCAGAGGAGATCTGCGTGCAGCATCATCTGTTGGCGTTGGGCTTTCTGGCAGCGGTTCGCCGCCGTGCCGACGAAGACAAGGCTCGCGAGATCACGCGAAAGCAATTGACCGGAATCGCGGGAGTTGCGGCACAGCGTATTCGAGATGCGCTCGGGCTTCCTTCGACGCTGGAATCGTTGGCATTGGTCCTGTCCGTGCATCCCTTGCTGAATCCGAAGCAGTATGTGGAGAGCGAGATTCGACAGGACGGCGGTGCTCTGGAGCTGCGGATCTCGCGAGAAGCTCTTGTCGACCGCGACGGCGGTTGGCCGACCTTGCTCGGCAGCGAGCACCTTGATCCTCTCCAAGCTTTGGTCCGCGGCGTGAATCCGCACTTCACCGTGAGAGTGGTGGCCGAAGATGCCGCGGGGCTTCTTCTGGCCGTCGACATCACCGAAGCTCCCGCTCCGGAATGCGTCGAAGTCGCCATCACGAAGGTCAGTACCGGCGCGGCATTCGTATTCGAAGATCGCGGAATCCCTTTGCCTCTCTTCGTCGTCTGACCGGCCGAACCCGAAGGACTCAACCTATGGCGTACACGTTTGCAGACCTGTTCGAGCATTCCGTCGATGTGATGCCCGATCGCCTCGCGCTGATCGTTTCCGGCGAGGAGGTGACATACCGTGAGCTCGACGAGCGCGCCAACCGATTGGCGCATTACTTCCAGTCCGTCGGGTTGGGTGTCGGTTCGCACATCGGTATTCAGCTGCACAACTCGATCGAGGCGATGGTTGCTGTCCTCGCGGCCTTCAAGATCCGCGGCGTTCCCATCACGGTGAACTACCGCTACACGAGCGACGAATTGGTTTACCTGTACGAGAACGCGGATCTCACGGCGTTGGTTTTCCATCGTGGTTTCGCTGAGCGGGTTGCCGAGGCGTTGGTGTCCGCGCCGCGGGTCAAGTACGTGATCGAGGTGGCGGACGAACTCGCTTTCGGGAACGAACCGTCGATTCCGGGGGCAGTGGCGTACGAGGATGCGCTCGGCAACCAATCCTCGCTTCGCACAGGTGAACATGCATTTCCCGAGCGTTCCGGCGATGACGTCTACGTTCTCTACACCGGCGGAACAACCGGACGACCGAAAGGCGTCGTCTGGCGGCAGGAAGACATCTGGCGCGTGTTGGCCGGCGGTTACGACTTCTATTCGGGTGAGCCGATCGCCGACGAGTACCAGCAGTCGCGCGGTGGCGCCGCGGCAGCCGAACCGATGCGGTGGTGCATGCTTCCACCGCTGATCCACACCTCGGCACTGATGCCGACGTTCAACGCTCTGTTCTCCGGAAACACCGTCATCTTCGAACCGAAGTTCGATGCGGCACAGGTCTGGAAGGTCGTCGCCGAGTATCAGCCGCAGGTCATGGTCATCACCGGCGACGCCATGGGCCGTCCACTGGTCGAAGCCCATCACGAATTGCAGCCGGACGCGTCGAGCCTGGCTGTGCTCGCCTCCGGCGCTGCGCTCTTCTCCGGATCGGTCAAAGATGCGTTCTTCGACGTCTTTCCGAATCTGATGATCTCCGATTCGGTTGGATCGTCCGAAACAGGCTTCGGCGGAATCGGATTCGCAACCAAAGGGCTCGAGCAGCGTGACGGACCCAAAGTGGGCGCCAACAGATTCACGGTCGTCGTCGACGACGACAACCGAGTGTTGGAGCCGGGCTCGGGCGCCGAAGGATGGCTGGCGAAACTCGGAAACGTTCCACTCGGCTACTACAACGATCCGGTGAAGTCGGCCGAGATATTCCGAGAGGTGAACGGCGCGCGGGCAGTGGTGACCGGAGACCGGGCGCGGATCGAGGACGACGGCTCGGTCACCCTTCTCGGACGGGGAAACATGGTGGTCAACACCGGCGGCGAGAAGGTCTTCGTGGAAGAAGTCGAAGCCGTGGTGAAGGCCCATCCCGACATCTACGACGCGACAGTGATCGGTGTTCCGGACGAGCGGTGGGGCAATCGGGTGGCGGCAGTGCTTCGCATCCGCGACGGTGTGGAACCGGATTTCGATTCCATCGAGAAGCACGCCCGCAGTCACCTCGCCGGCTACAAGATTCCGCGTTCCTTCTGGATCGCCGACGAGGTCGTTCGAGCGCCGAGCGGCAAGCCGGACTACCGCTGGGCCAAGGAGTTCTCACAGAACAGCGACCCGGTCCACCGGATCGACTAGCGCTCACACGCAACACCCGGCACCCGGCACCCATCCGTAAAGGAGCATCTGCAATGCCTGAGATCGACCTTCCCGACGGGTTCGACGTGACCGACCCGCATCTGTACGGCGAGCGCGTCCCGCTTGCCGAGTTCGCCGAACTACGACGATGCGCTCCGGTCTGGTGGAACGCCCAGGAACCGGGTACCGGCGGATTTCACGACGGTGGTTGTTGGGTTGTCTCCCGCCACGCAGACGTCCGCGACGTCTCGTTGCGCAGCGAGGAGTTCTCGAGCAACGTCAACGGCTGCATTCCGCGGCATGAAGACAACATCTCGGCGGAGGAGTTGGAGGCGACAAAACACGTCCTTATCAACAAGGACGCCCCTGAGCACACACAGCTGCGCAAGTTGGTGGCACGCTTGTTCACTCCGCGGTCGGTGGAAGCGATGCGGGCCGGGTTGGAAGCGCGGGCAGAAGACATAGCGTCGGCTGCCGTGGCGGAAGGTAGCGGTGATTTTGTCAGCCAGGTCGCCAGCGAGTTACCCATGCAGGCGATCTCGGAGCTGATCGGTGTACCGCAGGACGGGCGCCGTCAGCTGTACGAATGGTCGAATCAGATGACGGGATACGACGACGAGTCACTCGCCGGCGAGTCTCGGATGGCGTCGGCGCAGATATTGGGCTACGCCTATCAACTGGCTGAGGCGAGACGGGAGGAACCGCTCGACGACATCATCTCGCGCTTGGTGCATGCCGACATCGACGGGCAGAAACTCACCCCGGAACAGTTCGGTTTCTTCGTCATCATGTTGGCTGTCGCGGGCAACGAAACGACGCGAAACGCAACGACACTCGGCATGATGGCATTTCTCGAGCATCCGGATCAGTGGGAACTGTACAAGCGCGAGCGTCCGCGCACCGCCGCGGACGAGATCATCCGCTGGGCTTCGCCACTGACGTCGATGCAACGAACAGCAGTGGTGGACACACAGATTGCCGGCACTGCGATTGCGAAGGGGCAGCGCGTCGTACTGCTCTACGGCTCGGCGAACTTCGACGAAACCGTCTTCGGGAACCCCGACGTCTTCGACATCACCCGAGACCCGAACCCGCACCTCGCGTTCGGAGGAACCGGGCCGCACTACTGCGTCGGCGCCAACCTGGCCAGAATGGAGGTCGATCTGATCTTCGGCAAGATCGCCGATCACATGCCCGACATCAGCAAGCTCGGCGATCCGAGCAGGCTCTCGTCCGGTTGGCTCAACGGGATCAAGGAATTCAAGGTCGACTACGGCAACTCCACGTCATGTCCTTCGGGGCATTGACGTGTACAGCGGAAGAGTTGCACTTGCGGGCCCGATGCGCGAACTCGGCCAGTTCTACCGGATGGGCGCAGATGTCGCAGTGGGCTTGTTCCGCAACCGCTTTCAGGTGCAAGAGTTTCTCGAGCAGAGTTGGATGATCGCCCGGGTGTCGATCGTGCCGACAGTGTTGGTAGCCGTGCCGTTCACGGTCCTGGTGAGTTTCACCCTCAACATCCTTCTCCGCGAAATCGGTGCCGCCGACCTCAGCGGCGCCGGGGCCGCGCTCGGTGCCGTGACTCAGGTCGGTCCGGTGGTGACGGTGCTGATCGTGGCAGGTGCGGGCGCGACAGCCATCGCCGCCGATCTGGGATCGAGAACGATTCGTGAAGAGATCGACGCCATGGAGGTGCTCGGGATCGATCCGATCAATCGGTTGGTGATTCCGCGGGTGGTCGCGTCGACCGTGGTGGCTTTGCTGCTCAACGGACTCGTCTGCGTCATCGGCATCGCCGGCGGTTACGCCTTCTCGGTGTTTCTCCAGGGCGTGAACCCTGGCGCCTTCGTCGAGGGAATCACGTTGCTGACCGGCCTGCCCGAGGTGGCGTTGTCGATGGTCAAAGCTGCACTGTTCGGGATGCTGGCGGGATTGGTGGCCTGCTATCGCGGACTGTCGGTACGGGGTGGGCCGAAAGGCGTGGGGGAGGCCGTCAACGAAACGGTGGTGTACGCATTCATGGCGTTGTTCGTCGTCAACACCATCGTCACCGCGGTCGGCATCCGATTGACGGCGGGGTGAGAGAGGTGACGCTGTCGGATTCGCTGGCACAAATCGGCAAGTTCGGACGCACGCGGGCGCGGGTGGCTCGAACGTCACGCTCGATCGACGATGTCGGGCGACAAGCTGTCTTCTTCGCGCGCGCCATCGCTCACATCCCGTGGGCAATTCGCAAACACCCGAAAGAAGTGTTGAGGCTGGTAGCCGAGATCAGCATGGGCACCGGAGCTTTGGCAGTGATCGGCGGCACGGTTGCGGTCGTAGGATTTTTGACTCTCGCCTCGGGCGGCACCATTGCGATCCAAGGTTTCAGCTCACTGGGAAATATCGGAGTCGAAGCGCTCACCGGATTCTTCTCCGCCTTCATCAACGTTCGTATCGCTGCGCCGGTCATCGCGGGAATCGGCCTGTCGGCCACGATCGGCGCAGGTTCGACCGCGCAGATCGGTGCCATGCGCATCAGTGAGGAAATCGACGCCCTCGAATCGATGGCGATCAGTTCGGTCCCGTACGTCGTCAGCACCCGCGTCACCGCAGGGATGATCGCGATCTTGCCGCTGTACTCATTGGCGCTCGTAGGATCTTTTCTGGCCGGAAGGTCCACCACGGTCGTGCTGTTCGGTCAGTCCTCCGGTCTTTACGACCACTACTTCACGACGTTCCTCGATCCGGTCGATGTCGCATGGTCCTTCGTTCAAGTGCTCGTGATGGCACTACTGGTGATGCTGATCCACACGTACTACGGATACAACGCGTCCGGGGGACCGTCGGGCGTGGGAACTGCAGTGGGCCGCGGGGTTCGGCTCTCGCTGATCTGCGTCGTGGCGGTGACCCTGCTCGTCTCACTCGCGCTCTACGGCGGTTCCGGCAACTTCAATCTGTCCGGTTAGGGGGACTGCGTGCACAGATACGGCTACAAGTTGGCTGCTCTGGGCTTGGCTGCGGCGATCGTCGGGGTCATCGCTTTGTCGGTCGCGTCTTTCAACCAGGTGTTTGTCGCTCGCGTCCCGATCACGGTGATCGCGGAGCGCGCGGGGCTCGTGATGGATCCGGGCGCGCGGGTGAAGATGGCCGGGGTGACCGTGGGCTCGGTGGAGTCCATCACGCCGACTGACGACGCCACCGCACAACTGTCGTTGTCGATCGATCCCCAAGCGCTCGAATCGATTCCGTCAAACGTGGATGTGGCGATCACGTCGAACACGGCCTTCGGCGCGAAGTTCGTCAGCCTGTCCTCGCCGGAGCAGCCGAGTAGTGCGCGACTTGCCGCCGGAGCGACGATCGACGCATCCCGGGTGACCGTCGAGCTGAACACGGTGTTCGAGAAACTCACCACCGTGCTCCGGACGGTGGACCCGGGCAAACTCGATTCGACATTGGGTGCCCTCTCGACTGCTCTGCAAGGACGCGGCGAACGGCTCGGGGTCGCACTCGAACAAGCAGATTCCTCCTTGCTCGAATTCAACACTGCACGTGAGGCTCTCGATCATGTGTTGACGGATTTACCAGCCGTCACACAGACCTACCGCGACGCTGTTCTCGACTTGATGGACACACTCGACTCGCTCACGACGACGGGAACCACTGTTCTCGACGAGCAGCAGAATCTTGATCTCCTCTTGCTCAACGTGATCGGGGTCGCCCGCACCGGAGAAGATGTACTGGGAGAAAACGCCGACGGTATCGACACCGTTCTGTCGTTACTGCGGCCGACCACCGCACTGCTCGAGGAATACTCCCCGGTGATTCCCTGCATGTTCCACGGACTGCAGGAGAGCAAGAAGATCGGCGACGGCGCCTACAACGGACAACCAGGAATCAAGATGTCGATCGGTCTGATCGCCGGAACCGAACCGTACCGATATCCCGACGACCTCCCGAAGGTCGCGGCAACAGGTGGCCCGCAGTGTATGGGCCTTCCACTGCGCGACCCGAACGTCAATGCTCCGTACCTGGTGACCGATACCGGGGTGAATCCGTTTGCGCCCGAGCGTCAGCCGAATGGTGGGCAACCGATGAACACGGTCCCGGATCTGATGAGCTACCTGTTCGGGACGGAGATCCGATGAAAGTTCGTGGGTACACCGTCAAGTTCGGAATTTTTGTTCTGGTGATGATCCTCGTCAACGCCGGGCTGATCCTCGTGTTCGGCCAGCTGCGGGGTGGCGACGCGAGGTCGTACTCGGCGGAGTTCGTCAACGCCTCCGGGCTCAGAGCCGGCGACAAGGTGCGCATCGCCGGTGTGCCGGTCGGTTCTGTCGGCTCCGTCGAATTCGGTGGGAATCACCGTGCCCACGTGAGTTTCAGTGTGGATACGGGTGACACCGTGACCGTATCGACCAGGGCCGCTGTTCGATATCAGGATCTGGTGGGTAATCGATACCTCGAACTGCTCGACGATCCGGGGATCGCGGAACCGCAACCGGAGGGCGAGAGCATCCCCGTCGATCGCACCGCACCGGCACTCGACCTCGATGCGCTACTCGGTGGTTTCAAGCCGCTGTTTCAAGCCCTGGACCCGGAGCAGGTCAACGCGTTGTCGATGTCCTTGCTCGAGGTGTTTCAAGGCCAGTCCGGAACTGTGGCATCGGTGCTGGTGCACACCGGATCGATTACGAACACTCTCGCAGACCGCGACCAACTGATCGGTCGAGTGATCGGCAACCTCGACGGTGTGCTCAGCGAATTGCGCAGCCGCGGTGGTCAGTTCAGTGACACTCTCGATCACCTACAACAGCTGGTCAGCGGGCTCGCGGCGGACCGGGAGATGATCGGGACTGCCGTCGAGAGTGTGAACACCGCATCAGGCGCCTTCGCCGATCTCCTCGCCGGAGTTCGCCCGGACATCGCGGGAAACCTGTCGAAGCTGGACGCAAGCCTGAATCCGCTGATCGAGCAACAAAGTGAGCTCGATCGGATTCTCGCGTCCATGCCCTCGAACTACAAGCAGCTGATCCGAGTCGGCTCGTACGGGTCGTTCTTCAACTTCTATCTGTGCGGAATCGCACTGAAGGTCGACGGTGCCGACGGTACGCCGCTCACTGTCGACCTGGTGGATCAGACGACCGGAAGGTGCGCACCACGATGAGAGAGATGGCACAGAGCCAGGCCGTACGCGTGGGGGTCGTGGGATTGGTCGTCACGGCCGCCGTCGTATTGGCATCGCTCCAGTATCAGAATCTGCAGTTCCTGAAATCGGGTGTCGGGTACAGCGCGGTGTTCGCCGACGCCAGCGGTCTCGCGCCGGGAGACGAAGTCAACGCCGCCGGAGTGAAGATCGGAACGGTGGATCGGATCGAGGTCGAGCACGGACTCGCGCGCGTGGATTTCACACTGGAAGGCTCGATCGGTTTGGGAGAAAGCACATCGGCGGCCGTCACCACGATGTCGTTGCTCGGCAAGCGAGCGGTATCGCTCGATCTGGACGGTCCGGGAAGGATCGCGGTCGGCGGCGAGATCCCGGTCGAGCGAACAAGATCGGCGTACTCGCTGCCCGACGTGCTCGGTGACCTCACCACGACGGTCGAGGACATCGATCTCGACCAACTCTCCGAATCGCTCGACGCAGTGGGGCAGGTGATGTCCGACAGTGCGCCGAACCTGAGGCCGGCGCTGGACGGTGTCGCACGGATCTCCGACAGCGTCAATAGACGCGACGACATGTTGCGCACCTTGCTGTCCGATGCAAACGACGTCGCCGGGACGTTGGCCGAGCGTGGACCACAGGTCAACGCGCTACTCGTCGACGGCAACGCCTTGTTGGGAGAACTGGACCGGCGACAGGCGGCGCTGGGGGAAGTGATCACGAACATCTCGGCGTTGTCGACCCAGCTGAGCGGACTCGTCCACGACAACGAGGCGCAATTGCAGCCGGTCCTCGGCAAACTCGACACGGTTGTCGGAATTCTGCAGAACAACAAGGACAACCTTTCTCAGGGAATCGACGGTCTCGGTACGTACGTGGGCACGCTCGGTGACACCGTGGCCAGCGGCCCCTTCTACTACGCCTACGTTCAGAACCTGGTGCCAGCGCAATACACCCAACCGTTGATCAACGCGATGTTCGGGCTACCACCTGCGCCGCTACCGATTCCGGAGGTTCGATGATGGGTGCCTTACGAGTTCGCAAACCGGTGAACTGGCGTCGAATCGCCGTCGTTGGTGGAAGCGTCATCGGTGCGGCGATCGTCGTCGTGTCGGGATACCTTGCGGTGCAACATCTGCGCTACTACAACGTGACGGCCTACTTCACCTCGACGACCGGTCTGTATGTCGGTGACGACGTTCGTGTCGTGGGAGTCGACGTCGGCCGCGTCACCGCGATCGCCCCACAGGGAGATCGAATGCGCGTCGAACTGAAATTGGCGCGCGAGGTTCCCGTCGCCGAGGACGCGAAAGCGGTGATCGTTGCCCAGTCGCTGGTCTCGGCCCGCTTCGTGCAGTTGATGCCGGCGGTGACGGACGGCGCCGACGCACTGAATGACGGTGCGGAGATCCCACTCGACAGAACGGCCGTCCCGGTCGAGTGGGACCAGATCAAGGAACAGCTGGGCCGGGCTGCCGATGCTTTGGGTCCCGTCGGGGACGATCGCGGTCCCGCCGCCAACTTCCTCGACGGTGCCGGATCCGCACTGGCCGGCAACGGAGAAGCGCTGGGGCGCTCGGTGACCGAACTCTCGGAGGCTATGAGCACACTCGACGAAGGCGGAGCCGATCTGTTCGGCACCATCCGCGGCCTGCAGACCTTCACGACCGCACTCGCCGCAAGCGACGAACAGATCGTTCAGTTCCAAGGACGACTGGCAAATGTCTCGAGTGTGCTCGCCGAGAGCCGGACGCAATTGGCTCCGGCTCTCGCCGATCTGGACGCCGCCGTCGTCGACGTACAGCGGTTCGTCGAACAGAACCGAACCGGCTTGACGGAGCAGATCGCGAAGTTGGCCGACGTGTCCCAGGTACTGGTCGACAAGCGCGCAGGCCTCGAGAAGGTACTGCATCTGGCTCCGACAGCGTTGTCGAACTACTACAACGTCTACCGGCCGGCCCAAGGAGCGATGGTGGGTGTGCCCGCATTCCAGAACGTCGGCAACCCGATCGACTTGATCTGCGGCGGAATCGCCGGCCTGGCCAACGACACCTCGAAGAAGGGCGCGGATTTGTGCATCGAATACCTCGGCCCGTTGCTCAACACGATCAAGGCCAACTACCCGGACCTGAGCATCAATCCGACCCGGGCGCTCGGCGCTCTTCCGGACCAACTGGTGTACAGCGAGCCTGATCTGGAACCGACTGGCGCCTTGGGCTTTCCGACGGTACCGGTGGCGTCTGATCTGACCGGCTTGCTCATGCCGTCGACAGGATCACGATGACTGGCCGCCGGTGGGGAACAGTGTGTGTGGCGGCGAGCGCCGTGCTCGTTCTGACGGGTTGTCAATGGAGCGGGCTGAATTCGGTGTCGCTGCCGGGCGCGGCTGGCCGCGGTGAGGGAAGTTTCTCGGTCGTGATCGAGATGCCGGACGTCACGTCGATCAGTCCCAACTCTCCGGTCATGGTCAACGACGTGACAGTCGGAAGTATCAGTGCGATCGAGACCGACAACTGGCACGCACGGGTGACGGTTGCGCTCGACGGCTCGGTGTCGCTGCCCGCCAACGCGACTGCCACGATCGGCCAAACCAGTCTGCTCGGATCCAAACACGTCGCGCTCGCGCCGCCCACCGAGGTGGCGCCGGAAGGGCGGTTGTCGGAGGGATCCGTGATTCCCCTTGCATCGGCCAGTGTCTATCCCACCACCGAGGAAGCGTTGACCGCACTGTCCTTGGTGCTCAACGGCGGTGGGCTGGCCCAGATTCACAGCATCACCACGGAACTGAACACTGCTCTCGGCGGACGGACGGATGCGGCGCGCGACCTGCTGAGCCAGATGGACACCGTGACCGAGACACTCGACCGTCAACGCGAGGCGATAGTCACGACCATGGAGAATCTCGACGTGTTCGCCGGCGAGATCACGGCTCAGCGAGACGTTCTCGGTGAGGCGTTGGAGACCCTCGATCCAGCCTTGGCGGAACTGAGCGCCCAACGCGTCGACCTGACCACCGCCCTCGATGCGGTCGGCAGGTTCGGGGACGTCGGGACCGATCTGGTCGACCGGACCCGCGACGATCTGAAAGCCAATTTGAGCTCCTTGGAATCGACGCTGCAGAAGGTGGTCGAAACAGGACCGGACCTGATCAACAATTTGGGCAACCTGAGTACCTTCCCCTTCCCCCAGACGACCATCGACGACGGAATGCGCGGTGATTACACCAATTTGTGGGCGCTGATCGACCTCACGAGTAATCGTCTGCAGTCGGGGCTCGGTTTCGGCACTCCGTTCGGGGCGCCGCAAACACCAGTGGAGAGCGGAATCCTGGTAGATCCCTTGACCGCCCCACTCGGCACAGGACAGCCCGGCCCACTTGGCACAGCGCAGCCCGCCCAGGGAGGTGGACGATGATTCTCACGAAGCTGGTGCGAAGGCAATTGACGATCTTCGCGATCCTGGCGGTGATAGGCATGAGCGCAGCGGCTATCTCGTACCTGAGAGTTCCGGCCATGCTCGGCATCGGGCGCTATTCGGTGACAGTCGAACTGCCGGACGCCGGTGGCCTTTATCGGAACGCGAACGTGACCTATCGCGGCGACACCATCGGTCAGGTCAGGTCGGTGCGTCTGTCTCCGGGAGTGGTACGCGCCGAATTATCTTTGGAGAGTGCGGTTCCCGTTCCCTCCAGCGGGCTCGCAGTAGCGGTGCGAAGTGTGTCGGCCATCGGCGAGCAATACGTCGACATGCAACCGAGAACCGCGGACGGACCCTTTCTGGCCGACGGAGACGTGATCGGCCCTGACGCTGTCACGATCCCGACCGAGATCGGACCGGTCCTCGATCAGGCGCAGGCGATGCTCGCATCGGTACCGCAGGACAAGTTGCGGTCGGTGATCGACGAGTCCGCGGCAGCATTCGGTGGCAGGGGAGAGGACCTGGCTCGTCTGCTGGATTCGACCACCTCGTTCGTCGATCAGATGTCTGCTGCCACAACCCCGGCCACGACGCTCGTACAGCAGTTGGATCCGCTCCTGCAGACACAGGTGGTGACGGGCGATCAGATTCGCCAGTGGGCGTCCAGTGTCGCTCAACTCAGTGGACAGTTGGAGGTCGCCGACGGGTCCGTGCGCAATATCCTCGAGACCGGACCGGGCTTCGCGACTGAAGCCGACCTGCTGTTTCAAGGCCTCAAACCCACTTTGCCTGTGCTGCTTGCCAATTTCACCAGCACCGCTCAGGTGGCTTTGACGTACAACGCCGGGTTGGAGCAGGTGCTCGTCATCTTGCCGCCACTGGTCGCGGCACAGGAAACCGTTGTCCAACGCGGGCAGGTGGACGGCGCCGCGAATGTCAACTTCCACCTCCAAGCGCAGGACCCTGCGGCCTGCTCGACCGGCTACCTTCCGGCCGATCAGCGACGAGACCCGACCCAGATGAGTGTCCCGGACACCCCGGCCGACTTGTACTGCAAAGTTCCGCAGAACTCGGTCTTCGCAGTTCGTGGATCCCGGAACATTCCCTGTATGGAGGTACCGGGTAAACGAGCACCGAGCCCGGAGATCTGTCGGAGCCCAGATCCGTACGTCCCCTCGGGAACCAATGCGCCCGGCGAGTTGTACACGGGGCCAGACGGAGTCGACTATCAACACACGGAATTGGCTCCTGCTGCTTCCGATTCGGGGGAGGGTGAGCCGTGGCAACAGTTGCTGATGCCGACGAATCGCTGAGGGGCGAGGTGCTGGATCCGGTCGGAGGGAAGCGCGGTGTACTCCTTGCCCTGGTCTGGATTGCACTCGTGGCTCTGAGCGTCGTTGTCGTCTTCGGTGCTCTGGCAGTTCGATCGGACCGCGCGCGAGAGTCCCAGCGTCAAGGGTTCGTCGACGGTGCGGTCGCAGGAGCCCTCGCTCTGATCGACGTTCACTCCGCCACAGTCGACGAGGACCTCGAGACACTGCAGTCGCTGAGTACGGGAACCTTTGCCGACGAACTGAAGTCCGGCGAATCTGCGTTCGTCGCGTCCATCCGTGATTTTGCCGTCGATTCCGACGGGCGTGTCGACACCGCAGCCTTGGCATCGGAATCCGGTAACTCGGGGGTGGTGCTGATCGCGGCATCTGCTCAGGTCGGCAATTCAGCGGGAGAGTCTTCGGCGCGCACCTACCGTCTGCGCGTCGGTGTCGAGGACGTCGACGGGCGGGTACTGATGTCGAGTGTGGAGTTCGTGCCGTGAAGCGCATGGTCATAGCGCTTGCAGCGTTGGTCTTGATGGGAGTCGGCGGCACTGCGATCTGGAGTCACCACCGTTCGAGGGACGCTGAAACCGCACGTGCCGAGGTGATCGGTGTGGCGCCCACGCTCGTCGAGAAGCTCCTGAGCTACAACAGCGATACCGTCGACGACGATCTCGCACGAGCGGCCGAAGGCGCCGGCGGATCGTTTCAGGACAGTTTCACCGAATTCGGATCGAAAACAGTTGCCCCACAGTCGAAGGAGCAGGGAATCAGCACGAAAGCCCGAGTCGTCGATGTCGGTGTGCTCTCCGTTGCCGCGGACCGCGCGGAAGTGCTCGTGTTCGTCGATCAGATCACGACGAGTACCGCGCGGCCGGCACCAGCGTCGACGTCGAGCCGAGTCGAGGTGACACTCGATCGAGTCGACGGCACATGGCTGGTGAGTGCCATGACCCCCGTCTAGTGAAGGTTGTCGCGGCCCGCCATGATCAGCCTGGCAGTGACTTCGAGCCGGTCTGCGATCTGCGAATAGGACTCGTAACCCATGCCGGCTCGAACAAGCGCTCCGGACCAGGAGATTTCGAGTGCTTCGAGTACGTCGGGATCGTATGACGGCCCCAGCGCCTCGATGAGCCGCTCGCGGATGTTCTTGCCGATACGTCCCCGAAGGTGTTCGACGTCGGGATCATTGCCCATCATCGCCGTGGTCACGGCCGCGGCCAGCTCCGGTTCGTCGGAAACGAGGAGTGCGACGCTGCGCAGGACCGAACAGACCTGCGCTTCCCGTTCCGCCTCCGGGGAGGGCTCGTGGGGTACCGCGTCGAGGCGACGCCAGAACAGTTCTGCCACAAGGTGACTCTTGGACGAGAAATAGGTGTATGCCGTAGCCGCGGCGACACCGGCTTCTGCTGCCACCATCCGCACGGTCAGATCGGCAAACCCTTTGTCGCGCAGGACCGTGATCGCTGCCGCGGTCAATCGATCGACGGTTTCGGCTTGCTGCTGGGTCAGTCTGCGGCGAGTGGACTCGAACTTGGTCTTACCAGACATGTGTCCAGACACTACGGGATCAGACCCGTGCGAGCAAAGTGTGCGCTATCGCTGCTCGTTCTCGCTCCCGCTCGGCGTCATGTCTCGCTCCCGCTCGGCGTCATGTCTCGCTCCCGCTCGGTGGGACAGAATTTCGAACCCCCGCGATCGCTAAGTCCATGTGTTAGAACGATTTCTAGAACATGTTCGGAAACTGTGCCCAGAATCAGAGAGGCTGACGATGGCGAAGTGGGACGAGACGTGCGACGTACTCGCTGTGGGATCAGGTGGTGGACTCACCGGCGCGTACACGGCAGCCCGCGAAGGCCTCGACGTCATTGCGATCGAAGCAACCGACAAGTACGGCGGAACAACGGCGTACTCGGGCGGCGGCGGAATGTGGTTCCCGTGCAACGCCGTTCTTCGTCGGGGCGGGGACGTCGACACCATCGAGGATGCGCTGGAGTACTACCGATCAGTGGTGGGTGATCGTACGCCCGCCGACGTTCAGGAAGCCTACGTTCGAGGTGGCGCCGGGTTGATCGACTACCTCGAAGAGGACTCGAACTTCGAGTTCCAGATACTGCCGTGGCCCGACTACTTCGGTGAGGAGCCCAAGGCTCGAGCGAGCGGACGGCACATTGTTCCCAAGCCGATGAACGCGAACAAGCTGGGTGCGCTTCGTGATTCGCTTCGTCCGCCGCTGGCGACGGAACGGCTGGGGGAGGAGTTGCCGAAGTACCTCGTCGGCGGCCAGTCGTTGATCGGTCGATTCCTGTTGGCTCTTGCGGAACTCCCGAACGCCACCATGCACCTGAAGACCACTCTCGAGGAACTGGTTGTCGAGGACGGAGTGGTGGTCGGAGCCGTCGTCGACCGAGATGGTCGGCGTCGAACCATTCAGGCACGCAGAGGAGTGATCCTCGCCGCCGGTGGATTCGAGCAGAACGAGACCATGCGTGCCGAATTCGGTGTCCCCGGATCCGCTCTCGACACGATGGGCTGCCCCGGCAACCTCGGGAAGGCGCACCAGGCGGCGGTCGCCGCGGGTGTCGACACCGACCTGATGGGCGAGGCCTGGTGGTCGCCGGGACTCACCCATCCAGATGGGCGCTCCGCGTTTGCGCTGTGGTTCACCGGCGGAATCTTCGTGGACGACGACGGTCGTCGATTCGTCAACGAATCAGCGCCGTACGACCGCTTGGGTCGCTCTGTCATCGAACACATGCGGGCAGGGAAAGTGACCACGCCGTACTGGATGATCTACGACAACAGAGAAGGCGCAGTGCCGCCGGTGAAGGCACCCAACGTACCCATGGCCCAGACGGAGCAGTACGTGGCTGCGGGGTTGTGGAAGAGTGCACAGACACTCGAAGACCTCGCTGCCCAGATCGATGTTCCCGCAGCGGAACTGGTGGAGACCGTGAAGCGATTCAACGCGTTTGCGGCGACTGGCGTCGACACGGACTTCGGTCGAGGAGACACTGCGTACGACCGCGCCTTCTCCGAGGGGGCTTCGCCGCTCGTACCGATCGATCAAGGGCCGTTTCACGCTGCCGCTTTCGGCATCTCCGACCTCGGGACCAAAGGTGGTCTACGGACCGACGCGACCGGGAGGGTGCTCAAATCCGACGGTACGGCGATTGCCGGGTTGTACGCGGCGGGGAACACGATGGCAGCGGCCAGCGGGACTACGTACCCCGGCGGTGGAAACCCGATCGGAGCGAGCATGCTGTTCAGTCACTTGGCTGCACTCGACCTCGCGAAGCTGCCGTCTTGATCATCAGTCGCTCGTCTCGGGGATGTGGTCAGGCCTTGCCGAGTCCGGCGGCGATTCCCTTGTCCAGTTGGGTGAGCATTGCTGTACCCAACGACGAAAGCTGGGCGACCTGGCGATCGTCGAGGCCCTCGAAGAGGAGACCTTGAACTGAGGCGACGTGCGGCGGTGCGGCCGCGACCACCTTTGCCATTCCCTCATCGGTGAGCACTGCGTTGGAGCCGCGGCTGCCACGAATGACTTCCCGTTTCACCCAGCCGGCCTTCTCCATCTTCGTGATCACGTGCGAGAGGCGGGACAGGGACGCGTTCGCGCGCTGGGCCAGTACCGACAACTGGAGCTTGTGGTCGGGGGCGTCCGAGAGTGCCGCGAGTACGAAGTATTCGAAGTGTGTGAGTGCCGAATCGCGTTGTAGTTGAGTGTCGAGTGCGGCAGGCAACCGTGTCACGAGAGCGATCAGTGTCAGCCATGCTTCTTGCTGCTCGGCTGTGAGCCACTTCGTCTGAGACTGCGCGTCGGGCTGCGCGGTCGGTTCACTCATCGGTGACTTCTCCTTCGGGTCGAGCATTCTTCGTGCACGGAGCGTGCTTGTGTACAGCGTCTCAGACGCATGTCCAGAAGAATCCTGCGGGGAATAGTTGCGGGACGCAAGTGTTGAGTTCTATATTAGGTTGAATCTTCAACTTACGACGAATGTCTATCCCGAGGAGTCCGTATGTCCACCACAACCATGCCTGCGCTGTATCTCAGCCACGGTGCTCCGCCGCTGGTGGACAGCGCGTTGTGGGTCGACCAGTTGGGGGCGTGGGCCGGCGATCTTCCGCGGCCGACGGCAATCCTCGTCGTATCGGCGCACTGGGAATCAGCACCGCTGACGATCGGATCGACGACCACGGGCACCCCGCTCATCTACGACTTCGGTGGTTTTCCCGAGAGGTTCTACCGCGCGAAGTACAACTCTCCCGGCGCTCCGGAACTCGCCGCCCAGGTTGCCGCGTTGATGCCGGACAACGAACGCGTGGTTCAGCAGCCGAATCGAGGCCTGGATCACGGTGCCTACGTGCCGCTCACGGTGATGTACCCGGACGCAGACATCCCGGTACTGCAAATTTCGCTGCCAACCCTCGATCCCGAGCGTTTGCTCCATCTCGGACAGCGCCTACGGCCACTCCGTGAGCAAGGTGTACTGATCGTGGGATCCGGATTCACCACGCACGGGCTACCGTTCCTGCGCGATCCGTCACCGGAGGCGCAGGCCCCGGGATGGTCGGCGGAATTCGACGCGTGGGCAGGGGAGAGGTTCGCTGCCGGTGACGTCGATTCCTTGATCGACTTCCGCGCTCAAGCTCCCGGGATGCCGTACGCGCATCCGACCATCGAGCACTTCGCCCCGTTGTTCGTCACGCTCGGTGCGTCGTCCGATCCGGAACAGGTGCCCACCCAGGTGATCGACGGATTCTGGATGGGGCTTGCGAAGCGCTCGATTCAGGTCGCATAGAGGGTTTAAATCGCGCAGAGAATCAGGTGCCCAGGCACGTCAGCTTCGATTGCGAAGGAACTCGAGCGCCTGGTCTCCGTGGGTGTTGGCGCGTAGTTCACTCGAGATGACTTTGAGGACGGTGCGGTCGGTGTCGATCACGAAGGTCGAGCGTTTGACCGGAGCCAACTTGCCCAGGAGTCCGCGCTTGACGCCGAACTGTTCGGCTACCTTGCCCTCGGTGTCGGCGAGTAGGGGGTAGTCGAAGGATTGTGCGGTGGCAAAGGTGGACTGAGCTTCGACCGTATCGGTGCTGATGCCCGCTCGCGAAGCGCCCACCGCGGCGAATTCGCTGCCGAGGTCACGGAAGTGGCACGCCTCGGCGGTGCACACCGGCGTCGAGGCTGCCGGGTAGAAGAAGAGGACCAAGGGTCCGTTCTCGAGCAGGCTCGTCAGCGAGCGCGGAGTCCCGTCCTGGTCGGGCAGTGAGAAATCGGGAGCGAGTTGGCCTGGTTTCATTCGGCCGAGGTTACCCGCGCACGACGGCCACATGGGGGAGCCTGGGATGATGGAGCCATGCACGGCGAGCCCACCTCCATGTCCGCACGGTCATCCGACACCGCGATCGTCGGTGACGCGTCCGATTCCACCACGACCCGGGAGCAGTTCCGAGCTCTCGCAGCTGAGCACCGGGTCGTTCCGGTCACTCGGAAAGTGTTGGCGGACTCCGAAACTCCGCTCTCGGCGTACGAGAAGTTGGCCGGCAATCGTCCCGGCACCTTCTTGCTCGAGTCGGCCGAGAACGGTCGTTCGTGGTCGCGGTGGTCGTTCATCGGCGTCGGGAGTCCGGCTGCACTGACCGTCGTGGACGGAGAGGCGGCCTGGTACGGCAACGTTCCGGCCGGCGCTCCGGCCGGCGGCGACCCGATCGACGCGCTCGGTGCCACCCTCGAGCTGCTTCGTTCGGAGCGGCTGCCCGACCTGCCCCCGCTGACCGGCGGAATGGTCGGATTCCTCGGCTACGACGCGGTGCGGCGCCTCGAGAGATTGGGTGACTCCGCGGTCGACGACCTGCAGATCCCCGAAATGGTCATGCTGCTTGCCGCCGACATCGCCGCAGTCGATCACCACGAAGGGGCGATCACCCTCATCGCCAATGCCGTCAACTGGGACGGCACGGACGAGCGCGTCGACACGGCGTACGACGACGCAGTCGCCAGGTTGGACGCGATGACTCGTGCTCTCGCGGCGCCGGCGAAATCGACGGTGTCGACATTTTCGAAAGCGACTCCGAACTACCGTCGTCAGCGCACCACCGAGAGCTTCGGTGTCGATGTCGACAAGTTGATCGGCGACATCGAAGCGGGCGAGGCATTCCAGGTAGTTCTCTCGCAGCGATTCGAGATCGATTGCACTGCAGCACCGATCGACGTGTACCGGATGCTGCGAGCGTCGAACCCCAGCCCGTACATGTATCTGCTCAACGTGCCGAACGGTGATGGAGAGACGGCGTTTTCGATCGTCGGTTCGAGCCCGGAAGCACTGGTCACCGTCGCCGAGGGCGTCGCGACAACACACCCGATCGCTGGAACCAGATGGCGCGGTGCCACAGAGGAGGACGACATCCTGCTCGAGAAGGACCTCCTCGCCGACGAGAAGGAAAACTCCGAGCACCTCATGCTCGTCGATCTGGGGCGAAACGATCTGGGTCGTGTCTGTCGCCCGGGCACGGTGAAGGTGCACGACTACCGGCACATCGAGCGGTACAGCCACGTGATGCATCTCGTATCGACGGTCACCGGACATCTGGCCGAGGGAAAGCACGCTCTCGACGCCGTCACCGCATGCTTCCCCGCTGGAACCCTCTCGGGGGCACCCAAGGTCCGAGCGATGCAGCTGATCGAAGAACTGGAACCGACCAGGCGCGGTATCTACGGCGGCATCGTCGGCTACCTCGACTTCGCCGGCGACGCCGACACCGCGATCGCGATCCGAACGGCATTGATCAAGGACGGGATCGGATACGTCCAGGCGGGCGCCGGCGTCGTCGCCGACTCGGATCCGGTCTACGAGGACACCGAGGCCCGCAACAAGGCGATGGCAGTGCTGAGCGCGATTGCGTCGGCGCACACCCTGCGCACCATCGGAGGTGACGATCAGTGAGTGAGAACGAGTCGAGTGCAGCGGAGCCTACAAGCGTTTCTCGTGGCACCGCCGTGCCGAGAACGCTTCTGCTGGCGTTGTCGGCAGCAGCTCTGTGGGGCAGCTCACGAATGACGTGGGTTCATCTGACCTCGAGCGACGGCAAGACGCTGGAGAGGACGACGGATCTCGACGGCAGCACCTGGGCGGCGGCGATGACTCCGCTCGCGCTCGCGCTTCTGGCGGCGATCGCGGCGTCGTTTGCGGTGCGAGGTTGGGCACTTCGGGTAGTCGGACTGTTGGTTGCCCTCGTCGCCATCGCGGTAGCGGTTCCGGCAGTGCAGTTGTTGGTGTCCGGAGCCTCTGCGGACCGAGCGGTGGACTTGGCCGAGTTGTCCGGTCACCCGGAAGATCTCTCGACGACTGTTTCGGTATTGCCTGCCTTGCTTGCGTTGGTCGGAGCGGTGGCGGCGCTCGGCGCGGCGGTACTTCTGATGCGCAAACCTCCAGTGCGAGGCGGGTTGTCGTCGAAATACGACAACCCTGCCGCGCGCCGCGAGGCCGCAGCCAAGCTCGGTCAGGGAGACAAACCCGCATCGGACGAGCCTGTGACACAACGGATGTTGTGGGATGCGCTCGACGCCGGAGAGGACCCGACAGCGACTGACGGGGACGACGGAGTTGGGGGAGACAACGGCGCGAAACCGGGGTCGTCCCACTGAGTAAGACTGAACCCTCACCTGCGTGGGTACCCCGACGGAGTAGCAAAATTTCGTCCCACTAGGCTGAGACCACCCTGATGACGTATCTCACATCGGGCTCTTGCCCAGAAAGGATTCGGGCCACGATGACCGTACTCGACTCGATTCTCGACGGGGTGCGCGCTGATGTCGCCGCCCGCGAAGCCGTACTCGACTTCGCTGCAGTCAAGGCTGCTGCGGCCGCTGCACCGCCTGCACTCGATGCTGCAGCAGCACTTCTGGAATCGAGCATCGGCGTCATCGCCGAGGTCAAGCGAGCGAGCCCGTCAAAGGGTGCGTTGGCCGACATTGCCGATCCCGCTGAGCTTGCCGCGGCGTACCAAGCCGGTGGCGCACGCATCATCAGTGTTCTCACCGAAGAGCGCCGTTTTCACGGCTCGTTGGCCGACCTGGACGCAGTCCGTAAAGCGGTCACCATTCCGGTGCTCCGCAAGGACTTCATCGTGGGGCCGTACCAGATTCACGAGGCTCGCGCTCACGGCGCCGACGTCATCTTGCTGATCGTCGCGGCACTCGAGCAGCAGGCGCTCGCCTCGTTGATCGATCGCACCGAATCTCTGGGAATGACTGCCCTCGTCGAGGTGCACACGGAGGAAGAAGCCAACCGCGCGCTCGAAGCCGGCGCCAAGGTGATCGGTGTGAACGCCCGCAATCTCAAGACTCTCGAGGTGGACAAGAACACCTTCGGTCGCATCGCTCCCGGTCTTCCGACCGAGACGATCAAGATTGCCGAGTCCGGTGTTCGCGGAACTGCCGATCTGTTGGCGTACGCCGGGGCGGGCGCCGACGCAGTGCTCGTCGGTGAAGGCCTCGTGACCAGCGGCGACCCTCGCAAGGCCGTCGCAGATCTGGTCAATGCAGGTGCGCACCCGTCCTGCCCCAAACCGTCTCGATAAATCGCTTCACCCGCCCGGCGTGCTTTGATGCACCCGGGCGGTGACCAGCGACACCGTTGGGGCAGACTGGTGGGGTGACTTCACGTACTCAGGAACCAGGCTCCGGTGCAATATTCAAGGGCGGCAATCTGCCGCCGGCCAGCGCGGGACTCACCGAGCGCTCCCACGATCCCGACGCCGGAGGCCATTTCGGCGTCTACGGCGGACGGCATGTGCCGGAAGCCCTCATGGCGGTTATCGACGAAGTCACTGCGGAGTACGAAAAGGCTCGAGCGGACGACACGTTCTTGAACGAACTCGACCGCTTGCAGCGCGATTACACCGGGCGCCCGTCGCCGATTTTCGAGGCAACGCGAATGAGCGAGTTCGCCGGCGGTGCGCGCATCCTTCTCAAGCGTGAAGATCTGAACCACACCGGTTCTCACAAGATCAACAATGTTCTCGGTCAGGTTCTGCTGGCAAAGCGTATGGGCAAGACCCGCATCATCGCCGAGACCGGAGCGGGCCAGCACGGTGTGGCATCGGCCACCGCCTGTGCACTGCTCGGTCTCGAGTGCGTCATCTACATGGGTGCTGTCGACACCGAACGTCAAGCACTGAACGTCGCACGCATGCGCCTGCTCGGCGCGGAGGTCGTTTCGGTCGAGACCGGTTCGCGCACGCTCAAGGACGCGATCAACGAAGCCTTGCGCGACTGGGTTTCCCACGCGGACAACACCTATTACTGCTTCGGTACCGCGGCAGGCCCGCACCCGTTCCCCACCATCGTTCGGGACTTCCAGCGAGTGGTCGGCCTCGAAACACGCGTCCAGGTTCAGGCACTGACCGGCCGCCTGCCCGATGCAGTCACAGCCTGCGTCGGAGGCGGCTCCAACGCAATCGGAATCTTCCACCCGTTCATCGACGATCTGTCGGTACGGCTGGTTGGCTACGAAGCGGCCGGCGACGGTGTCGAAACCGGAAGGCATGCAGCAACGTTCGCCGGCGGTACCCCTGGTGCATTCCAGGGTGCCTACTCCTACCTCCTCCAGGACGAAGACGGTCAGACCATCGAATCGCACTCGATCTCTGCTGGTCTGGACTACCCGGGCGTCGGACCCGAGCACGCTTACCTGAGCGATATCGGGCGTGCGACCTACGAACCCGTCACCGACAGTGAAGCCATGGATGCGCTGCTGCTGCTCTCGCGCCGCGAGGGCATCATCCCGGCCATCGAATCGGCCCACGCCGTCGCCGGCGCACTCCGACTGGGCAAAGAACTCGGTGAGGGCGCGATCATCGTCGTCAATCTCTCCGGTCGCGGTGACAAGGACATGGACACCGCCGCAAGCTGGTTCGGTCTTTTCGACGGCGCCTCAGGTCAGGCAGCCGCTCCGGATGATGCAGCAGACGAGAACGACAACACGGAAGGCTCGGACAAGTGAGCGAACGACCATCACGCCTCGCACCCACCTTTGCCGCGTGCAAGGCTGACAAGCGTGCCGCCCTCGTCGGTTACCTGCCTGCCGGTTATCCGACCGTTCCCGAATCGATCGACGTGTTCAAGGCGATGGTCGACGGCGGCTGCGACATCATCGAAGTCGGTGTCGCGTATTCCGATCCGGTCATGGACGGTCCGACCATCCAGCGTGCAGCCGAAACCGCACTCACCAACGGCGTTCGCCTTCGCGACATCTTCACCGTGATCGAGCAGATCAGTTCGGTCGGCGGCAAGGCCGTCGTGATGACCTACTGGAACCCGGTACTGCAGTACGGCGTCGACAAGTTCGCACGAGACCTCGCTTCCGCCGGCGGGCTCGGACTGATCACCCCCAACCTCATTCCGGAAGAAGCCGGCGCCTGGATGGAAGCATCCGAGGAGCACCACCTCGACCGGATCTTCCTTGTCGCTCCGTCCTCGACGGAAGAACGACTCGCGATGACACTCGATGCGAGTAGTGGATTCATCTACGCGGCCTCGACGATGGGTGTCACCGGCGCTCGCGACGCCGTGTCTTCGATGGCTCCGGAACTGACCGCACGAATCCGCGCGCATTCCGACATTCCCGTCGGCGTCGGATTGGGAGTTCGCTCCGGCGCACAGGCTGCCGAAATCGCGGCATACGCCGATGCCGTCATCGTCGGCTCGGCTCTGGTCTCCGCGGTCGAGAACGGCCTGGGAGCGGTTCGCTCGCTCACCGAAGAACTCGCCGAGGGCGTCCGCTCGGCTACCGTGGCGTCGTGACCTCAACTGTGGACCTGCTGGCCTATATCCCCAGCCCGCCCCAAGGCGTCTGGTACGTCGGACCGGTGGCGCTTCGCGCCTACGCGCTCTTCATCATCCTCGGCATCATCGTCGCGATCGTGTGGGGAGATCGTCGTTGGGTCGCCCGCGGCGGCGAGAAGGGGACCGTTCTCGACATCGCGATCTGGGCCGTTCCCTTCGGTCTGATCGGTGGCAGGCTCTACCACGTTTTGACCGACTGGCCCGCCTATTTCGGCGAGAACGGTCAGCCACTCGACGCACTCAAGGTGTGGCAGGGAGGCCTCGGAATCTGGGGAGCAGTGTTCCTCGGCGGCATCGGTGCGTGGATCGGCTGCCGTCGACGCGGCATTCCGGTGTCCGCGCTCGGTGATGCGATTGCGCCCGGAATCTTGCTCGCGCAGGCCATCGGTCGTATCGGCAACTACTTCAACCAGGAGTTGTACGGTCGCGAGACCACCGTCCCGTGGGGCCTCGAGATCTTCGAGCGTGTGAACTCTTCCGGCCAGCTCGATCAACTGGCAGGTGTCTCCAACGGAGAAGTCATTCGGGTCGTTCACCCGACGTTCCTCTACGAAGCTGTGTGGAACGTCCTGATCGTGATCCTGCTGGTCCTCGTCGACCGCCGATTCAAGATCGGCCACGGACGTCTGTTTGCTCTGTACGTCGCGGGCTATTGCCTGGGCCGGTTCGTCGTCGAACTGATGCGCGACGATTTCGCCTATGAGATCGCCGGCATTCGCGTCAACACATTCACTTCGGGGATCGTGTTCTTCGCCGCACTGGCCTACTTCTTCCTGGCGAAGAAGGGTCGTGAGGATCCGGCTGATTTGAAGTCGAAGGACTACGTCGCTGCGGTAGCTGCCGGCGAAGCAGGAGTCGCGGCGCCAGTTACCGAAACTGATTCGGCGAAGGCCGATGCGAAAGGCGCCGACGCTGAAGATTCTGAATCCGATGCTGCTGAATCCGCTTCCAGTGAGGCAAGCGCCTCCACGGCAGCGTCGGATGAGTCGTCGGACGCGGTGAAGCTGTCGAAGAAAGACAAGCCGTGACAGGTCCCTATTCGCAGGGGGGATTCCCCGAGGATCAGGGACCGGTCTACGGCGCGCCCAATCCGTACGGATATCAGCAGCCATTGCCGCCTCCATCGATGTACGGGTTCGGAGATCCCTACGCCCCGTACGGTCGGCACCCGGTAACCGGGGAACCGTATTCCGACAAGTCGAAGGGCACCGCTGGACTGTTGCAGATCTTGTTGGGCTTCTTCGGAATCTGTGGAGTCGGGCGCCTCTATATCGGAAGTGTCGGCATCGGATTGTGCCAACTGCTCGGCATGTTCTTCGCGCTGTTCATGTCGGCGTTCCTCATCGGAATTCCATTTGCGATCGGAATCTGGATCTGGGCGTTCGTCGACGGCATCGTGATACTTTCGGGCAATGCGCGGGACGGTGCTCGCCGGCCATTGCGAGGATGAGTCGCGAGCGCGAACCGAGGAAACATGTGTGGGGGACTGGCCTCGAGAAGGTCGAACCTTCTCGAAGTCCGATAACAAAAGCTATTACGTACCGTCGTCGAATCGAAGGAAAGTACGTTGCCTAACTTGAACAAGAATCCGGAACCTTCCGAGTCGGGGGACTCGTCTGGATCACAGCCGCCGGTTCCACCGCAGTTCGGGTCGCCGTTCGACTACGACGCGACGGCGGATGCGTCGTTGACGGAAACCTCGGCACCCACCGAAAAGACGCCGTCGACGGAGACCACCGGCACCGGTCCAGGCTGGGACACGTATTCGGGAGTCGGAAACGGTCCGGGGTGGGGAAACCACCCCATCTACCCGCCGCCGACCGGAACCGAATCGACCACAGCGTTTCCCGCTGCCGATTCTGATTCCACCCCGAATCAGCCGACAGCGCCGTACACGTCGCAGGAAAGTTACGCCGCCCAGAACTATCCGGCGACCGACTATCCGGCGCCGGACTACTCGAGCCCGACCCAAACCCCGACGGACGGTCCCGTCTACGGTGCACCGGCAGATCAGACTCCGAATCCCTACGCGGCTCCGCCGCAGGGCTACCCCCAGCCGGGATACTCACAGCCGGGTTACGGTCAGCCTCAGGGGTACCCACAAGCTCAGGGTTATCCTCAGCCTGGCTACGGCCTGGTCGACCCGTCCGCACCATACGGACGTGACCCGATGACCGGTGAACCGTACTCGGACAAGTCGAAGACGACTGCCGGATTGCTGGGCATTCTGCTCGGCGGATTCGGTGCAGGACGTTTTTATCTCAACCAGCCCGGCATGGCTGTCGCACAGATCGCGGTCACTTGGTTGACGTGTGGAATCGGTGGCATCTGGCCGCTCATCGACGGAATCATGATGTTGACCGGCAGTGTGCGCGATCAGTACAACCGCCCTTTGCGTAGCTGATCGAAACGACCCTCGGCAAGTGTGACCCCCTGATGCCTCGGTATCAGGGGGTCACCGTTTTGCTCTCGCGACCTGCGGTTATGGGCTGATAAACTAGCGCACGTCGGCTGCATGTCCGCGTGGAGGTCGCCGAGTGCCGTTTTCTCGAATACCTGAACCTCGGGGCCTGTACGACCCCGATCAGGAAACCGATTCGTGTGGTGTAGCCGTGGTAGCAGACACCTCTGGACGCCACCTGCATTCCGTTGTCGACGATGCGCTCGCGGTCCTGGGCAATCTCTCCCATCGCGGCGCAGTTGGGCGCGAATCCAACAGCGGAGACGGCGCGGGCATTCTGATTCAGCTGCCGACGGAGTTCTTCGACGCGGTGACCGAGTTCGAGCTTCCACAACCCAACGCGATGGGTGAGAACACCTACGCGGCCGGAAACTGCTTTCTCCCGGTGGATCAGGAAGCACGTCGGCGCGCGGTAGTTCGGATACGCCGGTACGCAGCGGCAGAAGGACTGCAGATTATCGGGTGGCGAGAGGTGCCGGTCGACCGAGACTGCGTCGGAACCGTTGCCGCGCAGTGCGCTCCGTACATCAGTCAGTGTTTTGTGACGTGCGCCGAGACGCGAGATCGTAGTGTGGGCGGAATTGCCTTGGACAGACGAGTGTTTGCGCTCAGGAGACAAGTCGAGCGAATTCATTCGGCCGATGATGCGGTGTATTTCCCCTCGTTGTCCGCCCGAACCATCGTGTACAAGGGCATGCTGACGCCGGCGCAGTTACCCGGTTACTTCACCGACCTACGCGACGACCGAATGCGAACTGCGTTGGCAGTCGTGCACAGTCGATACTCCACGAACACATTTCCGTCGTGGCCACTCGCTCAGCCGTATCGCTGCATCGCCCACAACGGCGAGATCAATACGATTGTGGGAAACAGGAATTGGATGCGCGCTCGCGAGCCGATGCTGCGGAGCACACTTTTAGGTGGGGACATCGATCGCCTGTTTCCGATCTGCACCCCGGGAGGATCCGACTCTTCGTCGTTCGACGAAGTACTGGAGTTTTTGACGCTCGGGGGCCGCAGTGTGCAACACGCCATCGCGATGATGATTCCCGGAGCCTGGGAGAACGATTCTTCGATGCCCGACGAGATAAAGGCCTTCTACCAATTTCACGGTTGTCTGATGGAACCGTGGGACGGTCCGGCGTCCGTGACGTTCAGCGACGGCATTGTTGTCGGGGCCGTGTTGGATCGCAACGGTCTTCGCCCAGGGCGATGGTGGCGGATGAAGAACGACCGTATCGTGTTGGCCAGTGAGAGCGGCGTGTTCGACGCTCCCACGTCCGAGGTGTTGGAGAAGGGGCGCCTCGAACCGGGACGCATGTTTCTCGTGGACACCGCTCGCCATCGCATCGTTTCCGATGCGGAGATCAAGTCCGAACTCGCGAGCACAGCCCCCTACCGGGACTGGGTCGACGGGGGATTGGTCGACCTCGAGGACATCCCCGAGACTGCGCCTGCTCGAGGCGATCCGGCTCCGCTGTTGCAACGGCAGTTGCTCTTCGGATACCACGCCGAGGACCTGCGGGACATTCTTGTCCCGATGGCAAGCTCAGGATCGGAGCCGTTGGGGTCGATGGGTGTCGACACGCCCCTCGCCGTTCTCTCGGATCGGCCGAAGCTGTTGTACGACTACTTCGTCCAGCTCTTTGCTCAGGTGACCAACCCGCCTTTGGACGCGATTCGCGAGGAAGTCGTCACTACGCTTGGTGTCACCCTCGGCGGTGAGCAGAACTTGTTCGAAGCGTCGGCGCTGTCGTGCCGAAGGATTGTTCTCGACAAACCGGTGATCGGACCGGGGAAGATGGCGAAGGTCGCCGAACTATACGGCGCAAGAACTCCGAGAAGCGCTGTCCTTCGCGCAAGTTTCGATCCGAGGGGCAGTCTCACCGAAGGCGTCGAGAGGCTTCGTGAGTCCGCCCGAACAGCCGCCGCAGCCGGTATCGAGATTCTGGTGATCTCCGACCGTGGATCAGGCCCTGAGCAGGCTCCCATTCCGTCATTGCTCGCAGTATCAGCCGTGCACCACGATCTGGTTCGTCATGGCCTGCGGACCAAGGTTTCCCTTGTCGTCGACTCGGGTGACGCGCGCGAAGTTCATCACATCGCGCTGCTGATCGGCTACGGTGCGGCGGCTGTCCACCCGTATCTTGCTCTCGAATCTGTCCAAGCCCTCAGCGAGCAGGACGAACTTCCCGGGATAGATCCGAAGACTGCGTCGGACAACTACCTGAGAGCAACAAATTTCGGCGTGCTCAAAGTGATGTCGAAGATGGGAATCGCTACGGTTCACTCCTACACGGGTGCACAGGTATTCGAGGCCGTGGGCTTGGGTCGAGAGTTGGTCGACGAATACTTCTGCAACACACGGAGCCGGATCGGCGGGATCGGTATCACTGAAGTCGCGCGCGAAGTTCTGATGCGCCACACGGCTGCGTTCTCGTCGTCCGCAGTGCAGCATCGTCAGTTCGACAATCGTCAGTTGACCGACAGTGGACAGTACCGGTATCGCCGCGATGGTGAATTGCATGTGTTCACACCCGAATCCGTGTTCTTCCTTCAGCATGCGACCCGGACCGGGCGAAGTGAGATGTTTCGTCGCTACAGCGATGAAGTCGATCGACTGAGCGCGCAGGGCGGAACACCGCGGGGATTGTTTCGATTTCGGTGTGAGGTTCGTCCGCCGATTCCGCTCGATCAGGTCGAACCCGTCGAGTTGATTCTCGCTCGATTCAACACCGGTGCGATGAGCTACGGTTCCCTCTCTGCGGAGGCGCACGAGACGATGGCGGTTGCGATGAATGCTCTCGGCGGGCGTTCCAACACCGGTGAGGGCGGAGAGTCGCCGGAGCGGTTGCGTGACGACAAGCGTCGAAGCGCTGTCAAGCAGGTCGCGAGTGGTCGCTTCGGGGTGACCAGCGATTACCTGGTCAATGCCACCGACATTCAGATCAAGATGGCCCAAGGTGCCAAGCCGGGTGAAGGAGGGCAGCTTCCGGGGTCCAAGGTGTACCCGTGGATCGCGGAAACCCGGTACTCGACGCCTGGGGTCGGGCTCATTTCTCCGCCCCCGCACCACGACATCTATTCGATCGAGGATCTCGCCCAATTGATCTACGACCTCAGATGCGCGAACAATCGCGCGCGGATACACGTGAAGTTGGTCAGCGCAGCCGGAGTCGGGACTGTTGCGGCAGGTGTGGCCAAAGCGCACGCCGACGTGGTGCTGATCTCCGGTCACGACGGCGGGACGGGTGCTGCGGCACTCTCGTCCATCCACCACGCGGGTGCGCCGTGGGAGATCGGGCTGGCCGAAACTCAGCAGACCCTGGTGCTCAACGGGTTACGCGATCGGATCGTCGTCCAGTGTGACGGGGGTTTGCGCACGGCGCGGGACGTCGTCGTCGCCGCGTTGCTGGGAGCGCAGGAGTACGGGTTTTCCACGGCGCCACTCATCGCGGCCGGGTGCGTCATGATGCGGGTATGTCATCTCGACACCTGCCCCGTCGGAGTAGCGACGCAGAATCCCGAACTGCGCGAGCGATTCACCGGCCGGCCCGAGTACGTCGAGAACTTCTTTCGCTTCATCGCCGCCGACGTACGACGGTTGTTGGCAGAACTGGGGTTTCGAAGTATCGACGATGCGCTGGGGCACGCAGACGTATTGGAAATGTCTCCGGCGGTGGCGCATTGGAAGAGTCGGACGTTGGATCTCTCACCACTCTTCGACGTTCCGGCCACGCCGGCCGGCGCGGCCTACCAACCGTATGTACCTGTTTCGAGCGAACTCGAACGCACCCTGATCGAGTTGGCTGCGAACTCGCTCGAGGACGCTCGACCCGTGCATATCGAACTGCCAGTACACAATACGGATCGAGCGGTGGGAACGAGGCTGGGCGCTGAGGTGACCAGACGCTACGGCGCCGTCGGGCTACCTGACGGCACCATCGACGTCGTGCTCAGTGGAACGGCAGGCCAGTCACTCGGTGCGTTCCTGCCACCGGGCATCTCGCTGGTCGTTGTCGGCGATGCAAACGATTACGTGGGAAAGGGGCTCTCGGGTGGACGAATTGTGCTTCGGCCGAGTGAGGACGCACCCTTCGTGGCCGAGGAGCAGGTGATTGCCGGCAATACGCTGCTGTACGGCGCTACGAGCGGTGCGCTCTATGCCCGGGGGCGTGTCGGGGAACGATTCGCGGTGCGCAACTCGGGTGCGGTCGCTGTGGTGGAAGGCGTCGGCGACCATGCGTGCGAGTACATGACCGGGGGTCGCATCGTCATCATCGGCCCAACCGGTAGGAACCTTGCTGCGGGAATGTCCGGCGGACTTGCCTTCGTACTCGACGTGAAGGCAGAAAAGGTCAACCGCGACATGGTCGTTCTGGAGCAGCCCTCGGCGGAAGACTGTCGTCAGCTGGTCGACATTCTCGGCGAGCATTTGGTTGCGACCGGCTCGCCGGTGGCGGCAAAACTTCTCGACGACTGGGTTGGCCAGAGTCCGAGATTCACCAAAGTCTTGCCTGTCGACTACCGGAAGGTCGTGGAAGAGAACGAACTGGTGGAGCCGGCTCATGCCTGACGCACGCGGGTTCCTCAACGTGAAACGATCCGACGCACCGACCAGACCGACCGACGTGCGCGTCGGCGACTGGGCGTCGGTATACGAGTCGCTGGATCCCGTCGTGCGGAATCGAGACGTATCTGCACAGGCCTCGCGTTGCATGGACTGCGCTGTGCCGTACTGCCATTCGGTCGACATAGGGTGTCCGCTCGGCAATCTCATTCCGGAATGGAACGACCTGGTTCGGCGTGGACGGTGGTCCGAAGCCTCCGAGAATCTGCATTCCACCAACAATTTCCCCGAGTTCACCGGACATCTGTGCCCCGCACCGTGCGAAACGGCGTGCGTTCTCGCACTCGACGACGAGCACACGTCGGGGGGTGTCACCATCAAGCGCATCGAACTGGCGATTGTCGACAACGCCTGGGAGTCGGGTTGGTTGGGGCCGCAGGCTGCGGTAGTTCACAGCGGAAACCGTGTTGCGGTTGTCGGTTCGGGACCGGCGGGACTGGCCGCGGCTCAACAACTGACACGAGCCGGACACAGTGTCACGGTGTTCGAGCGGAGCGATCGGATCGGGGGACTGCTTCGCTACGGAATTCCGGAATTCAAGTTGCCCAAGGCCCTCATCAACCGGCGGCTGGACCAACTGACCGCCGAGGGGACCAGATTCGTCACCGACTGCGCCGTCGGAGTGAACGTGAGCGCGCACGACCTCTCGACGGATTTCGAGGCGGTAGTCCTGGCGGTCGGGGCTGATCGTGCCAGAGACACCGACGTACCGGGTCGTAGTCTTCGCGGAATCCATCGTGCGATGACGTACCTGCGTGCGGCCAACCACGAATGCGAGGGTGATGGTGCGTCGAGCATCTCGGCGCGAGGTAAGAACGTCGTGATCATCGGTGGCGGCGACACGGCCGCCGACTGCCTCGGCACGGTGCATCGCCAAGGCGCCCTCTCGGTGACGGAATTGGACTACCACGTCCCACCTCCGGCACGCCGCGATCGAGATCGCGACCCATGGCCGTTGTGGCCGCGGGTCCTGCGCACCTCGCCGGCGGATGAGGAGGGCAGTGACAAACGATTCCGATGGGCGGCGCAGGAATTTCTCGACGACGGTGGGGGTGCGGTCCGCGCAATCCGGATGGTTCCGGTAGCCGTGTCACGAGCGAAGGACGGACAACGGACCCTGGTGGAGACCGGCGACACGACGGATCTGGTGTGCGAGATGGTCCTACTCGCTCTGGGTTTCGACGGCGTCGAAACCGCCCCGCTGCTCACCGACCTTGATGTCGGCACCGATCCACTCGGCAGAATCGAGTGTGATGTCGGGTGGCAGACCCGGACACCCGGCGTATTCGTCTGCGGCGACGCGCATCGCGGGGCGTCGCTGGTCGTGTGGGCGATTGCCGAGGGACGGTCGGCCGCACGTGCCGTCGACATGTTTCTCACAGGCGAGTCGGCGCTTCCGGCTCCGGTTCATCCAAAGGCATTTCCGCTGTTCGTGAGCTGACCAACTGAATCGAGTAAGTACAGAAAGTGCAGGTCGCAAATGCCGGATAGAAGTGCGGTGGGGTAGCGACTAGGCTCGAGCCGTGAACCGACGGACAAAAATTGTATGCACACTTGGACCTGCGACAGCTTCTGGCGACCGCATCCGTGAGCTCGTGGAGAGCGGCATGGACGTGGCGCGCCTCAACTTCAGCCACGGCGAGCATGCCGATCACGAAGAAAACTACATTCGCGTCCGCGCCGCGTCGGACGCCACCGGAAAGGCCGTCGGTGTTCTCGCCGACCTTCAGGGGCCCAAGATTCGACTCGGTCGATTCAAGGACGAGCGGACCACCTGGGCCAACGGTGAAGAGGTTCGAATCACCGTCGACGACGTCGAGGGAACGCACGATCGCGTCGGCACCACGTACAAGGAATTGGCGCGCGACGCCAAGGCCGGCGATCGACTGCTGGTCGACGACGGCAAGGTCGGCCTGGTCGTCACGTCCATCGACGGCAACGACGTCGTCTGTCGGGTCACCGAAGGCGGTCCGGTCAGCAACAACAAGGGCCTCTCACTGCCCGGTATGAACGTCTCCGTTCCAGCCCTGTCGGGCAAGGACATCGCCGACCTCGAGTTCGCTCTCAAGTTGGGCGTCGACTTCATTGCACTCTCCTTCGTTCGCTCACCGGCGGACGTCGAATTGGTTCACGCCATCATGGATCGAGTCGGGCGCCGCGTTCCCGTCATCGCGAAGCTCGAGAAGCCCGAGGCCATCGACAATCTCGAAGCCATCGTGCTCGCGTTCGACGCCGTCATGGTCGCCCGCGGTGACCTCGGTGTCGAGTTGCCGCTCGAGCAGGTCCCGCTCGTTCAGAAGCGCGCAATCCAGATTGCTCGTGAGAACGCGAAGCCGGTCATCGTCGCGACGCAGATGCTCGAGTCGATGATCGAGAACTCACGTCCCACTCGCGCAGAGGCATCCGATGTCGCCAACGCCGTTCTCGACGGCGCCGACGCAGTCATGCTCTCGGGCGAGACTTCGGTGGGCAAGTACGTCATGGAAACCGTTCGCACCATGGCCCGCATCGTCGAGGCCGTCGAGAACGAATCAACCCGTGTCCCACCGTTGACCCACGTCCCGCGCACCAAGCGCGGTGTCATCTCGTACGCAGCACGCGACATCGGCGAACGTCTCGACGCCAAGGCCTTGGTTGCGTTCACTCAGTCCGGTGACACGGTGCGTCGACTGGCTCGTCTGCACACGCCGCTGCCGTTGCTCGCCTTCACACCGCTGCCCGCGGTGCGCAGTCAGCTGACGCTGACGTGGGGAACCGAGACGTTCCTGGTCGATGCGGTGGCCACCACCGACGAGATGGTGCGTCAGGTGGACAGTGCGTTGCTCTCCCTCGGGCGGTACGTCAAGGGCGACCTCGTGGTCATCGTTGCCGGGTCCCCTCCGGGAACTGTCGGTTCCACCAACCTCATTCACGTCCACCGCATCGGTGAAGAGGACCACTGAGTGACCCACGCGAACGCGTCCACCGACCTCGGTACTCTCCTCGGTTTGTTGGATCTGGAGCAGATCGGTGAAGACGCGTTCCGTGGATACCACCCGAAACAGGTAGGTTCGCGGACGTTCGGCGGTCAGTTGGTGTCTCAGGCACTGATGGCCGCCGGGCGGACCGTCGACGGTGATCGCCCCATCCATGCGGTGAATGCCCATTTCATTCGCGGCGGAGATGTCAAGGCGCCCATCGAGTATCGGGTGGATCGTCATCGCGACGGGCGGGCGTTCGCCAACCGTCAGGTGACTGCCTATCAGGGTGAGAACGAATTGTTCGTGATGCTCGCGGCGTTCCAGGACTCCGGCAAGGGGCTCGACCATGCTGTCGAGATCCCGGATGTTCCACTTCCGGAGTCGTTGCCTCCCATCGGCGATCATCTGGTGGGGTACGAGGAAAAACTGCCGCATTTCAGCGCGGCGCTCAAGCCGATCGACATGCGGTACGCCAACGATCCGGCGTGGATCCTCAAGGGCACCGGCGAGAAACTCAACCACAATCGGGTGTGGATGCGCCCCGACGGTGATCTGCCGGACGATTCGCTCATTCACGCTGCGACGCTGGCATATTCGTCCGACACCACCGTGCTCGATTCGATTCTGACCACTCATGGTTTGTCCTGGGGTCATGATCGTATCGTCGCGGCGACGGTCAATCATTCGATCTGGTTCCATCGCCCGTTCCGGTTCACCGACTGGGTTCTGTACGCCACCGAATCGCCGGTCGCCGCAGGTTCGCGCGGTCTGGCAACCGGACGGTACTTCTCGGTGGAAGGACTGCTGTTGGCGACGGTGGTCCAAGAAGGAATGATCAGGCATTTCCCGCGTAAAGGGGAATGAGATGCGGGCCCGAGACTGAACTCGGGCCCAGAATCAAGCAGACTTGCGATATTGCGGTGAGAGTTCGTCGGCGCGGTCCCACGGAGACCAGTCGACTTTGCGTCCATCGAGTTGGGCCGCAACAACTTCCAAGCCCGCGTGCCAGCCGGCAGCGTGGGCGTACGCGGACTCTTCGTCTTCCATCGTGTGGGTGAGGGTCAGCCAGCAACCGCCGGTGCCGTCCGGTGCCAGTTCCCAATGCAGAGTATCTGCGTCCCAGAGGAATTCGAGAATTCGGTGCGGGTGGACGCTGATGACCGTCCCGCGCGTCACGTGATCTGCTGGCAGTCCGAATCGCTCGACTTGTTCCGGGGTCACCTTGAACAGCAGATCCGCGCCGGGAGTGAGATCGAAATCGACGTCCGCCGGGAACCAGGCGTCGAGGTACTCGCGTTCCGTTATCACTTTCCAGACCTTGTCCGGTGCGTGCGGAATTGCCAGTTGGAAGCTCAGTGACACCCGACCGTCATAGGTCAGGTTTATCTTGCCGTTGTCCATCGGTGCCTCCAATGCTTGGTGCCCGTGCGGTTGCCCCCATCGTGCCATCTAATTGCTTAGGATGGAATAACTGCAGGTCAGATCGTTACCTATTGATAGGTTATGTCGATTTGTCTCGTTTTGAGAGCGGCGTTCCGGATGCGTTTCGTGGCAGTGAGACAAACGCGCGGTACGCTGACCACGCACGACTGGCGCGGGTGGGAATTACCACCGGGGAGTGCACATCGCGAGGCATCGACCGCCTGGGTGCTTCACACATCTTGTGTGAAGGGGATCCATGTCTACCGAGAATCGGCCTACCGAAAACGTCTCTACCAAGAATCTGTCGACCCAGACCGCGCCCGCTCGAATAATCGACGGACGCGCAATTGCCGATGCTGCGCTCGCGGACCTGTCAGTGCGCACCAGGCAGTTTCGTGATGAGGCGGGGCACGTTCCTTGCCTGGCCGCCGTCATCGTGGGAGCGGACCCGGCCTCGAAGGCGTATGTACAGATGAAGGTCAAACGATCTGTCGCCGTCGGAATGACGTCGCGGACGGTCGAACTCCCGGTGAGTACAACCACCGAAGAACTGGTCGACGTGCTGAGAGCGTTGTCGGCGGACCCTTCGATCGACGGCATACTGCTGCAACACCCGGTGCCAGGCCGCATCGACGAACGGGCCGCGTTCGATGCCATCTCGGCCGACAAAGACGTTGACGGCGTTACCTCGGCAGCGTTCGCGGCAATGGCGTTGACCGGTGGGGGATTCGAATCATGTACACCGAGTGGCATCCTGCGCCTCCTCGACGCCACAGGCGTCGAACTCTCCGGAAAGCATGCCGTCGTGGTCGGCCGAAGCCCGATACTCGGATTGCCGATGGGAATGCTCCTCCTGCGTCGAGGCGCAACGGTGACATACTGCCATTCGCGCACCGTCGACCTGGCCGCACACGTCGCCTCGGCAGACGTCGTCATCGCGGCCGTCGGTGTTCCGGAACTGATCAAAGGGACGTGGATCAAGCCTGGGGCAGTGGTGATCGATGCGGGGTACAACGAGGGCAACGTCGGAGATGTGGAGTACGCCGCTGCGCTCCCACATGCCGGTGCGATCACACCGGTGCCGGGTGGCGTCGGCCCCATGACGGTGGCAGTCCTGCTGGAACAAACACTGGCAGCAGCAGTTCGAGCAGCGGAAGTTCGGGCATGCAGTGAGAATCATGACAGTCGTGTTGAACCGGACCCCGCAATCGCCTCGGATCGATTGTGAGACCTCGGTTTCGAGACGGAGTATTCATCCGCCCCGCGATAACCGAATTACCGCGTCGAGCACCGCTGCGCTGGAATGGCTGAGCTGAGCGCGCAATTGGGTATTCGACAGTCAGCTGTCTGCCTTGGGGATGTCGATCGTCAACTGGGACGGTGAATCGGATGTCGATACGGTGTATGCCGGACGGATGTCGACCGTGCCGACAAACGACTGCAGGATCGCACTGTTCCTGGCTGCACTGTCTATGCGCGTGATGTTTTCGCCCTCGTGAGATACGGAGTTGAGCGACGAATCCGATTGGACTCCCATCAGGTCGACTTGAAGTATCGATCGACTTCCGACGTCCACGACTGTGCTGTCATCCGCTCGGATTGCTTCACTGACGTATTCGGTTTTCCAGAACACAGATCCGCTTCCGTCGAAGCGATAGGTGATGCGGGTGAAACCATCGTGATCGATCACGTCGATCTCGGTCACATCGACGCGCGGAGTCGGTGAAGGGACCTCCGTGTCGTTCGGGAACGGGGGAGGCATGGAGATCTCGGTTGGTGGGGCATCGATCGGGGGAGTGCCGACCTGAAGGGCGCCTGTCTGTGTTGCAGCATCGAGGACGGTCTGGGTGGAAGATTCGCCGGCAGTGTCGGATTGGTCGTCAGTCTGACATCCGGGGAGCAGCGCGAAAACAGATATGGCTCCGAGCAGAGCAATCAGGCGACGACCGTTCATGGATCGAATCTAACGGCGGTCGATCTGGGGTACAGCCGAATGCCGAAACCTTGCGGTGCGGCCAGCTGCGGCAGGTGGTGCCCTCGGTGAGACTCGAACTCACACTGGACGGGTTTTGAATCCGTTTCCTCTGCCAATTGGGATACGAGGGCTTGTTGCGATGACTACATTAGAAGATGCGATTTCAATGTCAAACACCGGTACCCTCTAATCGTTCGCGTCTCGTGTCGGGGCGGTTCGATGGAGGAGGATGGTGGCCATGAATTCGCCGCAGCCGCAAGGCAATCAGCTCGCACCCCGTCGTGTTGTCGTCGCTGAAGACGAGGCGTTGATCCGCATGGATCTGGTCGAGATGCTCCGCGAAGAGGGCTACGACGTCGTCGGTGAGGCCGGTGACGGGCAGGTTGCGGTGGAGTTGGCCGAGTCGCTCAAGCCTGATCTGGTCATCATGGACGTGAAAATGCCCAGGAGAGACGGCATCGACGCCGCTTCGGAGATTGCCGCCAAACGCATCGCTCCTGTTGTCATTCTCACAGCGTTCAGTCAGCGCGAGTTGGTCGAGCGCGCACGCGATGCCGGCGCCATGGCTTACTTGGTCAAGCCGTTCTCGATCAGTGACCTCGTTCCCGCTGTCGAATTGGCGGTCAGTCGTTTCCGCGAGGTGACGGCGCTCGAGCGTGAGGTCGCTGATCTTTCGGACCGGCTCGAAGCACGCAAGCTGATCGAGCGAGCCAAGAGTGTTCTGATGGTTCGCCAAGCGCTCACCGAACCTGAGGCGTTCAAGTGGATTCAGCGCGCCGCGATGGATCGGCGCTCCACGATGAAGGCGGTCGCACAGGTCGTACTGGAAACTCTGGGCGGTGAACCGGACGCTTGAGCAAAGTGTCCGGGTTACCCGGTTGCTGCGTCGACCGTCGAAACGTCGCGCAGCGCTACAGCCGTGTAAACACTGTGCACCTTCAGATAACAGTCAGGTCACAGGGCTTTCTTGAAGGATCGCGAAACGGTTCCAAGGTCTAGCGTCTGATCCCACAGCGAGCGCCAGTTCGGGTGGCGCGAGCACCGGCTGATCTTAGGAGCGTGGGATGGCTAGACGAACACTTGTGCGTACTGCTGCAGTTCTCGGCGCGGCATCACTGGCACTTGCAGGCTGTAGCTCGGACAAGTCGGATGACTCGTCTTCGAGTGGCTCTACGTCCGGCGCTTCTGCCGCGACGACATCCGTCACGACTGATTGCACCCCGGAGCAGGCCAAGGCCGGCGCCACCCCGTCCACGGAAGCGCTGCGCATCGGCACGCTTCTTCCCGATACAGGCAGCTTGTCGTTCCTCGGGCCGCCGATGGTCGCGGGCACCCAGCTGGGAGTCAACGACGTCAATGCAGCCGGAGGCGTTCTCGGCCAACCGGTCCAGCTGATTCCCGGCGATTCGGGTGACACCACAACGGACACCGCCAATACCACCGTCGACCGCGAATTGGCTGCAGGCACTCAGGTCATCGTCGGCGCCGCGTCGTCTTCGGTCTCGCTCAAGGTGATCGACAAGATCGCCAGCGCAGGCGTCGTGATGTTCTCGCCTGCCAACACCTCGGACCAATTCGTCTGCTACCCAGACAAGGGCATGTACTTCCGCACCGCTCCGACGGACGTACTGCAGGCTCAGGCCGTCGCACAGCTCATTTCGGACGACGGTGGTCAGCGCGTAGCGATCATGGCCCTCAACGACCCGTACGGGACGGGTCTGGCGGACAACATCGAAAAGAATCTGATCGATTCGGGTGTCCCCTCCGATCAGATCGAGAAGATCATCTACGACCCGAACGCGCAGTCGTTCAACTCCGAAGTCGATCAAGTCAAGAACTTCAATCCGGATGCAGTGGCACTGGTGGGCTTCGAAGAGTCGGCGAAGATCATCACGCGCATGCACGAAGTGGGCATCGGCCCGTCGGACGGAATGGCGATGTACGGCGTCGACGGCAACATGGGCAACGCTCTCGGCGAATCCGTGGCGAAGCCGTTGCTCGACACCATGCAGGGAACGACGCCCCTGACGGACGTCGGAGCTGCCTTCCAGGATCGTCTGAAGGCTGTGAACCCCTCTCTGATCGACTTCAACTACGCCGGAGAGTCATACGACGCGGTGGTGATCTCAGCGCTCGCTGCCGAGCAGGCGAAGTCGACGGCCGGTACCGACATCGCGGCCAACATCAACAGCGTCACCGAAGGCGGCACCAAGTGCACGTCCTACGTCGAGTGCCTGCCGTTGGTGAAGGCGGGAACCGACATCGACTACGACGGCATCACCGGTGAGTTGGACTTCAACGATTCGGGGGAGCCGTCCATCGGTTCGTACGGAAAGCTCAAGTTCGGCCCTGAGAACACCCTGACCACAGAAGGATTCGTGGTGGTGGGCAAGTAAGTCGTGGGCAGGTAAGCAGCCAACGAGAATGGGCCAGGGTCTCGCGACCCTGGCCCATTCTCGTGTCTGTACTACTTCTCTTTGCTTCCAGCGAGCGTTCCCAAGTACAACTCGATCACCTTGGGGTCGTTCATCAGATTGGCGCCGGTGTCGGTGTACGCGTTCTTACCCTGATCGAGTACGTAACCGCGGTCGCAGATCTGAAGGCAGCGGCGCGCGTTCTGCTCGACCATGATGACCGAGACACCCGCAGCATTGATCTTCTTGCAGCGGATGAACACCTCGTCCTGGAACATGGGGGACAGGCCCGCGGACGGTTCGTCGAGCAGCAGCACCGACGGATCCATCATCAGGGCCCGGCCCATCGCGACCATCTGGCGTTCGCCGCCGGAGAGTGCGCCGGCCTTCACCTTTCGTCGTTCACTCAGAAGAGGGAACAGTTCACTCACGAAGGCGAATCGTTCCGCGAATGCCTTGGGACGCAGATAAATGCCCATTTCGAGGTTTTCTTCGATGGTCAGAGTCTGAAAGACGTTCTGCGTTTGAGGGACGTACCCGACTCCCTTCTGAACGAGGACGTGAGCGGGCGCAGACGTGATGTTGTCCTCGCGTAGGGTGACCGACCCTTCGCGTACCGGTATCAGTCCGAACAGTGATTTCAGGAGTGTCGATTTGCCTGCGCCGTTCGGTCCGATGATCCCGACGATTTCCCCTTCCTTCAGGAAGAAGTTGCATTCACGCAGGATGTTGACGCCGGGAATGTAGCCCGCGACGAGGCTGTCGGCGCGGAGCAGGGCACCTGCCGACAGTCGCTGATGCTCCTCGGCCGTCGCGGCGAACTCTGCAGGCGTGAGTGAACGTGCGTGGTTCTCGCTCATGGCTTCTCGTGCCTTCCGCGCGGTTCCTCGGGACTCGATTCCAGCGTCGCGGCGAGATCGGCCGGAAGGTTGTCGACGTCGGGTTCCGACAGGTCCCCGCCCGACTCGAGGGTTTCGACCTCGGCTTCAGCCAGGGCGGCGGCCAGAACGGCCGTCTCGCCCACCGGATTTCCGTTGTCGTCGAACTCGAGGGCCTGGTCATGGTGGCTGCCCAGATATGCGTCGACGACGGCTGTGTTGGACGAGAGTTCGTCCGGGGTGGATTCGGCGATGACGCTGCCCTGCGCCATGACCACCACCCAATCGCTGATGTCTCGGATCACGTCCATGTCGTGCTCGACGAACACGACGGTCATTCCGTCGTCGCGCAATGACTTGATGTGTCCGAGCAGGCTTTGCGTCAGAGCAGGATTGACCCCCGCCATCGGTTCGTCCAGCATCACCACCGAGGGCGAGGTCATGAGTGCGCGAGCCATTTCGAGCAGTTTGCGCTGCCCACCGGAGAGTGAACCGGCGAGGTCGTCGGCCTTGGTGTCGAGTTTGAATCGTGCGAGGAGTTCGTTGGCGCGGTCGGTGATCTCGCGTTCCTGGCCTTTCCAGATCCACGGGACGAGAGATGCAAAAATGCGTTCACCACGTTGGCCGGTGGCACCGAGACGTACGTTGTCCAGCACGGTGAGTTTGGAGAGCGCCTTGGTCAACTGGAACGTCCGTACCACTCCTTTCCTGGCTACCTGGTGGGGATACATGCGGCCCAGCGATTGACCGTCCATCGACCACGTACCGGTGTCCGGCCGGTCGAATCCGGTAAGGAGGTTGAAGAGCGTCGTTTTTCCGGCACCGTTTGGACCGATCAGACCCGTGATGCACCCTCGTTGAATCTCGAGGTGATCGACGTCGACGGCCTTGAGGCCGCCGAACGTCCGCGAGACGTTGTCAGCGACCAACACCGGGTCGGGTTTCGCCGATCCGGGAAGGTGAGGAACGTCGGCAAAGATCTGTGCTCTGGTATCGGCGTCAAGCATTGAGTTGCACCTCCCGCTTGTTACCCAGTATTCCCTGCGGTCTGAAGACCATCAGGAGAGCAATCATCAATCCGAGCAGGACATACCTGGTGGCCCCGACCTGTTGTTCGGTCAGCGAGAGCAGCGGATTCTCGCCGGAGATCGCCTGACGCAGCAAGGCATCAGGGATGGCGAGGAGGAACCAGAACAACATTGCGCCGACCACCGGGCCGAATACCGTTGCCGCCCCGCCCAGAATCAGTGCGCCGAACGCGAAGAACGTCTGCGCGGTCGAGTAGAAGTCCGGGTTGATGGACTTGGTCTGCAAAGCGTTGAACACCCCGGCCAGACCACCGATCACGCCGCCGAGAACCAGCGCCTGCATCTTGTACACGAACACGTTCTTGCCCAACGATCGCGCTGCGTCCTCATCTTCGCGAACCGCCTTGAGGACGCGCCCCCACGGACTGTGCGTCAACAGGTAGACAAATCCGCACAAGATCAAGACCAGCGTCCACCCCACGACCATCGACCAGAGGTCGTCTCCGTAGAACTTCACGCCGAGAAATGAGTACTGCTTGGCCGAGTCGAAGGGGCTCAGTGCGGTGAACGGGTCTGCGAAACCGAACAGGCCATTGGTGGAACCGGTCACCGAATCCGACGCGGTCGAGCGGAAGATCAGACGCAGGATCTCCGAAGCGGCGATGGTCACGATGGCGAGATAGTCGGCGCGCAGACGCAGCGTCGGGATACCGAGCACGAGCGCGAGGAGGCCGGCTGCGGTGAGTCCGACGAGGATGCCGAGCCAGAGCGGCTGGTCGTAGGTCACGGTCATGATGCCGACGCCGTAGCCGCCGAGAAGGGCAAAACCGATCTGACCGAAATTGAGCAGTCCGGCGTAGCCGAAGTGCAGGTTCAACCCGATTGCCAACAGTGCGTAGAAGATTGCCGACGGCCCGATCAGCTGGGCGAAAGAAACCTGGAAAGCTCCCATGATGTCCATATTCGTCACCCGATCCTTTGTCTGGATCCGAGGATGCCCTGGGGGCGAACCACGAGGATCACGATCAAGACGAGAAGTCCGCCGATGTATTTGAGGTCTGGGTTGATGATGAGCGTCGAGAGTTGGACCAGAAGTCCCACGATGACGCAGCCGAGTAGCGCCCCGTACGCGGTTCCCAGACCACCGAGGGTGATTCCGGCGAACATGAGCAGCAACAGTTTGAAGCCCATTTCCCACTGGACGCGTCCGCCGAGCTCGGAGATACCGAACAGCACACCGCCGAGGGCGGCCAGTCCGCCGCCGAGACCCCAGACGAACATGATCACGCGCTCGACGTTGATACCGGACGAAGCGGCGAGGTCACGATTGTCGGAGACGGCACGCATGGCCTTTCCGATGCGAGTCTTCTGCAGAAGCAGTGCGACGCCGACCAGGACGACCAGACTGACGATCATGACTATCGCGTTGGCGTCGGTCAGTGCGATCGGGCCCCAGTTCTTCTCGACCTGGCCCTGGTAGTCGTCGAACGGTTCGGCGCGGTCGGAGAAGAAGATCAGGATCAAGTAGCGCAATGAAATCGCGAGACCGATCGAGACCACCAATTGCGCGATCAACCCGGTCTTGCGCTTACGCAGTGGTTTCCAGACGATTCCGTTGGTCAGCAGGCCGATGCCGATGCCGACGAAGATCGCGAGGATCGTGGCGGGAATCAGCGGAACGCCGAAGGACGTGTTGATCACCCAGGCAGCAACGGCTCCCAACGTCACCATCTCGCCGTGAGCGAAGTTGGTCAGGCCAGTGGTGCCGTAGATCAGGCTCAAACCCACACCGGCGATCGCGATCACGAGGCCGAACCGCAGACCGTCGACCGTCGTGCGGATCAGCTTCTCGCCGAAGCTGACATTCGAGGCGGTACGTACCTCGCCGAACGAGAAGATCACGGTGTTCGCGCGGCCGGCCACCACCTCGCGTTCGACAGCGGCTTGCACACTGACCCCGTCGGGAAGTGTGTCGGCAACGATCTCGAAGGTGTAGGTGCCCGGTGCCACGGCCAGTTCCCAACGGCCGTTCGATGCCGATTCTCCGGTGGCGACTTCCGTGCCGGAAGAATCGAGTGCACGCACGGTGACGCCCTCGAGGCGTGTGCCGCCGTTGTTGAGATTGCCGCTGACGGGGACAGCGTTGTCGGGAACCGGTGCTGTCGGTGGCGCGGATGCTGTCGGGGTCGGCGGTGTAGGGGAAGTGGTCGGTTCCTGAGCCGAAGCAGTTCCGGCCAGGCTGAGTAATGCGAAGAACGTCAGTAATGCAAAGGCCAGTAGTCGGCTGAGTGTCGCGAGGGTCTGCCGTTTCACTACGGGTGGGGCCACGTACGTCCTCCGAGCGGGTCGGGAATAGCGCGTCTGGACAAAGTGCCGCGCAGCAGAGGGATTGTTTCGCTGCTGCGATTTCCGGACTCTAACGGCTCCGTTCGCTTCAGATGGGGTTCTGAGATTTCCGGGATGTTTCGGTTCCGTATCGAAGGCCGAAGGCTGCATCAATTGTCCGATTCTTGTGTCTGTTCCTGCGTAAACAACGGCGAAGGCGTCGATGTCGGTCGCGATCCCTAGACTGATGAACCGTGAGCCCCGCAACCACAACTCGGTCCAGCACGTCCACCGCTCCAGCCGGCACCACCGGCAAGGCGGACGATCGCCCTCTCTTGATGCTTCTCGACGGGCATTCGTTGGCGTTTCGCGCCTTCTACGCGCTGCCTGCAGAGAACTTCAAGACACACAGTGGGCAGGCCACCAACGCGGTGTACGGCTTCACGTCGATGTTGATCAACCTTCTTCGTGACGAGCAGCCCACCCACCTGGCCGCGGCCTTCGACGTGTCGCGTCAGACGTTTCGCGCCGACCTGTTCCCCGAATACAAGGCGCAGCGCGCGAAGGCTCCGGACGAATTCAAGGGCCAGATCGACATCACCAAGGACGTTCTCGGCGCGCTGGGCATCCCGGTCATGGCCGAGGAAGGTTTCGAAGCCGACGACGTGATCGCCACCTTGACCACGCAGGCGGAGGCCCTCGGATACCGGGTTCTCGTCGTGACCGGTGACCGTGACTCGCTGCAACTGGTGACCGACAACGTCACTGTGCTCTACCCGAAGAAGGGTGTCTCGGAGCTCACCCGATTCACGCCGACGGCCGTAGAGGAGAAGTACAGCCTCAGCCCGGCGCAGTATCCCGATTTTGCTGCACTGCGCGGCGACCCGAGTGACAACCTCCCCGGCATCCCCGGCGTCGGCGAGAAGACCGCCACCAAGTGGATCCGTGAGTACGGCGACCTGCAGGGACTGGTCGACAACGTGGACAAGGTCCGCGGCAAGGTGGGCGACTCACTGCGGGAGAACCTCGCGAACGTCCTGCTCAATCGTCAGCTCACCGAAATGGTTCGCGACGTTCCCTTGCCGTACACGCCCGAGCAGTTGGTGTTGGCCCCGTGGGACCGCGAGAAGATTCATGCGTTGTTCGACGATCTCGAGTTCAAGGTTCTCCGCGATCGACTGTTCGCGACCCTGTCGTCGTCCGAGCCCGAAGCAGAGGAAGGGTTCGAGGTCAGCGGCGACGCACTCGCCCCGGGTGCGGTTGCCGCGTGGCTCGACGCCCACGCACGAACCGGTGAGCGTCACGGCGTGACGGTGCTCGGAACCAGAACTCCGTTCGCCGGCGACGTCACTGCACTCGCGATCGCGGCCTCCGACGGTGAATGTGCATACATCGCGGCGTCGACGGCAACACCGGAAGACGAAGCAGCTCTCGGTGATTGGCTCGCCGACGCATCGCAGCCGAAGGCGCTGCACGAAGCCAAGTGGGCGATCCATGCTCTGCGTGGGCGTGGTTGGACGCTCGGTGGACTGACCAGCGACACTGCTCTGGCCGCGTACCTCGTCCGGCCGGGCCAGCGCAGCTTCAATCTCGACGACCTCTCGCTCCGCTACCTCAAGCGTGAACTGCGCGCCGAAACATCCGGCCAGGAACAGCTTTCACTGCTCGACGACACCGAGCAGCTCGATGCCGAAGCGGCCGAGACCGCGATGCTCAGCGCTCAGGCCGTTCTCGACTTGGCAGCTGCACTGGACACCGAGTTGGAGTCGATCGAATCCAAGTCGCTCCTCTCCGACATGGAACTGCCGTTGACGATCGAGCTCGCTCAGATCGAGGCCACCGGCATCGCCGTCGACAGCGCGCATCTGCACGATCTTCAGAGCCGTTTCGCCTCCCAGGTCGCCGACGCAGCAAACTCGGCCTACGAGGTGATCGACAAGCAGATCAACCTGGGTTCGCCGAAGCAGCTGCAGGTGGTCTTGTTCGAAGAACTCGACATGCCCAAGACGAAGAAGACGAAGACGGGCTACACCACCGACGCCGAGGCGTTGCAGGGTCTGTTCGACAAGACAGGACACCCGTTCCTCGAACACCTTCTCGCGCACCGTGATGCGACGCGTATGAAGGTGACCGTCGACGGTCTTCTCAAGGCCGTAGCCGAAGACGGACGCATTCACACGACGTTCAACCAGACGGTTGCCGCGACCGGACGTCTGTCGTCGACCGATCCGAACTTGCAGAACATCCCGGTGCGAAACGACGCGGGGCGCGAGATTCGCGACGGATTCGTAGTCGGGCAAGGGTTCGACGTTCTACTCACTGCCGACTACAGCCAGATCGAAATGCGCATCATGGCGCACGTATCAGGCGACGAGGGACTGATCGAGGCATTCAACACCGGTGAGGACCTGCACAGCTTTGTCGGCTCGCGCGCATTCGGTGTACCGATCGAAGAGGTGACTCCAGAACTGCGGCGCCGGGTCAAGGCGATGTCGTACGGTCTGGCCTACGGGCTCAGTGCCTACGGATTGGCGTCGCAGCTGAAGATTTCGACCGAAGAAGCGAAGCAGCAGATGGATGCGTACTTCGCTCGTTTCGGCGGCGTGCGGGATTACCTCCACGCGGTGGTCGAGCAGGCACGTAAGGACGGCTACACCTCGACGCTCTACGGTCGTCGTCGCTACCTGCCGGACCTCAACAGCGACAACCGTCAGCGTCGTGAGGTTGCCGAACGTGCTGCCCTCAATGCGCCGATCCAGGGCACTGCGGCCGACATCATCAAGGTGGCGATGATCAACGTGCAGAAGGCTCTCGCTGACGCCGGATTGAAGTCGCGCATGCTGTTGCAGGTGCACGACGAATTGGTGCTCGAAGTGGTTGCCTCCGAGTTGGAGGAGGTCACCGCGCTGGTCAAGGACAAGATGGCCACAGCCATCGAGCTGTCGGTACCTCTGGATGTTTCGGTGGGAACCGGTCGAAGCTGGGACAGCGCGGCTCACTAGGCAGCAACGAAAAAGGCTGGGCCGGAATCGACTTCGATTCCGGCCCAGCCTTTTCACGCTATTCAGCAGATGCGGTCTGCTCTGCGATCTGCTTGCGGACCTCGTCCATGTCGAGTGCCTTGACCTGAGTGACGAGCTCCTCGAGCTGAGCGGCGGGAAGCGCGCCGGCCTGGTTGAACACGAGTACGCCTTCGCGGAAGGCCATGATCGTGGGGATGGAGCGGATGTTGGCGGCCGCTGCGATTCCCTGCTCGGCCTCGGTGTCGACCTTGGCGTGAACGACGTCGGCATGCTTCTCCGAAGAGGCTTCGAACGTCGGTGCGAACTGGCGGCACGGGCCGCACCAGGAGGCCCAGAAGTCCACGAGGACGACGTCGCTGCCGTTTATCGTTTCGTCGAAGTTCTGCTGGGTGAGTGTCTGGGTGGCCACAGGGGTCCTTTCCATTGTGCGGGCTGTTGGTGTGTGCAACGCCCCGGAACCGCTGATTCTTCCCTGAGCCGATTTCAGCTTGCGTTCTCGGTCGCCCGAAACGTCCGGCGGTAGGCCTGCGGCGTGGTGCAACGCAGACGAATGAAGTGCTGGCGAAGCACGGCACCGCCGCCGAATCCGACGCGTTCTGCGATGACGTCGACGGAGAGGTCGGAATTCTCGAGGAGATGTTGGGCGGCCAGTACTCGCTGATCGCTGAGCCAGCGGGCGGGGGTTGTTCCCGTTTCCGCTTGGAAACGGCGCGCGAACGTGCGCGCGGACATGTTCGCGCGGGCTGCGACCATGCCCACAGTGAGGTCGAGGGCGAGGTTCTCCGTCATCCAGTCGAGGAGCGGGGCAAGGGTTGCACTCGGCGTCGAGGCGAGGGGAGTGGCAACGTACTGGGCTTGCCCACCGTCACGATGGGGCGGCACCACCATCCTTCTCGCGATGCCATTGGCAACGCGAGAACCCTGTTCTTTTCGGACGATGTGCAGGCACAGGTCAATTCCTGCCGCGGTGCCTGCGCTGGTGAACACCGGATCTTCGTCCACGTACAACACGTCCGGATCGACCTTGGCTTCCGGATACGTCTGGGCAAGCCTCTCTGCATGCCGCCAATGCGTCGTGCATCGCCTTCCGTCCAGTAGTCCAGCCGCCCCGAGGACAAACGCTCCGGTGCACAGACTCGCCACCTTGGCGCCCCGGGCTACGGCCTCGTTGAGTTTGACCAACAGGGGATCGACACTCGAGTCGGGACTCGGTGAGCACATGTACGCGTCGCCGGCGTCGTAGGTTCCGCCGGCGGACACGACGATGAGATCGGCGTCGTCGAGAGAATCGAGGTTGTACGGAACATCGATGTTGTACCCGAACCGCGTTCGGATCGGACCCGGAACTGCGGCGATCAGAGAGAAGTCGTACGTGGGGAGGCCGTCGTCGGATCGGTCGAAGCCGAAGACTTCACATGCCACGCCGAGTTCGAACGCCTCGGTCATCGGCATCAGTGGGACCACCACTTTCGCGAGCATCTTTCGAGTGTGACAGAAAAACAGGAAAGTGGCAGAAAATCGTCCAAGTCTGGCTTTTCTGCCACTACTGCCACGTGGGACATTCCGTCAGGCTGGACACATGGCAATCATCGTCGTCAGCGTCTTGGTCCTACTGGTCCTGAACGTACTAGCTCTTGCCGGCCGAACGCCCGACACTCGTCACGACGTCAGTCCGCACGGAGACTTCACCCTTTGAGGGCAAGTCTTGCCTTTCAATACACCGCAGCTGCGGTGGTGTGGGGAGCTAGTTTCCTCTTCATGAAGATCGGGCTCGAAGGTCTGTCCTTCACGCAGGTAGTTCTGTGGCGCTTGGTCTTCGGTGCGCTCGCGCTGGTTCTCGTGTCAGCGGTCAGCCGGATCGGCCTACCGAGGGACTTTCGCGTCTGGAAACACATGGCTTTTCTCGCAGCGACACAATGCATCGTGCCGTGGCTGCTGTTCAGTTGGGCGGAGCAAAACATGTCCTCGGGACTCGCGAGCATCTACAACGCCACCACACCACTGATGACTATGGCTGTCTCCCTTGCCTTTCTGCCGGGGGAGACGCTGACGCGATACAAATCGCTGGGGTTGCTTCTCGGATTCGGTGGGGTGCTGATCGTATTGGCGCCGTGGAATCTCGGCGTCGGCGGAAGTGTCAGTTCTCAGGTCGCTTGCCTGGGAGCGACTGCGTCGTACGGGATTTCGTTTGTCTACCTCAGACGTTTCGTGCTTCCTCTCGGCGTCGACACCCGCACAGTCGCGCTATTACAGATCAGTATCGGAGCTTTCGTGATGGTTCTGGCCTCACCGGTCATCGCGAATACACCGATGCACCTGACGCCGGCAGTTGTCCTGTCGATGATCGCTCTGGGCGCACTGGGGACCGGGCTCGCATTCATCTGGAACACCAATGTCGTTCAGGGGTGGGGGCCGACTGCGGCGTCCACCGTCACTTATCTCAGTCCAGTGGTGGGCGTCGCTCTCGGCGCAATAGTCTTGAACGAAAGCGTTGGCTGGAATCAGCCGGTTGGTGCACTCGCGGTGATCGCGGGAATCCTGGTGACCCGACGTGCAACCCGCTCTGTCACAGCGGCGGCGTCAGTAACCATTCCGTCTTCTGTTCGCCGTCCCAGCGCCTGATCGCGCCGCAGCGCCCTTGAATCACGTCGGTGCCCAGCAGGGCGATGGCTTCACCCAGACGTGCAGGTTCGACGCGTCGGGCGAGCGTTACATGAGGCGTCCACGCGCCGGGCTCGACGTGGGCGGGAAGCGCCGTCGAACCAACGGTTGCCTCGGCTATTTCTCGGTGCAGGTGAAGGAGTGCGCGCGAAGGAATGACCGAGCGCGCCAAGACCATCTGCTTGCCGCCGAACACGATGTAGCCACCGAGTCGGACCTCGAAGTCCGGGGCCGAGAAGCGCCGCTTCAACAGTCCGTCGACCTCCGCGGGGATCTCACGGGCGACGAACAGTGTGATGTGCGGACGGTTGGACGGGCTGTGATGAGAGGCCTGACTTGGTAAACCGGCGTCGGCGAGAAGCTGCCACTGTGCTCGGACTTCCGACTCACTCACTGGATCGAGGAGCAATTCCACCGACTGGACCATGGTGAGCAATGATTGCCTGATGACAGGTGCGAGCGCAATCGGTACTTCGGCCATGCGGCTGGGACTCATGCACGGCGACGGAATCGGCCACGAAATCGTCCCGGCGACACGGCAGATCGTGGATGCGGCGTTGTCAGCGGTTCATGCTCCGCCCGTCGAGTGGGTCGAGCTTCCGCTCGGGAGTGCGGCCATCGACAGCCACGGCACGCCGATTCCCGACGAGACCATCGATGGGTTGGGGCAGCTGCAGGGTTGGATTCTCGGACCCCACGACAGTGCGTCCTATCCGGAGAGGTTTCGCGGACAACTCACACCCGGCGGCGTCATCCGGAAGAAGTTCGAGCTGTTCGCGAACATTCGGCCGGCAGCGGCGTTCTCCGGTGTCAAGGCAATGGTCCCCGACATGGATCTGGTGATCGTCCGCGAGAACACCGAGGGGTTGTACGCGGATCGGAACATGGCAGTCGGCAGCGGCGAGTTCATGCCGACGCCCGACATCGCGCTGGCCGTCGGTGTGTTCACCCGCGCTGCGTGTGAACGGATCGCACGCACTGCCTTCGCGTTGGCGTCGCGACGGCGCAATCACGTCACGATCGTCCACAAAGCCAACGTCCTCACACTGACCACCGGCCTGTTCCGTGACGCCTGCCGAACCGTCGCTGCGGAGTACCCACACGTAGTCGTCGACGACGAGCACGTCGACGCGATGGCGGCGCACCTGGTTCGACGCGGCGGCGACTTCGATGTCGTGGTGACCGAAAACATGTTCGGCGACATTTTGTCGGATCTGGCGGGCGAGCTGTCCGGTTCACTCGGAACCGCGCCGTCGATCAACGCTTCCGAGACGCAGGTCATGGCTCAGGCTGCGCACGGTGCAGCACCCGACATCGCCGGGAAGAATCGGGCGAACCCGACGGCACTGTTCCTCTCGAGTGCAATGATGCTCGACTGGCTCGGTGATGCGCGTGGCGATCGGTTGTTGTCTGCGGCAGCACGCCGCATTTCAGACGCGGTTCGCACGACCATCGCGTCGGGCATCGCGACCGCCGACCTCGGCGGTTTGGCATCGACCAGCGAATTTTCCGAAGTCGTGTACGCACACACTCTGCGTCGCTGATTCTTGTACGACAGGCCGGAATCTTGCGAAGTCGGCGACGGTGGAACTCCTGCCGTAACCTACCGTTCGACTGAATTTCGGATGGACGTTGCAAGTGCGGCGATCGACGAATGGAGAGCAGAGTCGTGGTCGATGAAAACGCACGGGCACCAAGGCCACGTGGCGTGAGTTATGGCTCGAGCAGTGGCGGGCGTATCCGCGCCAACGTGGTGCGAGTCCTGTTGGTGGGCTTGATCGTCGCATTGTGCGGCGGATGTGTCACCAACAACGAGGGTCTCGTTCCGGAAGGGCCGCCACTTGATGTCCAGAAGGTGCCCGAGATCGCCGCACTTCTGCCGTCCAAGGTCACGGATTCGGGCAAACTGCAGGTCGGGGTCAACATTCCTTACGCGCCAAACGAATTCAAGGACGCGGACGGCAACATCGTCGGTTTCGACGTCGACCTGATGAATGCCGTTGCCGCCGTGCTCGGGGTCGAAGCTGTCTTCAACCAAGCCGACTTTGACAAGATCATCCCCGCTATTCAGTCGGGAAGCTACGACCTCGGCATGTCTTCGTTCACCGACTCCAAGGAGCGCGAGAAGACGGTCGACTTTGTCACGTACTACAGCGCGGGTATCCAGTGGGCCCAGCGGCCGGACAAGCCAGTCGATCCGAACAATGCGTGCGGGCTTCGGGTGGCGGTGCAGACCACGACCACCGAGGACATCGACGAGGTGCCTGCCAAGAGCGAGGCCTGCGTGGCCGAGGGCAAACCCCCGATCGACAAGATCAAGTACGACAGCCAGGACGACGCGGCCAACGCGCTCATTCTCGGTCGAGTCGACGCGCTGTCCGCTGATTCACCAGTGACCGGCTATGCGATCAAACGGAGCAAGGGCCGGATGGAAGCTGCGGGAGAACCCTTCGATTCGGCGCCTTACGGCTGGCCGATCGTGAAGGGCTCCGCCCTCGGTCCCGCCCTGCAGCAGGCAATGCAGTACCTGATCGACAACGGTGTCTATCAACAGATCGCGCAGACCTGGAGTGTCGAGGCCGGCGTCATCGAAGTATCCAAGATCAACGGCGCGGAAAGCTGATGAACATGACAACAACTGAGACCGGCGATCCGGTGCCGATCAAGGCGATTCCACTACGCAGACCTGGTCGTTGGATTGCCGCGGTCGTCGTCGTGGTCCTCTTCGGACTGTTCGTTTACGGCGCGGCGACCAACGAAGCCTTTGCATGGGGGACTTACGGTCAGTATCTGTTCGACAAACGCATCTCCGCTGGTGCGTGGACAACGATCCAGCTGACGGTGCTGGCAATGGTGATCGCGATCGTCCTCGGTGTGATTCTGGCAGTCATGCGACTCTCTCCCAACCCGGTGCTTCGCGCCGCGGCTTGGGGCTATCTGTGGATCTTTCGAGGAACACCTGTCTACGTGCAGTTGGTCTTCTGGGGCCTGTTCCCGTCGATTTACAAGAGCATCGATCTCGGTATTCCCTTCGTACATCAGTTTGCGCACATCAATCTCCAGGACTTGCAGGCAGCATTTCTGTTTGCCGTGATCGGTTTGGCATTGAACGAGGCCGCCTACATGGCCGAGATCGTCCGCGCCGGCGTGAGTTCGGTCAACGAGGGCCAGACCGAAGCATCTGTTGCATTGGGTATGACGTGGAGTCAGACGATGCGACGAACCGTTCTACCGCAGGCGATGCGCGTCATCATTCCGCCGACCGGTAACGAGGTCATCAGCATGCTCAAGACCACCTCGCTCGTGACGGCGGTCCCTTACAGCTTCGAGTTGTACGGTCGAGCGCGCGATATCTCGGGCGCCAACTTCGAGCCGATTCCCCTGTTGATGGTGGCGGCGACGTGGTACCTCGCAATCACGAGTCTGCTCATGATCGGGCAGTACTACGTCGAGCGTCACTATTCGAAGGGCGCAACCCGAGCACTGACCACACGCCAACTTCAGGCACTGGCCGACGCGCAAGGAAAAGCTACGGTAGTGGAAACGCTTCCGGATACCCCCGGAGGAGAACGCAAATGACCCCCATGGTGAAAGCAGACCGAGTTTGTAAGAACTTCGGCGCATTGGAGGTCCTGAAAGGGATTTCGCTCGAAATCGACCCCGGTCAGGTCCTGTGTCTCGTCGGGCCGTCCGGGTCGGGCAAGTCGACGTTCTTGCGCTGCATCAATCACCTCGAGCAGGTCAACGCCGGCCGACTGTACGTCGACGGCGACCTGGTGGGCTACTCGGAGAAGAACGGAAAACTGTACGAACTTCACCCGCGAGCAGCGGCCAAACAACGCCGCGACATCGGGATGGTGTTTCAGCACTTCAATCTGTTCCCGCACCGCACCGCTCTCGAGAACATCATCGAAGCGCCGACGCAGGTGAAGCGCGTCAGTAAGAAGAAGGCTGTCGAACGAGCGAAGGACCTCCTCGATCAGGTCGGGTTGAGCGCCAAAGCCAACGCCTACCCGGCCCAGTTGTCGGGTGGTCAGCAGCAAAGAGTTGCCATCGCCCGCGCCCTCGCGATGGACCCGAAGCTCATGCTGTTCGACGAGCCGACGTCCGCGCTCGACCCCGAACTGGTCGGTGAAGTTCTCACCGTGATGAAGCAGTTGGCCAAAGAAGGCATGACGATGGTGGTCGTCACCCACGAGATGGGATTCGCCCGCGAGGTCGCCGACCAGTTGGTGTTCATGGACGGGGGAGTTGTGGTCGAGGCAGGCGAGCCGCGGGAACTCCTGGCCAATCCTCAGCACGACCGGACCAAGGCCTTCCTGTCGAAGCTGCTGTAGCCGTCAGGGTTTGACGGCGCTGAAAATTGCAGTGCCCGGAAAGAGTTGGCCGCGCAGGGGACTCCACTGTCCCCATTCGCGGTCCAACCACTCCGGCCATTCGGGCTCGATGATGTCGCGCACCTGAAGTCCGGCGGCGACGATCTCACGAACCCGGTCGCCGATGGTGCGGTGATGCTCGACGTAGGTGGGGACTCCGTTGTCATCGACCTCGACGTACGGGGTGCGGTCGAAGTAGGGGAGGGTCGCGGTCAAGCCCTTCGGCCCGGGATCGTCGGGGAAGATCCATCGAATCGGATGGTTGACGGCAAAGACCCACGATCCGCCGGGACGCAGAACCCGGGCGACTTCGTTCATCACTCGCTGCGAATCGGCAACGAACGGGACGGCGCCGAACGCGGAACAAACGATGTCGAAACTCTCGTCGGCAAACGGCAGGAGTTCCGCACTTGCCTGAATCAACGGGACGGCCGGTCCGCCGGCATTCATCGCGTCCTGCCCGCGGGCGAGCATCCCCATCGAGATGTCGAGACCGACGGCCCGAGCACCATGTCCGGCGAGCCATCGGGCACACGGTGCCGAGCCGCAACCCACTTCCAATATGTCTTTGTCGACTATGTCGCCGAGCAAGTGGTGATCGCCCTCGTGCAGCCCTTCGGGGCACCAGACGAATTCACCTTCCGCGCTGTTCACGCCCAGAAACTCGCCGTGGGTTCGGTGGTAATCGTCGGCGTCGGCGTCCCACCACGCACGGCTGGCGCGGTCGCTGGCACTCGAATCGACACGGACTCGGCCGACGCCGCTGGTACCGAGAATGGAATTGGCAGCGGCATGGCGCTCGTCAGACATGAACAACACAGTAGAACGGGTGATGCGGGCGCAGGGTACCCGGGTTTGCCCGGCAAGATAGCCGACGCGTAGTCTTACTCACGCGAGTGTCTGTCATCCGACCGATTGTCTATACGAGATCTTTACCAAGGTCTCGGAATCAGTCGGACCGAGGGAGCTCGCGGTGCGCTTCCGCGGTGTGGAATGTGATCCGGTATTCGGTTGTTCGTTATTGATGCAGCTGGGTACTTCGATCTAGTACTTCACAAAGTACTTCCAACATTTGTACGCCACAGTCGCGCATCTCGTCCGACAAAATCCATCAACCGACCACAACTCGTCCGGAGCAATTCAACATATGCCCTCCACAACCGTCACCTCGCCGCAGGTTGCCATTAACGACATTGGCTCCGCCGAGGACTTCCTCGCCGCCATCGATGCCACGATCAAGTACTTCAACGATGGCGACATCGTCGAAGGAACCATCGTCAAGGTCGACCGCGACGAGGTTCTGCTCGACATCGGTTACAAGACCGAAGGCGTCATCCCTTCTCGTGAGCTCTCCATCAAGCACGACGTCGACCCCAATGAGGTCGTCTCCGTGGGAGATGCGGTCGAGGCTCTCGTCCTCACCAAGGAGGACAAAGAAGGTCGACTGATCCTGTCGAAGAAGCGCGCTCAGTACGAGCGTGCCTGGGGCACCATCGAGGAGCTCAAGGAGAAGGACGAGGCCGTCAAGGGCACCGTCATCGAGGTCGTCAAGGGCGGCCTCATCCTTGACATCGGTCTTCGTGGCTTCCTCCCCGCTTCGCTCGTCGAAATGCGTCGCGTCCGCGACCTCCAGCCGTACGTCGGCAAGGAGATCGAGGCCAAGATCATCGAGCTCGACAAGAACCGCAACAACGTGGTCCTGTCGCGCCGCGCATGGCTCGAGCAGACTCAGTCCGAGGTTCGCAGCGAATTCCTGCACCAGCTCCAGAAGGGCCAGGTCCGCAAGGGCGTCGTGTCCTCCATCGTCAACTTCGGTGCATTCGTGGACCTGGGCGGCGTAGACGGTCTGGTTCACGTTTCCGAGCTGTCTTGGAAGCACATCGATCACCCGTCCGAGGTTGTCGAGGTCGGCACCGAGGTCACCGTCGAGGTTCTCGACGTCGACCTGGACCGCGAGCGCGTCTCCCTGTCGCTCAAGGCAACGCAGGAAGATCCGTGGCGTCAGTTCGCCCGCACGCACGCCATCGGCCAGATCGTGCCCGGCAAGGTCACGAAGCTGGTTCCGTTCGGTGCATTCGTGCGCGTCGAAGAGGGAATCGAAGGCCTCGTTCACATCTCGGAGCTCGCTGAGCGCCACGTCGAGGTTCCGGACCAGGTTGTCGGCGTCGGCGACGATGCACTCGTCAAGGTCATCGACATCGACCTCGAGCGTCGTCGTATCTCGCTGTCGCTGAAGCAGGCCAACGAGGATTACAACGCCGAGTTCGATCCGTCCAAGTACGGCATGGCCGACTCGTACGACGAGCAGGGCAACTACATCTTCCCCGAGGGCTTCGATCCCGAGACCAACGAATGGCTCGAGGGCTTCGACAAGCAGCGTGAAGAGTGGGAGAACCGCTACGCCGAGGCTGAGCGTCGCCACAAGATGCACACCGCTCAGATGGAGAAGACCGCTGCAGACGAGGCCGCTGAGGCTGCCACCGCTGCTGCCGGCTACTCCTCGGAGACGGCTGCTGCAGACGACGCCGAGGCTCCGGCTGCTGCCGGCTCCGCTCCGGCCGAGTCCGCTGGCGGATCGCTTGCCAGCGATGCACAGCTCGCCGCACTTCGCGAGAAGCTGTCGGGCAACGCATAAGGATTACCGCTTGATCTGATCAGGCGAGATCTGTGAAGAACCCCGCCCCTGCACGTGCAGGGGCGGGGTTCTTTTCTCTGCCAGGTGTCACTTGCGAGCGAAGAATCAATTCAGTGAGTGAACACAAAAATGACCGGCACCGAAGGGTTGCCGGTCATTTTGTACTTCGTGAAGAGAACTCAGTTTGCGGGAGCAGGCACCCAGTAGGTGGCGGTCGCTTCGGCTGTGCGCTTACGCATCGACGCGAAGCTGTGTCGGCCTTGGCTCACGAGCATCGTGAACCACGTACGACGGTGCTCTGCCAGGGCAAAAGCAACTTCGGGAAACTCTATGCAGTGCACGCCGTTCGGCATTCCGAGGCGGTGCTGACCGTGATGGTCGCGATCTGCTCGCATGGCGTCCACTTTCTCGAGAAGGTGCAGGTACAGGTGCGTTCGCTAGAACATAACCGCACGGTCACCGAAATTGTGGTATTTGAGCCTCGAACGCCCCGGCGTGTTCGATCAGTAGGCGTGTCTGAATCTCTCGGGCGCGGAGATGAGAGACTGTCGAGTGTGTTGAGAGTTGGCCTCACTGGAGGCATCGGAGCCGGTAAGTCGACAGTGTCGAAAATCCTCAGCGAACTGGGAGCCGTCATCGTCGACGCCGACCTGATCGCCCGAGAAGTGGTCGAGCCCGGTACTCCGGGACTTGCCGCTCTGGTCGATGCATTCGGCGACGGGATTCTGTCCGAGGACGGCAGCCTCAACCGACCCGCGCTGGCGTCGTTGGCGTTTGCCGACGACACGTCACGCGGAACTCTCAACGGCATCCTCCACCCACTGATCGGTGCGCGGACGATGGAGCAGATTTCGTCTGCGCCGTCGGATGCAGTGCTCGTTCAAGATATTCCGCTGTTGGTCGAGGGTTCGATGGCGCCGGCATTCAATCTGGTCGTCATCGTCTACGTCGACGAGGAGGAACGAGTTCGACGCTTGGTGGGCTCGCGCGGCATGCCTGAATCCGACGCTCGTGCGCGCATCGCAGCGCAGGCAAATGACGATCAGCGTCGTGCTGTTGCCGACGTGTGGCTCGACAACAGCGGAGAGCCGGGTTCACTCGACGACGTGGTCCGCGACTTGTGGGCGAATCGACTTGTTCCCTTCGAGAAGAACCTCCGCGAGGGCACGGTAGTGCGCGCACTGCCCGAGCTGACTCCAGCCGACCCGTCGTGGCCGGCGCAGGCCGAACGAATCATCGGCCGGTTGTCGTTGGCGTCCGGTGACCGCGCGCGCCGTATCGATCACATCGGATCGACCGCAGTGCCTGGTCTCGATGCCAAGGACGTGATCGACATTCAGATCACTGTCGAGCACCTCGGCGTTGCCGACGACCTCGTGGAAGATCTGGCCGCTGCCGGGTTCCCCCGGATCGAGCACATCGTCGCCGACGACCCGAAACCGTCGTACCTCGGTGGCGAGACCGATCCGGCGGTGTGGGCGAAGCGGATCCACGGGAGTGCCGATCCAGGGCGCCGCGCGAACATTCACATTCGGGTGGACGGTTGGCCAGGTCAGCAGTTCGCGATCCTCTTCCGCGACTGGCTTCGCGCCGATGCGTCGGCGCGTGCCGAATATGCCGAACTCAAGGTCAAGGCAGCCGAGAGTGCCGCCGGCATCGACGACTACGCCGCTGCGATCGACGCCTACCTGGGAGTCAAGACGCCGTGGTTCGACGCCGCTTTCCACCGGGCATGGGAGTGGGCCGAGAAATCAGGCTGGTCCCTCTAACCACTCAGCGCCACGTGACCGGCATGCCCACCGAGGTGAGCCAGGCGTCGAGATCGTGACCGTGGGCGGCGATGCCGTCGATAGCGCGGGCCGCGTTCAGCATCGCACGCTCTGACGTCTTCGGGTCGAGAATCCCGGCGGTGTTCGCCTCGAGCAATTCGTCGACGTCGAGCAATTCGACGCTGCGTCCGGTCTGCACGATCAGGTCGAGGTAGTGGTCCTCGGACGTCCAGACCTGGTCGCCGCGGATGAAGTCGCCGATGTCGACATAGAAATCCCAGTCTCGGATGTGTTCCGGGGTGAAGTGCAGGATCGACGCCCGAATTCCGAGTTCGGGAATGATCCAGGACTCCAGGTAGTGAAACCGGGGATGGTCGGCGTGGCGCGCCATGTACAGCCCCCACGGTTCTTCGCGGTAGTGCTCGACCGGGCGAACGAAGCCCTTGGGATCGACGTTGGTGCGAGCTGCGATGTCGAAGGTTTCGACCTTCGGCCGGTGAATGTGGGGACGTTCCTCGCTCATGGTCGAAGAACCTACCGCCGAACTGCATTTTCGGCTGAACGCGGACGAGCGGGCATTGTGTCGGTAGGTGCGCTTACCCTGGTTTCATGGCGTTTGCTTCCGAACATCCCGTGGTCGCGCATTCCGAGTTTCGGCCGGTTGGTGACATCGAGCGCTCAGACGCGCGCTTCGAGGTCGTCAGCCCGTACGAACCGGCAGGCGATCAGCCGGCAGCTATCGCCGAGCTGGAGAAACGGATCAACGAGGGGGAGAAGGACGTAGTCCTCCTCGGTGCGACCGGTACCGGCAAGTCGGCCACGACTGCGTGGTTGATCGAGAAGCTGCAGCGCCCGGCTCTGGTGATGGCTCCGAACAAGACTTTGGCGGCTCAGCTCGCGAACGAGCTTCGGGAAATGCTACCCAACAACGCGGTCGAGTACTTCGTCTCGTACTACGACTACTACCAACCCGAGGCGTACATCGCCCAGACGGACACCTACATCGAGAAGGATTCGTCCGTCAACGACGATGTCGAGCGGCTGCGCCACTCGGCGACGTCCAGCCTTCTGTCACGACGGGACGTGGTCGTGGTGGCATCGGTGTCGTGCATCTACGGCCTCGGTACACCGCAGTCGTACCTCGATCGCTCGATTCAGCTGGACGTCGGTGTGGAGGTGCCGCGGGATGCGTTCCTGCGTCTGCTCGTCGACGTTCAGTACAACCGCAACGACATGGCGTTCACGCGAGGTTCGTTCCGCGTGCGCGGCGACACGGTCGAGATCATTCCGTCGTACGAAGAGCTGGCGGTCCGCATCGAATTCTTCGGTGACGAGATCGAGGCACTGTACTACCTCCATCCACTGACCGGTGACATCGTTCGCCAGGTCGACACGGTTCGTATCTTCCCGGCGACGCACTACGTCGCCGGCCCTGAACGCATGGAGCGTGCCGCCAAGGACATCGAGGCGGAACTCGAAGAGCGACTCGCCGAGCTCGAAGGCAAGGGCAAGCTCCTCGAGGCTCAGCGTCTGCGCATGCGTACGCAGTACGACCTCGAGATGATCAAACAGGTCGGATTCTGCTCCGGCATCGAGAACTACTCGCGCCACATCGACGGCCGTGGCCCTGGAACTGCCCCCGCAACCTTGATCGACTACTTCCCGGAAGATTTCCTTCTGGTCATCGACGAGTCGCACGTGACGGTTCCTCAGATCGGCGCCATGTACGAGGGCGATATGTCGCGCAAGCGAAACCTGGTCGAGTTCGGATTCCGGCTACCGTCGGCAACAGACAACCGCCCTCTGACTTGGGAAGAATTCAGTCAGCGGATCGGTCAGACCGTCTACTTGTCGGCGACACCAGGTAAGTACGAGTTGGGTCAGTCCGGCGGTGAGTTCGTCGAGCAGGTGATCCGCCCGACCGGATTGATCGATCCCGAGGTCATCGTCAAACCCACCAAGGGACAGATCGACGATCTCGTTCACGAAATCCGCGAGCGAGCGGAACGTGACGAGCGTGTGCTGGTTACGACGTTGACCAAGAAGATGTCGGAAGATCTGACCGATTACCTGCTCGAACTCGGTATTCGCGTCCGCTACCTGCACTCGGATATCGATACGCTCCGGCGAGTCGAGTTGCTCCGTCAGCTCCGCCTGGGGGAGTACGACGTGCTGGTCGGCATCAACCTCCTGCGTGAGGGACTCGACCTTCCCGAGGTGTCGCTGGTCGCGATTCTCGATGCCGACAAGGAAGGTTTCCTGCGTAGCTCCACCAGTCTCATTCAGACGATCGGCCGAGCGGCTCGAAATGTATCCGGTCAAGTGCACATGTATGCGGACAAGATCACCGCTTCCATGGCGCAGGCCATCGAGGAAACCGAGCGACGACGCGAGAAGCAGGTCGCCTACAACGAGAAGATGGGCGTCGACCCACAACCTCTACGCAAGAAGATCGCGGACATTCTCGATCAGGTGTACGAGGAGGCAGAGGACACTGCGGCGTCCGTGGACGTCGGTGGTTCGGGTCGCAATGCGACGCGTGGTCGGCGTGCGCAGGGTGAGGCCGGTCGTGCGGTCAGTGCGGGTGTGTACGAGGGGCGCGACACCAAATCGATGCCTCGGGCCGAATTGGCAGATCTGGTCAAGGAACTCACCGATCAGATGATGAACGCTGCACGTGACCTTCAGTTCGAGTTGGCTGGGCGATTGCGAGACGAAATCTCGGATTTGAAGAAGGAGCTTCGAGGAATGGACGCCGCGGGTCTCAAGTAGGTCGCCTCGCGTGCGTTCGTGCTTTCGACCGCTACGGTTTCAGGTATGGATGCACAGACTGCAGGCAAGACCGCGCGGACTCTCGAACTTCTCCATTCCTTGGCGTACTTCGTCCCGGAGACGGAGAAGGAACTTGTCGGCGTCGGGTTGGAGCCTGGCCGAATGGTGTACTTTGCCGGGCGATCAGCTCCGCTCGGCGCTCCACCCGCGACTGTCGTCACGGCCACCTTCTTCAACTTCAATCCTGAATTGATCGCCAGTGTCATCCCACGTGCCTGGGAATTGGCAAGGCCCACAGAGGTTGTCGCCGCGCGGTATCGGGCAATCGACGCGGCGTACGTCCGCCTGTTCGGTGCAGACGTGACAGGATCGGGGGACATGGCCGAGGCCGCCGAACTCGTGTCGATCGCTGCCCAGAACATTCCTGGAGTGGACGGCCGCCCTCTGTACGCGGGTTGGGCGTCGCTCGACTGGCCGGCCGAGCCGCACCTGCGTTTCTGGCACGCGCTGACACTGCTGCGTGAGTATCGCGGTGACGGCCACATTGCGGCCCTTCAGACCGCGGGATTGAACGGCCTGGACGCGTTGATCACGCACACCGCGACGGGAATCGGGTTTCAGCGCAAATTCGCGCAGACTCGTCGCGGATGGTCGCAGGAACAGTGGGACGAGGCCGTCGAGAGTTTGAAGGACCGCGAACTGCTGGATCGTTCGTCCGGTGCGCTGACCGAGGACGGGCAGGACTTGCGTGACGTCGTCGAAGACCTGACGGACGACCTCGCTTTGGCTCCGTGGGATGCGCTGGGTGAGGAGGGTGCCAAGCGGTTGCTGGAATTGGCGACGCCGTGGCGTACCGCCCTGGTCGAGCAGGAAGTATTTCCGGCGGCGCTGTTCGGGCCCCGCTTTGGCAAACGTCGCTGAGTGGTCACCACCGAACAAATGTGTCTGTGACGAAGAATCACATTCACTGTGGGCTTGTGGCGTGTACTGCAAATAACACTATCCGCGGCACAATCCCGCTAATGTCAGCGCAGCGGTTGTCGAGCGGGCGCAACAGCGTTGCGCCCGGTGCCGGCCGTACCGTCCGTCCCGTAACCATGGAGGAATGAATGAGTGCCTACCGGACCGTTGTCGTAGGAACCGATGGCTCCGAGTCGTCACTGAAGGCAGTCGACAGAGCTGCCGCCATTGCCAGTGGCTCGGACGCTCAGCTCGTCATCGCGTGTGCGTACTACCCGGCTGATCCCAAGGACGTGAGCGCTGCCGCTGATGCGTTGGGTAACGAGGCCTACCAGGTCACCGGTTCCGCTCCGACCTACGAGATCCTTCGCACCGCTCGTGAGCGCGCACATGCCCAGGGGGCAAAGGATGTTGTCGAGCGCGCCGTCGTCGGCGCTCCCGTCGAATCGCTTCTCGCTTTGCTCGACGAGGTGAAGGGCGACTTGCTGGTCGTCGGAAATCGCGGATTGAACACGTTGACCGGGCGTCTACTCGGATCGGTGCCTTCCGATGCCGCTCGCAAGGCGACGTCCGATGTCCTGATCGTGCACACCGTTCGCTGAACTACCGGCAGTAGTCGGCCTCGGCCGCATCGACGAACACTTCAGCCAGCTGATCGGCGCTGGGGGGTGTTGTCGATGCGGCCGAGCCGTTTCCGGAGGTGACCATTGGTTCGCTTGCTCCGTTCAGCGATACCGCCCGCAGATTCGCGATGATCATCGCTCGATCCGTTCCGGCCGCGAGCTGCTGGCAGACGCCGTCACCGAGCGCCTGCAACATGTCGTCGGAAAAGGCGGGCGTGACCCCGGTAGACGCAAGCGCCGCCCGCAGCCGATCTGCCTCGTCTACCGGTTTTTCTGTCGGTGCGGCAGCAACAGCAGCGATGTCGTCGCTGCCGGCAGCAGCCGTCGAACTCGAATCATCCTCTGAGCAACCGGCTGTCACCGCCGCAAGCATCCCGACGCCGATCACCACGCGAGCGATCTTGCGGATGGGTGCGGCGGAACTTGCGGGCAGGCCAAGCACGAGGGGTCATTCCTTCAGTCGTCGACACAAATTGGAGTGACACCACCATTCGTGGTGTCACGCACGAACCTACTCCGTGATGCTCACGAATCGAAGGCCAACTCTGCTGCTTCGACGCCGTCGAGAACCGCGGGGAGCGACTCGACGTGAATGATGCCGAGCCTCTGGGTAGCGCGGGTCAATGCGACGTAGAGGTCGTTCATTCCGCGTGGTGACTCGTCGAGAATGTCGGCAGGTTCGACGATCAACACGGTGTCGAACTCGAGTCCCTTGACGTCCTTGACGGACAGGACGCTTACGGTGTCACTCGCTAGGCCCGCCAGATCGGCAACAACCTCGGAACCGGCGATCACTGCGGTGATACCGGGATGCGACTCGGACTCGATGCAACGGCGCACGGTCGATTCCAATTCTTCGGCCGTGGTCTTGAGCGCCCACGGCGCGAATCCGCTGTCGCGTACCGACCGGGGCACGGATTGCTCCGGGTCGATCTCTTCGAGCACACGGTGCGCGACATCCATGATCTCCGAGGGAGTTCGGTAGTTGACGGTCAGTTCGGTGAGCTTCCAGCGCTTGGCGACGTAAGGCTCGAGAATCTTCTGCCAGGACGAAGTTCCCGCGGGATCACCGGTCTGAGCTGTATCGCCGACCAACGTCATCCAGCGATTCGGTATGCGCCGCATCAGCATTCGCCACGCCATTTCGGAGAGCTCTTGGGCTTCGTCGACGATCACGTGACCGTAGGTCCAGGTTCGGTCGCCGGCAGCGCGTTCTGCCGTGGTCTGGCGCTGGCCCTGATCGTGGCGTTGGGCGAGTTGGCTGGCGTCGATCAAGTCGTACGCCATCAAGATCTCGGGATCCATCTCGTCTTCGAGATCCTGTGGTGCAGACCCGGTGAGGATGTCGAGGGCGCCCTGGGCGTCGGCGATCTGCGCGCGCCATTCACGTTGTGCGCGTTCGCGTTCGGCGGCGTCGTCGACGCCGAGAATCTCGGCCAGTTCGTCGAGCAGGGGAGCATCGGCCGCACTGAAACCCGGTCCGACGCTCTGCAGAAGCTCGTCGCGTTGGGCGTCGTCGAGTTGCGGCGCTGCCTTGGCCAACCTCGCCGGCGACGTCCACAGTTCCGCGAGGATTTGCTGCGGCGACAATTCGGGCCACAGCTTTCCGATGGCGGACATGATGTCAGGGTCCTCACGCATCTCGTCGCGAATGTCGGCGATGTCGTCCCGACTGAGGAGTGACCCACCGTCGACGAGGTTTCCGCCGATGAGTTCGGCCATCTGCAGTGCCAACGCCTCGATGACTGCTGCCACGAAGATCGGGCGCGCCAGGTTGTGTGGGCGACGCGACGACCGAGCACGCCCGCGCGCCTTCGTGACAGTCTTTCGATCCAGCTTCAAGTCGTACGTGTCGAATCGAAGGGTAATCGGCTTCGACGGAACTTCCTGCCGATCCCGGACGGCGTTCTTGAGCACGTCGAGGATCGCGAGGGAACCCTTGATCTCACCGGCGGCGAGGGAATCCGTACGAGTCGCACGCACTCCGGGGTACAGGTCCCCGATCGTCGAGAGTAGAACTCCGGTCTCACCGAGTGAAGGAAGGACCTGGCTGATGTAGTCGAGGAACGTCGCGTTCGGCCCGATGATGAGAACACCGGCCTTGGCCAGTTGCTGGCGGTAGGTGTAGAGCAAGAAGGCGGCACGGTGAAGGGCGACTGCGGTTTTGCCGGTACCCGGACCGCCCTGGACCACCAGAACGCTTTTGTGCTCGGAGCGGATGATGGCATCCTGCTCACTCTGAATGGTCTCGACGATGTCGTTCATCTGACCCGTACGCGCTGCGTTCAGAGCGTCCAGGAGTGCGCTCTCACCGGCGACGCCACCGGCTTCGGTCACCACGCCGGCGGCTCGGGCAGCGTCGAGGTCCAGGTATTCGTCGTTGATTCCGGTGACTGTTCGGCTCCGACTGCGGATATGGCGTCGTCGCTTGACGCCCTCAGGTGCCGCGGGCGTCGCCAGATAGAACGGGCGTGCCATCGGAGCTCGCCAGTCGAGCAGTAGCGTTTCGTAGTCGTTGTCGGTGTCCAGAATTCCGAGTCGGCCGACGTAGCGTCGCTCGTCGTCGAAGTCGATGCGTCCGAAACACATTCCGTTCTCGGCTGCGTCGTACTTGGCGAGATCCTCGGTGTACATGGCATTGAAGGATTCGCGTTCACTGCGTGCTTGCGGGGTTCCGCCGGTCTCGAGGAGCACCGTGCTCAAGCGAGTTTGGGCATACTTTCGAAGATCGTCGAGACGGGAGTACAACATCGTCACGTACTGCTGCTCGAGCTCTTGCTCGTTCAGTGACGGGTCCGCGTCGGGCAAAGGATCTCCTAGGCTTGATGAGAAATTCACGCGCTGCAAAAGCGCCAAGACAGTCTAGTTCCCCCAGATGAACTGCCGCATAGATACAGGTCAGGCCACCCGAAGGTGGCCTGACCGTGTTTTCGGTGCACTCAGTGCGTCAATTCGTCCTTCTTGGCGCGAGCCTTTTCGAGCGCCTTCTCGGCGCGCTTTCGGGCACGCTTACCCAGCACCTCGGTCTGCTCCGACGCCGTTTCGGCCCACTCGTTGCTCTTCTCGAGGGCGAGTTCGGCGAACTCAGAGCTGCGCTTGCTCGCCAGCTCTGCCAGTTCGGCGCTGCGCTCGCGTGCGGTCTCGGCCAGTTCGGAGCCGCGCTTCTGCGCGACTTCGAGGATGTCCGGGCCGCGTTCCTTGGCGACCTCTCCGAATTCCGCGGCTCGCTTGCTCGCGATCTCCGCAAACTCGGAGCTGCGTTCCTTCGCAAGTTCGAGCCAATCCGTGCCGTGTGCCTTCGCGGTTTCGGCAAGCTCGGAACCGCGTTCGGAAGCCACCGACAGAGCATGCTCGACGCGATCGCTCGTGTGATCGGTCTGCGATGCGACCAATGGAAGTGCTGCGGCGATAGACGCCTGGGCTTTCTTCGCGGCGCGACGGCCGCGCCAGCCGAGCGACGGCTTGCCCTCGGTGTCGACGGAGGCGATCATCAGTCCGCCGAGCAAGCTGACGTTCTTGATGAAGTTTGTGCGCTGCATCGCTCGCAGTGACGGATCGGTTTCGTTCCAGAAGTCGTGACCGGCAAGCGTGGTCGGTACCAGGCTCCCCGCGAGCACCAACGACGCGAGCCGCGGCGCCTTGCCGGTGGCCAGCAGGGCACCGCCGCCGATCTGGACGGCGGCGTTGATCTTGACGAGTGTTTCCGGATCAGCAGGCACCTTCTGCGTCACTGCTCCTGGCAGCGTCTCGACGGATTTGTCGATCAGCGGTGACGCTTTGGCTGCTCGCTGAGCAGGGTTGCGCAAAGCATCGATTCCCCCGGCGATGAAGATCGTGGAAAGCAGTGGACGAGCAATTCGACGTACCAGCATGTTTCAAGCCTCCCGATGTAGGTTCGTTTTCCACCCTAGCGATCTCACAAGGAATTGGTCCGGTTCGGCGATCCCGGCACGCCTGACCCGGTTGACGGATTCCTGGTCGCCGAAACGCGCTGTACTGCGACGATGACTTCTCCACTGATCCGGACACACCGTTCTGAAGTATCCGTTACCGTTTGTCCGCTTACGGCGTGTTCGTGGTTGCCGCACGTGCGCACGTCGATGGTTCGGACGAAGCGCCCACTTAGTTGAGGCGCAAGGAATCGTGTCTGCAATAGATTGTGGGTCATATGGTGCACACTGTTTCTGTGGCGCAGTGGGACACATTAAGAGTGACATTGGTCGAGGTCAACGATTCGATTCATCTGACCTGGCAGGAACTTGAGTCAATCGTCGGTGAGCTACCGCCGTCTGCATCGAGGTACCGAGCTTGGTGGTCGGGCGATCGTCCTCACGTTCGAATGTGGCAACGAGCGGGGTTCAGCGTGGCCAGCCTGGAACTGGGGCAGGAAGTTACTTTTGTTCGTGCAGAACGAGTTCAAGCGGCTACTTCAACATCTGACCGGTATTCTCCGGCCGCGACTGTGCTGGCTTTGGGAGCCGGCACAGACAACAACGTCGCCCGGCCGGATCTCCTTCTTGTCACGTGTGTCAAGTCGAAGGGATCCGCGCCCGCCGCTGCCAAGGACTTGTATGTCTCGGCGCTGTTCAAAAAACAACGCGCGTATGCAGAAAGCAAGCGTGTTCCCTGGTTCGTCCTCTCCGCAGAGCACGGACCTGTGGCCCCAGATTCGTGGATTGCACCGTATGAGCGGTACTTGCCGGAAATGCCCGCCGCCTACCGCGCAGCGTGGGGATTGTGGACCGCGGAACGTCTCGAATTATTGGCGGGTCCCCTACAAGGCAAGGTCATCGAGATGCACGCGGGCGCTGCCTATGTCGACGCGGCGAAAGCGGCGCTGAGCTCCAAGGGAGCCACGGTGACTACTCCACTCGAAGGGCTCGCGTTGGGCGAGCGACTCGCGTGGTATTCGTCAGACCCGGAGGTGATCGATGAGTCTTACCACGGGTCGGGTGAATTCTTCCCGAGCGGCACCGCATCATTCGTCGCGATGCTGCTGGACGAGTCACGTTCGATCACCCCCTCTGAGTTGCTTGAGAGCAAGCGCGAGGAGCTACAGTCCCCTGGTCTCTATAGCTGGTGGGTTGACCAGGACGGCGCATCTGACCTGACTGATGGTCTCGAACTACTGGTCGAACCCGGACTGATCTACGCAGGACTGGCTGGTGCGACCCGATGGCCGAGTGGGAAGCGTTCGGCGAACACATTGTGGACTCGTGTCTGTGGCATGCACCTTGGCGGCAATCACGAATTCTCGACATTTCGAAAGACACTAGGGTCGATTCTCGCCCACGCCGCTGAAAGCCCACGAATCGATGAGGCGTATCTCACCTCGTGGATGAAGGAGCACCTAAAGGTCATCGCGATTCCTAGTGATGATCCCGACAATCTCGGATCCCTTGAGCACGATGTACTGGCAGATATCGACCCTCCGCTGAACCTGAAGGGGATGGCCATATCACCTGTACGTTCGCGGCTGAAAGAACTCCGACGCGACATCCGATAAACGCTCACATAAGACCAACCAAAACCTGACACTTCACCAACCGCGCTCGCGCCATTCCGCCAGGTGCGGGCGCTCGGCGCCGAGCGTCGTGTCCTTGCCATGCCCGGGGTAGACGACGGTCGCGTCGTCGTACCTTCCGAACAGCTTGTTTTCCACGTCGTCGAGCAGAGAAGTGAACTTCTCGGGGTCGGCGGTCTTGCCTACTCCGCCGGGGAAGAGTGAGTCGCCGGTGAAGAGGTGAACCTGTCTGCTCGGTTCGGTGAGAGCCAGCGCGATGGAGCCGGGCGTGTGGCCGGACAGGTGAATGACGTCGAGGCTCAAGTTGCCAACGGTCACCTTGTCGCCGTCTTCGAGGAGCACGTCCGGGGTGACGGGAAGGACCTCTGCGTCGAGGGGGTGCGCGGCGGTCGGCACCTTGGTTGCGGCGTGAACGTCTTCGAGGGCCAACCAGTGATCGCCGTGCTGGTGGGTGGTGACGATGGAATCGAAAACAGGTGCTTCCTGTTCGATGAGCGCGATGATCTTCTCGGCTTCGTTGGCCGCATCGATCAGGAGAGATTTCCCGGTCGTGGAACAGACGACGAGGTAAGTGTTGTTGTCCATGGGGCCGACCGACATCTTCGTGATGACGGCGCCTTCGACTGTGCGCCGCTGAGGGGCAGAATCGGGGGAGACCTGACCGGTGTAGGAGTCGTCGATCACGATGGGCTGATTCGTCATGAAACGCAGGCTACCTTCGAATAGGGGCAGGTAGAGCGATGGGCTCGCCTGGTGAGAAAAACGTGTCGGTGGCTCGGCCTACGATGACGATCGCTCGAGGACTCGCGTTTGCGAGGCCACTCGAGACTTCTCCGGGGGGACGGCCCCGGACGATTGACAATGAAGGGAATTGGTGTGGCGGATCGCCTGATCGTGCGGGGTGCGCGTGAGCACAATCTGCGAGGAGTCGATCTCGACCTCCCGCGAGACAGCCTGATCGTCTTCACCGGGTTGTCCGGCTCCGGCAAGTCCAGCCTCGCGTTCGACACGATCTTCGCCGAAGGTCAGCGCCGCTACGTCGAGTCGCTCTCGGCATACGCGCGTCAGTTCCTCGGTCAGATGGACAAGCCGGATGTGGACTTCATCGAGGGATTGTCTCCTGCGGTGTCGATCGACCAGAAGTCGACCAACCGCAACCCCCGTTCGACGGTGGGCACCATTACCGAGGTCTACGACTACCTCCGACTTCTCTATGCCCGCGCAGGTTCGGCGCACTGCCCGGTGTGTGGTGAGAAGATCGCACGTCAGACGCCCCAGCAGATCGTCGACCAGGTGCTCGAGATGGAAGAGGGCATCAAGTTCCAGGTCCTCGCACCGGTAGTCCGTACTCGTAAGGGCGAGTTCGTCGACCTTTTCGATCAGCTCAATACCCAGGGCTACTCGCGAGTGCGCGTCGACGGTGTCGTCCATTCGCTGGCGGATCCGCCGAAGCTCAAGAAGCAGGAAAAGCACGACATCGAAGTAGTGGTCGACCGATTGCAGGTCAAGGCGAGTTCGAAGCAGCGCCTGACCGACTCGGTCGAGACCGCACTTCGCTTGGCTGAAGGCATCGTGGTCCTCGACTTCGTCGACCGTGAAGAAAATGCACCTGATCGTGAGCGTCGTTTCTCCGAGAAGCTGGCCTGCCCGAATGGCCACGCACTCGCGATCGACGATCTCGAACCGCGCTCGTTCTCCTTCAACTCGCCCTACGGCGCCTGCCCGGAATGCACCGGCCTCGGTATCCGCAAGGAGGTCGACCCGGATCTGGTGGTTCCCGATCCCGACCTGAGTCTCGAAGACGGAGCGATCGCGCCGTGGTCGATGGGCCAGAGTTCGGAGTACTTCGGACGGTTGCTCTCCGGCCTCGGCGACATCCTCGGTTTCGACATGAAGACGCCGTGGAACAAGTTGCCGGCGAAGGCCCGTAAAGCAATCCTCGAAGGCAGCGAGGAGCAGGTTCACGTCCGGTACAAGAATCGGTACGGCCGTACCCGTTCTTACTACGCGGAGTTCGAAGGTGTGATGCCGTTCCTGCATCGCCGGCTCGAGCAGACCGAATCGGATCAGATGAAGGAACGGTACGACGGGTACATGCGCGACACGCCGTGCCCGGCGTGTGGTGGTGCTCGCCTGCGCCCGGAAATCCTGTCGGTAACTATCGCGGCGGGAGACTTCGGCAGTAAGTCCATCGCCGAGGTCTGTGAACTGTCGATCTCCGATTGCGCGGACTTCTTGAACAGCCTCACTCTCGGTTCGCGCGAAGAGGCGATTGCGGGTCAGGTCCTCAAGGAAGTTCAGGCACGACTCGGGTTCCTGCTCGACGTCGGCTTGGAATACCTTTCCCTCTCGCGTGCCGCTGGCACGTTGTCCGGTGGCGAGGCCCAGCGAATCCGCTTGGCAACGCAGATCGGTTCCGGACTCGTCGGCGTGCTGTATGTACTCGACGAGCCGTCCATCGGCCTGCATCAGCGTGACAATCGACGACTGATCGAAACCCTGACGCGCTTGCGCGACCTCGGCAACACGCTGATCGTCGTCGAGCACGACGAAGACACTATCCGCACGTCCGACTGGGTAGTCGACATCGGACCGTACGCCGGCGAGCACGGCGGCAAGGTCGTCCACAGCGGACCGTACGAAGAACTGCTGACGTGTGAAGAATCTCTGACCGGCGCCTACCTGTCAGGTCGTAGCTTCATCGAGGTTCCGGCCATTCGTCGGCCGGTGGATCGCAAACGCCAGGTCACGGTCGTCGGAGCTCGCGAGCACAATCTCGACGGCATCGACGTGAGTTTCCCGCTGGGTGTTCTCACCGCTGTCACCGGTGTCTCCGGTTCGGGCAAGTCGACGTTGGTCAACGACATTCTCGCGACCGTCATGGCGAACAAGCTCAACGGTGCACGCCAGGTGCCTGGCCGTCACACACGAATCAACGGACTCGATCAGCTGGACAAGCTCGTGCAGGTCGATCAGTCTCCGATCGGCCGGACTCCGCGATCGAATGCGGCGACGTACACCGGTGTGTTCGACAAGATTCGAACCCTGTTCGCGGCCACGACGGAAGCGAAAGTCCGCGGTTACCAGCCCGGCCGATTCTCGTTCAATGTCAAGGGTGGACGCTGCGAGGCGTGCTCCGGCGACGGAACCTTGAAGATCGAGATGAACTTCCTGCCGGACGTGTACGTGCCCTGCGAGGTATGCCACGGCGCTCGGTACAACCGCGAAACGCTCGAGGTCCACTACAAGGGCAAGTCGATCGCCGAGGTACTCGACATGCCTATCGAGGAAGCAGCCGAGTTCTTCCAGCCGGTCACCTCAATTCACCGGTACCTCAAGACGCTGGTCGACGTCGGCCTGGGCTATGTCCGACTGGGTCAGCCGGCTCCGACTCTGTCCGGTGGTGAAGCGCAGCGCGTCAAGCTCGCCGCCGAATTGCAGAAGCGGTCCACCGGTCGCACGGTGTACATCCTCGACGAGCCCACCACGGGTCTGCATTTCGAGGACATCCGAAAGCTCCTGATCGTGATCAACGGTCTGGTCGACAAGGGCAACAGCGTGATCGTGATCGAGCACAATCTCGACGTGATCAAGACGTCGGACTGGGTCGTCGACATGGGACCCGAGGGTGGATCCGGCGGCGGAACCGTTGTGGCGCAAGGTACGCCGGAAGACGTTGCCGCGGTCCCCGAGAGCTACACGGGCAAGTTCCTCAGTGAGGTTCTCACCGCACAGCACGCGCCGGTCAAGGCCAAGCCGATCACTAAGAAGCGTGCGACGAAGGCAGTTGCCGCAAAGAAGGCCGCGCCACGGAAGAAAGCCGCTTCCGTGAGCTAGTAGAACGTGAGCAAGTAGAAATCGGTCAGTGATGCCGGGTCGGAATCGACCCGGCATCACTGCTTTGTCGATCAGGAAGTGCTGGTCTCGAGAATTACGTTGGCGACCTCTTCGGGGCGCGACCACATCGGCCAATGGCCGGTCGGGAGGTCGACGTACGTCACGGGGAGTTTCGCCAGTTCGGCGGCCATCGGATGACCTCCGTCGGCCATCTGGGCGATCACCGCGGAGGGGAACGTGCTGCAAACGACGGTTGACGGCACCTGGTAGCGCTTTTCGTTCGTCAGGACAATCGGCTCACGCGCGGGCCCAGCCGGTTCGGGTACCGCGTTGGCGCGGAACGTCTCCAGAGCTTTCTCGTCGAGTCCTTCGAGGCTGCTGCCGTCCGCTTCGAGCTCTGCCCACGTGGGGAGCGGAATCTCGATGACATCGGAGGCCAGATCCGGTCGCAGCGCTGCGCCGTCGGGCATGGGGCCCGAGTCGACGTAGACGATCCGAGCGACGCGATCCGGGATGCGATCGGTGACGGCGTACCCCACCGGGCCAGCGCCGCTGTGTACGACCAAGACCGTGCGCTCGTCGGAGTCCGATACGGCGTCGACGACTGCACGGACGTGAGCGTCGAAGGTGACCGCTGATCGATCTGTGTCTACTGCGTCGAGCCCGGGCAGTGTCAGGCTGGTCACGCGGGTGTCGGAACGTTCGAGGTGTGGGAGTACTGCATCCCAAGCCCATGAACCGAGCCAGAATCCGGGAACAAGAACGATGTGAGTTTTCATGTACTCACAGTGCACCCGGGTTGGTGACAACAGAGTGTCACCAATTATGTCACCGTTTGGTATCGGAATCTGAGACACTGGTGAACGTGAATCGAGCTGCGAGATTGCATGCTCTCGTCGAGGAACTTCGGCGACAGGGCGATCGAGGGACTACGTGCTCCCGATTGTCCGAGGAATTCGGTGTCACCACCCGGACGATCAAGAGGGATATCGAGACGCTGATGATGTCGGGTGCGGCGATCGAAGCGCGCTCAGGCCCCGGGGGTGGTTACCGACTCGTAGGTCGCGCCACGCTACCGCCGGTGAATTTCACTGTTCCGCAAGCAGTTTCGATCGCGTTGGCCTTGACGGCGATGGGTGATGCTCCGTTTGCGCCGGATGGACGAGCAGCGCTGGCGAAACTGCTCGATGTGATGGACGAGGAGAGTCGTCGCAAGGTCGCGGAGCTCGGTGGCCGCGTGTGGATTCGCGGTGACGGCGGGGCTCTGACGGATTCGCGCGCGAACCGGCAGGCCGTCGAGCAAGGTCTCGAGCAGAGTCGCGTCGTGTCGTTGCACTACGTGGATGGGGACGGTGCGGAGACGGTGCGGGCAGTTGAGCCGCACATTCTGGCGCAGGACCGTGGGCAGTGGTTTCTCATCGGCTGGTGTCGCCAGCGCGACGCGGTGCGGTGGTTTCGACTCGATCGAATGCGTCGGGCCACGCTGACGAACGATCACTTCACACCACGCGATTCGACCGTCTTCGGGCAACCGCCCGAAGACGCTCGGCCTGTTTCTCCCCGTAGGTGAGTGACTCAGTCGATCATGTTGCGGGCTGCGGCAACGGAATCCGTGATCAGTTCGGTCAGGGCCGTCATATCGACGTCGCTCAGCCGTTTGACGTACAGGCAGCCCTTGCCGATTTTGTGCTTGCCGAGGCGAGCGAGCGTGTCGGTGTAGTCGTCGAAGTTCAGCGACAAGTACAACGTGAGCGCGGTGGCCCTGGGGGAGAACCCGATCAGTGGGGTGTCACCTTCGTGGCCACTCGCATATCGGTAGTGCCGTGCCCCGAATCCGATGATGCTCGAGCCCCACATGACAGCAGGCTCGCCGGTTGCGGCCGACAGCAGGGAGATCAGCTCCACGGCGTCGGCGCGTTTGCGGTCGTCGACGCGTGAAATGAATGCGTCGACGTCCTCGGGCGTCGGTTGAGTCTTGTTGGCGGTTGCCAACTCAGTAGACCGGACCGGTGAACTTCTCGCCCGGTCCCTTTCCTGGCTCGTCCGGGTGCGAGGACGCCTCACGGAATGCGCGCTGCAGGGCTTGGAGGCCTTCACGGATGGGTCCGGCATGAGGGCCGAGGTATTCGACCGACGCAGTCACGAGTCCGGCAAGTGCCGTGATGACGCGACGCGCTTCGTCGAGGTCCAGGTAGGGGCTGGAAGACGGATCGGCGTCGGAGAGGCCGAGTTTTTCGGCAGCCGAACTCATCAGCATCACTGCAGCGCGGCTGATGACCTCGACCGCGGGAACTTCGGAGAGTTCGCGGACGTCGGGGTTCGCGCCGTCGGTGTTCTGTTCTGCCTCGAAGTTCTCACTCATGGATGTAAGGATTCCATCAGGCCGTGACGGTGTTGAATCGGGCCTCTCCCGGCAGCACTGGGAGCGGCACCGATTTCTTTCATCTGTGGCGACCTGTTACTCTTGTTGCAACGACCGCCTCCGACTTGTTCGGGGGCAGCAAGTGGAGTCCGACTCCCACCTCTGCACGGCAGGTGAAACTGCAGTTCAGTGGTTCCGGTCACCTGTTATCGGAGATCATTCTTCGTCAGGTTCCTCGCTCAGTCGAGGAGATAGGTTTCGGCGTGAGCTGGATCCTATGTGATCGGTCGACATCGGGCCCCGCGGATGAGCAATCATCACAGCGGGGCTTTTTTGTTGGGGTGCGGGCGGTACGGGCTGCGTGCGGTCATGAAGACCGCACCGTTCAACCTAGGAGGCCCCATCAGCACTGAGACCCGCATCAACGATCGTATCCGCGTTCCCGAGGTTCGTTTGGTCGGACCTGGCGGCGAACAGGTAGGCATCGTGCGTGTTGAAGATGCACTCCGCTTGGCCCTTGAGGCCGACCTCGACCTGGTCGAGGTAGCTCCTGACGCCCGTCCACCGGTCTGCAAGATCATGGACTACGGCAAGTTCAAGTACGAGGCTGCACAGAAGGCACGTGAGTCACGTAAGAACCAGCAGCTGACGGTCATCAAGGAGCAGAAGCTCCGACCCAAGATCGACGACCACGACTACGAGACCAAGAAGCGCAACGTCGTTCGCTTCCTCGAAGCCGGTTCCAAGGTCAAGGTCACGATCATGTTCCGCGGACGTGAGCAGTCACGCCCCGAACTCGGCTACCGCCTTCTGCAGCGTCTGGGAGCAGACGTCGCAGATCTCGGATTCGTCGAAACCTCGGCAAAGCAGGACGGCCGAAACATGACGATGGTCCTGGCACCGCACAAGGGCGCCAAGACTCGTGTCAAGGCGCAGGAGAGCGCTCAGGCGCCAGTGGCTCAGGCTGCTCCGCGTCCGGCTCCGGCCGCACCGGCTTCCAGTGAAGCAGCTCCGGAAGCACCGGCGACCGGCGATGCCGCTCCCGAGGCTCCGGCCAGCTAGTCGATTTCCCAAGATCCACCACGTAACAAGAACTGAGGACTCCATGCCCAAGATGAAGAGCCACAGCGGCGCCTCGAAGCGATTCAAGGTGTCCGGCAGCGGAAAGCTCATGCGCCAGAAGGCCGGCCGTCGCCACCTTCTCGAGCACAAGTCCAGCAGGGTTACCCGTCGTCTCGACGGTGTCGCTGTTGTCAGCCCTGACGACGCTCCGCGCATCAAGCGCATGCTCGGCATCTGAGTCGCCCCCTTACTGACCACCCGGGGCCGTACTTTCAGCCCCTAGATTGACAGGATTTTTCAAGTGGCACGCGTAAAGAGGGCGGTCAACGCCCAGAAGAAGCGTCGTTCAATTCTTGCTGCATCCAGCGGCTACCGTGGACAGCGTTCGCGTCTGTACACCAAGGCCAAGGAGCAGCAGCTCCACTCGCTCACCTACGCGTACCGCGACCGTCGTGCGCGCAAGGGCGAGTTCCGCAAGCTGTGGATCACGCGTATCAACGCTGCAGCTCGTGCAAACGACATCACGTACAACCGCCTCATCCAGGGCCTGCGTCTGGCAGAGGTCGACGTCGACCGCAAGATCCTGGCCGAGCTCGCTGTCTCCGATGCCGAGGCCTTTGCCGGCCTGGTCGCACTCGCGAAGGCCGCTTTGCCGGCTGACGTGAACGCTCCTGCCGGAGAAGCAGCCTGATTCACGCATCACAGCAACGGCCCGTGGACCCGCTCACCGAGCGGACTCCGCGGGTCGTTTCTGCTGTCAAGCTCCTGCGCACAGCAGAACGACGCAAAGCAGGACGTTTCCTCGTCGAGGGCGAGAACTCGGTCACCGAACTGTTGAACGGTGCACTCTCGAATGGCGAGGCCCGCCCGGTACACGACCTCTTCTACACCGAGGACGCAGCCGAGCGCTATCAGCACGTCATCGATCGGGCGCAGACCGCTGGAGTTCGTGTTGCTCTTGTGACCGATCGAGCAATCAAAGCTCTGAGCGATACCGTCACGCCACCCGGTCTCGTTGCCGTCAGCGATCTACTGGACGTACCGCTGAGCGCAGCCGTCCATCAGGAGACCCGCCTGCTCGCAGTGCCTGTCGAGGTCAACGAACCAGGTAACGCGGGCACCGTCATTCGCATCGCCGACGCAGTGGGTGCCGATGCGGCAATCCTCGCCGGCGACAGCGTCGATCCGCATAACGGCAAGGTCGTTCGTTCGTCGGCGGGCAGCCTGTTTCACCTGCCAGTCGTCCGCGATCGAGACACAGTGTCGGTGATCGAGCAGATTCGCGCAGCCGGCATTCAGATTCTCGCGACTGCAGCTGACGGCGAGGTCGATCTCGACGAGGCCGACGAGTTGCTGAGCAAGCCGACGGCCTGGCTGTTCGGTAACGAAGCGCACGGTCTCGATCCGGCGATCGCCGCGCAGGCTGATCATCGGGTCAGGATTCCGATCCATGGCCGCGCCGAAAGCTTGAACCTCGCGACAGCGGCGGCAATTTGCCTGTACGCAAGCGCGCGGGTGCAAAATCGCGCCACCGATCACGGCTGAAAACGCACGCGAAGACCTCACGGAATCCCATTTGCGGAAGCCTGAGACAATACAAGAGCAGAGACAATGCTCGAGCGAGTTCGAAAGCTCGCTCGCAGTACAAGAAGTAAGCAGTACAAGAAGCACGCAGTACGAGAAGTAAACCGAGAAGCGACAGGAGCGTCACAGCCGTGGCCAAAAATGAGGGCGCGACACCGCCGGAGGTCGACGCGAGTGTACTCACCGAAGAGGCGTTGACCGCTGCGGCTGAGAACGCCGAGAAGGCGCTGGCGGACGCCGCTGACCTGGATGCGCTGGCGCACGTCAAGGTGGAGCACCTGGGGGACAAGTCCCCGATCGCCCTCGCTCGCCGGGGACTCGGCAGCCTTCCGGGCAAGGAAAAGGCGGACGCCGGTAAGCGCGTCAACATCTTCCGCACTCGGATCAACAACGCGTACGACGCTCGTCGTGAGGTCCTCCTCGCCGAGCGTGACGCCGCGGTGTTGGTTGCCGAGGCAATCGACGTCACTCTGCCTTCCGATCGTCACCCCGTCGGGGCGCGTCACCCGATCAGCCTGATTTCCGAGCAGGTCGCCGACGTATTCGTCGCGATGGGTTGGGAAGTTGCCGAGGGTCCGGAGGTGGAGACCGAGCACTTCAACTTCGACGCGCTCAACTTCTTGCCGGATCACCCTGCCCGCACGATGCAGGACACCTTCCACCTGGCACCCGAGAACTCGCGCCAGGTGCTGCGTACCCACACCTCGCCGGTGCAGGTCCGCACCATGCTCTCGCGTGAGGTACCGATCTACGTGGTGTGCCCGGGCCGCACGTTCCGCACCGATGAACTCGATGCGACCCACACGCCTGTCTTCTCGCAGGTCGAAGGCCTGGCCGTCGACAAGGGCCTGACCATGGCCAACCTGCGCGGGACTCTCGACGCGTTCGCTCGTGCCCTTTTCGGCCCCGAGACGCGTACCCGTATGCGCCCCAACTACTTCCCGTTCACGGAACCGTCGGCCGAGGTCGATGTCTGGTTCGCGAACAAGAAGGGCGGCGCAGGCTGGGTCGAGTGGGGCGGCTGCGGCATGGTCAACCCGAACGTTCTGCGCGCCAGCGGTATCGATCCCGACGAGTACTCGGGTTTCGCATTCGGCATGGGCCTCGAGCGGACCCTGCAGTTCCGCAACGGTATCCCGGACATGCGCGACATCGTCGAGGGTGACGTGCGTTTCACGCTGCCCTTCGGTGTCGCAGGCTGACCGATCCGGTCCGCGGAACCTTCACAAAGACTTATCGACAAACGAGAGAGCTGAGCAGACGTGCGAGTAGCGCAATCCTGGCTGACCGAGATCCTGCAGCGGGCAACTCCGGACTGGGAGGTGACCCCGGAAGAGCTGGACGCCGGGTTCGTCCGGGTGGGACTCGAAGTCGAGGAACTCGACACACTCGAGGCGATCGACGGCCCGTTGGTCGTCGGCAAGGTCGTCTCCATCACCGAACTGACCGAGTTCAAGAAGCCGATCCGCTTCTGCCAGGTCGAGGTCGGCGAACCCGAGCCTCGCGGCATCGTCTGTGGCGCGCGTAATTTCAACGAGGGTGACCTCGTCGTCGTTGCGTTGCCCGGCGCGGTGCTGCCCGGCGGATTCGAAATCGCCACTCGCAAGACGTACGGCCAGGTGTCCGACGGCATGATCTGCTCCGTCTCGGAACTCGGTATCGGCAAAGACCATTCGGGCATCTTGGTGCTCGAGCCCGGTACCGCCGAACCCGGCGCGGACGGCAACGAGTTGCTCGGTCTCGGTGACACGATCATCGAACTGAACATCACCCCGGACCGTGGCTACTGCTTCTCGGTCCGCGGTCTCACGCGAGAACTCGCGTGCGGCTTCGATCTCGAATACGCCGATCCCGCTTCGGTTCCCGCTCACCCGGCTGAGGGTGAAGCCTGGCCGGTGCGCCTCGAACCGGAGTCCAAGGCTTCGCGTTTCGTGATGCGGAAGATCACGGGTATCGATCCGCAGGCAGTGAGCCCGTGGTGGCTGCAGCGTCGACTGCTGCTCTCGGGTGTTCGCCCGATCTCGCCGGCAGTCGACGTCACCAACTATGTGATGCTCGAACTCGGTCAGCCTCTGCACGCGTTCGATGCGACCGCAGTGCAGGGCGACCTGGTGGTCCGTCGCGCCAAGGCGGGGGAGAAGCTGACGACGCTCGACGACGTCGAACGCACGCTCGATCCCGAAGACGTTGTCATCGCCGACGATTCCGGAGTCATCTCGCTGGCTGCCGTCATGGGCGGCGCAACCACCGAGGTGGGAACGGCAACGACGGACATCCTCCTCGAAGGAGCTACCTGGGATCCGCTCGCAGTCTTCAAGACGGCGCGCCGGCACAAGCTGCCGAGTGAGGCGAGCAAGCGTTTCGAGCGCGTCGTCGATCCGGCAATTCCGCTCGCGGCCGTCGACCGCGCAGCCGCTCTGCTGGTCGAGATTGCCGGCGGACGGATCGAACCGGTCCTGACCGACGTGGGCGATGTCGCCCCTCGCGCTGCCATTCGCATGGATATCGACCTGCCCGACCGTGTCGCCGGAGTCACGTACCCCAACGGCACCGCAGCTCGCCGCCTCACCCAGGTTGGCTGCAACGTCGAGGTCGGCGTCAGCGAAGAAGGACACGGCCAGTTGGTCGCGACGCCGCCGTCGTGGCGTCCGGACCTGGTGCAGCCTGCGGACCTCGTCGAGGAAGTTCTTCGCCTCGAAGGTCTCGAGCAGATCCCGTCTGTGCTTCCCGCCGCTCCGGCCGGACGTGGGTTGACTCCGTCGCAGCGGCGAAAGCGCACCGTCTCGAAGGCCGTGGCTCACGCCGGTTACGTCGAGGTCCTTCCTCCGGTCTTCCTGCCGACGAACGTCTTCGACGTCTGGGGCCTCGACGCGGATGATCCGCGCCGCAACACCAGCAAGGTCCTCAACCCGCTCGAAGCCGATCGTCCGGAGTTGGCGACCACGCTGCTCCCGGGTCTGCTGGAGATCCTGGCTCGCAACGCTTCTCGCGGTCAGCGTGATCTGTCGCTGTACGGCATCGCGCAGGTCGTCCTGCCGGGCCCCGACACCAAGCCGGTGGATGCATTGCCGGTGGATCGTCGTCCGACGGACGAGCAGATCGCGAACCTGATCGCGTCGTTGCCGGCTCAGCCCGTGCACATCGCTGCAGTGTTGAGTGGTTTGCGTGAGCCGAGCGGCCCCTGGGGTCCTGGCCGTCAGGCCGAGGCTTCGGACACTTTTGCAGCCGTGCGGGTCATTGCAGCTGCAGCAGGCGTCGAGGTGGAACTGCGTGCGGCGCAGTACCTGCCGTGGCATCCCGGCCGTTGCGCCGAGGTTGTCGTTGACGGCAACGTAGTCGGTCATGCGGGCGAACTGCATCCGGCTGTTCTCGAGCGCGCGGGACTGCCCGCGCGCACCTGCGCACTGGAAATCGATCTCGACGCTTTGCCATTGGTCGAGAATCTGCCCGCTCCGCGCATTTCGCCGTTCCCCGCAGTGCTCCAGGACGTGGCAGTTGTAGTCGATCGCGACATTCCGGCAGCCAAGGTGCAGGAAGCTCTGCGTTCCGGCGGCGGTGAGCTTCTCGAAGACATCCGCCTCTTCGACGTCTTCGAGGGCGAGCAGGTCGGTGAAGGCCGCAAGTCGCTCGCGTTCGCATTGCGATTCCGTGGTGTCGACCGGACGCTGACCGAGGACGAGGCCAGTGCCGCGCGCGATGCAGCAGTGGAGGCGGCTTCCAAGGCTGTCGGTGCGCAGATGCGTGGCTGATTTCCTCAACTGATCACAGAGCCCACGACCGTTGCCGGTGGTCGTGGGCTCTGTCGTGTTATCGGCTTTTCGACTGAGGTGAATCGGAAAGCCACACATCTGGCGCAACGGTGTCCGTCCGTCGCCCTTGCTGGTCGAGCACGTGGCCGAGCAGTTTGCGCAAATACAGCACGATGGATCGTTCCGTGACGCAAAGACCCGGAATCTCCTTGCGCAGACGAGTTTCGAATGCATCGAGTTCTGCAGGAGAATGCAGCCACAACTGAACCACCAGGTTGTCGGCGCCGACCACAGCGAAGCAGTTTCGGACTTCCGGCGCTCGGCTCAGCACTCGTCCCGCCGTATCGAGAAGCTCGGGTTCGACGCGGCACCACAAAGTGGCGAGCACGGGAAGCCCGGCCAGCGGCCGCGCGAATTCACACCGCAGCGCCACCAACCCCGAAGACGTGAGCCGGTCGATCTGGCGTTTGCACGCAGCGGGACTGACACCGATCGCGTCGGCCAACTCCTTCATGGGAGTGCGCCCGTCGTAGGCGAGCATCGTGAGAACCTTGCGATCCTGTTCGGAAATGCCGGTCGGCCGAGCGCGCACGGCAGTACGGTTTTCGATGGTGGTCAGCACACCCTTCTCGGACGGTGCCAGCGCATTGAGTCTCCATCGGCCACCTTCGGTGAACCAGCGTGTGATGATCGAGGTTCGTGTCGCCAGTACACCGTCGATCGTTGCGACGTCTTCCGAGATGAAGCGCGACATCGACGCCAGATCCGCGGTACCGGCTGTGACGAGCAGATCTGCTCTGCCCGTTGATGCTTCGATGGTCACGGCGTGGGCCGAGCGAGTCAGCCGTGCCGCGACGGTGTCGAGAAGAGCAGGTGAGCAATCGATTTCGATGATCGCTGTGACGATGCTGCCCAGCACCTGTGGCCCTGGAGTGACCGTGACCCAGGCCAACGACGATTCGGAGAGTCGATTCCAACGACGGGCGAGAGTCGCGGCGTCGAGTTCGAGTGGTCCGGCCAACGAAAGCCACTTCGATCGCGGTGCGAGCTGGAGCGCATTGATTATCCTCAGATCGATTTCATCTATCCCGCGACCGTTGCCGGTATCTGGTGCGCTCATAACGTCATTATCCGGCATATTTCTGCAAGATTCGGACTATCTGCGACGCTCGACGGATGATCACAGAGGAGAAGTACGCGCTGATCGGAGCGGGCCCGTCTGGATTGGCCGGCGCGCGAAACCTCGATCGGGCCGGGATAGCGTTCGACGGCTTCGAGGGCCACGACGACGTCGGTGGGCTCTGGGACATCGACAACCCGCACAGCACCGTCTACGAGTCGGCGCACCTCATCTCTTCGAAGGGCACCACCGCATTCGCGGAGTTCCCGATGGCGGATTCGGTGGCCGACTACCCGAGCCACGTCGAACTTGCCGATTATTTCCGCGACTACGCCGATACTCACGATCTTCGCAGGCACTTTGCCTTCGGCACTACCGTCGCCGACGTTTCGCCGGTCGATTCGCTGTGGCAGGTCACCACGCGCAGTCGCAGCGGTGAGACAACAGTCGCGCGGTATCGAGGCGTGATCATCGCGAACGGAACGCTGTCGAAGCCGAACATGCCGACTTTCCGGGGCGACTTCACCGGCACGTTGATGCACACGAGCCAGTACCGCAGCGCCGAGATCTTCCGCGGGAAGAAGGTACTGGTCATCGGGGCGGGCAACAGTGGATGCGACATCGCCGTCGATGCCGTCCACCAGGCCGAGTGCGTCGACCTGAGCGTTCGGCGAGGCTACTACTTCGTCCCCAAGTATCTGTTCGGCCGACCCTCGGACACCTTGAATCAGGGAAAGCCGTTGCCGCCGTGGATCAAACAACGCGTCGACACCTTGGTACTCAAGCAGTTCACGGGTGATCCGGTGCGGTTCGGATTTCCGGCACCGGACTACAAGATCTACGAATCGCATCCGGTCGTGAACTCGTTGATCCTGCACCACATCGGGCACGGTGATGTGCACGTGCGCGCCGACGTCGACCGGTTCGAGGGGAAGACGGTGCGGTTTGTCGACGGATCGTCTGCCGACTACGACCTCGTTCTCTGCGCCACGGGGTATCACCTCGACTATCCCTTCATCGCGCGCGAGGACTTGGACTGGTCGGGCGCTGCCCCGGACCTGTTCCTCAACGTCGCGAGTCGCCGCCACGACAATCTCTTTGTTCTCGGCATGGTCGAAGCATCCGGTCTCGGGTGGCAGGGCCGTTTCGAGCAGGCCGAGTTGGTGGCCAAATTGATCACCGCACGTACCGAAGCCCCCGCCGCGGCGCGGGAATTCTCGGCGGCGGCGGCCGGTCCTCCTCCCGATCTGTCCGGGGGATACAAGTACCTGAAGTTGGGACGAATGGCCTACTACGTGAACAAGGACGCCTACCGATCGGCGATCAAGCGACACATCGGACTGCTTGATGCCGCTCTGACGAAGGGAGGACAGTGATGCCGATCGACGACGTGGTGCTCAACTTCAACCCGGGATCGTTGATTATCCTCAACGTGGTGCTGGCCGCGATCATGCTGGGGATCGCCCTCGACACTTCGGTCGACGACTTTCGTCGTGCGCTCACCAAACCCAAGGCGATGGCGGTGGGTATTGCTGCGCAGTTCGTGCTGTTGCCGGCAGTGACTTTTCTCCTGACGCTGATTCTCTCGCCGGCTCCGTCGGTAGCACTCGGCATGATCCTGGTGGCGTGCTGCCCGCCAGGGAACATCTCGAACGTCCTGACTCACCGGGCGGGCGGCGACGTCGCACTCTCGGTGTCCATGACGGCGGTGTCGAACGTCCTCGCGATCTTCCTCATGCCGCTCAATCTTGCGTTCTGGGGGAGCCGACGCCCGGAGACCGACGCTCTGTTGCAGTCCGTGAACCTGAATGCGCTCGAGATGGTCGCGCAAATCGCCCTGATCATCGGTGTGCCGTTCGTTCTCGGCATCTGGGCGGCACGAAGGTTTCCGGAGATCGCCGCGAAAGCGCAGCCTTGGGTGAAAAACGGTTCGTTGGTGGCGTTGTTGATCTTCATCGTCGCGGGGGTGTCGGGGAATGCGTCGTACTTCGTCGACTACATCGGGGTGGTACTGCTCGCGGTCTTCCTGCACGACACGGTTGCCCTCGCACTGGGATACTTCTGCGGCGCCGTCACCGGGTTGAACGAATACAGCCGTCGCGCCGTCTCTTTCGAGGTCGGCATCCGCAATGCCGGGCTGGGGCTTGGCCTGGTGTTCACGTTCTTCGACGGTCTCGGTGGCATGGCCGTCGTGGCCGGCTGGTGGGGGATCTGGGACATCATCGTCGGGTTGGCTCTGGCGACGATCTGGTCCAAGCGACGCGCCCGAAAGGCGGTACCGGCATGACCGTCGCACTCGTCACGGGCGGAAACGGGTTCCTGGGTACCGCTGTCATCGACGCACTGATCGCGCAGGGCATCACCGTCGTCTGTGTCGACCTCACGGTCAAGGACACGCCGGACGATCGCATCCGCCGCGTCAGGGCGGACGTCTGCGACCCCACAGAATTGGGGCGGGTGTTCGGTCAGTACCGACCGAACGTCGTGATCCACCTTGCGTCCATCGTGAATCCCGGCAAGAACACGACAGCAGAGCAGGAGTACCGCGTCGACGTCGACGGGACACGAAACGTGCTCGCGGCCTGCGTCGAACACGGGGTTGGACGGATCGTCGTGTCTTCGTCCGGAGCGGCGTACGGCTACCACTCCGACAACCCACCGTGGATCACCGAGGACGTACCTGTCCGAGGCAACGACGAATTCACATACAGTCGCCACAAACGCCTGGTCGAAGAGATGCTCGCCGAATATCGCGTCGAACACCCGGAGTTGGAACAGGTTGTCTTCCGGATCGGCACGATCTTGGGTGAGAGCGTCGACAATCAGATCACCGCGTTGTTCGATCGCCGCAAGCTGCTCAAGGTTGCCGGGAGCGACAGCCCCTTCGTCTTCGTCTGGCACACCGATGTCGCGGGCGCCTTTGCGGAGGCCGTGACCGGAAACCAAGTGGGCATCTTCAATGTCGCGGGCGACGGCGTGCTGACCGTCGACGAGTTGGCTTCCCGGATGGGCAAGAGCACGGTGACGCTTCCTGCATGGTTGTTGCGAGGCGTTCTACGCGTCGGACGGCGATTGGGCGTAACGGAACACGGTCCGGAGCGCGTCGGATTTCTCCAGTACCGACCGGTTCTCGACAATCGGCGGCTCAAGGAACAGTTCGGATACGTCCCCGAATATTCGAGCGAGGAAGCGTTTGCCGCGTATCTCGCGTCACGCTGACCCCTTCGACGGACGGTCGTGGAAGGATCGGAATTGTCCGTCGGCGTTTTCGAGAAGGGACTCACAGTGTCACGAAATGATGGGCCCGAACATGATGGGTCCGAGCACGATGGTTCCGTGCACCAGGTAGTCGAGGCCGCCAGTGCACTCGACGACAAGGACTTCCTCGCGGTCGTCCGCGCAGTGGTCGAGCGTCGTCCGAGTTTGTCGGTCCTTCTTTCCGTGGTGGACACCGCTGCCGCGAGCCTCGAGCCGCACCGTGTAGAGGACGACAACACGATCACCGACGCCGAAGAAGTCGAACTGCCCGACACCGTTGTGGAGGTCGACGAGATCATCGACGTCCCGGTGGTACTTGCGACCGACCCGAGAATTCCCGAACCCGACTACACCGAAGGGGGAGTCCCCACTTTCGACCGTGTTCGGGAGAAGATAGAGGGGCGCTTCGGTACTTCCATAGGTTCGGCCGAATTGGCACACGAGAGTCCTGCCGGAAAGTCCGTGGACGAGCAGTGGGACGAGCGCCAGAAGGCCGCAAAAGCCAAGCTCGAGGAGATCCGGCGATCCATGGGTAAGTAATTATGCATTCCGATGCACAATGATGCATACTGTGTGACATGACTGAAGGTGGTACGACCGAGAACACACGCAAGCCGATCAGAGTCGCCGTTGCCGGCGCCAGTGGGTACGCCGGTGGTGAGGTTCTGCGTCTGCTCCTCGGGCACCCCTCCTATGTCGACGGCAGTCTGGTGATCGGTTCGCTGACCGCCGGTGGCAACGCCGGTTCGACGCTCGGTGAGCATCATCCGCACTTGCTCCCACTCTCGTCGCGGGTACTCGAAGAGACCACTGTCGAAATCCTCTCGGGTCACGACGTCGTCTTCCTCGGTCTCCCGCACGGAAATTCGGCTCAGTACGCCAAGTTGCTACCCGAATCGACGGTCATCATCGACTGCGGCGCGGACTTCCGGCTGCAGGATTCCGCAGCCTGGGAGAAGTACTACAAGAGCACTCATGCCGGTACCTGGCCATACGGTCTTCCTGAATTGCCCGGTGCCCGTGAGAAATTGGTAGGCGCAACCCGCATTGCCGTTCCGGGCTGCTACCCGACGGCTGCGAGCCTCGCGCTGGCCCCCGCCGTTGCCGCGGGGATCGTGGAGTCGCACGTGAACGTGGTTGCGGTCAGTGGCACTTCGGGCGCCGGCCGGGCGCCGAAGGCCGATCTGCTGGGTTCCGAGGTCATGGGCTCCGTCCGTGCGTACGGTGTCGGAGGTGTCCATCGCCACACCCCTGAGATCATTCAGAATCTTTCGGCCGCAGGCGGCAAGGACATCAGTGTTTCCTTCACTCCAGTCCTCGCGCCCATGCCGCGCGGCATCCTCGCGACCTGCACGGCAGCCACCACGGCCACCGAAGAGCAAGCGCGTGAAATCTACGAAAAGGCATACAACGACGAGCCGTTCATCCACGTACTGCCTGCCGGAGTCTTCCCGCAGACCGGTGCCGTGATCGGATCCAACGCCGTACAGATCGGGGTCACCGTTGACGCCGACGCCGGTCAGCTCGTTGTCATCTCGGCAATCGACAATCTCACCAAGGGCACCGCCGGTGGCGCGGTGCAATCGATGAATCTCGCCCTTGGCCTACCCGAGACCGCAGGTCTCTCTACCGTGGGAGTAGCTCCGTGAGCACCGACAATCCGCAGCAGATCGACAACGCAACCGAGCCTGACGCGACCGTTGCAGACGTGGTTCACGTCGCCGGGGGACGTCTGCTCCGCACGCAGGGCGTCACCGCACCTGCCGGATTCCGCGGTGCCGGAATTGCTGCCGGTATCAAGAAGAGTGGCAAGTCGGACCTCGCATTGGTGCTCAACGAGGGACCCGATCTGGCCGCTGCCGGCGTCTTCACCCTGAACAAGGTCAAGGCAGCTCCGGTGCTCTGGTCTCAGCAGGTCCTGACGACGGGCAAGCTGCGCGCGGTGGTGCTCAACTCGGGCGGCGCGAACGCCTGCACGGGCGCGGGTGGATTCCAGGATGCACACAAGACTGCCGAGGAAGTTGCTTCGGCACTGAGTAATTGGGGCACCGAGACGGGCGCGATCGAGGTCGCTGTCTGTTCGACCGGACTTATCGGTGACCGCTTGCCCATGGACAAGCTGATCCCCGGTGTCACCGAGGTAGTGCACGAACTGGCCGGCGGAATCTCCGGCGGCACCGACGCGGCATACGCGATCATGACCACCGATACCGTGCCGAAGCAGGCGTCGCTGCACCACGCGAACAAATGGAACGTCGGCGGAATGGCCAAGGGCGCAGGCATGCTCGCGCCTGCGCTGGCCACGATGTTGTGCGTCGTCACGACCGATGCTGTCGCAACGGCCGAGCAGCTCGATATTGCTCTGCGCGCCGCCACCCACCTGAGCTTCGATCGCCTCGACGTCGACGGCGCCACGTCCACCAACGACACAGTGCTCCTGTTGGCCTCCGGCGCCAGCGGTGTCACGCCGACGCAGGACGAACTGAACGCCGCAGTGCTGGCCGTGTGTGATGACCTCGCGGATCAGTTGATGGCAGACGCCGAGGGTGTCACCAAGCGGGTCAAGGTGACGGTTCGCGGCGCGGCGTCCGAGTCCGATGCGTTGATCGGCGCCCGGACCATCGCCCGCGACAGCCTGGTCAAGACAGCGCTTTTCGGTTCCGATCCCAATTGGGGTCGCGTTCTCGCCGCAGTGGGTATCGCTCCCATCGAGCTCGATCCCGATCGAATCAGTGTGTCCTTCAACGGGAGTCCCGTCTGCATCGACGGCGTCGGTGCTCCGGGGGCGCGTGAGGTGGACCTGAGTGGGATCGACATCGAACTCGACATCGATCTGGGAATCGGCAACGAGTCCGTGAGCATTCGCACCACGGACCTCTCGCATGCTTACGTCGAAGAGAACTCGGCGTATTCGTCATGACCGAGACGTATCCCGTGATCAGCGAGCATCAGAAAGCGCATGTCCTCGCCGACGCGCTGCCGTGGCTGCAGCGATTCCGCGACAAGGTGGTCGTGGTCAAGTACGGCGGAAACGCCATGATCGACGAGACGCTCAAAACGGCATTTGCCGCCGACATGGCGTTCCTGCGGACTGTCGGCATCCATCCCGTCGTCGTGCACGGCGGTGGCCCGCAGATCAACGCGATGCTGGCACGCCTTGGCATGAAGGGTGAGTTCCGCGGTGGTTTCCGTGTGACGACGCCCGAGGTGATGGACGTCGTGCGGATGGTGCTTTTCGGTCAGGTCGGCCGTGAACTCGTCGGCTTGATCAACGCGCACGGTCCTTACGCGGTCGGTATCTCCGGTGAAGATGCGCACCTGTTCACCGCTACTCGACGCACTGTTGCGGTCGAGGGGGAGCAGACCGACATCGGGCTGGTCGGGGACGTCACCACCGTGAACCCAGACGCGGTACTCGATCTCATTGCGGCAGGACGTATTCCGGTCGTCTCGACCATCGCACCCGACGCCGACGGTGTCGTCCACAACATCAACGCCGATACCGCTGCTGCAGCACTGGCCGAGGCGATCGGTGCCGAGAAGCTCGTTGTCCTCACCGACGTCGAGGGCCTGTACACCGATTGGCCGGACCGAGCCTCACTGGCCACCGAAATCGACACCGACGCCCTGGCCCAGTTGTTGCCGAGTCTCGACGCCGGCATGGTGCCCAAGATGGAGGCCTGCCTTCGCGCGGTGCGCGGAGGTGTGCCGTCGGCGCACGTGATCGACGGTCGGCTCGAACATTCAGTCCTACTCGAACTTTTCACCGGTGAAGGAATCGGCACGATGGTCGTGCCGGGTTCCTCGGTCGCCGGTCCCCAGCAGGGAGCTATCTCATGAGCACGATCGATCTGCAGCAGCGGTGGTCCGCTTCGCTGATGAACAATTACGGCGTACCTCGGGTTGCTCTCGTCCGCGGTGACGGCGCCGTACTCACCGACGCCGACGGCAAGCAGTACGTCGACTTCCTGGCAGGAATCGCGGTCAACATCCTCGGACACGGACATCCGGCCGTCGTCGAAGCCGTCACTACTCAGTTGTCGACACTCGGCCATGTTTCCAACCTGTACGCCAGCGAGCCGGTCGTCGAGTTGGCGGAGCAGTTGCTCGCTCATCTCGGCAACGTCACCGGGCGCGCGTTCTTCTGCAACTCCGGTACCGAGGCGAACGAGGCTGCCTTCAAGCTCGCTCGCGCCACCGGCCGGAAGAAGATCATCGCAGCCGAAGGCTCCTTCCACGGTCGCACGATGGGGGCACTCGCTCTGACGGGTCAGCCGGCCAAGCGGGCGCCGTTCGAACCGATGCCCGCCGGTGTCGAGTTCGTGCCGTACGGCGACGTCGAGGCACTCGAGCAGGCCGTCGATTCCGACACCGCCGCTGTGTTCCTCGAACCGATCATGGGTGAGGGCGGCGTCGTGGTGCCACCCGAGGGATACCTCGTCGAGGCTCGGCGGATCACCGCCGAGCGCGGTGCACTTCTCGTGCTCGACGAAGTGCAGACCGGCATCGGCCGGACCGGCTGGTTCTACGCCCATCAGGCAGTCGGCATCGTTCCGGACGTCATCACCCTCGCGAAGGGACTCGGTGGCGGAATGCCGATCGGCGCCTGCATCGCGACCGGGGCAACGGCCGAGTTGTTCGGACCGGGTAAGCACGGTACGACGTTCGGTGGCAATCCGGTGTGTGCTGCGGCGGCACTTGCCGTGCTGAAAACCATTGCAGCGGAAGACCTGATCTCACGCGCCGACAGCTTGGGTAAGTCGATCTCGGCGGGCATCGAAGATCTGGGCCATCCGTTGGTCGACTACGTACGGGGATCAGGACTGTTGCTGGGTGTCGTGCTGACCGAGGACGTCGCGCCGGCGGTGGAAAACGCAGCGCGCGAAGCCGGGTACCTTGTGAATGCAGCGCAACCCGGAGTGATCCGGTTGGCGCCGCCGCTCATCCTCACGGACGAGCAGGCCGAAACCTTCGTGGCAGCACTACCTGCCATCTTCGACAGTGCACTATCGGCTGACCAGCCGGGGGAGAAGTGACTACCGTGGTGAAACACTTTCTCAGGGACGACGATCTGACTCCTGCGCAGCAGGCCGAAGTTCTGGAACTCGCTGCGATTCTCAAGAAGGACCCGTTCGCTCGGCGTCCGCTCGAGGGTCCCCGCGGAGTCGGTGTCATCTTCGAGAAGAACTCGACGCGTACACGTTTCTCGTTCGAGATGGGCATCGCACAGATGGGCGGTCACGCTGTCGTCGTCGACGGGCGCAGCACTCAACTCGGTCGTGAAGAGACCTTGGCGGACACCGGACGCGTTCTCTCCCGCTACGTCGACGCCGTCGTGTGGCGCACGTTCGGCCAGAAGCGCCTGGAGCAAATGGCTACGGGCGCAACGATTCCCATCGTCAATGCATTGTCCGACGAATTTCATCCCTGTCAGGTTCTGGCCGATCTGCAAACGCTGATCGAACAGAAGGGTGAGCTCAAGGGGCTGAAGCTGACCTACCTGGGCGACGGCGCCAACAACATGGCTCACTCGCTGATGCTCGGCGGAGTGACCGCAGGCATCGACGTCACCATCGCAAGCCCCGCCGGCTTCGAACCGGCGGACTGGGTCGTGGCAGCAGCACGCAAACGCGCCGAGGAAACCGGCGCGACCATCACCCTGACGCAGGACCCACAGGCCGGCGTCGTCGGCGCCGACGCGTTGGTCACCGACACCTGGACCTCGATGGGTCAGGAGAACGACGGGCTCGATCGGGTCGGACCTTTCCGTCCGTTCCAGATCAACAAGGAGCTGCTCGCAAAGGCAGATCCGAAGGCCGTCGTCCTGCACTGCCTGCCCGCGCATCGCGGCGAAGAAGTCACCGACGAGGTTCTCGACGGGCCGCAGAGTGTTGTCTGGGACGAGGCGGAGAACCGTCTGCACGCCCAGAAGGCATTGCTCGTGTGGCTGCTGGAACAGCGAACCCAACTGGACCCGGCGTGAGCGTCGCTCCCACTCGGGCTGGTCGCCAGTCGCGCATCATCGCGCTTCTGGCGGCTCACCCTGTCCGAAGTCAGACGGAGCTGGCGGCCTTGCTCGGTGCCGAGGGCATCGAAGCAACGCAGGCGACGCTCTCGCGTGACCTCGAAGAGCTGGGAGCGGTGAAACTGCGTGCCGCCGACGGCGGCGCCGGTGTTTACGTGGTGCCGGAGGACGGGAACCCGGTACGCGGTGTGTCCGGCGGTACCGACCGTCTCTCACGGCTGTTGGGTGAGCTGTTGGTCTCCACCGATTTCAGCGGCAACATGGCGATTCTCCGGACACCGCCGGGAGCCGCGCACTACCTCGCGAGCGCACTGGATCGGTCCTCGATGCCCGACATCGTGGGAACGATCGCCGGAGATGACACCATCTTCGTGGTGGCCCGAGAACCGCTTTCCGGAGCGGAACTCGCGGCCATGATCGAATCGCTCGCCTGACCCCTTATTCTTTGATAGAGATTTTCAACCGAAGGAGCACAAAAACCATGGCCGATCGCGTCGTACTCGCCTACTCGGGCGGGCTGGACACTTCTGTTGCCATCAGTTGGATCGGTAAGGAGACGGGCGCTGAAGTTGTCGCCGTCGCCATCGATCTGGGGCAGGGTGGCGAGGACATGGAGGTCGTGCGTCAGCGCGCGATCGACTGCGGCGCAGTCGAATCCGTTGTCGTCGACGCCCGCGACGAGTTCGCGGACGAATACTGCCTGCCGACCATCGCGGCCAACGCCCTGTACATGGACCGCTACCCGCTGGTCTCGGCCATCAGCCGTCCGCTGATCGTCAAGCACATCGTCGAAGCTGCACGCTCGCACGGCGGCACCATCGTCTCGCACGGTTGCACCGGTAAGGGCAACGACCAGGTTCGCTTCGAGGTCGGATTCGGCGCCCTCGCACCCGACCTTCAGGTCATCGCACCGGTCCGCGACTACGCCTGGACCCGCGAGAAGGCCATCGCCTTCGCCGAAGAGAACAACATCCCGATCAACGTCTCCAAGAAGTCGCCGTTCTCGATCGACCAGAACGTCTGGGGCCGCGCCGTCGAGACCGGATTCCTCGAGGATCTGTGGAACGCGCCGACGAAGGACGTCTACGACTACACCCAGGACCCGACGGTCAACTGGAACGCACCCGACGAGCTCATCATCAGCTTCGACAAGGGCCGCCCGGTCGCCATCGACGGCCGCCCGGTGTCGGTTCTCGAAGCCATTCAGGAACTGAACAAGCGCGCAGGCGCTCAGGGCGTCGGCCGTCTCGACGTCGTCGAGGACCGTCTCGTGGGCATCAAGAGCCGTGAGATCTACGAAGCTCCCGGCGCCATGGTTCTCATCACCGCGCACCAGGAACTCGAACACGTCACCCTCGAACGCGAACTCGGTCGCTACAAGCGTCAGATGGAGCAGCGTTGGTCCGAGCTGGTCTACGACGGACTCTGGTTCTCGCCCCTCAAGGACGCACTGGACACGTTCGTCAACAAGACGCAGGAACGCGTTACCGGCGACATCCGTCTCTTCCTGCACGGTGGAGCCATCACCGTCAACGGTCGTCGCAGCCCGGAGTCGCTCTACGACTTCAACCTCGCGACGTACGACGAGGGCGACAGCTTCGACCAGTCCGCATCGAAGGGCTTCGTCGAGATCCACGGTCTGTCGTCGAAGGTCGCCGCGAAGCGCGATCTGGGACTCTGAGCCATGACGGCTCGCGGTGACGGAGACGCTCAAAAACACGGCACCAACGAAGGTGCGCTGTGGGGCGGGCGGTTCGAGTCCGGACCGGCCGCTGCCATGGCGGCGCTGAGCAAGTCGACTCACTTCGACTGGGTCCTCGCTCCGTACGACGTGCGTGCGTCGCAGGCGCATGCACGTGTGCTGAACAAGGCAGGCCTGCTCAGCGAGGCCGATCTCGTGACAATGCTCGACGGTCTCGACCGTCTGGCGGCAGATGTCGCCAGTGGCGCCTTCGGGCCCAGTGAATCGGACGAGGACGTACACGGCGCACTCGAGCGCGGTCTGATCGAGCGTGTCGGGCCTGAGGTCGGTGGGCGCCTGCGTGCTGGACGTTCGCGCAACGACCAGGTGGCCACGCTGTTCCGCATGTGGCTTCGGGATGCGGTCCGCCGCATCTCCACCGGCGTTCTCGACGTGGTCGATGCTTTGGCGACTCAGGCCGGGGCCCATCCGGATGCCGTGATGCCGGGCAAGACGCACCTGCAGGCGGCTCAGCCGGTCCTGTTGGCGCATCACCTGCTCGCTCACGCACATCCGTTGTTGCGCGACGTGCAACGTCTTCGCGACTTCGACGTACGAGCTGCGGTGTCCCCGTACGGTTCCGGTGCACTCGCCGGTTCCTCGCTCGGTCTCGACCCCGAAGCCATTGCAGCGGAATTGAAGTTCGACAGCTCGGCCGAGAACTCGATCGACGCAACCGCTTCGCGTGATTTTGCGGCCGAGGCAGCGTTCGTGCTTGCGATGATCGGTGTCGATCTCTCACGCATGGCGGAAGAGATCATCATCTGGAGCACACCGGAATTCGGCTACATCACGCTTGCCGACGCGTGGTCGACAGGTTCGTCGATCATGCCGCAGAAGAAGAATCCGGATGTCTCGGAACTCACGCGCGGTAAGTCTGGTCGTTTGATCGGTAACCTCACCGGCCTGCTGGCGACGCTCAAGGCTCAGCCGCTGGCGTACAACCGCGATCTGCAAGAGGACAAGGAACCGGTCTTCGACTCGGTTGCGCAGCTGGAGATGTTGCTCCCGGCCATCACCGGCCTGGTGCAGACTCTCGAGTTCCACACCGAACGCATGGCGGAACTTGCTCCGGCAGGGTTCACGTTGGCCACCGACATCGCGGAGTGGATGGTGCGCCAGGGCGTGCCGTTCCGGGTTGCACACGAGGCTGCTGGAGCGTGTGTGCGTGTCGCCGAAGCGCGAGGCGTCGGACTCGAAGATCTCACGGACGAGGAACTGGCCGGCGTCGACAGCGCGCTGACACCCGCTGTTCGTGAGGTGCTGACAGTCGAGGGTTCCATTGCTTCGCGCAACGCGCGAGGCGGCACTGCGGGGGTGCGGGTTGCCGAGCAGCTGGACGGAGTCAAAGCAGTGGCGCAGTCACTGCGGGAATGGACCCTGTGACCTCGCGGTCACGAGTGTTGTCGCTCTCTTTTCGGCAGTAGTCCTTCGGTCGTACGCGGTCAGGTAGCAGAATTTGCTCCCTGACCGCGTACGCGTATTCGCCGTCAGTAGGCTTGTCGCGCGCGGGAAAAATGAGACTGACGTCACATGGTGAGTAACTTGGGAGTGAAATGGTGGGATTGAATTCCAAGTCTGTGCTGGGCCCGATTCGTCGGGTGGTTGCGACAGCACAAAACGGCCTCGAGGTCGTCCGGTTGGGTGGGCTGGAAACGGATGCGACCACGTCGCCGTTCGAGATCGTCGAACGCGCAGCGATGTATCGGCTACGGCGCTACTTCCCGGACAGTGACCCGGAAACCGTCGGCGCACCGATCTTGCTGATCCCGCCGATGATGATGTCGGCGAACGTGTACGACGTGACCCGTGACCAGGGCGCTGTGGGAATTCTGCACGAGATGGGCCTTGATCCCTGGGTCGTCGATTTCGGTTCGCCCGACTCCGAAGAGGGCGGTTGGGATCGTAACCTCGCCGATCACATCATCGCTCTCAGCGACATCGTCGATCACATCCACCGTCACACCGGAAAAGATGTTCACATCTCCGGTTATTCGCAGGGTGGCATGTTCGCCTATCAGGCTGCCGCGTATCGGCGTAGTCGAAACATCGCCAGCGTCATCACCTTCGGCAGTCCGGTCGACACACTCGCCGCGCTACCCTTCGGCATCCCGGCGGGATTGGCAACCAAGGGTGCAGATTTCCTCGCCGATCACGTCTTCAATCGCCTGGCGGTCACCGGGTGGATGGCCCGTACCGGGTTCCAGTTGCTCGATCCCGTGAAGACGCTGAAGATGCGCGTCGACTTTCTGCTTCAACTGCACGACCGTGAGGCGTTGCTTCCGCGGGAGCAGCAACGCCGCTTCCTCGCGACCGAGGGTTGGGTCGCGTGGTCGGGGCCCGCGGTAGCCGAACTGCTCAAGCAGTTCATCGTGCACAACCGAATGATGACAGGTGGGTTCGTCATCAAGGATCAATTGGTCTCGCTCGCCGAGATCACCTGCCCCATCCTGGCATTCGTCGGTGAGGTCGACGACATCGGCCAGCCGCAAGCGGTTCGAGGCATCAGTCAAGCCGCTCCGCGGGCGAAGGTCTACGAATCTACCTTGCGTGCAGGCCATTTCGGTTTGGTTGTCGGTTCCACCGCGGCCAATCACACCTGGCCGACCACCGGTGAATTCGTACAGTGGACCGAGACGGGTGGACCCCTCCCGGACCGTATCGCGAACATGGTCTACGGCGCCGACCTCGAAGACCAGACCGGTGTGTCGATCAGCAATCGGATCATCCACACCGTCGCCTCGGTCGCTGAAGTAGGTGCAGGAGTCACCAAGGGAATCAGTGACCTCGCCGCCGGTGCGTTGCGCGGCACTTTCGAATTGTCGGGAGAAGCGGCACGAGCGTTGCCACGTCTGGCTCGACTCAACCAGATTCAGCCGCACACCAAAATCTCGCTGAGCCAGTTGCTGGCGGAGCAGCGTCGAAAGGCGCCGAACGGCGAGTGCTTCCTCTTCGACAATCGCGTGCACACCTATGAAGCGGTCAACGCGCGTATCGACAATGTCGTGCGTGGATTGATCTCCGTGGGAGTGCGTCCGGCAGCGCATGTCGGTGTCCTGATGGAGACCCGCCCCAGCGCACTCGCGGCCATCGCGGCCCTGTCGCGACTTGGTGCCGTCGCGGTCATGCTTCCGCCAGGCTCCGACATCACGGCGGCGGTCAAGCTGGGGTCGGTCGATCGGATCATCACCGATCCGGAAAACGTCGATGCTGCAGTGGTTACCGGTCGTCCGGTACTGGTGCTCGGCGGCGGCGATGCCCGTGGCCTCGAGGTGGATCCGTCACACGACGTGATCGATCTCGAACAAATCGATCCGACGAAGGTCAATCTGCCCGGGTGGTACCGACCGGATCCCGGTGTCGCCCGCGAACTCGCCTTCATCATCTTTGCGGAATCCGGCGGTGTGCTCGAAGCCAAGCAGATCACCAACTACCGGTGGGCACTGTCGGCCTTCGGCACGGCCACGGCGGCAGATCTCGATCGCGGTGACACCGTGTACTGCCTTGCACCACTCCATCATTCGTCGAGTCTGCTCGCGACCATCGGTGGTGCCATGGCCGGTGGCTCACGCATTGCGCTCTCACGTGGACTGAACCCCGCGAGGTTCGTCGAGGAAATCCACCGCTACGGCGTGACGGTCGTGAGTTACACGTGGTCGATGATGCGCGAGATACTCGACGAGGATCTTCTTCTCATCGACGGTAGTCATCCGGTCCGCCTGTTCATCGGTTCGGGCATGCCCCATGGTCTGTGGAAGCGGACAACGGAGGCGTTCGACCCCGCGCAGGTACTCGAGTTCTATGCGTCGACCGAAGGCGACGTGATTCTTGCCAATGTTGCAGGCTCCAAAGTTGGTTCCAAGGGGCGCCCACTGCCGGGTAGCGCGCAGGTGCGGTTGGCGGCATACGACCCGCTGAGTGGTCGGCTCCTCGAGAACGGAAACGGATTTGTCCGTGAGTGCGCCGAAGACGAGGTCGGATTGCTGCTCGGGCGCGCGGGATTCACCGCCGATCTCTCGGGCGGAGCCATGCGAGGTCTCTTCCAAGCCGGCGATTCGTGGATTCCCACCGAAAATCTCTTCCGCCGGGACGCCGACGGCGACTACTGGCTGATCGACCACAAGAACACGGTCATTTCCACGGTCCGCGGTCCCGTGTTCACCCAGCCGATCGTCGACGCGTTGTCGAGTGTGGCGCGGGTGGATCTTGCCGTCGCATACGGAGTCGGTGACGCGCCGCATCAGCTGGCGGTCGCTGCCGTGACTTGGCGTCCGGGGCGGCAGTTCCGTTCTGCCGAGCTTGCAGAGGCCCTCTCGCGCATCGCTTTCGACGCTCGTCCGGATATCGTGCACGTGGTTGACGAGATCCCGGTGGGTTCGTCGTACCGTCCGAGCTCCACTGCTTTGGCTGCGGCCGGATTGCCGGCGCCGGGGCCACGGACCTGGTTCCTCGATTCCGAGTCGCAGTCGTACAAGCGGCTGACCAAGGCAATTGCCGCGCAGTTGATGCCGACGAGGGTGAGCACCGGAGCACGGTAGCCTGAGGACATTCTGTTTGATCGGTTCGAGAGGACACACGTGGCTATTGATTCGACGTTGCTCAGCATTTTGGCCTGCCCCCAGGACAAAGGCCCGCTGCTGCTGGTCGGGGACGAGTTGCTCTACAACCCGCGCCTGCGGCGTGCCTACCCGATCGAGAACGGCATTCCCGTTCTGTTGATCGACGAGGCACGCGATGTAGCGGACGACGAACACGAGAAGTTGCTCGCGCGGGCTGAAGGCTAGATCGGTAATTCACCGGTCAGGTACCGCTGGAGGTTCGGCGCCACCAGCGGTACCAAGGCGTCAACGCTCAATGATGCGAGTGGTTCGAGTCCGAGCACATATCGCGTGACAAGCAGTCCGGCCATCTGAGAGGCCACCAATTCCGCTCTGATCAAGCCGGTACCAGGTGGTGTGTCCACCCGCGGAATGATGTCGCGCAATACGACATCGAGCAGAAAGCTCTGGATCAACTGCGATCCGTCGCCGGAAATGGCTGATCGAAAAGCCGCCAGAATCGCCGGCTGGTGTTCCGAATCCCATAGCCCGATCACCGCCCGGAGAAGGCTTTCGCCGAGGTTTTCGGTCGGGGAGGTGTGAACCGGTCCCAGTACCTTTGCTGGATCGATCGGTAGCGCGATCGCAGCGGTGAACAACTGCTCCTTGCTCCCGAAATGGTGATGAATCATAGCCGGATCGACGTCAGCGGCCGCAGCTATCGATCGAACGGTTGTTCGTCGAAAACCGTTCTGGGAGAACGCCCGTCGCGCCGAATCGAGGATCTGCGCGCGAGTCTCCGACTTGCCCGGTCGTCGCCCCGAACGAATCGGTGCAGGACTCGTGTCCTTGTCGGTCATGGAGTGCGGCGATCGAGTGTGGCCGCGGCCAGCGAGAGTGCGGCGGCGGCGAAGCCCGCCATGACGGCGAGATCACGCCACATCTGACCCGTCGCGTCGGCATGCATCGACACTTGCTGAAGTGCGTCGACGGCGTAGCTCAAGGGGAGGACGTTGCTGATCCATTCGAGCCAGGTCGGCAATTGGTCGCGCGGTACCAGGAGTCCGCAGAGGAAGAGCTGTGGAACCACAACTACCGGCATGAATTGCACCGCTTGGAACTCGGTCTTCGCGAATGCGCTGGCCAACAGGCCTAGCGCAACGCCCAGTATTGCGCCGAGAACTGCAATGACGATGACCCAGGCAAGACTGCCGGCGATGGTGAGTCCGAGGAATCCGAAAGCAACCGCGCACGCGAGGGCTGCCTGAGCGGCGGCGGAGAGCGAAAATGCCGCCCCGTATCCGGCGAGAAGGTCGAGTTTGCCCATCGGTGTGGTGAGCAGGCGTTCGAGTGTGCCTGAACTGCGTTCGCGTTGCATCGCGATGGACGTGACCAGGAACATGACGACAAACGGCAAGATTCCCAACATCGTGATCGCCACTCGTTGGAAGAGCGAAACCTGGCCGGGTGGCGTCGGGACGTCTTGGTAGAGGAAATAGAGCAGAATCATCAGTAACGACGGGACCAACAAGATCATGGCCACCGTGCGGTGATCTTGGCGGAGCTGAAGCAGAATGCGTACGGTCGTAGCACCGAAGATCCTGATGCTCATGATATTTCGCCTCCGACGGGTGAAGTCCGAATCAGCTCGAGAAAGGCGTCCTCGAGCCGTTCACATCTGGTTTTGGCGCGCAATTCATCGGGTGTGAGTTGAGCGAGGAGGTGCCCGTCTCGCATCAGGATCAGCTCAGCGCAGTGGTCGGCCTCATCCATGACGTGGCTGGAGACCAACAGGGTGGTTCCGCTGCGAGCAAGGTCAGCGAATCGTTCCCACAATTCGACGCGAAGCACCGGATCGAGGCCGACGGTCGGTTCGTCGAGGATCAACACATCAGGTGACGCCACCAACGCGCAAGCCAGCGAGACTCGCCCGCGTTGACCACCAGACAGATCGGCGGCGGTCTGGTCGGCGTATCGGCTCAATCCGACGGCGTCGACCGCTGCTGCGACGTCGGCGCCGGACTTGCCGTAAAGAGCGCCGAAGTACTGGACGTTTCGAGTGACCGTCAGGTCGCCGTACACGCTGGGGGATTGGGTGACATATCCGACCCGGTGGCGAAGAGCAACGGAACCGGCGAGATCGCCCAGCACTCTGACCCCACCACTTTCGACGATCTGTGTTCCGACAATCGCGCGCATCAGGGTTGTCTTGCCGCAGCCGGACGGGCCGAGCAGTCCGGTGATCGATCCTGCTGATACCTGCAGGTCAAGCGAGTGAAGAACTTCGTGCTTGCCGCGAACGACTCGTAGTCCGCGGATATCTATCGCCGGCGTTGTGGTCACGGTTCGCCTCGTTTCAATAATTCATCACTTGTTGAATTATGCGACTCGGCCGACCGATGAGTCAACGGCGTGGGCACAATCGAAGGGTGAGCATCGAGACCTTGGAAAATGTGGAGAACCCGTTGGAAGCGGGCCTGACAATTCTCGGCTCGACCCTGACCGTCGACGACATCTCGCTGAGGATCGTCGAGGTCGAGGCGTACGGAGGGGAGAAGGACGGGCCATGGCCGGATCCGGCAGCACATTCGTATCGGGGGAGAACGCCGCGGAACAGCGTGATGTTCGGGCGGGCGGGGCGTCTCTACGTCTACCGCAGCTATGGAATGCACTTTTGTATGAACATCTCGTACGGCCCGGATGGTGTCGCGGGTGGTGTTCTGCTCCGAGCGGCCGAAATCGAGGCCGGTCACGATGTGGTGTCTGCTCGGAGATCGCCGGATCGACCATCTCACCAATGGGCCAGAGGGCCGGGTAATCTCGGTGCTTCTGTCGCAATCACGTTGGCGGACAACGGAACAGACGTGTTCAACCCTGCCTCGCGGATTCGGCTCGAATTGGGGGAGTCGAAGGAATGGGTCAGTGGACCGCGGGTGGGGGTCAGTACCGCGGCGGAGGTTCCGTGGCGCCTGTGGATTCCGGACTCGCGAGCGGTGTCCGCGTATCGCCGAAGCCCGCGAGCGCCGGTCATTTCGTGAAGATGGGATGATCGAGTCCGTGACTGAGAATATTCTCGACGAACTGACCTGGCGCGGGCTGATCGCCCAATCAACCGATCTCGACGCTTTGCGTAAAGATCTCGAGGCCGGACCGGTCACGTTGTATGCGGGCTTCGACCCGACAGGACCGAGCCTGCACGCAGGTCACCTGGTTCCGCTCCTCGCGCTCAAGCGGTTTCAGCGCGCCGGCAACCGCCCGATCGTTCTTGCCGGCGGTGCAACGGGCCTGATCGGAGACCCCCGTGACGTCGGGGAACGGACGATGAACTCCGCCGATACCGTCGCGGACTGGGCAGGTCGCATCCGTGGTCAGCTCGAACGATTCGTGGATTTCGACGATTCGCCGACGAGCGCGGTCATCGAGAACAACATGAACTGGACCGGCAAGATGTCGGCCATCGACTTCCTGCGTGATGTCGGCAAACACTTCTCCGTGAACGTCATGCTTGCGCGTGACACCGTGAAGCGTCGTCTCGAGTCGGACGGGATGTCGTACACCGAGTTCAGCTACATGCTGCTCCAGGCCAACGACTACCTGCACTTGCGACGCGACCTCGGCTGCACTCTGCAGGTCGGCGGGTCCGATCAGTGGGGCAACATCATTGCTGGCGTCGAACTCAACCGTCGTGTCGACGGTGAGAGCGTTCATGCAATGACGGTTCCGCTGGTGACCTCGGCCGATGGCAAAAAGTTCGGAAAGTCGACCGGTGGCGGAAGTTTGTGGCTCGACCCCGAGATGACCAGCCCGTACGCCTGGTACCAGTACTTCGTGAACACCGGCGACGCCGACGTGATCAAGTACCTGCGCTGGTTCACCTTCCTGACTGCGGATGAACTCGCAGAGTTGGAGACTGCAACGGCAGAGCGGCCGCATGCGCGAGAAGCGCAGAAGCGACTTGCCGCGGAGATGACGACCTTGGTTCACGGGGAACACAACACCCGTGCTGTCGAGCTCGCCAGTCAGGCGTTGTTCGGCAAGGCGGAGCTGGCGGAACTCGACGAGTCGACGCTAGCCGCGGCGCTGAAAGAAGCATCGGTCAGCGAATTGGCGCCGGGGGAGCCGCGCACGATCATCGATCTGCTCGTGACGAGCGGCTTGTGCGAGAGCAAGGGGGCCGCTCGACGCGCCGTGAAAGAGGGCGGTGCTTCGGTGAACAACCAGAAGGTGTCGGCCGACGACTGGGAGCCCACCGCATCCGATCTGCTTCACGGCAGCTGGTTGGTCGTCCGGCGCGGAAAGCGCAACTTCGCCGGCGTGAGAATCCTTCCAAACTGACGTGTGTGGGGTCACAGTTGTCTTGCGGGGCTCCTGTGGCCGCTGGTGGCCCGCCTCCGGGCGGGCTACCAGCGGATTTAACCTGTCGAACATCTGCGACCTGCACGTTTGACGCTCAGTTTTCATTCGCGTAACTTTGTCCAAGTCAGAGCGACACGGACACCAACCCCGACCGACAGGCCGGGGAAACGCGGTTGGACGAAGTCGGAGACAATCACGCTCAGCGGGAACTTGCTTCCCTGGAGCGAACAAGCTAAGATTGTAACCCTTGCCCCGGAGCTTTCAACCTGGTTGAAGTGATGGTGTGTGCGTGTTCTTTGAGAACTCAACAGTGTGTCGATGAATGTCAGTGCCAAAATTTTTTTGGTACTTCACATCCGCGAATGATCAACCGCCTCTTGGGGTTTGGTTGGTTTGTGTGTGGTGTGAGTATTTTTCGTCGGTGATTGTTCATTCTTCCGTCTGAATGGTTGCCGAC
>NZ_JAJHVW010000015.1:0-115524 GCF_027583855.1 Rhodococcus sp. BH5
CGCATGCGGTGAGCGCGATCGTCTTCTTCATAGGCATTGCATAGCAGACGCGGCCGACTTTGGACACGATAATCCCCTGACCTGCCCGTACTGTGACAATGGTATGCGACGTATGAACCAGTAGAGCCAGCCCATCACGAAGCCGGCCCACTCGCCGATCCCCAGGCGCGCGTAGTGAGAGAAGGAACCGCTGGCCGGGATCGCGGCGCCCATCTCGCCGAGCATGCGCATCACGAACACCACGACGGCGCCCGCAAGGATGTAGGAGATCAGGACGGCCGGCCCGGCCTTGGCGATACCGACGCCGGTTCCGAGGAACAGGCCGGCGCCGATGGCCGAGCCCAGGCCCATCATCGTTAGATGGCGGACCTTGAGACCGTGGCCGAGAGCAGTGGTTGTTCCGTCGGAGACGTCGGTGCTACTCATCAGTCGTTGGCGTGCAAAGCAGCGTTCAGTTCGACGCCGGTGCCCTTCCACGGCACGACCTCGACGGCACCCGAGACCGAGTTACGACGGAAGAGAAGGTTCGACTTGCCGCTCAGTTCCTTGGCCTTGACGACGGTTCCGTCCGGGCCGGTGACCTTGGTGCCGGCGGTGACGTAGAGGCCCGCTTCGAGGACGCAGTCGTCGCCGAGCGAAATGCCGAGGCCGGCGTTTGCGCCGAGGAGGCAGCGCTTGCCGAGGGAGATCGTTTCCTTGCCTCCACCGGAGAGGGTGCCCATGATCGAGGCGCCGCCGCCCACATCGGATCCGTCGTCGACGACGACGCCCGCGGAGATGCGGCCTTCGACCATCGAGTTGCCGAGGGTGCCGGCGTTGAAGTTGACGAAGCCCTCGTGCATGACGGTCGTTCCGCTGGCGAGGTGTGCACCGAGTCGGACACGGTCCGCGTCACCGATGCGAACTCCGGACGGCACGACGTAGTCGACCATGCGGGGGAACTTGTCGACGCTGAACACGGTCACGACGCCGCGGATGCGCAGACGCGAGCGAACCTGCTCGAAACCTTCGACGGCGCACGGGCCGAAGTTGGTCCACACGACGTTGCTGAGCAGGCCGAACTGGCCGTCGAGGTTGACACCGTGGGGTGCGACGAGACGGTGCGAGAGGAGATGGAGGCGCAGGTAGACGTCATGTGCGTCGACCGGCGCCTTGGAGAGATCGGCGATGGTGGTGCGCACGACGACCTGCGATACCTCGCGAGCGTCATCAGTGCCTGCCAGCAGTGCAAGATCGGAAGGAATATCTGTTCCCTCGACGTTCTCGGTACCGGTCTTGTCGAATGTTCCCAGCTCCGGTGCCGGGAACCAGGTGTCGAGGACGGTTCCGTCCGCGGTCACGTTGGCGATACCTACTGCTGTTGCTCCCTGTGCGCTCACGGGACTAGAGATTACTGGGTGGTGGGTGCACCGGCCTAGGCTGGTGCGTGTGAGCATCCTCGATCTTGCTTCGGACCCCATCGACTTGACGGCCGCCCTGGTCGACATCCCCAGCGTCTCGCACGACGAATCCGTCATCGCGCAGGCTGTCGAGGATGCGCTGCGTGAGCAGACTTCGGGCTTCGAGATCATCCGCAACGGCAATGCCGTGTTGGCGCGTACGTCGCGTGGTTTGCCCAGTCGGGTCATGCTCGCCGGACATCTGGATACGGTGCCGATCGCGGACAACGTTCCTTCGCGGCGTGACGGCGACATCCTGCACGGCTGCGGGACCGTGGACATGAAGTCGGGCGACGCGGTCTTCCTACACCTTGCGGCCACCATCGAGAACCTGGCCCACGATCTGACCCTCGTCTTCTACGACTGCGAAGAGATCGCCGCAACGTACAACGGCCTGGGACGGATCGAACGCGAGATCCCGCAATGGCTCGCGGCGGACGTCGCAATTCTCGGTGAGCCGACGGCCGGTTTCATCGAGGCCGGGTGTCAGGGCACGATGAGGGTGCGGTTGACGGCTTCGGGAACTCGCGCCCATTCGGCCAGGTCCTGGCTGGGGGACAATGCCATTCACAAGTTCGGCGGAGCGTTGGAGCGGTTGTCGAGTTACCAGCCGCGCTCGGTCGACATCGACGGTTGCGGCTACCGCGAGGGCTTGTCGGCGGTGCGGATCTCCGGTGGCGTCGCCGGAAACGTCGTCCCGGACGAAGCCGAGATGGACGTCAATTTCCGATTCGCGCCCGATCGCAGCGAGGTACAAGCCGAGGCGCACGTGCGCGAAGTGTTCGACGGTCTGGGCCTCGGATTCGAGGTCACCGACTCCTCGCCTGGCGCGCTGCCCGGCTTGGCGAACCCGTCCGCTGCCGCCCTGATCGAGGCGGCCGGTGGTCAGTTCCGTGCGAAGTACGGGTGGACCGACGTGTCCAGGTTCTCGGCGCTCGGCATTCCTGCCGTGAACTACGGACCGGGTGATCCGAACCTCGCGCACAAGCGCGACGAGCACGTTCCGGTGCAGCAGATCACCGACGTCGCGGCCGTGCTGAGGAAGTATCTGTCGGCCTGACCGTTAGCCTTGCCGCATGGCACCAGAGAAGAATTCGGCTTCGAAGAAGCAGAGCTCGTCGATCAAGCACCGCGGGCCGGTTCAGCTTCGACGCAAGCGCAAGGACGAGAAGACCACGACGGATCAGCGCTTGCTCGACAAGCGCGGACCCACGGATTGGGTACACACCGATCCGTGGCGTGTGCTGCGTATCCAGAGCGAATTCATCGAAGGTTTCGGCGCACTCGCCGAGGTCCCGCGTGCGGTGACGGTGTTCGGTTCGGCCCGCACCACGGTCGATCATCCCGAGTACCAATCCGGGCGCGAGCTGGGAACGGCGTTGGCCGAGGCCGGGTACGCCGTCATCACCGGTGGTGGGCCAGGAGTGATGGAAGCTGCCAACCGCGGTTGCAGCGAGGCCGGCGGGTACTCGATCGGCCTCGGCATCGAGTTGCCGTTCGAGCAGGGACTCAACGAGTGGGTGGATCTCGGAATCAACTTCCGGTACTTCTTCGCACGCAAGACGATGTTCGTGAAGTACTCCCAGGCATTCATCTGCCTGCCCGGCGGCTTCGGAACACTCGACGAGCTGTTCGAGGCACTCACCCTGGTCCAGACCCACAAGGTCACGCGCTTCCCGATCGTCCTGTTCGGTACCGAGTACTGGTCCGGACTCGTCGACTGGATTCGCGGCACCCTCGAGCGGGACGGCAAGATTTCCGAAGGTGACGTGAATCTGCTGCACGTCACCGACAGCGTGGAAGAAGCAGTACGAATCGTCCTCAACGCCGACAAGGGCGTCGACGAGGCCGCAGATCTGGGGAAAGAAGAAGAATGGTGACCGATTCCGACAAGAAGTACTCGATCTGCGTCTACTGCGCGTCGGGTCCGGTGGACGAATCGTTCCTGGCGTTGGCTGCCGAGGTGGGAACCGCGATCGGTCGACGCGGATGGCAGTTGGTCTCGGGTGGCGGCAACGTGTCGATGATGGGCGCTGTCGCCGAGTCCGCTCGCGCGGCGGGTGCCTGGACCGTCGGCGTCATCCCGAAGGCCTTGGTGCACAAGGAAGTTGCCGACGTCGATGCCGACGAGCTGATCGTCACGGACACCATGCGCGAACGCAAGAAGCTGATGGAAGACCACGCCGACGCGTTCATCACGCTGCCCGGCGGAATCGGGACGCTGGAAGAGTTGTTCGAGACGTGGACAGTCGGCTACCTGGGAATGCACGAGAAACCTGTCGTGATGCTCGATCCCGTCGGCCACTTCACCGGCCTGCTCGAGTGGTTGAACAAGCTCGACGGGACCGGCTTCGTCGGGCGTCAGGCGCTGGACACTCTGCTGGTGAGGACGGACGTCGAGGCCGCGCTCGACGCGTGCGTCAAATCCTGATCAGACGCGTGCGTGAAACCCTGACCTGGGGCATGGCGAGCTTTATTACCGTGCAGTAAGGTGGCCGCAGACTGGGCGGCCGAATGGGCGCCGGATACGTGTTAGGGGAGCCATGAGTTCGGAAGCCCGTTCGACCGTCGGCCTGCTCGATCTGGCGGCAAAACTGCCGTCGATGATCACCGAGGTGCCGATCCTGGCGCGGGGGGCCGCCGGGCTCACCCGTAAGCCTTCGGCCAAGGAATCGATCGGGTTGATCTTCCAGAAGGCCGCGCACGCGCACCCGTCGCGCCCGTTCATCCGGTTCGAGGGCCACGCGACCAGTTACGCGGAGGCCAACGAACTGGTGAACCGCTACGCCGACGTCCTCCGCGGACGAGGAGTCGACCGCGGAGACGTCGTCGGAGTGCTGGCAAAGAACACTCCCGAAGCGCTGCTGATCGCCTTGGCCGCGGTAAAACTCGGCGCGGCAGCGGGCATGCTGAACTACAACCAGCGCGACGACGTTCTGGCACACAGCCTTACGCTCCTCGACGCGCGGGTCCTGGTGGTCGCCGACGAGTGCGAAGAAGCCCTCGAATCGTTGCCCGCCGGATTTAGCGGACCGAACCAACTTCTCGTCAGCGAACTCGCGGATCTGGCGAAGACGGCTGATCCGTCCAACCCCGCGGTCACCGCCGAGGTGCTGGCAAAGGAGAAGGCGTTCTACATCTTCACCTCGGGCACCACCGGAATGCCCAAGGCCAGCTTGATGACTCACTTCCGTTGGCTGAAGTCGATGTCGGGCCTCGGGTTGATGGGCGTGCGCTTGCGCGGCTCGGACACCCTGTACTGCTGCCTGCCGCTCTACCACAACAACGCGTTGACGGTCTCGCTGTCCTCGGTGCTCGCGTCCGGTGCGACAATCGCGATCGGACGTCAGTTCTCGGCCTCGCGGTTCTGGGACGACATCGCACTGAACAAGGCGACCGCGTTCACCTACATCGGCGAACTGTGCCGCTATCTGCTCAACCAGCCGGTCAAGCCGACCGACAGTGACAATGCTGTTCGGCTGATGGTGGGTAACGGTCTGCGCCCTGAGATCTGGGCCGAATTCACCCAGCGGTTCGGCATACCCCGCGTCGCCGAGTTCTACGGTGCGAGCGAATGCAACATCGCGTTCGTCAACGCACTCAACGTCGACAAGACAGCAGGCATCTGCCCGTTGCCGCACGCCGTCGTGGAGTTCGACGAGGACACCGGAAAAGCGTTGCGTGGAGCCGACGGTCGACTCCGCAAGGTTTCCACGGGTCAGGTCGGACTCCTGCTGTCGAAGGTCACCGACCGGGCGCCTTTCGACGGTTACACCGACGAAGCGGCGAGCAACAGCAAACTGGTACGCGGCGGATTCAAGGACGACGACACCTGGTTCGACACCGGAGACCTGGTGCGCAAGCAGGGATGGGGCCACGTCGCCTTCGTCGACCGTCTCGGCGACACCTTCCGTTGGAAGGGAGAGAACGTCGCCACCACGGAGGTCGAGGGCGCGCTGAGTTCGCACCCGGCCGTCGAGGAAGCAGTTGTCTACGGCGTCGAGATTCCGGGCACCGACGGTCGCGCGGGCATGGCGGCGGTCAAGCTGCGGGACGGTCAAAGCTTGGAGGGAAGTGAAGTCGCGGCACACCTCTACGGCAAGCTCCCCAACTACGCGGTCCCGCTGTTCATCCGCATCGTCGACTCACTCGAACACACCAGCACTTTCAAGTCGCGCAAGGTGGAATTGCGCAACGAGGGCTACGACGTCGGCGCCGACACTCTGCACGTTCTCGAAGGCCGTGAGGGTGGTTACGTGGACTCGTACGACGAATACGTCGGAAAGGTCGCGGCGGGCTCGGTACCCAAGGGCTAGACCGAGTTCCGTCATGCCAGTATGAGTGGCATGTCTTCACTCCCCGGTTCTACCGCGCAGCCAGGTCCGGCGCCCACCCTGTGTGGGCGTCCGGTCGCGGTCGACCGTGCACTGGTGATGGCCATCGTCAACCGCACTCCCGATTCCTTCTACGACCAGGGCGCGACGTTCTCGGATTCGGCAGCGATGGCTGCCGTCGATCGGGCTGTCGGAGAAGGCGCCGATCTGGTGGACATCGGGGGAGTGAAAGCTGGGCCCGGTGACCTCGTCGACGCCGACGAAGAGGTCAGGCGAGTCGTTCCGTTCGTCGCCGCGATCAGAGCCAAGTACCCCGAGCTGATCATCAGCGTCGACACCTGGCGGAGCGGCGTCGCGCGGTTGGCACGCGGCGAAGGCGCCGACCTGATCAACGACACGTGGGCGGGTGCGGATCCCGACCTCGTCCTGGTTGCTGCCGAGACTGGTGCCGGGATCGTCTGCTCGCACACGGGTGGCGCGGTTCCGCGCACCCGCCCGCATCGTGTCCGCTACGACGACGTCGTCGCAGATGTGGTCACCGAGGTCGTGTCGGCGGCAGAGCGCGCCCTGGCACTCGGGGTTCCGCGTGACGCGATCCTGATCGATCCCACCCACGATTTCGGTAAGAACACCTTCCACGGGCTCGAGTTGTTGCGGAAAGTGGACGTTCTTGTAAACACCGGGTGGCCAGTGCTGATGGCGCTGAGTAATAAGGACTTCATCGGGGAGACTCTTGGTGTGGAGCTTTCCGAGAGGTTGGAGGGAACATTGGCAGCGACAGCAATGGCCGCGGCGGGCGGCGCCCGGGTGTTCCGTGTTCACGAGGTGGCGTCCACCCGTCGAGTCGTCGACATGGTGGCCGCGATCCAGGGACGCCGTGCCCCGGTACGTACGGTTCGAGGTCTGGCATGAGCATCACCGGTGCGGGCCCGACCCGCGTATGGGCAGACGCCAACAGTTGGGACCATCCGAGTTGGACGGTCGCCGAGCTCGAACGGGCGAAGGGGGGCCGAACCGTCTCGGTGGTGTTGCCCGCACTCAACGAAGAGGACACCGTTGCCGCGGTGGTCGACACCATTCATCCGTTGCTCGGTGGTTTGGTCGACGAGTTGATCGTTCTCGATTCCGGTTCGACCGACAGAACCGCCGAGCGTGCTCGCGCTGCCGGAGCAACGGTGATCAGTCGTGAGAGCGCGGTCCCGTCCATCCCGCCGACTGCGGGCAAAGGTGAGGTGCTCTGGCGTTCGGTCGCCGCAACGACCGGCGATCTGATCGCATTCGTCGACTCCGATCTCATCAATCCCGATCCGGCGTTCGTGCCCAAACTGCTGGGGCCACTGCTCACGGTTGACGGCATCCATCTGGTGAAGGGCTACTACCGCCGTCCGCTGCGCGTGAGCGGCACGGAGGATGCCAACGGCGGCGGGCGAGTCACGGAATTGGTTGCGCGGCCCATGTTGGCCGCGCTGCGGCCGGAACTCACGTCGGTACTGCAACCGCTTGGCGGTGAATACGCGGGCACCCGTGAGCTGCTGTCCGCTGTCCCGTTTGCGCCCGGCTACGGCGTCGAGATCGGCCTTCTGCTCGACACGTACGACACGTTGGGGCTGGCGGCGATCGGTCAGGTCAATCTCGGTGTGCGCAAGCATCGCAACCGGCCGCTCGCCGACCTCGGTGTGATGAGCCGGCAGATCATCGGAACGATGCTCCGGCGGTGCGGGATCGAGGATTCGGGTGCCGGGTTGACCCAATTCCTGGTCGACGGCGATTCTTTCGTGCCCGAGACCACCGAGGTTTCGCTACTCGATCGACCCCCGATGAATTCGATAGTGCGCACCGCGGGGGTCTGACCGCTCACACTCGGGTATGGGAGTATCGGTCCATGATGACGATCCTCCTGTACCTGATTGTCATGGCTCTGGTCGGCGCGATGATCTTCCTCGCCGCCAGCGCTGTGTTCGGGCGCTCGGAAGAGCTGCCGCCGCTGCCTCCTGGCACGACGGCGACCGTACTCCCGGCAGAGGACGTCACCGGGGCGGATGTCGACGCGCTGCGTTTTCAGCAGGTGCTGCGTGGCTACAAGGCGAGTGAAGTGGATTGGGCCCTGCATCGCCTCGGGTTGGAAATCGATTCTCTGCGTGCACAACTGGGCCGTGACGAGCGGTCTGAGGTCCTGGTGAAAGCGGATGCTCCGGACAAGGCCGAAGCATCGCAGGAGGAGCCTGAGACCGTATCCGAATCGAAGGATTCCCAGGGCTGATGGCCGACGGACTCGTTCGGTGCGGCTGGGTGGTCGAGACGCCCGGCGACACGCTCTACCGCGACTATCACGACGAGGAGTGGGGGCGTCCGCTGCACGGGCGCGACGAACTGTTCGAACGACTCGCCCTCGAAGCATTCCAATCGGGACTTTCGTGGATCACGATTCTGCGCAAACGCGAGGCGTTCCGCGAAGCCTTCGACGGGTTCGATCCGGACAAGGTCGCAGCGTACGGAGTTGCGGATGTCGAGAGATTGCTCTCCGATGCCGCGATCGTCCGCAATCGCGCGAAGATCGAGGCGACGATTTCCAACGCCCGAGTGCTCGTGAATTCGCCCGATCTGGACCTCGATTCGTTACTCTGGTCGTTCTCGCCGCCTCGACGCACCAGAAGACTGACATCAATTGCAGAGGTTCCCGCGGTCACTCCCGAGTCGACTGCCATGGCTAAGGAACTCAAGCGGCGCGGGTTCAAGTTTGTGGGTCCTACCACGGCTTATGCGCTCATGCAGGCCACCGGAATGGTCGATGATCACGTGGCTGATTGCTGGGTTCCGGCGCAGGTGTGACGGACGACTGAACACCCCTAAATGTGACTCAGATTCCCGGTTCCCGCATCCATAGGGAACAATGGAGGGTACGAGCCTCGCTGATTGTTGGCGGGGCGCACCGTTAGTCGAGGCGCAGAGCAATGCAGCGCAGATCTGGAGGGAGCAGAGGATGGCGGCCATGAAGCCCCGGACCGGGGACGGTCCCCTCGAAGCAACCAAAGAGGGACGAGGAATCGTCATGCGGGTTCCACTCGAGGGTGGCGGACGCCTCGTCGTCGAGCTGACCCCGGATGAAGCTGCAGCGCTCGGTGTGGAACTCACGAACGTCACCAGCTAGTCGGGTCCAGGTTGTAGCAGTACGAACAACAGCACGTGATTGCACGCAGGCTCCGTATCCGTTTCGGTACGGGGCCTGAAGTGTGTGCGCACCGCCGGTAGCCGAAAGGACGGATCAATGCTTGCCGCCGTGATCGATCTTCTGTCCTGCCCGCAGTGTGCTGCTGATCTGGAATTGGTGGACGGCGCCGCCGAGTGCGACCGCGGACATCGATTCGATATCGCTCGCCAGGGTTACGTGAGCCTGATCAGTGGCGGTGCCACGAAGTTCACCGGCGACAGTGCCGAGATGATTGCCGCGCGTGCACGATTGCTCGGCGCCGGCCACTTCGGCCCGCTGATGGATGCCGTCACCCGGGCCTGCGCGACGACGGCGGGGTCGGACCCCGCGCGGATCGTCGAAATCGGCGCAGGCACAGGACAATACCTCGCACACGTCGTGGATTCGCTGCCTGATTCTCGGGCGATAGCGTTGGACGTGTCCAAGTTCGCGGCCCGGCGTGCCGCGAAGGTCCACGAAAGAATCGGTTCGATCGTCGCAGACGTCTGGCAACCACTACCCATTCGCGACGGAGCGCTCTCTCACGTGCTCTGTGTGTTCGCTCCTCGTAACGGTCCGCAGTCCCATCGAGTTCTCGCCGAAGACGGAGTTCTGGTGGTCCTGACGCCCACCGACAGGCATCTGCGCGAGCTGATCGACATTCTCGCGATGGTCCGGGTCGACGACCGCAAAGTGGAACGTCTCGAATCGTCGATGGCCGGATACTTCGAGCGTGTGAGTAGCGACGAGGTCGAGTTCACGATGTCACTCTCACACCAGGACGTCCTCGACTTGGTGGGGATGGGACCGTCGGCGAGACACCTGACGCCCGCCGATCTGGCTGCCGCCGTGGCGAAGCTGCCGCAGCCGAGCACCGTCACCGCGTCGGCGACGGTCTCGACCTATCGCAAGATCTGACGCGGATCAGCGTCTCGTGACGGCGTCCGCGTAGACCTCGAGCGTCTGCTTGGCGATTTCGGCCCAGGAGAACTCGTCGATCGCACGGATCCTGCCCGCACGACCCATCGCGTCGGCGCCTTCTCGGTCGGCGACAACGGCATTGACGGTGGCCGCGAGCGATTCCTCGAATGCGTTCGGCTCGTAGGCGTTGTAGTGCACGAGTCGACCGGTGACGCCGTCGGCGACCACCTCGGGGATGCCGCCGACGTCGGAAGCGACCACGGCGGTCTCACACGCCATGGCTTCGAGATTGACGATCCCGAGGGGTTCGTACACCGAAGGGCAGACGAATACCGTTGCTGCCGAGAGTATTTCCCTGATCTGCTCGGTCGGAAGCATCTCGCGCACCCAGTAGACATTGCCCCGGTGCCGGGCGAGTTCGGCCACCGCCTTCTCCGTCTCGGCGGCGATCTCCGGCGTATCGGGAGCGCCGGCGCACAGCACGAGCTGAATCTCCGGGTCGAAGTGGTGGGCTGCCGCGACGAGGTGCCCGACGCCCTTCTGCCTCGTGATGCGTCCGACAAAGGCCACGATGGGTTTCGCCGGGTCGACGCCGATCGACGCGAGTGCGGACTGTGCTCCCGGCGCAGATCCCCCGGGATGCCATACCTCGGTGTCGATTCCGTTGCGGACTACGTGAACGCGACTCGGATCGACAGCGGGGTACGCGTCGAGGACGTCGAGTCGCATACCGGAACTGACGGCGATGATCGCGTCTGCGTGCTCGACGGCGTTGCGTTCGGACCACGACGAGATCCGATAGCCGCCGCCTAGCTGTTCGGCCTTCCACGGGCGTCTGGGCTCGAGTGAGTGCGCGGTGAGGATGTGCGGCACGTCGTAGAGAGCCGACGCGAGATGCCCGGCCAGTCCGGTGTACCAGGTGTGGGAGTGGACGATGTCGACACCGGCCGCGGCGTCCGCCATGCGCAGTTCGGTGGAGAGCGTCGTCAGGGCCGGGTTGGATCCGGCGAGAGCGGGGTCGGGAGAGTGGACGATCGCGCCTTCGCGCGGGGCGCCCATGCAGTGCACGTCGACCTCGCACAGCCGTTTCATCTGAGCGACGAGCTCGGTTACGTGTACTCCTGCGCCGCCGTAGATCTCCGGCGGGTATTCCTTGGTCATCATCGCGACTCGCACGCGCTAAACCTAACCGCCCGTGGTCGATCCGGCTACCGATCACGTTATCCCCGACCGTTCGGAGGGGGACACGATCGGACCTCTCGGACTGCTTCGCTAGCGGGAGTTCACCAGTGCGGATAGGTTAGCGGTGTGAGAAGCCAGCCGCATGTGCTTGGAATCGTGCTCGCCGGGGGCGAGGGCAAACGCTTGTATCCGCTGACCGCGGACAGAGCGAAGCCCGCAGTGCCCTTCGGAGGTGCATATCGACTTATCGACTTCGTGTTGAGCAACCTTGTCAACGCGGGATATCTGCGTATTTGTGTGTTGACGCAATACAAGTCACATTCACTCGACCGCCACATTTCGCAGACGTGGCGGTTGTCCGGGTTCGCGGGTGAGTACATCACCCCGGTCCCGGCCCAGCAGCGGCTCGGGCCGCGCTGGTACACCGGCAGTGCCGACGCAATCCTGCAGTCGCTCAATCTCGTTTACGACGAGGACCCCGAGTACATCGTGGTTTTCGGTGCCGACCACGTGTACCGGATGGATCCGGAACAGATGGTTCAGCACCACATCGAATCCGGGGCAGGCGTGACGGTCGCGGGTATTCGTGTACCGCGAAGTGAGGCTTTTGCTTTCGGCTGCATCGACAGTGACGAGTCCGGACGCATCACCCAGTTCCTGGAAAAGCCCGCCCATCCTCCCGGCACACCGGACGACCCAAATTCCACGTTCGCGTCCATGGGTAACTATGTGTTCACCACCAAGGTGCTCGTGGACGCCATCCGCGCTGATTCCGAGAACTCCGATTCCGACCACGACATGGGCGGAGACATCATTCCCGCCTTGGTCGCCGCGGGTGAGGCGTCGGTCTACGACTTCAAGGACAACGTCGTTCCCGGCGCCACCGATCGAGACCGCGGTTACTGGCGTGACGTCGGTACCCTCGACGCCTTCTACGACGCTCACATGGACCTGGTGTCGGTGCACCCGATCTTCAATCTCTACAACCGTCGCTGGCCCATCCGCGGCGCCACCGAGAATCTCGCGCCCGCAAAGTTCGTGAAGGGCGGACTCGCGCAGGAATCGGTGGTCGGTGCTGGGTCGATCCTGTCCGCTGCGACCGTGCGCAATTCGGTACTCAGTTCCAACGTGATGATCGAGGACGGTGCGACCGTCGAGGGCAGCGTGCTGATGCCGGGTGTGCGCATCGGCAAGGGTGCCGTCGTACGGCGAGCGATCCTCGACAAGAACGTCGTCGTCGGTGACGGCGAAATCATCGGCGTCGATCTCGAACGTGACCGCGAACGATTTGCCGTCAGTCAGGGTGGCGTCGTCGCCATCGGTAAGGGCGTCTGGATCTAGAGCTTGCTCGCGCAGAGGAGGCCGTCACCGAGGGGGAGGAGGACTCGAATGAGTCGCTCGTCCTCGGTCACGGCCTTTGCCGCTTCTCGGACCGCAACCGTTGTCGCGTCGCGTGCGGAGCTGTCTGCAACGCGGCCGTCGGCCAGGGCGTTGTGCAGAACGATGACACCGCCGGAGCGCAGCAGGCGGACACCTTCGCGGACGTAGTGCGGGTGGTCGATCGCGGCGCAGTCGACGAATACCAGGTCGTAGCCGCCGTCGGCGAGCCGGGGAAGCACGTCGAGAGCCCGTCCGTTGATCAGGCGAGTGCGTGCCGGAGCGATTCCGCTTTCGCGGAAGGTCAGCTTGGCGGCCCGCTGATGTTCGGGTTCGCTGTCGATCGTGGTCAGGACGCCGTCGTCGCGCATTCCGTGCAGAAGCCACAGGCTGCTCACGCCGGCTCCGGTACCCACCTCGACGGCCGTCTTCGCGTCGAGCATCCTCGCGAACATCGCGAGCGTCGCACCGACGGCGGGCGTCACCGGATGGGCTCCGAGATCCAGCGCTCGATCTCGCGCCGCGGTCAAAATCTCGTCCTCGGAAACTACGTCCTCGACGTGGCGGAGTATCTGTTCGGCGTGGGTCACGCTCATGAGGTTATCGGGCGGTTCGGATTGTCGCTGCAAGGCGCGCAGTCACCAGGATTCTCAGGAATCCCTCAGGCTCCTCATATGGCGTGCACACCGCGATGAGAAAAGGTGTATACATCGCCGGATCGAAGATCGCACGGCGGTATCGATTTCTACCAAGTTGATCTTTCGCAGCTCGGTGATCGGGAACAAATCACAGCATCGGCTGGTTCTCCCGAATATCGCGCATCACGTGATTCGGACAACGCGGTGATCGAACTACGCGATCCCGAGCAGGAGGATCAACTTATTTACCAGGTCAACGACGAGCCTCGCCCTCGAGAGTCGGAAGTTTTGACGACGGAATCGGCTGTGGATTCCGAATTGATCGGCACTGCTGTGTTCGATGCAACTGGTGAGAAGTCCTCCATGCCGTCTTGGGACGAACTCGTGCGTCAGCACGGTGACCGGGTGTACCGCCTGGCCTACCGGTTGTCAGGCGATGCCCAGGATGCCGAGGACTTGACGCAGGACACCTTCATCCGGGTGTTCCGCTCGCTCTCCGATTATCAGCCCGGAACTTTCGAGGGCTGGTTGCACCGCATCACCACAAACCTGTTCCTCGACATGGTTCGCCGACGCAATCGCATCCGTATGGAAGCGCTGCCCGAGGACTACGACCGCGTTCCCTCGCCCGGTCCCGACCCCGAGCAGATCTACCACGACGCGCGCCTCGACGCAGGTCTGCAAGCCGCACTGGACTCGCTCGCACCTGAATTTCGTGCCGCTGTCGTGCTCTGTGACATCGAAGGTCTGTCGTACGAGGAAATCGGTGCCACACTGGGAGTGAAGCTCGGAACGGTTCGTAGCCGTATCCATCGTGGGCGACAGGCGATTCGTGATCATCTGGCAGCGCAGCGCGCAGCCGAATCCGAACTCGTCGGTTTCTGACGGTCGGGTTCGAGCTACAGAGCGGGACGTGGTCAATCACCTGGAGGGACGAATGACGGAGGCGCGGGCACATCGCCAGTTCGGTTCGACCGAACATCTGGCCAGCGAGGCAATCGCTGCCTACGTCGACGGAGAACTCCGAATGCAGGCCTACTTGCGGGCCTCGCATCACATCTCGATCTGTGCCGAGTGCGCTGCGGCCGTCGATGCTCAGCAGCAGGCACGTGGTGCGCTGCGTCGAAGCGGCGAGATGACGATGCCGTTGTCCCTGGTGGGACTTCTCAGCCAGATTCCTTCGTGCAACAGTCCGACTACCGGGCCGAATTCGGAAAACGCCGACAGTTCCGTCGGTAATCAACCCGCCGGCTTCTCCACCATCAGCAAGAGGTTGTCCCGTCGCTGGCGCAAATGACGCCGCGCGCCAGCTTCCCGGCGCGGATCAGTGATACTGGACCATGTGACTGACGGAAAAAGGGGGCACTCCGGAGTGAGTTCGGATTCTTCGGCAAACGGTTCGGTGGACAGACCGGCAGATGCGCCGGTTCTCGACCCCCGTCCGGTCTATCGACCCCAGATCGATCCGGCCTCGCGCCAGGTGTTCGGTCGGCCGAGTGGAGTCGAGGGCTCGTTCACTCCGGTGGCCGCGCGATCGACTCCGTCCTCCGATGTCGTGATCGGGACTCCGGACCCGGTTCTGGCCGAAGCGTTCGGTCGACCCGCAGACGCCACCGAGTCGATCGGTCGCGATCCCGATGCGACGGCGAACAACACGCCCGACGAAGAACCGCCGCGTGATCCGTGGCGTGATCCTGAATCCGCCGTCTCGCTGGGCAAGCCCGCAGAGTCCGAGGCGCCGGTGCAGTTGCCTCCCGCCCAGAAACTCGACGTGCGTGAGCTGTTGTTCGGTCGCAAGGTCGCCCCCTCGGCACTGGCCGCGCTTGCGGGCATGGCGCTTGTCATCGCTCTTGTCGGTGGGTTGCTTGCCACTGTCATCACTGCCGATCGCAGTTCACTCACCAGCTCACGTGTCACGCTCGTTCAATCCGGCGGTGGGGAACAGCCGGAGTCTCAGGTGGCGAAGGTCGCCGACGCGGTACTGCCATCAGTGGTGTCGATTCAGGTCGCCGTCGGCGACCAGGGCAGCACGGGTTCCGGTGTGGTCATCGACGGCGCCGGATACATCGTCACCAACAACCACGTGATCTCCTCGGCCGTTCCGCCCGCTCAGGACGCGAAGATCCAGGTGATCTTCTCCGACGGAACCAAGACCGACGCCCAGATCGTCGGACGTGACGTCAAGACAGACCTCGCAGTGCTCAAGGTGTCGGCGAACAATCTGACGGTCGCTCAGCTCGGAAAATCCGAGGATGTTCAGGTGGGCGACGACGTCGTCGCCGTCGGCTCACCGCTCGGATTGAGCAAGACCGTCACCCGCGGAATCGTCAGTGCACTGAACCGGCCTCTGCGGTTGTCGGGTGAAGGCACCGACACCAACGCCGTCATCGACGCCGTCCAGACCGACGCGGCGATCAATCACGGCAACTCCGGTGGTGCGCTCGTCGACGATGAAGCCCGCGTCATCGGCATCAACACCGCAATGCTCAGTGAGTCCGGTGGTTCGGTCGGGCTCGGCTTCGCGATTCCGATCGACACGGTCACCGAGGTGGCTCAGACCATCATCCGTGACGGCAAGGTTCATCACCCCGACATCGGCGTGAATGCCCGCACCGCGGTCAATGACGCGACCAGTGGTGCTGCGGTGGCCAACGTGCGCGACGGCAGCCCCGCTCAACGTGCGGGGATCGTCGAGGGTGACGTCATCGTCAAGGTCGGTGACCGACCGGTGACAAGCGCCGACGAATTGGTGGTTGCGGTCAACGCGACGACCGTCGATCAGCCTGTCAACGTTCAGTTGATCCGCGACGGACGGCAGGTCGACATTTCGGTCACGCCGGTGTCGGACTGATCGGACCCTGCGATCTTCCTGTGAGGTTGATCCGGACATGCGCGCACCGAGCGAGCACACAGTAGGCTGACCCTGTGTTTGGCAACATCGGTTGGGGCGAGTTCATGATCCTCCTCGTAGCGGCTCTGGTCATCTTGGGACCTGAGCGGCTTCCTGGTGCGGTCTCCTGGGTCACGAAATCCCTGAGGCAGGTGCGCGAATATGCTTCGGGCGCTTCCAATCAGCTCAAGGAAGAACTGGGCACCGATTTCGAGGATCTGCGTAAACCGCTCGCAGATCTGAACAAGCTGCGCGGAATGACGCCGCGCGCTGTGATCACCCAGCACCTCCTCGACGGCGACGACTCCATCTTCACGGGCAACTTCGACAAGAAGCCGCAGAGCGGAGTGCAGGAGCCGAAGACGCTGTCGAAGGACAAGCCACTCACCGCCGGCGAACGTCCTCCTGTGGACTTCGACGCCACCTAGATTCGACATACGCAAGGGCGCCTGTCACCGATCGGTGACAGGCGCCCTTCCGTATGAGGGGGTTCTACAGGTTGCGAACCGTGTTGATACCGAGCGACATTCCGGCCAGCCCGCGCTGACGGACGGCCAACTTGTCGGCGATGTCCTTGAGTGCGATGGCTGCGGGTGAATCGGGAGCGCTGAGGACGATCGGCGTCCCGGCGTCGCCTGCCTCGCGGACGGACGGATCCAGCGGGATCTGTCCGAGAAGCGGAACCTTGGCGCCGACGGCCTTCGTGAGGCGATCGGAGACGGTCTGCCCGCCGCCTTCGCCGAAGACGTCCATACGGGTGCCGTCGGGAAGTTCGAGCCACGACATGTTCTCGACGACGCCGGCGACGCGCTGGCGGGTCTGCAGGGCGATCGCGCCCGCGCGCTCGGCGACCTCTGCAGCAGCCTGCTGCGGTGTGGTGACGACCAGGATCTCGGCGCTCGGGATGAGCTGAGCCACCGAGATGGCGATGTCACCGGTGCCGGGCGGCAGATCGAGCAGCAGCACGTCCAGATCGCCCCAGAACACGTCGGCGAGGAACTGCTGGAGCGCGCGGTGCAGCATCGGTCCGCGCCAGACGACAGGTGTGTTGCCCTGGGTGAACTGCGCGATGGAGATCATCTTCACGTCGTGGGCGACGGGCGGCATGATCATGCGCTCGACCTGAGTCGGCTTGGCGTCAGTGCCGAGCATGCGGGGGATCGAGTGGCCGTAGATATCCGCGTCGAGTACACCCACGGACAGTCCGCGCGCGGCCATTGCTGCCGCGAGATTGACTGTCACGCTGGACTTTCCGACGCCACCCTTGCCGGAGGCCACGGCGTAGACGCGGGTGAGTGAACCTGGCTGGGCGAACGGGATGACGGGCTCGGCGGAATCGCCGCGAAGCGACTTGCGGAGCTCGGTTCGCTGAGCGTCGTCCATGACGTCGAGTTCGACGCGAATCGCACCGACCCCGGCGACATCGGCGACGGCCTTGGTGACGCGTTCGGTGATCTCGGTGCGCATCGGGCAGCCGGCGGTCGTGAGATAGATGCCGATGTCGACGCTGTTGTCACTGGAGAGGGAGATCCCCTTGACCATCCCCAGTTCGGTGATGGGTTTGCGGATCTCTGGGTCCAGAACTCGCGCGAGCGCGGAGCGAACGTCGGACTCGGTCAGTACAGACATGACTCCATGGTAAGTCCAGGTAGGTCAGTGGATGCGCGGCAGGTCCGATGCGGCGGGCACGATGCCGGTGGAGTACCCGAGCGACCAGGCCAGAACGTTGGCGACGTAGGCGGCCGAGTTGTTGTAGCGGTGGATCGCGGAGGCAACCTGGGTGACGTCCTGCATGTTGAGTCCGCCGTCGCACAGGTACTTGCCGGTGGTCAGTGCGGAGTCGAAAAGGTTCTGGGGGTCGGCGATTCCGTCACCGTTGCCGTCACCGGCGTATTGGTTCCACGTGGACGGGATGAACTGCATCGGGCCGACTGCGCGGTCGTAGACGGTGTCGCCGTCGAGGGCGCCGCCGTCGGTGTCCATGATGACGGCCTGGCCGGGGAGGCTGCCGTTGAGTGGCAGGCCGATCACGGGCTTGTAGAGGTTGCCGTTCGCGTCGGCGTCCTTGCCGTCGTTGGCGTGGCCGGATTCGACGCGGCCGATACCGGCGAGGAGCGTCCAGTGCATGTTGCAGTTGGGCTTCTCGACGGCGAGGATCCGCTCGGCGTTCTGGTAGGCGGCGACGCTCACGCTCGGGATTCCGAGTGCTCCCTCGGCCATGGACGCGGGGAGCGGGGGAGTGGCCTGCACGGGAGCCAGCGGCGCGGGTTCCGGCGCGGGGGCGGGAGCCGGCTCGGCGATTGCTTCGACGGCGGGCAGAATCTGCGCCTGCGGCTCCTGCGTGGCTTGTGCGGCGGTGTCCACCGTTTCGGCGGAGCTGGTGTTGAAGAACGGGACCTTGGGAGCGGCGCCGGCCGTGTTGGCTGCGGTGACGAGTCCGATAGGGATGAGTCCGGTGAGCGCGATGACCGAATTTCGACGGATGTGCGAATCTGTCTTCTTGCTGTGCCGACCCACTGTTTATGCCTCCTGAACCTCCGCGAGGAGGTTTTCCGTTCAACTGACGGAGTCGAGGCTACCTGATTTGTTGCGTTTCCGTTATTCAACCGTGATCTAGAAGGGCAGTTTGGGGCATATGCACTGTTCTTTCGTGATTTTTCGGTTACAGAGCGGGCATGCCGGGCAGGCCTGGGAAGAACGGCACGAATGCCGGAGCCGGGGCCGGAGCGGGCTCCGGTGCGGGTGCGGGTGCCGGTGCCGGTGCGGGCTCCGGAGAGGGGGCGGCGGGTGGAGAGGATTCCGCGGGAGCCGCGTCGGTGGTGGCGGGTGCCGTGGCGGCCACTGCCATGCCCGGGATCGTGCACGGCAGAAGGATGCCGTCCTGCAAGGCGTCGAGGGCTGCGGGGTCCGGAAGGATCACACACATGTCGTCGGGCCAGCGCCATCCCTCGGCCGTCAGAATCGGCCACACGAGACCCCGTGAGGTGAGGACGGGGAGCGGGATGATCGGACCGGGAGCTGCGTTCCGGGCGGCGTTGGGTCCCGGAGCGGGGCTGGTCGGCATGACGCCCGGCGGGATCAGTGCCTGGATCTCGGGTGAGAGTGCAGGCATGTCCGGCAGACCCGGGAAGAGGGGAGTGGTGGTCGGGGTCGGCGTCGTCGACGCTGATTCCTTGTCGCCGGCCGCCGGATCGGTAGCCGCAGCCGCGGCGAGTACGGCCGAAGCGGCGGAGTCTGCCGAGGCGGCGGCGTTGATCGCGGAGCTTCCGGTGTTGATGCCCGAGGTGTACGGCAGCTGACCGGAAGGAATGACACCGTTCTTGTATGCCGTCGACCACATGATCACGTTTGCTGCGTAAGCGGCCGAGTTGTTGTATCGCAGAACAGCTTTGGTCTCCTGGGCGACATCGCGCAGGTTGAGTCCGCCGCTGCAGAGGTACTTCGCTGCCGAGAGTGCCGCATCGAAGACGTTGTTGGGGTCCTTGATTCCGTCCCCGTTGCCGTCGCTGGCATATCCGGCCCAGGTGGCCGGAATGAACTGCATCGGCCCGACGGCGCGGTCGTGAGTGGGGTCGCCGTCGATTGCGCCCTTGTCGGTGTCCCGAATGACTTCGTTGCCTGCCAGCCGTCCGTCGAGGACGGGGCCGAGGATCGGGGTGACCGTCGTACCCACCGAGGTCGTCTTGCCGCCGTTGGCGTGACCGGATTCGATGCGTCCGATGCCGGCCAGAAGATGCCAGGGGATTCCGCATCCCGGTGCCTCGGTCATCATCACCAGCTCCGCGGAGCGGTACGCGTTCAGGACGATCTCGGGGATGCCCAGAGAGGTGAGGACGACGGCCGCAGCGTTGGGCGCTGCCGGGGCGCCGGCGACCGTATCGCTGGGCGGGGCCGATCTTTGCGTTCGGACCGTGCGGGGCGTCGGGAGGAAGTCGACAGAGTCCGGCTGCGCAATCGAGGCGGAGCCCGCCAGTGCGATCGGAACCTGTGACCCTCCGGTCGGTGCGCTTCCGGCAGTGAGGGCCGCTGGACCTGTGACGACGAGCAGTCCCCCCACCAGTGTGGATGCTGCAATCATTCCGCGTACTCGCACGATTCCCCTTTGCTGGCGCTCCCGCTCCGGAGTACCCACCGTGATATCCATATTGCTGTGACTTATGTTACATATCGGTCACGGTGCGTGCAGCAAAACTCAGCGAACGCTCAGCTAGTTGTGACTTTGTTTCGCAGTATTCGAGTCACGGTGCTTCTTCTTCGGGGTCGGTTCGCCGTCGGCAGCAAGGATCGACTTGATCTCCTCGAGCTCCCGTCGCAGGTAGTCGCGGGTGGCAACCTCGCCGACGGCGATACGCAGAGCTGCGAGTTCTCGGGCGAGGAATTCGGTATCCGCCTTGGTTTGCTCGGCGCGTGAGCGGTCCTCCTCGAGCGAGACCCGGTCGCGGTTCTCCTGACGGTTCTGGGCCAGCAGGATCAGCGGCGCCGCGTAGGCGGCCTGGGTGGAGAAGGCCAGGTTGAGCAGGATGAACGGGTACGGGTCCCACTGCAGGGCCACCGCGAACACGTTGATCAGGATCCAGACGATCACGATGATCGTCTGGATTGCGAGATAACGCCCGGTGCCGAGGAAGCGGGCGATGCGTTCACTGACGCGCCCGACAGCTTCGACGTCGAAATCGAGATTGAACCGGCGGCTTCCGCGAGGCGTTTCCAGTCGTTGCCGTGCGGTCGTGCTCGACGCCCGTTCGCTCATCGGAGTAGTTCCTCGTCGTCGGAGTAATCCTCACGCCAGTCTTCCGGCAGGAGGTGATCGAGCACGTCGTCGACCGTCACGGCCCCGATCAGGTGGTTCTCGTCGTCCACGACCGGCCCGCATACCAAGTTGTACGTCGCGAAATATCGGGTGACCGACGCCAACGAGTCGTCCGGGGCCAACCGGGGCATGTCGGTGTCGAGTAGTCCGCCTACCAGGCTGGCGGGAGGCTCGCGGAGAAGCTTCTGCAAGTGGACGCAGCCGAGATACCGCCCGGTCGGAGTCGCCGTCGGCGGACGTACGACGAAGACCATGCTCGACAGCGCCGGGGTCACGTCGTAGTTGCGGGCGCGGGCAAGGGCCTCCGCGACCGTCGTCGAGGCCGTCAGTACCACCGGTTCGGGCGTCATCAGACCACCGGCAGTGTCCGGGGAATGCTCGAGCAGGCGTCGAACAGGTTCGGAATCCTGCGGGTCCATCAACTGAAGCAGTGACTCGGCCTCGGTTTCGGGCAGCTCGCCCAACAGGTCGGCGGCGTCGTCGGGATCCATCGCTTCGAGTAGATCGGCGGCGCGTTCGACTTCCAGGTGCATCAGCAGATCGGTCTGGTCGTCCGCCGGCAGTTCCTGCACGACGTCGGCGAGGCGTTCGTCGTCGAGCGCCACGGCCAGTTCGTGGCGGCGCTTCTCCGGCAGTTCGCGCATGGCGTTGGCCACATCGGCGGGTCGCATGCCTTCGTACTGGAGAAGCAGGTGAGCTACGCCCTGGCCGGGGAGTGAGAGATCGCTCTGGGTGAGGCCGGCGACGTGCTGCCAGTCGACGATGTGTATCGCCGCGCGTCGACCGAGGCGTCCGCGATGGCCGCGAACCGCGACCTTGGAGACCACCCAGTCTCGCGTCCGCGTCGATTCGATTCCGAGATCGACGACTATCGTGTCGACGCCGTGAAGCTCCTCGAGTTCCGGGTCGTCCACGCGCACATGGGAATCGAGTACCTGCGCCAGAGCGAGCACTTCGCCCGGGCGCTGGTTGAAGCGCCGCAGACTGACGTTGCCGGTGGTGAGGGTGACTGCACTCGGTTCGATTGCTGTCACACGCAACATCGGAACGAAAATACGTTTGCGCGTGAACATTTCGATCACCAGACCGAGAACGCGGGGTTGCTGGCGTCCGATGCGGACCGTGATGACGACGTCGCGCACACGACCGATCGATTCGCCGTCCGGGCCGAGTACAACCAGGCCGGCAAGCCTGGCTGCAAATACCTTGCCTGCTGCTGCCATGATTGCAAGGCTAATTCGTCCAGCGTCAAAATCTGCAACGGCGCCACCGAAAATCGAGAAGGGCAGTCCGCAATGACTTCACGCAACCGTTCCCGTCGATCGGTATTGGCAGTTCCCGGCAGCAGTCGGAAGATGATCGACAAGGCGAAGGGATTGCCCGCCGACGAGATCTTTCTCGACCTCGAAGATGCGGTGGCGCCGCTGGCGAAGCAGGCGGCCAGGGAGTCGATCGGCGACGCGTTGGCCGAGGACGGGTGGGGCAAACAGGTCAAGGTCGTCCGGGTCAACGACTGGACCACCGAATGGACGTATGCCGACGTCGTGGAGGTGGTGGGCCGCGCCGGAGCGCATCTGGACGCCATTCTGCTGCCCAAGGTTCCCGATGCGAGTCACGTCCAGGCGCTCGATTTGTTGTTGACGCAGGTCGAGAAGGCCAACGGTCTCGAGGTCGGCAAGATCGGGATCGAACCGCAGATCGAGAACGCGATCGGCTTGACCAACATCGACGCGATCGCCACCGCGAGTCCCCGCGTCGAGGCGCTCGTGTTCGGCCCGGCCGACTTCATGGCGAGCTTGAACATGCGAACTCTGGTCGTCGGTGAGCAACCGGACGGCTACGACCGCGGTGACGCGTATCACCACATCCTGATGACCATCTTGATGGCCGCGCGGGCGCACGGCGTCCAGGCCATCGACGGGCCGTACCTGCAGATCCGCGACGTCGAGGCTTTCACTCGGTCGGCTGCGCGAACGGCAGCGCTCGGTTTCGACGGCAAGTGGGTTCTGCACCCCACGCAGATCGAGGCGGCCAACGAGGTGTTCAGTCCGCGCCAATCCGATTACGACCGTGCGGAACTCATCTTGGACGCGTACGCGTTCCACACCTCGGCTGCCGGGGGAGGGCGGGGCGCGGTCATGCTCGGCGACGAGATGATCGACGAGGCGAGTCGCAAGATGGCACTGGTGATTTCGGCCAAGGGTCGCGCCGCGGGGATGGCGCGCACGTCGGAATTCACGCCGCCCGAACACGCCTGACGCTCGCATAGCCGAACGAATCAGGTCTGTAAAGGGCACAATAGGGGGTAGATGTACTTGCGTCATCCGCGTGGATGACGTGCCCGAAAAGAGGAGCGCAGCCAGCCATGTCCAATCCGCTCGGTCAATCGTCGAATGGGTCGCGCCGTGGAGCGTTGCCGACACCGCCTTCGGGATGGCCCATCGGGTCGTACCCCACCTACGCCGAGGCGCAGCGCGCAGTCGATTACCTCTCCGATCAGGAATTCCCGGTTCAGGACGTCACGATCGTCGGCGTGAACCTGATGCAGGTCGAGCGAGTTCTCGGTCGGTTGACGTGGGCCAAGGTGATCGGTGGCGGCATCGTCTCCGGTGCTTGGCTCGGTGTCTTCTTCGGCCTGGTGCTCGGAATCGTCACCGGTGGTTTCCTCGCTCCGCTGATCGCGGGCATCGTGGGCGGCATCATCTTCGGTGTCATCTCCACGACGATTCCGTACGCCGCGACGCGTGGGCAGCGGGACTTCGCCTCGACGATGCAGTTGGTCGCCGGACGTTACGACGTACTGTGTGAGCCCAAGACGGCGGAGTCGGCGCGCGACCTGCTCGCCAAGCTCGCCATCTGACATTCTCGCTCGGGCTGCCAACTTGTGTGATCTCGGTTACTTTATGTACACGCGGGCGAGGTAGTACTCGCTTCCCGTGACCGTTTGCCGGACAAGGAAATAGGTCCCTTCTCCGGCAAAAGTGCCGATGTGTGGTGCGTCGGCCAGCCGTAACGACTGCGCCGTCTCGCCGCCCGAGGAGGACGGCTGTGCAGAACAAGAGATCGCGGGCGGGGCAGAACGAGAGATCGCGGGCGGGACAGAAGAAGAAATTGCGGGCGGGGCTGCTCGGCGCGGCAACATTGTTGTTGGCGCCCTTGCTCAGTGCGTGCGGATCGGACAATGACGACGGCGTGGTGCTGTCCTTCTACACCGCTGCCGACGGCGCCGAGCAGTATGCGGAGGCCGCCGCCAATTGTTCGGCGGCGTCGAACGGCGCGTACCGGGTCGAGCAGAAAACTCTGCCCAAGGGTGCCGACGACCAGCGACTTCAGTTGGCCCGGCGTCTGACCGGCAACGACAAGTCACTCGATCTGATGACGCTCGACGTGGTGTGGACTGCCGAATTCGCCGAAGCGGGATGGGCATTGCCGCTTCCTGACGACGTGGCGGCCGAGGTCAGCAACGGGACGCTCGAGGGTCCGCTGGAGTCGGCGAAGTGGCAGGACCAACTCTATGCGGCGCCATTGAACACCAACACCCAATTGCTCTGGTATCGAAAGGATTTGATGCCGGACGGGCAACCACCCCAGACCTGGGATCAGATGATCGACATCTCCGAAGGCCTGGCCGCGGAGGGGCGCCCCAGCTGGATCGGTGTGCAGGGCAAGCAGTACGAAGGATTGATGGTCTGGTTCAACACCCTTCTCGCCAGTGCCGGCGGATCGGTGGTGGGGCCGGACGGAACAACCGTGACGGTGGCCGACGGTGATGCTGCCCAGCAGGCGCTGACCGTCATGAAGCGCGTCGCTACCGCCAAGGGTGCGGATCCCTCGATCTCGCAGGGGGATGAAGCGTCGTCGCGACTGGGTATGGAGAGCGGCAAATCTGCCTTCCAGGTCAACTGGCCGTTCGTGCTGCCCGGCATCATGGAGAACGCCGAGAAGGGCGATCTGCCGTACATCGACGACAAGGGCAACGTCACCAGTGAGAACACCGGAAACACGGTGCTCACGGTGAACGGAGAACGGAATTTCCTTGCCGCTCCGTATCCCTCGGTGATCGAGGGTAAGCCGGCCGAGGTCACGATCGGCGGCTTCAACGTGGCGGTGGCCAAGACCAGCCAGCATCCGGACCTCGCTTTCGATGCGCTGACCTGTCTGCGTAACGAGGAGAATCAGCGCAACAACGCGGTAGCCGGTGGCGTTCCGCCGACTCTCGAGAGCCTGTACGACGACCCGGCGTTCCAGGAGGCGTACCCGGCGTGGCGTGAGGTTCGCGACAGCCTGGACACCGCTTCGGTTCGGCCGGTTTCTCCTGCCTATCAGAGTATTTCGACGCTCATCACTGCCACGCTGAACCCTGTGGGAAACATCGATCCGGAATCGACCGTGAACGATCTTGCCGAGCAGGTACGCAAGGCAGTCAATTCCGAGGGGCTGATTCCGTGACGATCGACAGCGAAAATTCGGGAGCTGCACCAACAGTCGCGACGCCATCGCCGGAGCCGAAGCACTCCGCGAAGTCGAAGATGTCCGACGGAAAGGCGGCTGAGCGTCGACTCGGTCTCTGGCTGGTGGCCCCGGCCGCGATTCTCATGATCGCGGTGACCGCGTATCCGGTGGTCTACGCCGTTTGGCTGAGTTTGCAGCGCTACGACCTGCGCTTCCCGGATCAACGAAAGTTCGTGTGGTTCGACAACTACGTGTCGGTGCTGACCGACGGTTACTGGTGGCAAGCGTTCGCGGTGACGACGTCGATCACGGTTGTCTCGGTCGTCATCGAGTTCGTTCTCGGACTGACCATCGCACTGGTGATGCACCGAACGATCGTGGGTAAGGGGCTCGTCCGCACCGTTGTGCTCATCCCGTACGGCATCGTCACCGTCGCGGCGGCATACAGCTGGTACTACGCGTGGACGCCGGGGACCGGCTACCTCGCCAATCTCCTGCCCGACGGCAGTGCGCCGCTCACCGACCAGATCCCGTCGCTCGCGATCATCGTCCTTGCCGAGGTCTGGAAGACGACGCCGTTCATGGCGCTGCTCCTGCTCGCCGGCTTGGCGCTCGTGCCCGATGACCTTCTCAAGGCGGCTCAGGTGGACGGCGCCGGCGCGTGGACCCGGTTGGTACGCATCATCCTTCCGCTGATGAAGCCCGCCATCCTCGTCGCTCTGCTGTTCCGCACACTCGACGCATTCCGCATCTTCGACAACATCTACGTGCTCACGAAGGGAGCGAACGACACCGGGTCGGTGTCGATTCTGGGTTACGACAATCTGTTCAAGGCATTCAACTTGGGCATCGGATCCGCGATCAGCGTGTTGATCTTCGTGTGCGTGGCCGTGATCGCGTTCATCTTCATCAAACTTTTCGGTGCTTCGGCTCCCGGATCCGATACGGAAGGACGCTGACATGACCGTGACTCCCAGACTCAAGATCAGCTGGTCCGTCGTCAACCTTCTGGTCTTGCTGTACGCGTTGGTTCCCGTCCTGTGGATTGCGAGCCTGTCCTTCAAGCCCGCCGGAACCATCAAGGACGGCAAGTTCATTCCGGAGAAGTGGACCCTGGACAACTACCGAGGAATCTTCGACACCAGCGCCTTCACCAGTGCTCTGATCAACTCCATCGGCATCGGACTCATCTCGACGGTCATCGCCGTGGTGATCGGAACCATGGCTGCTTACGCGATTGCGCGCCTGGATTTTCCGGGCAAGAAGCTGCTGGTGGCTGTTGCCCTGCTGATCGCGATGTTCCCGCAGATTTCATTGGTGAGCCCGCTGTTCGACATCGAACGACGGCTCGGACTCTTCGACACCTGGGCCGGACTCATCCTGCCGTACATCACCTTTGCGTTGCCGTTGGCGATCTACACGCTCTCGGCATTCTTCAAAGAGATTCCTTGGGAACTCGAGAAGGCGGCGCAGATGGACGGCGCGACGCCGGGGCAGGCGTTCCGGAAGGTGGTAGCTCCGCTCGCCGCGCCCGGCATCGTCACGGCGGGCATTCTGGTGTTCATCTTCTGCTGGAACGATCTGTTGTTCGCGATCTCGCTGACGTCGACCGAACGCTCCATCACCGCCCCTGCGGCCATCGCAAACTTCACCGGCGCTTCACAATTCGAGGAGCCCACCGGGTCGATCGCCGCGGCCGCCATGGTCATCACCATTCCGATCATCATCTTTGTTCTGTTCTTCCAACGTCGTATCGTGGCCGGGCTTACTTCCGGCGCAGTGAAGGGATAAGCCTGTGGCCGAGATCGTGCTGGACAAGGTGACCAAGCTGTACCCGGACGGAGCCAAGGCGGTCAGTGATGTCGACATCACCATCGCCGACGGAGAATTCATCATTCTCGTGGGCCCGTCCGGTTGTGGAAAATCCACGACTCTCAACATGATTGCCGGGCTGGAAGACATTTCGACCGGTGAGTTGCGGATCGCGGGTGAACGCGTCAACGAACGCGCCCCCAAGGACCGCGACATCGCGATGGTCTTCCAGTCGTATGCGCTGTATCCGCACATGACGGTGCGCCAGAACATCGCGTTCCCGTTGACCTTGGCGAAGATGTCCAAGGACGAGATCAACGCCAAGGTCGACGACGCGGCGCGGGTCCTCGACCTCACCCAGCATCTCGATCGCAAACCGGCGAACCTGTCGGGCGGTCAGCGTCAGCGTGTGGCGATGGGACGCGCAATCGTGCGCAGCCCGAAGGCGTTTCTCATGGACGAGCCGCTATCCAACCTGGACGCCAAACTGCGCGTGCAGATGAGGACGGAGATCGCCCGTCTGCAGCAGCGGCTCGGTACGACAACGATTTACGTGACCCACGACCAGACCGAGGCGATGACGCTCGGCGATCGGGTAGTCGTGCTGCGCGGCGGAATCGTGCAACAGATCGGTGCGCCGCAGGAACTCTACGATCGTCCGAACAATCTGTTCGTGGCGGGGTTCATCGGGTCCCCGTCCATGAACTTCTTCCCCGGACAGTTGACGGCCGACGGTGTGAGCACGCCGATCGGCGATGTTCGCCTGCCCGCGGCGGCGCAGTCGAAGATCTCGGGCAGCGGCTCGGGCAAGGACGTCGTGGTCGGTATCAGGCCGGAACATTTCGAGGACGTGGCGCTGGTCGATGCAGCGCAGAAGCCGCACGGTGGGACGTTCACCGTCGACGTCGACGTGCTGGAATCGATGGGTTCGGACAAGTACGCGTATTTCCTCGCTGGTGGCCCCGCCGTCAACTCTCGTGAACTCGAGGAACTCGCCGCCGATTCGGGAACGGCCGTCGCTGGTGGCGGTCAACTGGTTGCCAGGCTCTCGTCCGAGTCCACGGTGGCCCAGGGCAGGTCTGTCGATCTGTGGTTCGATCCCGCCAAGATCGCGGTGTTCGACGGCGGTACGGGAGCCAATCTGCTGCTGTGACCTTTACCCGGGCAAGGTGACCGAATACGTCGCGCCCCAGGGGAGCGGTACCTGTTCGGGGCCGGGCGCTGCGTCGGCCGGTTCGGGTAGGGGGACCAGGCGGCCGAATTGTTCGTGATGGGTGGAGGCCGGGGTGGCTTGCGCTGTCCCGGCCACCACGGCGATCGGCGCCGCTGCCAGGGCGCCGGCGACGGCAAATCGAGTGGCGATGCGGCGCTTGCTTGCTCGGGTCGAGATCATGAGCACTCCTGCGTGGTTTCGAGGTTCGGTGAATGCTGTGCCATTCACGGTATTGCGGGTTGATTGTGAAATCTCGTGCGCGAAGCTCATTCACAGGGAACTGGGATGGGCGGCACAGGAGGACAGATGAACGAATCCTCGGTACGAACCGAGCACCTGCCCGGTGGCCCGGACCTCGAGCGGATCATGCGCGAACACGCCTACCGCGGTGCGTACCTCCAACTGACGGTGCGTGGCGCTCTGGTGCTGTTCATCGCCCTGACACTGATCTTCGTCCCGCCGATGAACGACGCGGGATGGTGTTTCGCGATTCTGGGCGCCTATGCCCTCTGGTCGGCAGCCGTGGCGCTGTGGATCCGCAAAGGCGGCACCGGCCCGGTGACGATGATCTGGCTCGGCTTGTTCGTCGACCTCGCCGTGCTCGCAACTCTGACATTGCTGACCGGTCTCGCAGCCGAGCAGAGTTGGACCGCCGACATCTTGAGCAACGGGCTCTTCGTCATTCCGGTTCTTGCGTGTACGCAACTGCGGACGGACGTGTGTGTCGGCGTCGTTGCCTGCACGATCGGGGTGTTCTTCGTTTCCAGTTGGGCAACGATGACTTCGAACTCCGAGCCGTGGCCGTCGATCCTGCTGAGCACCATGGCCTTGGCCGGAGTGGGCGCGGGCGCAATCGGATTGACTCGGATTCAAAGATCACGCGTGTTGACCATCGGACAACTCGTCGGGCATCGCACGAGCCTTCTTGCCGAGCTCATGGGGCTCGAGCAGCGTGAGCGCACGGAACTGTCGGAGCAATTACACGACGGGGCGCTGCAGTACGTCCTCGCGGCGCGGATGGATCTCGACGAATTGGCAGACAGCGCGGAGCCTGTCGCCCTGGCGCGAGCCGCGAAAGCGCTCGGTGAAGCGACAACGCTGTTGAGATCCTCCGTCTCGGAGTTGCATCCCACTGTCCTTGTTCACGTGGGTCTTGCCCGCGCAATCGGGGACCTCGCGCGATCGGCGCAGGGACGCGGCGGAGTGGTGGTCGACGTCGACACTTCGGGCTGGAACGACGATCTGCGCACGTCCGCGGACGAAGTCTTGTTCGGCGCCACCCGAGAGCTTCTGGGCAACGTCGTCAAACATGCCGGCGCGCAGAACGTCCGGATCGAGCTTGCACGACTGGACCACCGTGCGGTGCTCGTGGTCTCGGACGACGGTCGGGGGATCAGCGCCGATCGGATTGCCGAACGACGGGCTGCCGGGCACATCGGACTGCTCTCGCACGAACTGCGGGTTGTTGCCGCGGGTGGCTCGTTCTCGGTCGGACCGGGTGAAGAGTCCGGAACCCTCGCGCGAGTCGAGATACCGTTCGAGATCGTCACCGCCACTGACCACGATCGTTGAGGAGTTGTCGATGGCTGCACTGATCACCGATCGCGAGCTCAACCTGGCGACTCTGGCGCGGCAGTTCCTGCTGCGGAGGGCCGAGGTCAGTGCGTTGGATGCGATCGAGCACCTGGCAGGTCTGCAGGCCCAGGCGCCGAACCCGCCCTACCTGGCGCTGTGGGCGCGGCTGAAGAACTTTGCGGCAGAAGACCTCTCCACCCTTGTCGAGAAGCGCCAGGTGGTGCGGCTTGTTGCCATGCGGGGCACGGTCTTTGCTCTTTCGGCCGCGGATGCGGGTCCCTTCCGGGCCACGGTTCAGACGATCATGGAACGCGATCTCCACACCAACAGCACACAGCGTGCGGCGCTCACCGGGTTGGATCTCGACGCTCTGGCGCGGGCGGGACGGGACCTCGTAGCGGACGGGCCGCTCACCCAGATGCAGATGAGACCGATACTGGCAGAGCGCTTTCCCGGTCACGCGGCCGAGGGACTGGCGCACGGAGTTCGAGGACTTCTGCCGATGGTGCAGGTCCCACCGCGAGGCCTGTGGGGACGATCCGGAGTACCGGCACTGACGACCTTGGAGAATTGGCTTGGCACGGAAGTGAGTTCATCGCCGGATCCGGATGCGATGGTGCTTCGTTATCTGGCGGCCTTCGGGCCCGCCAGTGTGAAAGATGCGCAAGCGTGGTCAGGGCTCACGAGACTCGCCGAAGTCTTCGAGAGGCTACGTCCCGGCTTGATCACCTTTGTCAACGCGAAAGGGGCCGAGGTGTTCGACCTGCCGGACGCGCCACGACCGACCTCCGGAACACCGCCGGTCAGAATCCTTGCTCCGTTCGACAACATCCTGCTCTCGCACGCCGACCGCTCGCGAATCATGGACGAGCAGTACCGAACTCGCGTCTTCACCGTCAACGGCATCATCAAGCCCGCCATCCTGGTGCGCGGAAAGGTGGTGGGATTCGCGACGGTGACGCCGGACAAGGAGACGGTCGAATTGGGCGCGACTCTGTTTGCGCAGCAACCGAAGACCGCGCTCGCATCCATCGAGAAGGAAGCGCGTGCGTTGCTGAAATTCATGCACCCGAAGATCCCGAACCGAGAGGTGCGGATCGCTGTCGCTACGTAGCGGGCTTGTGCTTTCGCGGTGCTCGATCGCGTAGTTCGGCCACGATCTCGTCGTTCCACATGTGGCGCCGCACCAACCGGTACCGCTCCCGTGCAATCCACAGATATGCCTCGGCGTCGGTGTGTTCGGGCAACATGTCGGCGCCTCGCAGCATTCGCACGACGGGGAGAAACTCCTCACCGAACCAGCGGCGGGCGACGGTGTCCCGGCCGAGAAACTCACCCTTCTCCTGCATGAGGCGAAAACCCCACGCCTCCACGCACTCACTGAGTTCGGCGTACTCCCACGGGTCCGTGACTTGTACGGCTTCGCGTTGTGAACCCTGCAGCGGAACGCGGGTGAGGAAGAGGCGGCGATGATCCTTGATGAGCAGATCGGCGCGCTGAGTGATGCCTTCCGGTGAGATACGCGTGATGATCTCGGTGACGTACGCGTCGATTGTCTTCTGGTGCATCGCACACGCAATGGACACTCGGTGGTGCCCGTCGATCACGAAATGCATGGAGCCGACGCGATACAACTGAACAGGTGGTACCGATTCGCCGCGTCGTTGCGCCACCGCAAGTCGCTCCCAACGAGCGCGCGAGTGAGTGGACGTCGGACGGAAGTACCTGTCGAAATCACCTGTGCGGTCGACACTTCCGACTATCGATTCGATGGTGACGACCTGCAGCCCCAGAGACTTCTCGCCGACCTTGCCCAGAGCTGCGACAACCTCGTCGAACGGCAGGATCGCGTTGACGTCGTCGGGTTCGCGTCGTAGCCAACTGACCAGACGTGCCACGTCGGCACGTCGACGCTGACGAGCGAAGTCGTTTTCCGCGTCGGCTGTGGGAAATCCGGTGTCACGAGCCATGTCGGCGCCTCACGATCGTCGGCGGAGTACCTGGGGAAATCTCCATCAGCGTGAAGCCGACGGTATTGAGCACGATAGTCCGGCCTACCTCCAGATCGAGAGGGGTTCGCCCGTGCGGGTGGATGTGTCCGTGGACCATCACCGTCGGATCGAGGTTGTGAATCAAAGGCGTGAAGCATTCGAACCCTCGATGTGGCCGATCCTCGGCGTCGCCGACACCGCGGGCGGGACTGTGGGTGAGCAGCACATCCACGCCCGCCCGGCTGCCGGGAAGCCGCGATTGCCAGGCGTTTCGCCAGGCGAGCGAGCGAGCGCGTCGGCTCTGCTGGCGCTCGGACCACTGATTGGGACCCGTGTTGTATCGGATGGAACCGCCGAGGCCGGCGATCCGCAGACCGGCGACGGTCACGATGCGTCCGTCGGCGTTGACTGCGCCGGTCGGCCCTGGCCACTGCGCCGGCATCCCTGCCCGCGTCCAACCGGATCTCTTGTTCGAATATCCGGACAGATCGGCGTCGTGGTTGCCGGGAACGAACACGCACGGCGCATTCAGCTGATCGGACAGGTACTCCAGATACGCAAACGGTAGATCGCCTGCGCCGAGGATCACGTCGACTCGGAGTGAACGAACCTGACTGCTCCACAGGAATTCGACAGTCTCGTCGCTGACAGCGAGAACGGAGACCATTTCGACGACGCTACCGCCACCGCGAGGTATCTGCGCTGCGAACCTCGCGGGCACGGTGTTTAGATGGACGAGTGTCAGACAGCGTCGTATCTTCCGTCCGGGCCCATCTCGTCAGCAGCATCGAGGGGCCGGACCCCACCGCGGCCTCAGTGACGTTCCTCGGTGTCGAACCGCTGGACGTGCTGCGTTTCGAATCACCCGACGGCCTGGTCCGCTACGTCACACTGGGGTGCTCGCGTCATCCGATGGGCGACCCCAACGAACTGGTCGCAGACCCCACACGCGGACCCCGCGCCGAGTTGGTACTCACGCTGCGCGGTGGCACAGGTGTGGCGTCAGGTGTGGCCAGGACGCTCGCGGTGCTGGCCGCGGCGCCGTCCGTCGAAGGCGTCGTGCTGCTCGAGGACGCACTGTTGGACCTGGGCGAGCCGCTGTGGAAGGACACTGCGTTCACGGCGGTGCTTCTCGGTGACAGCGGGATCGAAGACCTGACGCTGCCGGAGCCGTTCGACCCGGTGCGCTTCCTTGGTGTGGTCCCCCTGACCGGTACCGAAGCCGCCTGGGTGCGTCTGCGCGGCGCGGAGGCACTGAGGGAAGCGTGGACCGAGGCGGGGATCGACATCCGCGATCCGCACCGTTCCGCTGCCTCGCTCTAGCTGCGCTGGCGCTTTGTCCGTCAGATCATTCGGCGTGCACGAGGATGTCCGCCAAGTTCTCGAGACTTACCCGAACCGTCCGTGAAAATGCTTTCGTGACGATCGGGTCGGCCATCTTGCCGAATACTCCTCCCAGGCCGCTTTCGCTGTCGAGTCGGTAGGTGACCCGAGTGCCGTCACCGACTTCTTCGCAGGTCGTGGTCTGCGAGAAGCTGACCGGACTTTCGACGGACGTCGATTTCGACGATCTCGGTGGGTCGTACTCGGTGAATTCGGATGTCCACTCGAGACGCTTGCCCAGGATTCGCGAGACACCGTGCCAGCGGCTTCCCACGCCCATCGGGCCGTCGGTGATCTGTTTGCACTCGACCATCGAATTCTCCCAGTTGGGCCAGTTCTCGGCGACGGCGATGTACTCCCAGACGTCCTTGGGTGGCAACGCGATCTCCACGGATTGCTCGACTGTAGGCATGGTTGCTCCTCCACTTCTCTTTGGATCTGAATTTGCTTGTCGCAAAATGGATTTCGGGAACGGAATGAAAATGCGTACCCATATCCATTGTCCGCCTGCGACGGTGGCAAGTACAGGGAGTCAGCGTGCGAGGTTCACAGCCAGTTGTTGCGACGGAAGAGAAAGAACAAGCCGACACACACCGAAGCGATGAGGAACAGGATGGACTGATAGCCGTACTTGTAACCGAGTTCCGGCATGTTCTCGAAGTTCATCCCGTAGATACCGGCAACGCCGGTCGGCACGGCGGCGATAGCGACCCACGCGGAGATCTTGCGCATGTCGGTGTTTTGCTGCACCGCGATCTTCGCGAGTGCGGCGTCGACCAGCGAACTCAACACCTCGTCGTATTCCGAGATACGTTCGGCCACGATCGTGTGGTGATCTCGTACGTCACGGAAGTATCGCCGGATCTCCTTCGGGACGAGGCCGCCCGCGGGCTGGGTCAGCTGGAGCAGTGGCAATCCGAGTGGAGTGACCGAGCGTCGTAGTTCGACGATTTCACGTTTGAGCAGGTAGATGTGCTCGACGGCAACGGTGTTCCGCGGGTTGAACACCAACTCTTCCATGCTGTCGACGTCCTGTTCGACGAGTTGGATGACGGAGAGATAGCTGTCGACGACGTGGTCGGTGATCGCGTGCAACACCGCGAACGGGCCCATGGTGAGGCGCTCGGGGTTCTGCTCGAGTGACTTGCGCACGCTTGCCAGTTCGGAGTGATCCCCGTGCCGGACGGTCACCACGAAGTCGGGGCCGACGAACACCATGATCTCGCCGGTTTCGACGATCTCGCTCGCCGTCGCGACGGACTCGTGCGGCACGTAGACGACCGTGCGCAGCACCAGGAACATGACGTCGTCGTAGCGTTCGAGTTTCGGGCGCTCGTGTGCATGGACGGCATCCTCGACCATCAGCTCGTGGAGTCCGAAAGTTGCTGCTACATCTTGCATCTGACCTTCGTCGGGAGCGTGCATGCCCACCCAGACGAACGCGTTGTCGCGACTACGAACCTCGGCCAACGCAGCGCGGTGCGTGTACTTGCCCGGCAACCGCACGCCGTCCACGTAGACCGCGCAGTCGACGATCGCGCGGGCTGCCGGAACGGGGATCTTGGGCGCATCGGCTTGCGTCGATTTGCCGTTCGACCAATTCGGCAGTGACGGCATGGTTGGCACGCTCGCTCCTTCTCGGTCTGTAATGCAGTGGAACGGCAGTGGAACGGCACTACAGCGACACCTGATCGAATTGCGCTGCCGCTGCGGCGTAATCGTACGTCAGCTTCCGGCTCGCCCACCGGAGCGCGATGAAGTTGCCGATTGCTGACACACTGGAACAGTGCGAATAGACCTTCACACCCACTCCAACGCATCGGACGGCACCGACACCCCGGCTGCCCTCATGCGCGCCGCAGCCGACGCCGGACTCGACGTCGTCGCCATCACCGATCACGACACGACTTCGGGCTGGGCCGAGGCGGCGCAGGCCTTGCCGGCCGGCGTCAGCCTGGTTCGTGGGATGGAGATGTCGTGCGAAGGTCGAGGTGAGCGTGGTTGGCCGGTCGCTGTACATCTGCTTGCGTACCTGTTCGATCCGACGCACCCCGAATTCGCAAAAGAACGTGAGCGACTGCGCGCCGAACGCGTCGAACGTATCCGGGTGATGACGACCATGATGGCGCGTGACGGTCTGCCCGTCGATCCCGATCAGATCCTCGCCGACGCCGGTCCGTCCGTCGGACGCCCGCACGTCGCAGCGGCCCTGATGCGGGCCGGTGTGGTGTCGAGCATCAGTGAGGCTTTCTCCGACCTGTTGTCCAGTCGAGGGCGATACGACGTTCCCAAGTACGACACTCCGCTCGAGTACGCCGTCGAACTGGTGGCAGCGGCCGGGGGAGTAACTGTCCTTGCGCATGGACGGGCGCGTTCGCGCGGCGGATTGCTTGCGCTCGACCACATCCGTGATCTGGCCGAGCTGGGTCTCGGGGGTCTCGAAGTCGATCACCCGGACCATCGCAGCGACGATCGTGACGTCCTACGCCGCCTGGCTGTCGACCTCGGTTTGGCAGTCACCGGATCCTCTGACTACCACGGCGAGAACAAGACGATCGGACTCGGCGACGAGCTCACGGACGAAGCCGAGTTCGACAAACTCGTCTCGGCTGCCACCGGCGTGGAGGTACTGGGGCGCTGATGCTCGACACCACGCTCTACCTCACCGTGTTCATCACGCTGTTCGTGATCATGGACCCGCCCGGAGTCATCCCGGTGTTCTTGTCACTCGTCGGACGTAAAAGTCGTGAAGATCGCAATCGAGCGGCATGGCAGGCCCCCGCCGTCTCCCTTGCGGTCATCTCGGTCTTTGCCATCGGCGGTCAGGCGATCCTCAACTACCTCCACATCGGCATTCCGGCGTTGCAGGGCGCCGGCGGATTGCTGCTGCTTCTCATCGCACTCGAACTGCTGACCGGCAAGGCCTCCAACCGTCCGCAGGGAGCCGACGACGTAAACGTCGCACTCGTTCCTCTGGGAACGCCGATGATGGCCGGTCCCGGTGCGATTGCAGCCGTCATCGTCTTTGTCGCCCAGGCCGACGGTGAAGCGGCGTCGTATCTGGCGATCGCGTTGGCGATTCTGTCCATCCACCTCGTGCTGTTCGTGGTCCTGCGCTTCTCGACCGCACTGATCCGGATACTGGGCGAGGGTGGCATCAGTCTGCTGGCACGCATCGCCGGTCTTCTGCTCGCCGCCATCGCGGTTCAACTCATTGCGGAATCAGTCCGCGGATTCGTCGCGGGAGCGTAAGAGATGACATACGACGACAGGTACGACCGGAACGACAGGTACGAGGACGACTACCAGTACCAGGAATATCAGGACTATCAGTACGAAGACGATTACGACTATCCCGCCGACAAACGACAATGGCTGCTGGTCCGCGCTCTACGCGCCCTGAGTGGCACCGTGGCGGCCGGAATCGTGGTCTTGACACTCGTGATCATCGGTTCGGCATATCTGGGCGGCAACCGCGGATTCCCGGGTCCGGGAACAACGTCGATCACCGCGCACATTGCGGCCTCGGTGGTTGCTCTGGCCGCGCAGATCTGGTGCGACCGCAGGCGGGGTATCGCGGCGGTTGCCGGATCGGTGGTCGTGCTCGTGGTGGCGGGGCTGTTGTTGGTGACGCAGTGGTGGGGATGACTGGGTGGGGATGACACGGTGGGGATGACTGGGTGGGGATGACACGGTGGGGATGACTGGGTGGGGATGACACGGTGGGGATGACTGGGTGGGGATGACACGGTGGGGATGACGGCTCGGGTTCGAGTGTGGTGAGGAATCCGACCGCTTGGAGGATTTGATTGTGATCCGACTCTGGTGGCAAACTGGAGTTACTTCGAGGCGGCGCCACAGCCCGGCCCCGAAGTGCAGGTTTCGTCAGAATTTCTCCCGAAACCTAGATTGCATGGATACGCCAGGGCTCACCCGCCCCACACCATGACGCTTCGGATGTATTGCGGCCCACTTTCTCGCGCACGCCGAATGCTCTTCTTCTCAGTAGTCGTTCGCGGAAGAAATGATCTCTGACCGTTGTGAACGTAGTTTCGCAGCGGTCCGAAGGATTACTTCCCAGTAACCCAGCCCCGCTTGAGGCTGGACTAATCAGGAGTGTCATCGTGTCCCTCGTGACTGAAGCCATCAACGTACCCAAGGTCGAGTTGACCGACGAAGAAATCTTTGCCGCTCACGTCGGTGGCAAGCTCTCGGTCGAGACCACAGCACCGCTCGATACGCAGCGGGCCCTCTCGATCGCCTACACGCCGGGTGTTGCTCAGGTGAGCCGCGCCATCGCTGCAGACGAAACCCTCGCCGATCGATACACGTGGACCAACCGACTCGTCGTCGTGGTCAGCGACGGCACCGCGGTTCTCGGACTCGGCGACATCGGCCCCCGCGCGTCGCTGCCCGTCATGGAGGGCAAGTCGGCACTGTTCAAGAACTTTGCCGGACTGAACTCCATTCCGCTGGTTCTCGACACCAAGGACCCCGACGAGATCGTCGAGACACTCATCCGACTGCGTCCGAGCTTCGGCGCGGTCAACCTCGAGGACATCTCGGCGCCGCGTTGCTTCGAGATCGAGAAGCGCGTCATCGAAGCTCTCGACTGCCCCGTCATGCACGACGATCAGCACGGAACCGCCATCGTGGTCCTCGCGGCACTCAAGGGCGCCGTGAAGGTCCAGAGCCGCGACATCACCACACTCAAGGTCGTCATCTCCGGCGCCGGCGCTGCGGGTGTTGCCTGCGCGAACATCCTGCTCGCCGCCGGAATCAGCGACGTCATCGTGCTGGACTCGAAGGGCATCATCTCGGGTGAGCGCAGCGACCTCAACGACGTGAAGGCAGAACTCGCGGCCCGCACCAATCCCCGTGACCTGCATGGTGGTGCCATCGAGGCTCTCGAAGGTGCCGATGTGTTCCTCGGTGTCTCGGCGGGCAAGATCCCCGAGGAGCTCATCGCTTCGATGGCTCCCGAGTCGATCGTGTTCGCACTCTCCAACCCGGACCCGGAGATTCACCCCGAAACCGCGTCGAAGTACGCGGCGATCGTGGCGACGGGCCGTAGTGATTTCCCGAACCAGATCAACAACGTTCTTGCCTTCCCCGGTGTCTTCAAGGGCGCGCTCGACGCCGGCGCCCGTCGCATCACCGAAGGTATGAAGCTCGCTGCCGCCGAGGCAATCCTGTCGGTGGTCGGCGACGAGTTGGCGGCGGACAAAATCGTCCCCAGCCCACTCGACCCTCGCGTGGCACCCGCAGTAGCGGAAGCCGTCGCGGCCGCAGCGCATGCTGAGGGCGTGACCAGCTAAGAGGGACTACGAAAGCCCCGATCGGAACCCGCACACAAGGTTCCGATCGGGGCTTTTTCGTGTGTACCGAGAGCTACAGACGAGTGAGGTCGGGTGTTCGGCGTAGCCTGCCGGTCCCGGGAACCGATGCCCAGACCACCAGCGCCAGTAAGCCGTCCACGACGAGAGCCACAACCGCGACCAGGATTGCGCCGACGACCACTCGGTCGTACTTGTAGAGCGCGAGACCGTCGAAGATGTACCGGCCGAGGCCGCCGAGGTTGACGTAGGCGGCGACCGTTGCCGTGGCAATCACCTGCAGTGTCGCGTTACGCAGTCCGCCGAGAATCAATGGCAGCGCATTGGGTATCTCGACGCGGAAGAGCACTTGGAGTTCGGTCATACCCATCGCCCGTGCGGCCTCGACGACGCCGCGGTCGACGCTGGCGATTCCGGCGTACGTGCCGGCGAGTAGTGGGGGAATACCAAGAATGACGAGGGCGAGAATCGGCGGCATCACTCCCAGACCCATGAGAAGAACGAGGAAGGTCAGCAGGCCGAGAGTAGGCAGTGATCGCAGTGCGTTGACCAGACTGACGACCACGATCTCACCGCGACGCAGATGGCCGATGAGTAATCCGATGGGCACCGCGATCACAGCCGAAAGTGCCACGGCCAGAACGCTGTACCAGAGGTGCTGGAGGATGCGGGTGCCGATTCCGGTGTCGCCGCTCCAATTTCCGGGATCGACGATGAAGTCCCAGGCCCCGGTGAAGATGCTCATACGGGTTCCCCCTCGGCTGACAGGACGGCGGGAACCTTCGACGAGGTCGACGTTCTGGTCCACGGGGTCAGGAATCGGCCGATCAGATACAGGATCAGATCGAGCGCCAGTGCCAGCACGACGATCGCGATGATGCCCGCAACGATCTGGTCGGGATAGTCGCGGTCGTAGCCTTGTTTGAACAGGACTCCAAGCCCGCCGATTCCGATCAGAGATCCGACTGACACCAGCGAAATATTGGTAACGGCAATAACTCTGATGTTCGCGATCATCACCGGCAGCGCCAATGGCAACTCGACCGTCAGAGCGCGTCGTAGTGGTGTGAAACCGACGGCGGTGGAGGCGTCGATGACGTTGTCCGGCACCGAGTCGAGTGCTTCGGGTACTGCCCGGATGAGCAGTGCCGTCGCATACACGCTGAGTGCGATCACGACGTTGAGAGGATCAAGGGTCTTGAGTCCGAACAACTGGGGGATGGTGACGAACAGCGCGAGCGACGGAATCGTGAACGCAATGCTCGCCAGGGTCAACGTGATTCGGCGCAGCCATCTGACGTTGCGGATCGCTGTTCCGACCGGAACGGCAATCAGGAGACCGATCAGCAAAGGAAGCAGTGCCAGATACAGATGGGTCTTCGAGTAATCCACGACCGTCGAGAAATTGTCGATGAGCCAGCGCATGCCGCTACGACCCGAATCCCTCGGTGAAGGCGACTCGGTTGCGTTCCTCGTCCTCGCGTCGACGCTGATCTGCCAATTTCGCAACGACTTCGGAACCGAGGATCCCGCCGATGACCGCGCCCTCGCCGTCGACGGCAACACCGATACCGGAAGGCGACGAGATTGCCGCATCGAGTGCTTGGCGGAGATCGCCGCCGGGGGAGAACAGCGAACCACCGGCAGACGTCGACTGAGCAAGGGTTCGTCCCGAGCGCAGGCCTTCGACGCCGGTCACGTCGATCCATCCCTGCGGGGTTCCGTTGTCCGTGACCACGAGAACCCATTCGCCCAATTCGAGACGTAGAGCCTTCAATTCGTTCTCGACGGCCGTGCGTACAGGGTGCAACGGAACCTCGTCGGCAGCGCGGAACGACAATCCCCGATAGCCGCGATCGCGTCCGACGAATCCGGCGACAAAATCCGTTGCCGGTGCGGCCAACACGTCGCGAGGTGCCGCAACCTGCTGAAGCCGCCCGCCGGGACCGAAGACGGCAATGTGATCACCGAGTTTGACTGCCTCGTCGATGTCGTGGGTGACAAAGACGATCGTCTTCTTCAGTTCGCTTTGAAGACGGAGCATTTCGGTCTGCAGATCCTCACGCACCACCGGGTCGACGGCGCTGAAGGGCTCGTCCATCAACAGGATCGGCGGATCGGCAGCCAATGCTCGCGCAACTCCCACACGTTGTTGCTGCCCACCCGAGAGTTGCCCGGGATAGCGGGTGGCAAGGGAGATGTCCAGACCGACTCGTTCGAGTACCCCCAACGCGGCTTTGCGCGCTGCGCGGCGGGACTCACCGCGCAGTACCGGAACTGTTGCGACGTTGTCGATCACGGTGCGATGCGGAAGCAAGCCGGCGTTCTGGATGACGTACCCGATGCCGAGACGCAGCTTCACCGCGTCGGTCTGGGCGATGTCACGACCGTCGACGAAGATCTTGCCCGACGTCGGTGTGATCATCCGGTTGATCATGCGCATCGACGTCGTCTTGCCGCACCCGGACGGCCCCACGAACACCGTGAACGACTCGGCCTCGATGGTGAGATCGAGACGGTCGACGGCGGTGGTGCCGTCCGGATACTGCTTGGTGACGCCCTCGAAGGTGATCACGTGACTACGAGACCGGCTTGTCGAGGCCCTGCGCCGTCACCCACGCTTTGGCCGCCGCTGCCGGCTCCGTCTTGGTGTCGCCGGACACCTGGACGTTGAGTGCCAACAACTCTTCGGTGGTGAGCTTGGCGGACACCGCATCGAGGACTGTCTTCAACTTGTCGGAAGACTTCGAGGCACGCAGCACCGGCACCACGTTCTGAGCCGGGAAATTGTTCTTCGGGTCTTCGAGAACCACGAAGTTGTTCTCCGGGATGGAGGCCGACGTCGTGAAGATGTTTGCCGCGGTGATGTCACCGGAGGAGAGAGCCTTCACGGTTGCCGGTCCACCGCCGTCGGCGATCGGAACGAAGTTGGCTGCCGAGATGTCGAGGCCGTAATTGGACTTCAAACCGGGCAATCCGGCTGGACGTTCCTGGAACTCGGCCGGAGCACCGAACTTGACCTCGGCGGAATGCGGAGCCAGATCGGCGATCGTCTTCAGGTTCCACTTGTCAGCGGTTTCCTTCGTGACGACGACGGCGTCCTTGTCCTCGGCGGATGCAGGCGTCGCAATTGCCAATTCCGACCCGAGAGCTGCGGGAAGAGCAGCGAGGACGTCAGCGGAGCTGGTGGCCGTGCTGTCGGGATCCAAGTACTGCAGGAGATTTCCCGTGTAATCCGGAATGACACTGATGGACCCGTCCTTGAGTGCCGGAATGTACGCCTCGCGGCTGCCGACGTTGAACGACGTGGACACATCGAACCCGTTGACACGCAGTGCTTCGGCGTAGATGTTGGCGATCGTCTCGGATTCGGTGAAGTTGGCGGAGCCGACGACGATCGCGTTGGGATCGCTGTTGGAGTCACCGTCGCTGCTACCGCACGCTGTCAGTGCAGTCAGAGAGACAACGGTTGCCGCGGCTACGAGCCAACGGTTGGAACGAAATCGTGAGGTGCGCATGAGCGTCCTTCCGGTTTTTCGGGCGTCCCGTGTTTCGGGCGTCGGAAACCATTCCCTTGTGGCGAAGCCACCCGAGTGACTTCGACGGCGCCGCCACCGAGTGGCTGCGTCAGGACTGGTTACCGCGCATCGCCCGACAAGTGTAACGATAGGTACCGACATGGCACGGTTTTCGATCCATGGGATTGGATGTGAGGATTTCGGTGAAGAGCACACGCACGAAGTATTCGACTGTTGTTGCAGCACTGATGGTCCTGCCGATTCTCAGCGGATGCGCAAACGGTGATTCGGTGGTAGAGGGTGCCGAAGCGGAGTCTCGTGACCAGATCGTGGTGGCTGCTGACGCATCGGTGGAGAGTTCGGTGTTGGCCGAGGTGTATTCGACGGTGCTCTCCTCCTCCGGCCTGTCGGCTCGCGTCGAATCGGTGGGTGGTGGCCGAAACCAATCACTCGAGGCTCTGGACGCAGCGCGAGTCACTTTGGTGCCCGAGTTCACCGGCGCGCTGCTCGATCACTACGACCCGTCATCCCCGGCCCGCAAGGCCGACGACGTCTTCGAAGCCTTGAGTCGCTCTCTGCCGGAGGGTCTTTCGGTCTCCGACTATGCGATGGCCGAAGATCGTGCGGTCCTCGCACTCGACACCGGATACGCACAGTCGTTGGGAGCGAAGACGATAGAAGCCTTTGCTCCTTCGTGTGCCGCGGCGACGCCGCTCGTCTCCGCGAGATTCGTCGAGGACGGGGCAGTAGAACAGTTGGCCGAGGGCGCCGAGTGTGTCTTCGCCGGTGTCGATCAGGCAACGCCGGCAGACGTACCCGGTGCACAAGTATTCGGAACCACGACGCTGTCGGCGTTGGCACAATCCGATGCCGTCACAGTGCTCGCTGATTCGAATCACGTTCTGGCTGCGCAGAATGTCGTTCCGCTCTTTCGAGCGGGCGCACTGGGAGATTCGGCTGTCAAGGCGCTCAGCGTCGTTGCCGGTGAACTGTCCACCACCGATCTCGCCGCAATGATCGAGCAGGTGCGGACCGGCAAGGCGTCAGCCTCGGAAGTCGCCCGAACCTGGTGGGACACCCGTCAGTGACATGGACGGAGTGGGCCACCCGTCAGTGACATGGACGGAGTGGGCCACCCGTCAGTGACTGTTCGAGCCCACTGCTGAACTCGAATCATCCTTGGCACGAATCAGTTTCGATGCGATGAACTGGCCGAGGTCGGAAACGGCGTCTGCTGCTTCCTTCACCAGTGACGCCTGTGCGTGAGCCACGTGCCACAGTCGCGCGTACTCCACCAGGGACACGTCGACGCCGGCAGCGGAGAGCTTGTCGGTGAACGTCATGATCTGCGGGTAAAGGACTTCCTCGGAACCGACGTGAATCCTGGTGGGTGGCAACCCGTCGAGCTTGCCATGCATCGGTGCGTAGCCGGGATCAGTACGGTCGCCTCCGGCAAGGTAGGCGTCGGCGGCGTCGAAGGACCACGCTGTGTTGACCACCAGGTCGGCCTTTTTGGTAGCACCCCGATCGCCGGGATCGACCCACGGTGAGATCAGGGCAAGCGCGCCGGGGGTCACGCCGTGACGCTCGATCAGACGGATAGCGGTCGCCGCGGCCAGGCCGCCACCGGCCGAATCGCCGGCGATGGCAACGCGGTCTTCCGAATAGTCGAACTCGGTGACCAACTGCATGAAGGCTGAGACCGCGTCGTCGAGAGCGGCGGGATACGGATTCTCCGGCGCGAGACGGTAGTCCAAGGTGAAGACCGCACTGGACGACTCACGGGCGAGATGAGCTGCGAGAGAACGGTGTGTGGACAGCGAACCCAGCGTGTACGCCCCGCCATGCAGGTAGAGAACTGCGGTGGGGCGCTCGGTTGCGCCGACGGTGATCTTCTCTGCCGGTCGGCAAGCCAGCTCCAGCGGGCGCACGACGGCGCCCGCTGGAACCTGCTGTAGCGGTGCCCCGGCCTCGAGCAACAGACGTTGAATCCGATACGGCAGCCGCGAGTTGAAAGCCAGACGGAAGTACGGCTTCAACAAGAATGCGACCACGGGCAGCGGAAGGGTGAACGTGCTCACCGGCAGGGCTCCTGACTCTTTGTGCGAACTGCGCTGTGAAACGAACTGCGCTGTGAAACGAACTCAGCTGGACTTGGGCATCATTCGGCCGGCGACGATCGCGACGATGCGCTGGTAGCCCGATCCTACGAGGCGAACCCAGGCGTCGAGTGCGATTGCGTCCATCCCGATGAGAACTCGCGGCTTGCTCTTCCGAACACCGTTGACGATCGTCTTGGCGGCATCTTCCGGAGTGGTGCGCGCGAGCTTGCGGTCGAAGAACTCGGAGAAGACCGCAAGATCTTCACCCGGGCCTGCGGTGGCGTTGCGTGCGATGGCGGTCTTGATTCCGCCCGGGTGCACACAGGTCACCTTCACCGGGTGCTTGGCGATCAGCATTTCCTGGCGAAGCGACTCGGTGAAACCGCGAACGGCGAACTTGGCCGAGTTGTATGCGCTCTGACCCGGCATCGACAGCAGACCGAAGAGGCTCGACACGTTCACGATGTGCCCGTCGCCGGATGCGATGACGTGGGGGAGGAATGCCTTGGTGCCGTTGACAACTCCCCAGAAGTCGACGTCCATGACACGTTCGAAGTCCTTGAATTCGGACTTCTCGAAAGTGCCGTGGTAGGCGATTCCGGCGTTGTTGTAGATCTGGTTGACCTTGCCGAAATGGGCGACAACCGCGTCGGCGTACTCGAGAACCGCTTCGCGCTGGGTGACGTCGAGATGGTCCGACTTCACCTCGGCGCCGATGGCTTCCACCAGACGCGTTGTCTCGGCGAGCCCGATGGTGTCCACGTCGGAGATTGCCAACTTGGCGCCCTGGCCGGCCAGGTTCAGTGCTAGTGCGCGACCGATGCCCGATCCCGCTCCGGTGATGACTACGACCTTGCCTGCAAAATCACTCATTGTGCTACTGCCTTCTCGTCGTCGAGGTCGATCTGTGAAGTGGTCGCGGTGCCGACGGCGCCGAGATCCGAGGTGGCGACGCTGCGGTATGCCGCGAGGTCGAAATGCTTGGTGGCATTGCGGAACTGGAAGGTGAAGCCAGGCCACAGGGTGGTGTTGTTTCCGTGCTTGTCCATGTACCAGCTGGCGCAACCGCCGTTGTTCCACACGCTCTTGGACATAGCTGCCTGCAGGTCCTTGTTGTACTTGTCCTGCTTGTCCTTGCGCACCTCGATGGTGCCGATGTCGTACTTGTCGATGGTGGCGATCGCGTCGACCAGGTAGTTGATCTGCGACTCGATCATGAAGACCATCGACGAATGTCCGAGGCCGGTGTTGGGTCCGACGAGGAAGAACATGTTGGGGAAGTTGGCAACTGCCGCGCCCTTGTATCCCTGCATGCCGGTCTCTTCGAAGACCTCGGCGAGCGAACGCCCGTCCTTGCCGAAGATTCCCGCGAAGGTGGGGGAGTCGGTGACGTGGAATCCGGTCGCCACGACGATGGCATCGATCTCACGCGTGGTGCCGGTCTTCGAAACGATCCCGTTGGCGGTGACCTCCTCGATGCCTTCGCTCACCAGGTCGACATTGTCCTGGGCGAGGGTGGGGAAGTAGTTGTTCGAGATCAGCATGCGCTTGCAGCCGATCTGGAAGTTGGGCATGACCTTCTTGCGAAGATCCTTGTCCTTGATCTGGGCCTTCAGGTGACGCTCGGCGGCGAACTGCAACGGCTTCATGAAGACCGGCGCCTTGGCCAGGCCGACGACCTGCGTCTCTCGCATCCAGTAGATACCGGTGCGGCACAACTTCTGGAAGCCGGGGAGGTACTTGAACGCGAGGTGCTCGATCTTGGTGTACTCGCGGTCTGCGCGGGGCAGGATCCACGGCGCCGTGCGCTGGTACACGTCGAGATGCGAGACCTTCTTGCCGATGGCCGGCACGATCTGGATGGCCGAGGCGCCGGTTCCGATGACGGCCACACGCTTGCCGGTCAGATCGGCGTCGTGGTTCCAACGCGAGGAGTGGAAGATCTCGCCCTTGAAGCCGTCGATGCCCTTGATGTCCGGAAGTGAAGGCTCACACAATGCGCCGACGGCCGAGACGACGATCTTTGCGACGAATTCGCCCTTGTTGGTGCTGACGTGCCACCGAGCAGACGCCTCGTCCCAGCGTGCGGAGAGAACGTCGCAGTCGAAGATGTGCTTGTCGAGCACCTTGTGGCGGTTGGCCACCGACTGGATGTACTTGTAGATCTCGGGCTGAGTGGAGAAGGAGCGTGTCCACTCCGGATTGAGTGCAAAAGAGTACGAGTACAAATGCGACGGCACGTCACACGCGGCGCCCGGGTAGCTGTTGTCGCGCCAGGTCCCGCCGACGTCGTTGCCGCGCTCGAGAACGACGTAGTCGGTGATGCCGGCCTGTGCCAGTTTGATCGCCGCACCGAGACCGGCGAAACCACTGCCGATGATCAGTGTGCCGACGTGGCGAGTATCCGCGGCAGGTGCTGAGGTATCTGTAACTGGAAGACTCATGTAGGGAACGATATGCCTTTATTGAGTCACGGTCAATAGCTTATTGACGAATATTCAGTAGTCTATTGGGCATGGACGCAGTAAAGCGAACGCGGCTCGACCCTGCGCAACGCCGAGCGCAACTCATCGACCTCGGGGCGCGGATGCTGGCCGAACGGCCGCTCGAACAGATTTCCGTCGAGGACATCGCCGATCAGGCTGGTGTCTCGCGGGGGCTTCTGTTCCACTACTTCGCGTCGAAAAGCGAGTTCCATCTGGCGATCGTCCGCCACAGCAGTGAACAGATGCTCCAGCGCACGGAGCCGAGCGAGTCGGACGATCCGATGCTCACCCTCCGCTCGGTGCTGGCGTCGTACGTCGACTACGTGACCGAGAACCGCAATACCTACGTCTCGCTGCTCCGGGGGACCGCCAGCGGGGATCCGCAGATGCGTGAGGTGTTCGAGCAGACTCGCGACATCATGGCCAAGAGAACCCTCGATCAGCTCCCGAAGATCGGCCTGACTCGAACACCTCAGGTGGAGTTGGCCGTTCGCGGTTGGATCGCGTTCGTCGAGGAAGCCACCATCAGTTGGCTCCGAGCGCCCGCCATCACCCGCGAGGAACTGATCGACCTGACGGTTCAGTCGTTGCCCGCGTTGGCACTGGCCGCCGTCGGCTTCGATGCCGGGCCGGATCTGGGTCTGCTGCAATCGAATTGACGTGAACGCAGAAAGGCCGGGCCCCACACTCCTTGCGGAATGTGGGGCCCGGCCCTTGTCAAATTACTGAGATCAGTTGGTCGGCAGGAACGCCTCGTCCAAGATCTCCTGCTGCTCCACCGCGTGGACCTTGCTCGATCCCGAAGAGGGAGCGGACATCGGACGACGCGAGATGCGCTTGATACCGGTCAAGGTCTCCGGCAGAAGGTCCGGCAGAGCCAGCCCGAGGAACGGCCACGCACCCTGGTTTGCGGGCTCTTCCTGGACCCAACGGAACTGATCCGCATTCGGGTAACGGTCCAGGGTCTCCTTGAGGCGACGCTTCGGCACGGGGTAGAGCTGCTCCATGCGCACGATGGCGATGTCGTCACGCTCGTCCTTGTGCTTCTTCGCCAGGAGTTCCCAGTACAGCTTGCCGCTGACCAGCAGAACCCGCTTGACCGATTCGCGTGCGCTTTCGCCGCTCTCGTATGCCGGCTCCTCGAAGACCGAACGGAACTTGCCCGTCGTGAAGTCCTCGACGTTGCTGACGGCAGCCTTGTTACGCAGCATCGACTTGGGCGTGAAAACCACCAGCGGACGGCGGATGCCGTCGAGGTGATGGCGACGCAGCAGGTGGAAGTAGCTGGCCGGAGTCGACGGAACCGCAACGGTCATCGAGCCTTCTGCACACAGCTGAAGGAAACGCTCGATGCGACCGGAGGTGTGGTCCGGACCCTGACCCTCGTGACCGTGCGGCAGGAGCAGCACGACGTCGGAGAGCTGACCCCACTTGGCCTCACCCGAAGAGATGAACTCGTCGATGATGGTCTGCGCGCCGTTGACGAAGTCACCGAACTGCGCTTCCCACAGGACCAGAGCGTCGGGGTTACCGACCGAGTAGCCGTACTCGAAGCCCAGACCTGCGTACTCGGTGAGTGCGGAGTCGTAGACCATGAACTTGCCGCCGTTTTCGGCGTCGGCAGCGATCTTGGCGATCGGGCTGTACTCGTTGCCGGTCTTGCGGTCGATGAGGACCGAGTGACGCTGCGTGAACGTTCCTCGCTTGGAGTCCTGACCCGCGAGGCGGATCAAGGCACCCTGCTCGGCCAACGAGCCGAACGCAAGCAATTCTGCGAACGCCCAGTCGACATGTCCCTCACGGGCCATCTCGCGGCGCTTCTCGGCAACCGGCTTGACGCGCGGGTGAACGGTGAAGCCGTCGGGGACGTTGACGAACGCATCACCGATGCGCTCGAGGACCTCGGGAGCGACAGCCGTGGTCAGGCGAGCCGGGGGAGTCTGGTCGAGTTCGACGGACTCGGACGGTTCGGGCTGGAACTTCTCGAGTTCACGGACCTCGTTGAAGACCCGTTCGAGCTGGCCCTGGTAGTCGCGAAGTGCGTCTTCGGCTTCCTTGAGCGAGATGTCACCGCGGCCGATGAGGGACTCGGTGTAGCTCTTACGAACGCTGCGCTTGGTGTCGATGACGTCGTACATGGCCGGCTGGGTCATCGACGGGTCGTCGCCCTCGTTGTGACCGCGACGGCGGTAGCAGATGAGGTCGATGACAACGTCCTTGCCGAACTTCTCACGGAAGTCGACGGCCAGCTGAGCAACCCAGACGCAAGCCTCGGGGTCGTCGCCGTTGACGTGGAAGACCGGTGCGGCGATCATCTTCGCGACGTCGGTGCAGTACTCGGACGAGCGTGAATGTTCCGGAGCGGTGGTGAAGCCGACCTGGTTGTTCACGACGATGTGCACGGTGCCACCGGTGCGGTAACCGCGAAGCAGCGAGAGGTTGAGCGTCTCGGCGACAACGCCCTGACCGGCGAATGCAGCGTCACCGTGCAGCATGAGCGGCAGGACGGTGAAGCCTTCTTCACCCTTGTCGAGGATGTCCTGCTTGGCGCGGACCAGGCCTTCGAGAACCGGGTCGACGGCCTCGAGGTGCGACGGGTTTGCGGTCAAGGAGACAGCGATGTCGTTGTCACCGAACATCTGGATGTACGTTCCGCTGGCACCCAAGTGGTACTTCACGTCGCCGGAGCCGTGAGCGGCTGCCGGGTTCATGTTGCCCTCGAACTCCGTGAAGATCTTGGAGTACGGCTTGCCGACGATGTTGGCAAGCACGTTGAGACGGCCACGGTGCGGCATGCCGATGACGACCTCGTCGAGCTGGTGCTCGGCGGCCTGGTCGATCACGGCGTCCATCATCGGGATGACGGCTTCGGCGCCTTCGAGCGAGAAGCGCTTCTGGCCGACGTACTTGGTCTGCAGGAACGTCTCGAAGGCCTCGGCGGCGTTGAGCTTGCTCAGGATGTACTTCTGCTGAGCGACCGAAGGCTTGGCGTGATGGCCCTCGACGCGGTCCTGGATCCACTGACGCTGATCCGTCTCGAGGATGTGCGTGTACTCGACGCCGACGTGGCGGCAGTACGCGTCGCGCAGCACGCTCAACACGTCGCGCAGCTTCATCTTCTCTTGACCGTGGAAGCCGCCGACCTTGAACTCACGGTCCAGATCCCACAGCGTCAGGCCGTGGCTGATGACGTCGAGGTCGGGGTGGCTGTGGAACTTGTCCTTGACGAACTGCAACGGGTCCGTGTCGGCCATGAGGTGGCCGCGGTCACGGTATGCAGCGATCAGTTCGAGAACGCGGGTGTTCTTGTCGACAGCGCCTTCCGGCACGTCCTTGCGCCAACGCACCGGCTCGTACGGGTTGCCGAGCGCGTGGAAGATCTCGTCGTAGAACTCGTCGCTGATCAGCAGGTTGTGGATCGTGCGCAGGAAATCGCCCGACTCGGCACCCTGGATGATGCGGTGATCGTAGGTCGAGGTGAGAGTCATCAACTTGCCGACGCCCATCTCGGCCAGCTTCTCGTCGCTGGCGCCCTGGAACTCGGCGGGGTATTCCATCGCGCCGGCACCGATGATGGCGCCCTGGCCCTTCATCAGGCGAGGAACGGAGTGAACCGTGCCGATACCGCCCGGGTTGGTCAGCGAAATGGTGACGCCGGTGAAGTCTTCGCCGGTGAGCTTGCCTTCACGGGCGCGTCGGACGATGTCCTCGTATGCCGCGTGGAACTGGACGAAGTTCATCGACTCGGTGTTCCGGATGGCGGCAACTACCAGTGAGCGGTTGCCGTCCTTTCCGGGAAGGTCGATCGCGAGTCCGAGATTGGTGTGCTCGGGCGTGACCGCGTTCGGCTTGCCGTCGATTTCGGCGAAGTGCCGGTTCATGTTGGGGAACGCGTTGACTGCCTGGACGATCGCGTAACCCAAGAGGTGGGTGAACGAGATCTTGCCGCCGCGGGTACGCGCGAGGTGGTTGTTGATGACGATGCGGTTGTCGAACATCAGCTTCGCGGGGATGGCACGCACGCTGGTTGCAGTCGGGATCTCGAGCGAGAGCGACATGTTCTTGACGACTGCGGCTGCGGCGCCGCGGAGAACCTTGGTTTCCTCGGCTCCGCCGGCAGGGGCGGGCTTCGCAGTAGCGGCCGCGGGCTTGGCTGCTGCGGGCTGGGCCGGGGCGGCCTTGGCGGCGGGCGCTGCCGTCTTCGCGGGGGCCGGAGCGGCAGCCTTGGCAGCCGGCGCAGGAGGTGCGGTCTTGGGGGCGGGAGGCGTGGCCTTGGGAGCAGCAGGCGGAGCTACAACAGCGGCGGGTGCAGCCGCGTTGCCGTTCGAGGCAGTCCCGTTTCCACCTCCCGTGTTCGCCGAGTCCGGCGAGTAATCGGTCAAGAATTCGTGCCAACTGGGATCCACGGACGACGGATCGTCCTGGAAGCGTTGGTACATCTCGTCAACCAGCCACTGGTTCTGTCCGAATTGGGATGTAGAACTGCTGCTCACGGCAGGTGTTCGCCTCGTTTCTATTTCGGTACCCGATCAGAGCGCCTATATACATGAGATTAGCCCGAGCGTGTGACGAGCAATTGTGCGGCACACAATTTGTGAGCTGTCTCACGGAAGTCCGTGATCTTGCGATCGCGCACTACCTCTCGGCGGTACAAATCCGTGCCGACTGTCACGCGACGGGGTTGCCTTCGATGACAGTTCTCGACGTCAGATTATTCCCCTCACGCGCCTGCGATGCATCCCAGAGTCCCGAGTAGTGACCACCGGCATACCGCAGAACATCGTGCGGGCCGTATTCAACGATACGTCCCCGGTCAACTACGACAACGAGGTCCGCTCGGGCAGCTGTCGCGAGGCGGTGAGCTACGACGACGGAAGTCCGTTTCCGGGTGACCGACCGACTTGCTTCGAGCACCATTCGTTCGGTCGCGGGATCGAGCGTCGCGGTCGCCTCGTCGAGGAGCAGAAGGTCCGGGTCGACGAGTTCGGCACGGGCCAATGCGATCAGTTGGCGTTGGCCTGCCGAGAGCCCCTGGCCGCGCTCGCCGACGGGATGATTCATGCCTCCACGCATGTCGGCTATCGAATTCAGTGCGCCGACGGAACGTGCCGCTTCCTCGATCTCCGCGTGCGACGCCGACGGCCTGCCGTACGCGATGTTGTCGGCGACCGTGCCGGTGAACAGATGGGCTTCTTGTGGGACCACGCCGAGGCGACGTCGGTACTGCGAGAGGTGGAAGTTCCGGATGTCGGTTCCGTCCACGTCGACCGATCCGGACGTCGGGTCGTAGAAGCGGGCGAGCAACTTCACGACCGTCGACTTCCCGGCACCGGTTCGGCCGACCAGAGCGACGGTCGTGCCCGGCGGGATTTGCAGATCGAAATCGGAGAGGGCGTCGACGTCCGCACCCGAGTACCGGAACCCGACCCCGTCGAGATGGACGGCGCCGTCGAGTCGTCCGGAGATCGCGATCAAATCCTCGCTGTCGGCAGTCTCGATCGAACTGCGAGTGCGCAGCAGGTCGCCGATTCGTTGCAATCCGACGTTTGCCTGTTGGTAACCATCGAACACTTGTGAGAGTTGCTGAATCGGTCCGAACAGCAGACCGAGGTAGAGCACGAAAGCGATCAGTACGCCGGGCGAAGTCGATCCGTTGGCGATCTGGTGCGCACCGACGAACACGACCGCGGCCAACGCGAGGTCGGACAGGAACGAAATGAAAGGGAAGTAGATCGAAATGGCTCGCTGCGACCGCATCCGCGATCGGCGGTAGCTCTCGGAGCGTTCTGCGAACCTACGCGCAGCACCTTCTTCGCGGCGGTAGGCCTGAGCCGCTCGCAGACCGGCGATGTTCTCCTGGAAGTCGGCATTAACGAGCGAGATCCGTTCGCGGGACTGGCTGTAGGCAACCGAGGAGATCTTGCGGAAGACCACGGTCGCGACCACGAGCGGTGGGATGACGGCCAGCGCCACCAGGCCGAGCGTCACGTCGGTCGCCAGGAGGGCGATCGAAATTCCGCCGACGGTCAGGACGCTCACGATCGCCGTCGACATACCGGTTTGGATGAACGACGAGAGCGCGTCGACGTCGGTGGTCATACGCGTCATGATGCGGCCGGACAATTCCCGTTCGTAGTAGTCCAGACCCAGGCGCTGCAGGTGTGCATAGCTGCGTACGCGGAGCCCGAACAACACGCGTTCGCCGGCCCGGGCGGTGAGCACCGTCATGACCGCGACGACGACCCAGTCCGCTGCGACCAGGAGCGCGCCGAATGCCGTCGCTATCCAGAGCGTGCTGCTGTCCGCGGTCACGACTCCGTGGTCGATCGCGTATCTGACGAGGGAGGGAAATGCGATCGCCGCGGCGGAGTCCAGGGCAAGGCACACGACAACCGCCAGTAGAACCCAGCGGACCGGCCTCAAGATCTGTCGGAGTGAGAACTGTGGATTCGATTCGCGCAGGCTCTCAGGAGCGATTCCGGGGTCTTCGCGTGCGGGTGGGAGAGCGTCGACTGCTGCCCGCAGAGACGGAGTCACCGCGATTCCGCTGAGCGCTCCGGCCATCGGTCCGCCCGCACCCTGCGTCGTAGCGGCTGTGCTGTCGGCTTCGGATTCCGGTGCCTGCGGCCACAACTGCTCGGTTGTCGGCTCGCTGCGGTCACGTCCGAAAGCATCGGAGTCGACGTCGTCGAGTTCGGCCGGTAGTTCCGGCGGCGAGGAGAACAGGGCGCGAAAGAGCGGACATCGCGCTTCCAGTTCGTCCACGGTTCCGGAGTCGATGATCCGTCCGCCGTCGAGAACCGCGACGCGATCTGCCAGCGTCAAGGTGGATCGCCGGTGCGCGAGGATCAGCGTGGTTTGCCGTCGTCTGGCCCGGAACGCGTCGAAGATCGCAGCCTCGGTTGCCGCATCGACCGCGGAGGTGGCGTCGTCGAGGACCAAAATCCGCGGGTCGACGAGGAGGGCTCGGGCAAGCGCGATGCGCTGACGCTGGCCTCCCGACAGCGTCAGACCTCGTTCACCGACAACGGTGTCGTATCCGTCCGGGAGTGCCTCGATGAAGGTGTCCGCCTGTGCCAATGCAGCTGCGGCGCGGATGTCCTCGTCTGAGGTGTCCTCGCGGCCAAGTGCGATGTTGGCGGCGATGGTGTCCGAGAACAGGAAAGGTTCGTCGAAGACCAGGCTGACGGCGGCACGAAGCTGCTCACTGCGCAGTTCGCCGATGGGGAACGTCTCGCCCGCGGTATCGACGGTCACTACACCCGAAGTCGGGGCGTAGAACCGGGGGAGAAGCAAGGACAACGCGGTCTTGCCCGACGCGGCCGGCCCCACGACGGCGACGGTCTCGCCCGGTTCTATGCGGAGGTTCAGCCCGGTCAGGACGTCGCGTTCGGTGTCGAACCCGAATGCCACGTCGTCGAAGGTGACGCCGAGCGGACCGTCGGGCAGGTCCACCGGATGGTCAGGATCGGCGATGTCCGGCTGAGCGTTGATGACGTCGTAGACACGCTCGACAGCGGCGCGCGCCAGCTGCGCCATGACGATGACCGACGACAGAGTTCGGGTGACTCCGGTCATCGTCACGATGTAGGTGGCGAACGCGAGAAACGTTCCCACGGTGATCTTGTCGTGCAGTGCGAGATACCCGCCGAGGGCGATCACTCCCACCTGCCCCAGCTGGGGCAAGGCGGCCATGGTCGGCGCGAATTTCGCGTTCAACCACGCGGCGCGAAGACGCTCCGAATACAGCGTGCGGCTGTGCTTTTCGAGTTGGTCGACGGCTCGTTGTTCCTGCCCGAATCCCTTGACGACGCGCACGCCCGTGACGGTTTCCTCGACATGTTGGGCGAGGTCGGCGGCCCGCTGCTGCGCGGACCATGTTGCGGCGAAGAGCATCGGTCGCATCAGGAACACCACCAGCCCGACTGCGGGGATGACGGCGACAGCGACGAGAGTCAACAGCGGCGAGAGCCACGCCATGATGCCGATCGCGAGCACGAATTGCAGGAGCGCACCCGCGGACATGGGCACCATCGCGAGCAAACCCTGGACGAGTTGTAGATCGGTGATGGACCGGGATACCACCTGGCCTGTGCGGATCTGATCCTGCCCGCGTCCGTCGAGGCGTTGCAGCGAGCCGAGCAGGGCGAGCCGCAAGTCGTGTTGAACATCGAGCGAGAGTCGGCCGGCAAGCATCCGTCGGCCGTACTGGCACGCGAAGCGCACGACCGCGAGCAGCGCGATCGCCAGCGCGGCGAACCCGATCACCTTGCCTGGGTTCTCCTGGCTTGCGGCGTCGAGCGCATAGCGGGTCAGAAGAGGAAACGAGATGTCGATCGCCGAAGCGATGACGGTCACCAGAAGCGCGCCGATGGCAACTCTTCGGTGCAACCAGCATGCGTGCGCCAAGCGGCGGATCCAGCCCGGAGCTCGATCGACCTCTCCAGCTACCGGACTGTCCGTGTTGATCGTGTTCATCGAGATCCACGGTAGACCCGGCCCCAGACAGCCTTTTCAGGTGATGTCGCGGGTCCTGGTCCGCAGCCAACCGAGCCCGCAGAACAGAACCACCCAAGCTGCCAGCATCATCGGGCCGCTCGGCCAGGACGCAAACGCGTCGACGTCGATCGACGGGGCCGCATTGACGATCGTGCCGATCGTGGCCGACACCGGAAGCGCGGCCCCGACCCCGCCGAGATCCATCGCGAGCAGCACTGCGCGGACGATCCATTCACCGAAGACGAACCACAGGATGACCGAGAGGGCACCGGCCATCGACGAACCGGTGAGCAGTGCCACCCCGGCGCCGAGCAGTGCCCACAGAGCGCACGCCAGAATGCCTGCGGCGCAGATGGCGAAGAGATCGGTGGTGAAGCTGAAGTCCCGGCCGAAGAGCAACATCGCGCCGATGCTGACTACTTCGACCGCCAACGCGTAGCCGACGGCGACTACCGCGACGACGGCAAGTTTTGCGCCGAGAACTCCGTCACGGCCGCGAGCTGTGAGGAACGTCGTGGTGAGAGTTTTGTAGCCGAATTCGGATCCGGCGGTGAGTGCTCCGAAGACAGCCGCGAACACCAGGACAAGCGTGTTGGAGACACCGAGGCTGACGCCGGTGGACACGACATCGACGTCGAAGGTGGTGTCTGCCGAATCGGCCACGACTTCGACGAACGTCCTGGTGGAGGCAGCAATCAGCACGGCCACGACGACCGGTGCGATGGCCAGTGCCCACCAGTAGCGCAGGGTGAGAACTTTGAGTGTCTCCGCGCGCACGAGCGTGGTCATCGGTGTCCTCCGGAAGGTCCGTATGCGGCAGGGCCGTAATAGCCCGGGCCCGAACCGGGACCGGGTGGGCGGTGGTATCCGACCTGGGGGACGGCATATTGCGGCGTTGTCATGGCCAGGAACAGTTGCTCGAGATCTGCGCCTTCGGTTGCGACACCGAAGATCGTGACTCCGGCGGCGGATGCCACCGGTGGCAGTACCGACGTGTCGGTGCCGCCCACGGCGAGCCGTCCGTCCTGGGTGATCTGGGCGTCGATGATTCCGCGAGCGGCCAATGCCGTGGCGAGGAGCGCTGGGTTGGAACACGAGACGAGCAGTCGACTGCGCTGCGAGCGGCGAAGTTCGTCCATGGTCCCTTGGTAGACGAGTGAGCCGGCGCTGACGATGACCACGCTGTCGACGGTCGCTTCCACTTCACGAAGCGCGTGACTCGAGATCAGAACCGTTCGGCCGGAACCGGCGAAGGTCTGCAGGAACTGACGAAGCCACGCCATGCCCTCGGGGTCGAGTCCGTTCGCGGGTTCGTCGAGCACGAGGATCTCGGGATCACCGAGCATCGCGGTGGCAAGGATCAGGCGTTGGCGCATCCCGAGCGAGAAGGTGCCGGTCTTGTGGACTCCGACCGATCTCAGACCGACCATGTCCAGCACCTGCGCCGCGCGCTGAGTCGGCATGCCGATAGCGGCCGCGTAGATCTCGAGGTGTCCGAGCGCCGTTCGTTTCGGATGGAGACTGCCGACGTCGAGTACTGCGCCGACGGTCCGAGCCGGGTTGGGCAGCAAACGCATCGGGGTGCCGTTGATCGTGGCCGATCCCGACGTCGGTGACACCAGTCCGAGGAGCATCCGCAACGTGGTCGTCTTGCCCGAACCGTTCGGGCCGAGAAACCCGGTGATCGAGCCCGCCTGAACGTCGAAGCTCAGGTCGTTGACCGCGCGCGCCGCCTTGAACGTCTTCGTCAACCCACGAATCTCGATGGGGGCAGAGAAGGATCCCATTGCGGTGTTCGTCAATGCTGCTCCCGGGTCGGCGGCGAATACGTGATGCGAGCCTACGGCCCGGACGGCTATCTGCGGATGGCCCGGCGTGTCTCCGTCTGGGGAAGCACTGCGGCATCGTCGGCAGGCATCACGATCAGGTGGTCGGTCCACCTGGCCGGTGCCGGTCCGAAGGCTTCGCGCGCATTCTTGACGACGCCCTTGCCGATTGCACGGTTGCCCGCACCGCCGATGACCGCACCGATTCCGGCCGGAACGAGCTTGCCGAGGATCAGTGCGCTGCGCTTGGCGGCGTACTTGGTCACGAATTTCCGCACGAGGGTGCTGTTCATTCCCCTCATCGTGGGTCCGGGAATCTTGCTCGTGATTGCCGTTCCCCAGTTCTTGGCTGTGATTCCGGTGGCCTTCTGCACGATCTCCATACCGGATTCGCCGAGGGCGACTGCCAGGACCAGGGCACGTCGTTGCTGGTGATCCTGTACGGAGATTCCATGCACTGACGCAATTGCCAACGTCAGCAGCGCTGACGCCTCGAGGAAGAAAGCCGATTCCGCACCGACGGCAGCGATGGACGCGACCGTTCCGACGCCCGGCACGGCGGCGGTGGCGCCGACGGCACTGCCGCTTCCGGTCACGGCGAGAATGAACATCTTCTCCATCCGCTCGACGATCTGAGCAGGTGACTCGTCGGGGTGGGCCTTACGGACATGGTTGACGTATTTGGCCACTGCGGGCGCTTGCAGGCGGCTTCCGTTGTCGAGAACGGAAACGAGGACCTTCTCGATACGCCCGCTGTCGTTGTTCGTCGACTTGCTCATTGCTGCCCCTCCACAGTTGTCCTCCTCTGAAGCGAGGTGGACCGTATCTCGAGAATAGGTGAAGTTTTCGCTGGCGGCGGTGATCACCGGGGCCATAGGCTCGTACGAGACTCGGTTTTCTTCGTGAGTTTTCCCAGGCAGGAGTTCGAGTGTTATGACCGCCACTTCGGAATCTCGTTCGACGACCATCTGGCCGACGCTGCGCTACCTCGACGCCCGTGCGGCAATCCACTTTCTGGTGAGCACCTTCGGTTTCGTGGAGAAGGCCGTCTACGGAGAGGGAGACGTGGTGGACCACGCCCAACTCGACTGGCCGGGCGGTGGCGGCATCATGTTGGGTTCGCCGCGCACCGATTCGGCGATCGCCGGCCTGCCGCCTGGAATCGGTTCGGTGTACATCGTCGTGGACGACGCGGACGCCGCCGATGCACTCCACGAACGCGCTGTCGCGGCGGGCGCCACGATCACGCAGGGATTGCGCGACGAGGACTACGGTTCGCGGGGGTTCACCTGCCGTGATCCCGAAGGTGTGTACTGGAGTTTCGGCACGTACGCAGGGGAGTAGCCCCCCGCGACCTACCTGGTGGCCCAGTGCTCTGCCGGAACCACTTCCGACGGGATGGGCGGATGAGGTGGTGTGCCGTCCCCGAACGGTCGGCCACCCAACTGTTCGCGTCCGTGCGGTTCGAGCCAGTGTGTCAATTCCGGTCCCTTGGGCACGATTCCGGAGGGATTGATCTCGGAATGCACGATGTAGTAGTGCGCTTTGATCTGTGTGAAGTCGATGGTGTCACCGAATCCGGGGGTTTGGAACAGATCGCGCGCGTAGTCCCACAGCACCGGCATCTCGCTGAGTTTGCTTCTGTTGCACTTGAAGTGGCCGTGATAGACGGGATCGAACCGTGCCAGCGTGGTGAACAGGCGCACATCGGCTTCGGTGATGGTGTCGCCCACCAGGAAACGTTGCCGGGCAAGACGTTCGGTGAGCCAGTCGAGGCGAGCGAACAGCGTGTCGTATGCCTCGTCGTACGCCTGCTGTGAACCGGCGAAACCGCAGCGGTAGACGCCGTTGTTGACGTCGCGAAAAACGTACTCGGCCACTTCGTCGATTTCGTTTCGCAGAGGCTCCGGGTACAGATCCGGTGCGCCTTCGCGGTGGTACTTCTTCCATTGCGTCGAGAAGTCGAGGGTGATCTGTGGGTAGTCGTTCGTGATCACCTTGCCCGTGGCGATCTCCACCATGGCGGGCACCGTGATTCCCCTGGGGTAGTCGGGATCTCGGGCGAAGTATGCGTCCTGCAGTCGCGGGATCTTCAGTACGGGATCGACGCCGCCCGGGTCGAGATCGAAAGTCCAGCTTCGCTTGTCGTGAACCGGACCGCAGATGCCCATCGACAGTACGTCTTCGAGGCCGAGCAGGCGGCGGACGATGATGGCGCGGTTTGCCCACGGGCAGGCACGTGCCACGATCAACCGGTATCGCCCGGGTTCGACGGGGTACCCGTCGCGGCCGTCCTCGGTGATCCGGGTCGGGATGTAGTTGGTGTCGCGTTTGAATTCACGACCCTCTTCGACGAATGTCGGTTCGCTCGCGCCGTCGTCCGTACTCATCCGCGGTCCCTCTCGTTCGAGTGTCAACTGGGCAGGTGCACGTGTACCCGAGCGTATGCCCCCAGAACGTCGAATTTGGCTTTACGTGGAAGCGTCGCTCCGATCGCACTGCCGCGACTTGTGCGTAGCTGCGGGATCAATCCGGAATCGAGAGCGTCCTCCGCAGCGAGAAGCGTTACTGCGCAGCCGATTCCGTGACGGCGATGCGCTGGAGCAGTCAGGGTCGTGAGATCTGCCACGAATCCCTGAAATTCGGAGTATGCCGCGCATCCGAGCACCTCGGCGGAATCGGTGAGGGCGGTGAACCACCGCGTCCGGTTCCCGAGGTCGGCTGTGGTGCTGTCGTCGGGTGGGCACAGCGCAGCGACGGCGAGGGCATCGTCGATGTCGTGGGAAATCAGTAGTTGCTCGTCGGGTGGCGCGTCCGTGTAGTCGCCGAGGAAAGCGAGATCGACGGGGCCGGTGATTCGGCCGCCGTGATCGCCGGCGATCTCGAGCAGGCGCGCCGGTTGCAGCAGGGCGTCGACGGAGACGTCCTCGGTGCGCTCGATGAACCACTGCGGCCCGACGATTGCACCTGAGCCTGCCAGATCGAGAACGTGGATGTCGTCGCCGACGACGCGGGCCGTGTGTGCCGGCCGAAGTGCCGAGTCGCCGAGGCCCAGTTCACGTGCCCAAGCGAGTCGGATGATGTCGAGGTGATGTTCGTCCACTCGCTACAGGCTAGTCCGATTCGAACGGGTTGATCGAGATGGACAGAGGTCGTATATTCCATGTGGACTATTTCAGGTGGAATAGTCAAGAAATAGTCAATTGCGGCTTGTCAGGGAGGGGGACTCATGGGTGACGTGTCTCTGACGCCTCTGGGAATCACCGTTCTGGGCCTGCTGTCCGAGCGTTCGATGCATCCGTACGAGATGTATCAACTGGCCTCGGTTCGCCGGGGCGATCAGTTGGTGAAGATCAAGCCGGGATCGCTCTATCACACGGTTTCCCGGTTGGAGAAGCAGGAACTTCTGGCTTCGATCGGGACCGATCGTGAGGGCAACCGGCCCGAACGGACGACGTACGAGATCACCGCCCGGGGCCGTGAGGCCCTCGAGCATCAACTACGTGAGATGTTGGCGGTTCCGGTGCGGGAGTATCCGCGGTTGCCGCTCGCGCTCGCTGAAATGCACAACCTCTCCGCGTCCACCGCGTGTCAGATGCTTCGAATTCGTCTCGCGCACCTCGACAAGACGATCGCGAAATTCGAGGCCGACTACGAAGCGCTGAAGGCGGCGGAAAAACCACGAATCTTCACGGTGGGCGCGGACTACGCCCACGCACTGACCGTCGCCGAAAGAGAGTGGATCGGCGCGTTGGTGACAGACATCGAGAGCGGCGAAATGCCCTGGCTCTCACAAGAACTTCTCGACCGGCTGGCCGGCTCCGCAGGCTCGTCCGCACTACCTAAGGACTGAAGATGGAAAAGCAGGTCAATCCCTGGCACGCGCTGTGGGCGCTGTGTATCGGGTTCTTCATGATTCTGGTGGACAGCACCATCGTCGCTGTCGCCAACCCTGCGATCATGGAGGACCTCGGCACCGACATCAACAAGGTCGTCTGGGTCACCAGCGCGTACCTGCTGGCGTACGCGGTGCCGCTGCTCGTCACCGGCCGGCTCGGTGACAGGTTCGGACCGAAGAACCTGTACATGATCGGCCTCGTACTGTTCACCGGCGCTTCACTGTGGTGTGGTCTGTCCGGCAGCGTCGAGATGCTCATCGTGGCAAGGGCTTTCCAGGGTCTGGGCGCCGCAATGATGACGCCTCAGACGATGGCCGTCATCACACGCACGTTCGCGCCGAACAAGCGTGGCGCCGCAATGGGCCTGTGGGGCGCGGTTGCCGGTGTTGCGACGCTGGTCGGTCCGCTTGCCGGTGGTGTGTTGGTCGACAATCTCGGCTGGGAATGGATCTTCATCGTCAACGTCCCGGTCGGTGTCATCGCCTTCCTCCTCGCGTGGAAGCTTGTTCCGTCGTTGCCGACCAGCGAGCACAAGTTCGACATCCCCGGCGTGATTCTCAGCGCCGCAGGCATGTTCCTGCTCGTGTTCGGAATCCAGGAAGGCAGTTCGTACGACTGGAACGGATTCGTCTGGAGCCTGATCGGCGCCGGTGTGGTGTTGCTCGCGGTGTTCGTGTTCTACCAGTCGCGCAACAAGAACGAGCCCTTGCTCCCACTCGAACTCTTCAAGGACCGCAACTTCTCGCTCGCCAACGTCGCGATCACCGCGATGGGCTTCGCGATCACGTCGATGGTCCTTCCGCTGATGTTCTACACCCAGGCAGTTCGCGGACTCTCCCCGACGCAGTCGGCGCTCCTCCTCGTTCCGATGGCCGTGCTGACCGGCATTTTTGCGCCGATCATCGGCAAGCTCGTCGACAAGACGCATCCGCGCTACATCGCGGGCACCGGCTTCCTGCTGTTCGCGATCGCCCTGGGCTGGCTGGCATTGGTTATGTCTCCCGACGTCGCGATCTGGGAACTGCTCCTGCCGATCGGCCTGATCGGCTTCGCCAACGCATGCATCTGGTCGCCGCTCGCGGCCACCGCCACACACAACCTGCCTCCGATGCAGGCCGGCGCCGGGGCGGGCGTCTACAACACCACCCGGCAGGTGGGTGCGGTTCTCGGCAGTGCCGCGATCGGAGCACTGATCACCGCACGATTGGCGGCACAGGGTCTGACCGGCGGCAGTTCCGAAGCCGGAGTGGGTCACCTACCCGAGTTCGTCCGTGAACCGTTCAGCACGGCGATGTCGGAGTCGATCTGGCTGCCCGCAGGCGTGCTGCTCATCGGCTTCGTCGCTTCGGTGTGCTTCGCTCGGCCTCTGCGCGGCGACGCACACGACGACGCGATGGCCGTCAGTGCCGAAGCGCGTCGGGAAACATCACTGCACGATTGAGATAGTCGCTCGGGTCCAGGGCTCGCTTGATCGCCCACATCGTGGCTATGTCCTCCGCAGAGAGGGCCAGGTTCAGATAGTTGCGTTTGAGCGAGCCCACCCCGTGCTCGGAACTGACGTTTCCGCCGTGATCGCGAACCAGTTCGAGGACGCTGCGGTACACGGTGTCGGCGTTCGGGCAGTTCAGGACGTTGAGGTGGATGTTTCCCTCGGCGACATGTCCGAAGAGGATCGGAATTGCCTCGGGGGCACGACTCGCGATCACCGCCGCGGCGTCCTCGGCGAAGGTGGCAAGCGAGTCCAGCGGCAGCGCCGCGTCGAATTTCAGTGGGGGACCGAACAGTCCGACCACTTCGGCGAAACACTCCCGCGCCGCCCACAAACGCGTCGAGCCGGGATCGTCGACCGCCACTGCCGGGGTCTGCGGTGGGTCGATGCGTTCGAGCAGCTCGGCCAGGTCTTCCAGCGGATCGTGGGCCGCGGACACCTCGGCGAGCAGGTACCACGGTCGCCCCGTCGGCACCGCGGCGTTCAAATGGCGTGCGGCCAATTCGAGTCCACGGCCGTCCACCAACTCCAATGCGTCGACGCCGTCGAGAGTGCGCAACGTGCGCCCCGCGTCCACGACGTCTTGCAGTCGGTCGAAACCGGTCAGCGTCGTGACCCGGTGAGTCGGTACCCGTCGTAGTTTCAGATCGACTGCCGTGACCACCCCAAGAGTTCCCTCGCTGCCCACCCACAGTGCGGGCAGGTTGTATCCGGAATTGTCGGACAACACTTTCGGTGACCGGCGCACAGGAGTTCCGTCGGGGAGTACCACCTCGAGTCCGAGCACCTGTTCGGCCATGTTCCCGTATCGAACCGTGTGCAGGCCACCGGCATTGGTGGAGACCATGCCGCCGATCGTCGCAGTGTCCCGCGAGGCTATGTCGACACCGAACTTCAAACCGGCGGCGGCGGCCGCCGAATGTACCTGCGCGAGTGCCACTCCCGCACCGACGGTGATCCGACCGGCGGCAACATCGACTTCGCCGATCGCCTCGAGGCGTTCGGTGGAGAGCAGGACGTCGTCGTGCTCGGGCACCGTCCCGGCGACCAGACCGGTTCGCCCGCCCTGAATGGTGACCGGTACGCCGCGCGAGCGGCACACGTTCAGCACTGCCGAGACTTCGGCGGTATTTCCGGGTCGGACCAGAGCGCTGGCGCGCCCGCTGTAGCGCCCTGTCTGGTCGGTGGAACGGGTCGCCAACACGTCGGCGTCGTCGACGACGAACCGGTGTCCCACAACGTCCGCGAGTGCATTTCTCAGACCGTCCACCCGACGATCGTAGGCCGGTTCGATGTGGCAGTGTGGCGGCATGACTGCTCCCGAATCGCATCCCACCCGTCTCGAGCGCTTCACCACCGATGGTGGTGCCGAGGTGGCTGTCCTGACGTTCGCGCACGGACCACTCAATCTGTTCGATCAGGCCATGTTCGACGCCGTCATCGCCGATGTTGCAGCGCTGACCGAAAACCCACCGCGCGCTGTGCTTCTGCGCGCCGAGGGCAAGGTCAACTCGGCCGGCGTCGACGTCCATGTGTTCGACGGACTGAACCCGGAGCAGGGAGCGGAATTGTGGCGCGAACTGTTCGCCCAGATCTGCCATCCGCTCGAGGCGTTGCCGTGCCCGGTCATCTACGCGGCGCACGGGCTGACGCTGACTGCTGCCTTCGAGATCTCCTTGGCCTGCGACATCATCCTCGCGGCGCCGAAGGCGAAGTTCGGACTGGTCGAGACAGTGGTCGGTCTGACGCCGTCCATGGGTGGACCGCAGCGTTTGGCCGAGCGCGCCGGTTCCGGACGGGCTCGGGAGTTGGTCATGACCGGCGATCTCTACGACGCCGCAACTCTGCACTCGTGGGGCGTCGTCAATGCCGTTCACGACGATGTCGATGCTGCGGCGCGTGCCCTGGCGGCCCGGTTGGCGGACGGGCCCACGCGAGCCCACGACGCCACCAAGCAGATCGTGGCGGCCTGGCGTTCCGGCGGGATCGCCCACGCTGATTCGGTGACTCCCGGGGTGTCCGGTGCGCTGTTCGCCACCGATGACCTACGCGGCGCTGTCCGCAGTTTCCTCGAGGTCGGACCGGGCAAAGCGGTCTACTCCGGAAAGTAAGTTTGCGACGATTATCGCCAGAGACCTCCACGAACTGTGATCCACGTCATATAGTCGAATGGCCGGTGGGTTGTCAGTGACGTGGAGGTATCGATGCGGTCGACGCTTGTGGAATACCCGTGTTCGACTCAGCTCCTCGCCGACGCCCGTGTCACCCGTGCGGGTGACGGGGTGCTTCGGTACAGCCAACTCGACCCGTCGCTGTCCGAACTCCTCGATATCGCCGTTCATCGATTCTCCTCACGCATCGCGGTGGAGGAGGTCGACGGCGAGCAGGTCACCTTCGCGGAGTTGTGGGCCGAGGCGTCGCGGGTCGCAGGCGGGCTGAAGTCGCGAGGCGTCGAGATCGGTGACCGTGTGGCCATTCGCGTCGCCGCCGGGGTGAGGTGGATGGAGGCGTGCCTCGGCGTCATTCTCGCCGGCGGTGTTCCAGTCTCCGTGGGTGTTCATCTGAGCGACGACGCGGCGGACTTCGTCATCGCGGACAGTGGCTCGGTGTTGGTGCTCGACGGGGAACTCCCACACGGTGTTCCGTTCATCGACGACGGTGCCGCCCCGGAGGAGATGGCGATCCTCGCGTACACCGCCGATTCTTCGGGTGAAATGCTGGGCGTCGAGTTGAGCAACGAGAACGTGCTCTCCGCCATCGTCGGCATTCTGCACTCGCGCGATTACGGCGTCGAAGGTGTGCGCAATCTGTTGGTGGACAATGACTTCAAGTCGGTACGGCAATTCGTGCACGTGCTCGCGACGTTGGTGGTCGGTGGAACGGTGGTCCTCGCCGGCGACTTCTGGCGTGAGAGTGTGCATACCGTCGACATCGTGACCGGGCGGCCCGAGGATCTGCTCGAGCCACGGTTGCTCACCCTTGGACCGGCGGCGCGTGCCGGTTCGAGGTCGGTTCAGTGGATCGATTGCAGCGGGTCGCCGATCACGGCCGAACAGGAATCCAAGCTGCTGACCCTGTTCCCGGCCGCTCGGCATGTGATCGGGTGGGGCAAAACCGAGACCTGTGGGGCTGGTCTCATTCTGCCAACCGAGTCGGCGCCCACCCACCTCGGAAGCGTCGGAATCGCTTTCGGTGGAATGGAAGTGGCGTTGTACGGCCCGGATGCTCCAGGTGGTTTCGGTGAGTTGCTGTGCCGTGGACCGAGTGTCACGCGTCGGTATTGGAACTCGCCGCAAGCGACCTCGACGAGGTTCACCCAGGGGTGGTTCTGCACTCACGACACCGCGCAGATCGACCCCGATGGCTTCGTCCGTATTGTCGAACGCAACGTCGCGTAGTCACGCGAGCGTGGTCGACAAACGAGAGGGACATCATGGCGGACGAGGTTCTCACCGAGCGGCGCGGGCGGACACTGATCATCACCATCAACCGGCCCGAGGCGCGTAACGCCATCAACTCGGCGGTCAGTCACGCATTGGCCGCTGCGGTCGAAGAGCTCGATGCGGACGACGATCTGTCCTTGGCGGTGCTGACAGGATCCGGCGGAAACTTCTGTGCCGGTATGGATCTGAAGGCATTCGTGGCCGGCGAGAACGTACTCGTGCCGGGACGCGGTCTCGGATTCACGGAAGGGCCGCCGCGTAAGCCGATCATTTCGGCGGTCGAGGGCTTCGCGTTGGCAGGCGGCACGGAACTCGTGCTTGCCACCGACCTGGTGGTCGCGTCGTCCGAAGCGAAGTTCGGTATCCCGGAGGTCAAGCGAGGGCTGGTCGCAGGTGGAGGCGGATTGTTGCGCCTGCCCAAGCGGATTCCGTACCAGAAGGCATTGGAACTGGCCCTGACCGGTGACAGTTTCACAGCCGAGGAGGCCTACCGCTACGGCTTCGTGAACACGGTGACCGAGCCAGGTAAGGCGCTCGAAGGCGCGCTGGAGCTGGCTGATCGCATCACCCGCAACGGACCGCTCGCGGTTGCGGTCACCAAGGAGATCATCGTCAAGGCCGGCGGTTGGTCCGACGACGAAGCTTTCGCGAAGCAGTTGCAGGTCATGGCGCCGGTGTTCGCGTCCGAAGATGCACGCGAGGGCGCGACGGCGTTCGCCGAGAAGCGCGCCCCGGTCTGGAAGGGGCGGTAACACCGACATGGCTACACCTGTCGCAGAGCTGCACATGCACATCGAGGGTTCTCTGGAACCCGAACAGATTTACCGACTTGCCGAGCGCAATCGAATGGACTTGCCGTACAAGGATATCGACGATCTGAAGTCGAGGTACGAGTTCACCGATCTGCAGTCGTTCCTCGATCTCTACTTCGCCAACATGGCCGTCCTGCGCACCGCGGAGGATTTTGCCGACCTGACGCGAGCGTACTTCCGTCGCGCGGCTGCCGCCGGCGTCGCGCATGCCGAGTTCTTCTTCAATCCACAGGCGCACGTGGTCCGTGGTGTTCCGCTGACCGAGGTCCTGGACGGGATCATGGATGCGGTGGCATCGAGTGAGCGCGAGTTCGGGCTCAGCAGCGCGGCAATCGCCGCCATCCTCCGAGATCAGCCCGTCAAAGACGCCGAGGAGATCTTCTCCGAGATAATTCGCCTGCAGGCTCCGATCGTCGGGCTCGGACTCGACTCCGCGGAGGTCGGCAACCCGCCGTCACTGTTCGAGGACGTGTTCGCCCGCGCGCGTGCCGAGGGTTTGCACGTTGTGGCTCACGCCGGTGAAGAGGGACCGCCCGAGTACATCTGGCAGGCGCTCGACATTCTCGGCGCCGAGCGGATCGACCACGGAGTCCGGGCACTCGAGGATCCTGCCCTGATCGAGCGTCTGGTCGACGAGGAGATTCCACTGACGGTCTGCCCGTTGTCGAACGTTCGTCTGCGGGTGTTCGATTCGCTGTCGGATCATCCGCTTCGATCGATGCTCGAGATGGGTTTGATCGTCACGGTCAACTCCGACGACCCGGCCTACTTCGGGGGATACGTCGACGACAATTTCACCGAACTGGGCCGAGCCCTGGGTCTGACCGAGGCCGAGCGAGACACCCTCGCCCGGAACTCGATCAAAGCCTCGTTTGCGAGCGATGCGCGAAAAGCGGAACTGCTGCGGCGCTGACCGTCAGTCGCCCAGCACCTGACGCAAGTATTCGTTGTCGAACACACGATTCGCGTCGTACTTGTCTCGAACGGCGACAAAGTCGTCGAGTCGGTCGTACGTCGGACGCAGGTCGTCGACGGTCCGGTTGTGCATTTTTCCCCAATGCGGCCGGCCGTCGACGGCGCGCGCGATGGCTTCCACCGCGGCGAAGTACTCCGTTTCGGGTCGGCGGTGGTACTGGTGTACCGCGATGTATGCGGTGTCGCGTCCGTGAGCAGTGGAGAGCCAGAGGTCGTCGGCGGCAGCGAAACGTACTTCGACGGGGAAAGCGACGTTGGTTCCGGACTTCTTCATCCAGCGATCGATTTCGTGAAGTGTCTCGGTGACGTGTTCGCGGGGAATCGCGTATTCCATCTCCTTGAACTTCACCCGGCGCGAAGACGCGAATACCCGGTAGCTGCGATCTGTGAACTCGCGGGCGCCGAGCAATCGGGACGACACGTTGTTGATTCTCGGGATCGCGGCCGGTGCCAGGGTGGCAACGCGGTTGACACCTTCGAAGAGTGTGTTCGAGAGGAGTTCGTCGTCGACGAACGCGCGGACCTTGCCCACCGGATCGGGTTCGGTATCTCCGGGGAGTCGCGTATTGCTCTTCGTCAGGACACGATCGGTGTGCGGAAACCAGTAGAACTCGAAGTGGTCCAAGCCCAGACGATCGCTCTCGAGGGTGTCCAGTATGTGAGACAGCGTGTCGGGTTCCTCGATTGCGCGAAGTGTGAATCGCGGGACGCAGGCGAGAGTGATCTTCGAAATGATGCCGATTGCGCCCAATCCGAGGCGGCCTGCTTCGAACAATTCGACGTTTTCGTCGGCGCTTGCGGTAACGACGGATCCGTCGGCGAGAACGATCTCGATTCCGCGAATCTGCGTGGCGATACCGCCGAATCGTGCGCCGGTGCCGTGTGTGCCGGTGGACGTCGCGCCGGCCAGTGACTGGACGTCGATGTCACCGAGATTGGCCATCGCATATCCGCGTTGCCACAAGGCGTCGTTGAGAGCATGAAGGCGAGTGCCTGCAAAAACAGTGACCAGCGCACCGTCGTCGGTCGGTGTGATCGAGTCGATTCCGCTCAAGTTGTCCAGGCTGACGAGGACACCGTCAGTGACCGCGACACCGGTGAACGAGTGGCCGGCGCCGACGGCCTTCACACGTTGGCCACGCGAGGCGGCCTCGGCGACCAACGACGAAAGTTCACGGGTATTTGTCGGCGTCGCAAAGCGACGCGGCGCGGCGCTTTGAGTGCCCGCCCAGTTCTGCCAAGTGTCCGAAGCCATTACGCAATAATGTACTTGGACGGTCGTCCAGGCAAGTATTGCGCGAAGATTTTGTCATTTGCGTTCTACGATCATTGGATGCTGAACAGGCTCCCGGCGGACGAACGCCGCACACAATTGGTCGAGTCCGCCTTGTCTATTGCGGAACAGCGCGGTGTCAGTTCTGTGACGGTAAGGGCGGTGGCAGAGGAGGCCGGGGTATCGCTCGGCGTCGTTCATTACTGCTTCGAGAGCAAGGAAGCGCTGATCGCGGCGATGGGTGAAACGCTCATTCTGCAGCTCAGTGCGTCGATGCAGTATGCGTTCGCGCAGGTCCGCCATGCGCCGGATCTCAGTGGCGTGCAGGGGCTCAGGGAATTGCTGCACATCGGCCTGACCGGAATGTGGCCGACCATCGAGGCAACCCCGGATCGCCAGTTGTTGACCTACGAAATTACTGCGCAGGCACTGCGTAGTCGCAATCTCGGAGCCGAACGTGCTGGGGCGGTTGCATTTGAGCAGTACCGAATCATGGATGAGCTCGCGGTGTCGTTTCTCGAAGAGTGCGCCAAGATATCGGGCACGGTGTGGACGGAGCCGTTGAGTTCGATTGCGCGACTGAGTCTTGCAATGATCGACGGCCTTGTTCTGCGATGGCTGGTCGATCGTGACTCCGACGCGACTATTGCCGAGTTCGGAGAAATGGTTCAGGTAATCGCCAACAAAGCCGTGGTCGCGCCTCAGTAGAACCGCCATCCTGGACATACGTCCAGGATTGGTGATTGACTGGTCGCACGCCGCGACGATTGGATCATCTGTGACCAGGACCCTTGATCGACTCACTGCTGCCACGCGAGAACTCGACCCGCCTCTGGCTGCTCTGGATCTGACCACACTGCGCAGTAATGCAGCCGACCTGGTGCGCCGCGCCGGTGGAACCCCGGTGCGAGTGGCGAGCAAATCGGTTCGTTGTCGGACGGTTCTGGCTGAAACTCTCGGCGACACACTGACCGCGTCCGGCGGATTCCGCGGAATCATGGCGTACTCACTGCGCGAGGCTCTGTGGCTGGTCGGGCTCGGCGCACGGGACATCCTGATGGGGTACCCGACCGCCGATCGTGGCGCCATCGCGGATCTCGCTGCCGACGACACCGCGCTCGCATCGATCACCTTGATGGTCGACGACGATGCGCAGTTGGACCTCATTCGTTCGGCGTCGACGGGGGATGCGCCTGTCCGCGTGTGTCTCGACGTCGACGCGTCACTGCGGATCGGCCCGATCCATCTGGGCGTACGACGCTCGCCGCTGCGCGAACCTGCCGCGGTCGCCGCACTCGCGGCGCGTGCGCGCCAACGCGGATTCTCCGTCGTCGGAGTGATGTTCTACGAAGCCCAGATCGCCGGCCTTCCTGACACCAGTGCTCCGATCGGTTGGGTCAAGAAGGCCTCTGCCCGCGAACTGGCGTCCAGAAGGGGCGCTGTGGTCGCGGCCGTCACCGATGCCGTGGGTGCACTCGAGATCGTCAACAGCGGCGGTACGGGGTCGCTGGAGGTCAGCTCGGCCGATCCTGTGGTGACCGAGGTAACAGCAGGCTCCGGACTGTACGTACCGACCCTGTTCGACCGCTACCGTGCCTTCCGTCCCGATCCGGCGCTGTTCTTCGCGCTGTCGGCCGTGCGCAAACCGACGCCGTCGGTCACGACCCTGTTCGGTGGCGGATACATCGCGTCCGGACCTGCGGGAGCCACCCGCGTTCCGTCACCGGTCTGGCCCGCTGGTCTCAAACTGCTCCGCAACGAAGGGGCAGGCGAAGTCCAGACGCCGGTCACCGGGAAGGAAGCCGGAAACATCGCGATCGGCGACCGCGTGTGGTTCCGTCACGCCAAAGCCGGCGAGCTGTGCGAGCGCTTCGACCGCGTGTACGTGGTCGAAGCCGACGGCACCCGAACCTCGGTTCCCACCTATCGCGGCGAAGGGCAGTGCTTCGGGTAGGGCAGTGCTTCGGGTAAGACAGGCTTCGGCTAGCTCGTCAGCCTCATGAATGCACCCAGTTCGACCAATCCCGCAGGCGTACTGGGCATGTACTGCGTCAACGCGTGCGATCGAACGATGATCGCGCACCACTTGCCGCGTGAGACAGCAACATTGAGACGGTTTCGCGACAGCAGGAACGACATCCCTCGCGGGACGTCCTCGACGGCAGATGCGGCCATCGACACGATTGCCACCGCAGCCTCGCGGCCCTGGAACTTGTCGACGGTCCCGACCTCGACCTCCGTGAGACCGGCCTCGGTGAGATCGCGCTCGACGGTGCCCACCTGGGCGTTGTACGCCGCGACCACGAGAATGTCCGACTGCTCCAGCGGCCTGGTTCCCTCGAACTCGCTCGGGTCGGTCCAAGGCGTACCGAGAAGGCCCTGGATCTGGCGAACGATTTCCTGGGACTCTTCCGGGGAGTAGGTGGAATTGCCGCGGTGATCGACGAACACCGTGTGTACTCCGGCAGCGAGTCCGTCGAGTTTTCTTGCCGCACTCACGGTTTCCTGGGAATGCAGCTTGCCCTCGTACGACAATGCGGACACGGGCGCACACAGATCCGGGTGCATCCGCCACGTTTTCTCGAGGAAGTAGCCGAGTTCGGGTGGCAGTGCGCCGTGTCCCTCGGCGAGCCAACCGAGTGCCGATTCGTCGACCGGTTCGGGGTGAGTGCCTTGGCTCACCTGCGGCAACTGCTGCGGATCGCCCAGCAGCAACAGGTTTCGCGCGGAAATCGCGACGGCAATGGTGTTCGCCAGCGCGAATTGGCCTGCTTCGTCCACGACGAGCAAGTCCAAGCTGCCCGCTGGAACACGATCGGTGTTCGCGAAGTCCCACGCAGTGCCGCCGATGACACAGCCGACGCCTTCGGCCTCGGCGATGAATCCCGCATATTCTTCGGATGCGATGTCCTGCCATTCTGCGGTCTTGCTCCGGCTGCCCTTCTTCGCGACCAGTGCAGGGTCCACGCCGGCCTTCAGAATGCCGCCGAGCATGTTCTCGACCACCGAATGTGATTGTGCCACCACGCCGATTCGCCAATGGTGTTGTTCGATCAGTGTCTTGACGACACGAGCGCCCGTGTAGGTTTTGCCGGTACCGGGAGGACCTTGCACCGCCACGTAGGAATCGTCGAGGTCGAGAAGTGCGGCGGTGATGGCGTCGGCGTAGTTGTTGTCGGTGCCGACAGGTGGCAGCGGTGAACCCGAGCGGGTTCTCGGGGTGCTGCGCCTGAGAATGTCGACTGCCGCGATGTGTGGCAGTTCGGGCAGGCTCTCGCTGGCGTCGGACGCGGCAGCGGCGATGGACTTCTCCATGCGTCCGGTGGGAATCGGACGACCAGGTGCCAACGCGACCGGGGAATCGATGTATTCGTCACCGCTGAGCAGTTCTTCCACGGTGACCACGTCGAGCCCTTCGGACTTGACGACGGCGGTGACCTTGACGCTGCTGGTGCCGCGCTGGGTGGGGTTCTCGCTTGCAACGGCATCGGGGGAGGGGGTTGCGTAGAGAGCGAACAGATCACTGCCCGGGCTCAAAGACGTTCCGGTGCCGAAACTTCCGGTCAGCTGAATGTGTCGACGGAACTTCTTCTGACGTGGAGTGCTCTTGTGCCAGTCCGCCTCGATTTCGGACTGTTCGACCACCATGACGTCGCGGATGTCCACCAGGTCTTCGATCGGTGTGACCAATCGGTCGAAGTGGGCCCACCAGTACGGCTTCCGCTCACGATTGTGGTACCCCACCGCAGCAGCCAGTAGAGCAGCTGCCTGCTGATCGGGGGTACGCGCCGAACCTGCCTTGTGTCCTGCGAATTCGCGGAGCGCGATCTCCGATTCGGTGAGCTCCTCGAGTGGAATCTTGATCTGCCCGGTCGGCTCACGAAGTTCGACGCCGTGTTCTGCGGCGCGCTCGGCAAGCCAATCGCGCAGGCGCAGAGTGGATTCGCAGTCGTATTCGTTGTAGTCGGAGATGCCCTGAAGAAGTTCCCTGGCCTGGTCGGCTTGTCCGCCGTCGCGCAATTGGCAGTAGTCGGCATAAGCGACAACCGAAGCGGCGGCATTGGTCACGTCGCCGTCGCGGCCGTGCTCACCCATGTAGAGCGGCTCGAGTTTCTTGATGCTGTACGAGCGTTGTCCGATCCGCAGGCAGGCACGGACGATCGGGTACAGGTCCACGAGCACGTTCTCGCTGAGCAGGGTGTCCACCGTTTGCTCGCCGACACCGTGACGTGCGGCCAAGCGCAACAGCGCCGATTTCTCGTACGCGGCGTAGTGGTAGATGTGCATGCCTGGATGAGCTTCTCGACGCGCGGTGACGTAATCGAGGAAGTCGAGGAGCGCCTGGCGCTCACCCTCGCGATCGTGTGCCCAGAACGGCTTGAACACGTAGTCGTCCGCAGGCCCTTCGACCACACCGAACAGATACTCCAACCCCCAATCGGTGGACCCGTCCTCGGCCCAGAGCGGATCGCCCTCGAAGTCGAAGAAGATGTCGCCGTCGTCGGGGATGGGGAGTCCTCCGAGCGCCGAGGGTTCGTAGACCTCGAATTCGGCGTCGCCGGACACTTCCTGGCGTAGTTGAACCGCTGCCTGTGCACGGAGCTTGTCGAGTGTTTCCCGGCGGATTCCCTCGACAGGGCCGGTGCTCGCGGCGAGTTCGTCAATTGTCGTGATCCCCGAGACGATCAGCTGTTCACGCTGATTGCCGCGGACACCCGCAACCAGCAGCAGGTCTCGATGGCTTTCGACCTCGACGCTGCAGGTGTCGCATCGACCACAACGCAGGTACCGATCGTCGAGCCACTGTGTCGGTTTCCCCTCGGCGCGGTGCTCGTCGAGGACTCGTTCGAGTTCAGCTCTACGTGCCGCGAATACCGGCGCGATGTCTCCGATGTCGTGCGACGACGTGCTGCCGTCGCCTAGCAGTAGATGAACTTGATCGGAGGCGGCAATTGCATTGCGCTCCAACGCATCCGCGTATGCGGCGAGTTGTAGAAGCGCCGACACCTTGGCGTGCCGGGAGAGCTTGCTGTCGTAGACCGCGTAGGTGTCGCCTTCGCGGACGAGGAAATCGCAGAACCCGAGGAATCGGCCGTCGAAAAAGGTTCCCTGATAAATGACTGGAGCGCCCGATCGTGCTGCCTCGACGGTGGCCAACGTGGCAGCGGTCAACCCCGCGCGTGAGTGTTCCGGCCGCGGCATGACGACGACGCCGTCTCCGTGCTGATCGATGAACTTCTGAAGCTGTTCGCGCTCGTGCGAGTCGCCGAGGCTCGACGTCCGCTCGAGCATCGGATCCGCCTCGGCGGCCTCGGCCGCGATCAGACCGGTTCGGGCGTCGAGTTGCCGCAGCAGTGCGAACTCGCACGAGGCCGCAGCCGAGAGGTCGCTGGCGCTGTAGACGATCTGATCATCGAGTAGGAACACAGGGCGATTGTGCCATCGCTCACCGACAAGGCAACCCACCAGTAATCGCTCACGAGCCGCGGATATCGGTAGCGGCGTGCAGAATGACGATCATGCCTTTCTTCGACGGACGAACCGGTCAGGTGCACTTTCGGCATTGGCCGGCGGCAGGGGGTGCGGTGCCCACGGTGTCACTGGTCTTTCTGCACGGTCTCGGCCAGCACAGCGGCCAGTATCACCGCTTCGCGGGCGCAATGACGGCGTCGGGGATCGACGTGTGGGCGATCGATCACACCGGGCACGGTTTGTCGGAGGGCGATCCGGGAGTCGGGGCTCCGCTCTCCGATCTTGCTGCCGATGCAGCCGCGCTCGCTGACATCGCTTTGGCGGAACTGCCCGAAGTCCCGCAGGCGGTGATGGGCCATTCCTTGGGTGCGGTGACGGCGCTGACGATGCTGGCTCATCGCGATCACGATTTTGCCTCCGCAGTGCTGTGCGGCATTCCGCGCAGTGCGGTCGAGCAACACGGGTGGGCGGAACTCTCCGACGCGGGCATCCCAGTCCTGGTCGTTCACGGTACCGACGACCGGATCGCCCCGGTCGATCCCGTCCGGGACTGGGCGCGGACGCTGCGCAACGTCGAGATGCGCGAGTTCGAGGACGCCGGTCACGACCTGCTGCACGAGAAGGTTCACGCCAGTGTCACCAACGTCAGCCGTGAATTCCTTCTAGCGCATTCCAGGTAGTCCTCTCAGGAGAGCGCGCCGAGCACCTCTTTCGACGTGACGGGGTGCGAGAACATCGGGTAGTCGTAGGTGATCGCGTTCTCGTGTTCGGCGACCGAAGTTCCGGCTACACAATCGGTGAGTGTGATGACCCGGTAGCCGTTCTCGTATCCGGTGCGCATGGTCGATTCGACGCAGCAGTTGGTCAGGAAACCGCCGAGAAGGATCGTGCGAATTCCTTTGCTGCGCAGAATGAAATCGAGGTTGGTGCTGGCAAAAGTGTCGAGTCCACGCTTGCCCTCGATGACGATGTCGCCGTCTTTCGGAGTGAGGTCGTCGACGATAGCGGCGCCCCACGAACCCTTCACGAAGGCCTTTCCGTCGACGACGCCCTTGAGGATTCCGTACGGATGCGAGGTGATTTCGTTGTACCCCTCGGCGAAGGTGATCGGTGCGTGCATCACGGTGACACCCGCCGCACGGGCCGCATCGACCAGCGCGGCGGTGTTCGCGAGGAGTCCGTTCGATTCCATGACCGGTGCGACGGCCTCGTGAAGAACACCGCCCTCGGTGGTGAAGTCGTTCTGGTACTCGATGAGCACGACGGCGGTGGTCGCGGGATCCAATTCGAGCTTGTCGGTCATGGTCGGCACCTTCTCTGTTGTGGTCCGGGTCACGAATCTCCTCAATTAAACAGTTTGTCAGACAAGCAGGCAAGGGGTGGTAGCGTCGCGGCATGGATACGACTCCGTTGTCGCGCATGCCGCTCAGCCTTGCCGTGTCGGGACGAATCCGCGCTGCCATTCTCGACGGTTCACTCCCGGTCGGTGAGGCATTGCCCACCGAACAGGAACTTGCACAGACGTTCTCGGTGGGTCGATCGACGGTCCGTGAGGCCCTTCGGGTCCTGCAAGCGCAGGGATTGTTGACCGGCGCGGACACCACTTCTACTGCCAGGCCTCGGGTGACGCACGAGCACACGGCCGATTCTGCGGCCACTGCCCTGAGTACGGCACTGCAAGTGGGCGCGGTTCCGCTCGGCGATCTTGTCGAATTGCGAGTGCTGCTCGAAGCTGCTGCGCTGCGCACTGTCGTCGCGGTGCCGAACGGCGCCCGGGATGCGATCGAGCGGATGCGCGTCGCAACCCTTGCCGACGACTCGGTCGCATTCCACGACGCCGATGTCGACTTTCACGTTGCGCTGGCCGGAGCCGGCGGGAACAAGGCGTTCGGGTTGGTCATGACGGTTCTCCGCGACAGCATCGCCGGCTACCTGCTGAGCGAACTCGACTCGCGCGAGAACTCGGCGGCCACGCTCGGCGCACTGCTGGCAGAGCACGAGGGTATCGCCGACGCGATCGAGCGCGGCGCAGCTGACGAGGCCGCCGTTTTGGTCGAGCGCCATGTGCGCGGATTCTACGAAGGACGAACACAATGACCACGAGTATCGATCTGTTGGGTGAACGCTTGCAGAAAGCGGTGGGGGACAGGGCGACAACCGATCCCGACCGAATGGGCGCGTACGTCCGGGATCAATCACTGCTCACCGCAGCCGGAACGCCCGCCGCGCTGGTCAAGGCGAAGACGGTCGACGACGTCGTTGCGGTCATGACGGTGGCCCACGAACTCTCCGTTCCCGTGGTGACACGAGGGGCAGGTACCGGGTTGGCCGGCGCCGCCAACGCACTCGACGGATGCATCGTCTTGAGCGTCGCGGGCATGGATCGCATTCTCGAGATCGATCCTGCCGCGCGCACCGCCACGGTGGAGCCTGGAGTGATCAACGGTGACCTGGCAGAAGCTGTTGCACAGCAGGGACTTTGGTACGTACCGGATCCGGGAAGCCGGTCCATCTCGAGTATCGGCGGCAACCTGGCGACAAATGCAGGCGGCATCTGTTGCGCCAAGTACGGCGTCACCGGTGATCACGTCGCGGCCCTGACGGCGGTACTCGCCGACGGGCGTGTGATCCGTACCGGTGCACGGACGCGCAAAAACGTTGCGGGGCTGGACCTGACACATCTGCTCGTCGGGTCGGAGGGCACTCTCGCGGTCATCGTCGAAGCCACGATGCGGTTGCGTACGGCGCCCACTGCCGTGACCACTGTGGTCGCCTTCTTCGATTCCGCGGAGTCCGCGATCGATGCCGTCCTCGCCCTGTCGGCAGTGGCCGAACCGTGTCAGATGGAGTTGATGGACGACGTCACCATCGGCGCCGTCAATCGGCTGACCAAGATGGGGCTGGACGTATCGGCCGGGGCGATGCTGCTCATCCAGTGCGACGGTAGGTCGGCGGCCGCCGAGGCAGCGGACTGCGCCGCGGCGTGCGAAAGCGCCGGGGCCCGAGAGGTTTTCCACACCGACGATCCGGTGGAAGGTGAAGAGTTCACCGCCGCGCGCCGCATGGCCTTGCCGGCTCTCGAGGCGTTGGGCACGGTACTTCTCGACGACGTCGCGGTGCCGGTGCCGGCGTTGCCGTCCATGTTGGAATGCATTCGTGAAGCGGCCGATCGCCACGGCGTCACGATCGGAACCTTCGGTCACGCCGCCGACGGCAATCTCCACCCGACCATCGTGTTCGACGCTGCCGAATCGGGTGCGCAGGATCGTGCGCGCGGAGCTTTCGACGACATCGTTGCCGGCGCACTGGCGTTGGGCGGAACGATCAGCGGTGAACACGGTATCGGGGTTCTCAAAGCGCCGTACATGGCGGACATGGTCGGCCAGACCGAACGCGAAATGATGCTTGCAGTGAAGGCCGCATTCGATCCGAAGAACATTCTCAATCCCGGACGAGGTATCTGAGCGGTTAGTCCGTGCCTCAGTCGCCGGAAATTGCGCTACCAGACGAACGTGTTGCCGCACGACGCTTTTCAAGTGACGATGGCCCTCATGAAGCTGTTGATGCTCGGAGGAACACGGTTCCTCGGCCGCGCTCTCGTCGATGACGCTTTGGCTCGGGGCTGGGAAGTGACAGTGCTCCATCGTGGGCTCACCGGAGCGCCACCACCTACAGCGGAGGTCCTGTTCGCGGATCGCACCGATCAGCGTGCGATGGTTGATGCGCTCGGTGATCGTCGATGGGATCTTGTCGTCGACACCTGGTCGGGTAGCCCCCGAGTGGTCGGTGAGAATGCACGCGTTTTGCGCGGTCACGTCGACCGGTACGCATACATCTCCAGTGGATCCGTCTACCAATGGGGCTTGCACGTAGACGAGACCTCGCCGGTGGCGGCCGCATCTGCGACCTCCGATGACAACAGCGATTACGCGTCCGCCAAACGTGGGGCCGAACTCGCTGTCCTGGAATCCTTCCCGGACGCGTTGCTCGCGAGGGCAGGGTTGATACTCGGCCCGCGCGAGGACATCGGGCGGTTGCCGTGGTGGCTGCAGCGTATCGCGGCGGGCGGACGTGTCGTTGCTCCCGGAGTGCCGACCAGACCGTTGCAGTACGTCGATGCCCGCGACATCGCAACCTTTGTCTTGGCCGGACTGGCCGCCGGGATCAGCGGGGCATACGACGTCATCAGCCCGTCCGGCCACACCACTACCTCCGGGCTCCTCCAGGCGTGCGTGGTTGCCACCGGTTCGGACGCTGAACTCGTGTGGATCGACGAGGACAGGCTGGCCGCTGCGGGAGTGCAGCCGTGGACACAACTTCCGTGTTGGGTTCCGCAGGAGGGCGAGTTCGCGGGCTTCCTCGAAGCCGACACCGCCAAGGCGGGGCAAGCAGGGCTGCGGTGCCGGCCCGTCGAAGACACCGTGCGCGATACCTGGGAGTGGATGCAGCGGGAAACTCTGCCGACTCAGCGGGAGGATCGTGCGGTGCACGGCCTTCCATCCGAGATCGAAGAGGAACTACTCTCCGCCGGACAGTGAAACGAGTCTGGCCCGGTTCGCATTCGAACCGGGCCAGACTCGTGAAAGACGATCGATCAGGCGTACAGGTCGCTGATCTTGGTCTTGTGAGCTTCGTGAATGATGTTGCGCTTGAGCTTGAGCGTCGGCGTCAATTCACCGGTCTCCTGGGTGAAGTCGACCTCGAGGATCGTGTACTTCTTGATCTGCTCGGGGTTGGAGACCTTCTTGTTCGCGTCGGCAACGGCCGAGTCGATCTCGGCGATCAGGTCGGCGTTCTTCACCAGATCGGCAATCGGGGTGCCGGCGGGCAGGCCGTTGCGCTCGACCCAACCGGGCAGAGTCTCCGGATCGAGGGTGATCAGTGCACCGATGAACGGCTGACCGTCGCCGACGACGAGGCACTGGCTGATCAGAGCGTGCGCGCGCAGGGAATCTTCGAGGCCTGCCGGTGCGACGTTCTTGCCGCCCGCGGTGACGATGATTTCCTTCTTGCGTCCGGTGATGGAGACGTAGCCCTCGTTGTCGATCGAGCCGAGGTCGCCGGTGTGGAACCAGCCGTCGACGATGGATTCGGCAGTGGCCTTCTCGTTGTGCCAGTAGCCGGCGAACACGACCGGGCCCTGCAGGAGGAGTTCGCCGTCCTCGGCGATCCGTGCTGCATGGCCGTTGATCGGCTTGCCGACGGTGCCGACGCGCTGCGCGCTCGAGGTGTTGACGGTGATTGCGGCGCTGGTCTCCGTGAGTCCGTAGCCCTCGTAGATCGGGATGCCGACGCCGCGGAAGTAGTGGCCGAGGCGCGCGCCGAGGGCTGCGCCACCGGAGACTGCACGCTCGCACTCGCCACCCAGAGCTGCGCGCAACTTCGAGTAGACGAGCTTGTCGAATACCGCGTGCTTGAGCTTGAGTGCCAGTCCGGGGCCACCCTTTTCGAGGGATTCGCTGTATTCGATGGCGGTGGCAGCAGCCTTGTCGAAGATGCTGCCCTTACCGCCGTCGACTGCCTTCTGGCGAGCCGAGTTGTACACCTTCTCGAACACGCGGGGCACCGAGAGGATGAAGTTGGGCTTGAAGCCGGCGAACTGCTCGAGCAGCGTCGTCAGGTCCGACGTGTGGGCGACGGTGACCTTGGCGTCGAAAGCGCCGAAGGAGATCGCTCGCGCGAATACGTGGGCAAGCGGCAGGAACATCAGAGTCTTCTTGCCGGGGACCATGGACTCCGGCATCGCCAGGCGGCAGGCGTTGGACTCGGCGTAGAAGTTGGAGTGCGTCAGCTGGACACCCTTGGGGCGTCCGGTGGTTCCGGAGGTGTAGATCAGGGTCGCGGGCGAGGCAGCGGTGACCTGGTGACGACGAGTGTGCAGTTCTTCGTCGGTGATTGCCGAACCGCGACTGGACAGCTCGTCGATCGCACCCGACTCGATGACAAGAACCTCGCGGAGGGCTTCTGCGCCGTCGGTGACTTCCTTGTGAGTCTCCGCGTGCTTGGCCGTTTCGACGACCAGAAGTGTTGTCGCTGAATCCTCGAGGATCCACTGCGCCTGATCAGGGGAGGAGGTCTCGTAGATCGCGACGGTGCATCCGCCTGCAGTCCAGATGGCGTAGTCGAGAACGACCCACTCGTAGCGAGTCGCGGACAGGATAGCGACGCGGTCGCCGAGCTCGACACCTGACGCGATCAGGCCCTTGGCAACTGCGGAGACCTGCTTCGCGAATTCAGCTGCAGTGACGTCGACCCATCCACCGTTCGACGGCCTCTTGAACGGCACGAATGTGGGGTCTTCTTCGGCGTGACGGAACACGGAGTCGGCCATGGATACGTTCTCCGGAATTGAGAACGACTGTGGAACTGAGAACTCGCGCACTATTGACCCCTCCAGTGACTACTGACATTTCTGATGTGCATTGCATCACATTAGTCGTCATTTTGCACTGTCGTTACTATTCGGTAGAACTGGTCGGGCGCTGACCTGCAGTTTAGTGTGACCGCCTGTTTACAGGTACTCAGGCGACGTGTTGGAGCGTGCGACCGTGCACGGACAGCCACCGCCGAATTGCGTAGTCCAATCGGTCCGGATCCACTCCGAGTTGCTCTGCAGTAGCTGCAAGGATCTCCGAGGTGTCTCCCGGCAACTCGGTGGTGCCGAGTGTCGCGCTGATGAAGGTGTCGGCAGCGGTCCCCAGATCGGTGTGCGGAATTCCGGCCAACATCAACAGGTGGGCCCAGGTCACTTCGGAACCGTCTCCGCACGCGTCCACCCAGGCATGGTGAACGGCTTCGAGAGCGTTGTCGGAATCGGCGGCCGACAGCAGGTCCTCGACGCTGTTGATCCGCAAGTGATGGAGTTTCTCGGCGACCTGTTGGATGTGCCGTGCCTCGATCGGGACACCCGTCGCCGTGTAGCGACGCTTGTACGAGCCGATCTTGCCTGCCCACTGGTCCGAACTGCCGGCTTCCTCGAAGGTGCGGAGTAGTTCACGTGCGCCATCCGTGACGGGTTTGTCCTCGCGGGCTTTCCGGTACGCCAGGTAGCGATCGACGACGGTCACTTCGCTGTGACCCGACGTGGACTGAACGGATTCGATGATGCACAGGGCGAGGCTCTGTCGATAAGCGTCTGACGCAACCCAGGCGGAAGGGTCGCCCAGGCGGTCACGGCACGCAGCTGCGACGGCGTCGACGGTATCGGTCGAGATGGTCACGGTTCCTCCAGAAAGCCGAATTCTTTTTGTTCCATTTGGGCTATCGGCACCGAGGAGCGAAATGTTGCACACATCACAAATTCTCAGAGATCTCTTGGACTGTGCTCAGGCTGGAGAGGTGTGCACTCAGGCGAGGAAGGACAGCACTTCGTCGTCGCTGAGTTGATGAAAGTCCTCGAATGCAGCACCGACGCCGCCTAACAGGGCAGGAACGAAGGGGCAGACGACCCGATCGGCGGAGCACGCGATCACTCTCATGGCTTCGGGGGAGGCTACTGGGACCGCGACGATCACGGCGGCAGCACCCGCGGTGCGCGCGCATCGGCAGGCAACCGCGGCACTCGCGCCCGTAGCCATTCCGTCGTCGACGATCACCGCAGTGCGTCCGTGGAGGGAAACCGGGGTCCGCCCCTCGCGCAGGAGATGCGCCCGCCGTTCCAATTCGGTTCGCTCGTCGCGTTCGACGGCGACGAGTTCTCTTTTCGAGACGCGAACCGCTGCGATGACGTCGTGGTTGAGGACCCGCACGCCGCCCTCACCGATAGCGCCCATCGCCAGTTCCGGGTTGTACGGACTGCCGAGCTTGCGCACCACCACGATGTCGAGCGGAGCGTTCAGTGCCGCAGCCACCTCGGCTGCGACCGGAACTCCGCCGCGTGGGAGTCCGAGAACGACGGGCTTGTCGATACGCAAGGTCTCGAGCCGCCCGGCCAGAAATTTGCCGGCGGAAGATCGATCCCGATACTGGGTCACTGCGTTGTCCTCGAGAAGCTCGAACCCCGACCAGTTCGACGCTACTCGCTGCAGGTCACCGCGACGAGACTGTGAACCTCCGCAGCGCGAGAGCAGGATTCTTCTCGCGTACCTCGGCTATGCGAGCAGCCGAAACGAGTGCGGTGGTGACCCCGACCTGCTCGCCAAGGGAACACATCACGACGCCCATCGGGTCGACGATCATGCTGGCACCCGCGCCGCCGCGCGCGCTCTGATCTGCCGCTGCGATGTACATCGTGTTCTCGATGGCCCGGGCGCGCACGAGAGTGGTCCAGTGGTCTTCCTTGAGCGGCCCAGGCACCCACTGGGCGGGCAGGAGCAAGATGTCTGCGCCGACGTCGACGATGCGCCGGGTGACTTCCGGGAAGCGCAGGTCGTAGCAGGTCTGGAGGCCGAAGGTCAGGCCGTCGCACCCGAAAGTCTGCGGTTCGGTGATCTCGCCCGCGCGGATCACGGCCGACTCCTGGTAACCGAAAGCGTCGTAGAGATGCAGCTTCCGGTAGGTCGCCACCAGTTCGCCGTTCGGGTCCATCGCGACGAGGGTGTTGGAGATTCTGCTCACGTCGTCGATCCGCTCGTTCATTCCTGCCACGAGGAAGATTCCGAACTCCGCGGCGACCGACGCCAGCGCCGAACCGAATTCGCCGTCCAGGTCCTCCGCGGACTCGATCAAACGCTCATCCGTCTTCGGTGCGGTGAACATCGAGTATTCCGGCGCCACGACAACTTTCGCGCCGCGTGCTGCTGCATCGGAAGCCAGTGATCGCAGTGATTCGAGGTTGGCTTTCTTGTCCGTCCCCGGGGCGAATTGGGCAATCGCGACAACGGTCTGGGAGGGGGTGGCTGCGGTGGCTGCGGTCATGCTTCCTACGCTAGGCGAAACCCGCTGGGAGGGTGGATCTGTCGTAAATGCACCCCCGGTATGTCGTCGTGTCTATACTCTATCCGCTAAACTGCTGGTCAAATGAGTGATATTGAGCGTGACCCCGAACCCCCAACATTTGCCGACCTCGACATCGATGATCGGGTACTGAAGGCACTGTCAGACGTGGGCTACGAGTCGCCCTCGCCCATTCAGGCTGCCACCATTCCGCCACTGCTCGAAGGCAAGGACGTCGTCGGTCTCGCACAGACCGGTACCGGCAAGACCGCAGCCTTCGCAGTTCCCGTTCTGTCGCGGATCGACACGTCGATCAAGCAGACCCAGGCGCTGGTGCTTGCTCCCACGCGTGAGCTGGCGCTTCAGGTTGCCGAGGCCTTCGGCAAGTACTCCGCGCACATCCCCGGACTCAACGTCCTGCCGATCTACGGTGGCCAGAGCTACGGCGTCCAGCTGTCGGGCCTGCGCCGCGGCGCACACGTCGTCGTCGGTACCCCGGGTCGTGTCATCGACCATCTCGAAAAGGGCACCCTGGATCTGACCAATCTCAAGTACCTCGTTCTCGACGAGGCCGACGAGATGCTCAAGATGGGGTTCCAGGAGGACGTCGAGCGCATCCTCCGCGACACCCCCGGCGACAAGCAGGTCGCCCTGTTCTCCGCAACGATGCCCGGCTCGATTCGCCGGATCTCGAAGCAGTACCTGAACAATCCGGTCGAGATCACCGTCAAGTCCAAGACGTCGACCGCCTCGAACATCACGCAGCGCTACATTCAGGTTGCTCATCAGCGCAAGCTCGATGCACTGACCCGAGTCCTCGAGGTCGAGGCATTCGAGGCGATGATCATCTTCGTCCGTACCAAGCAGGCCACCGAAGACCTGGCGGAGAAGCTGCGCGCCCGCGGGCACTCGGCTGCCGCGATCAACGGTGACATCGTCCAGGCCCAGCGTGAGCGGACCATCGGTCAGCTCAAGAACGGCGCCCTCGACATCCTCGTCGCGACCGACGTTGCTGCTCGAGGCCTCGACGTGGATCGAATCTCCCACGTCGTCAACTACGACATCCCTCATGACACGGAGTCGTACGTCCACCGCATCGGTCGTACCGGCCGCGCCGGTCGTCAGGGTGACGCGTTGCTGTTCGTCGCCCCGCGTGAGCGTCATCTGCTCAAGTCCATCGAGAAGGCGACCCGTCAGCCGCTTGCGGAGATGCAGCTTCCCAGTGTCGACGACGTCAACGCCCAGCGCGTGGCCAAGTTCGGTGACTCCATCACCGAGAGCCTGGCCTCGGAGAATCTCGCGATGTTCCGCAAGATGATCGAGGACTACGACCAGGAACACGACGTTCCGCTCATCGACATCGCTGCCGCTCTGGCGTTGCAGTCGCGCGACGGCGAAGCATTCTTGCTTTCTCCCGAGCCGCCGGCACCGCCGCGTCGTGAGCGCGAGCCTCGTGAACCACGTCCTCCCCGTCGTTTCGACGATGGCCCGGCCCCGCGCTCGCGTGGGCCCGAGGGCCAGGAGCTGGCCGCGTACCGCATTGCAGTCGGCAAGCGTCACCGCGTCGTTCCGGGTGCCATCGTCGGTGCCATCGCCAACGAGGGTGGGCTTCGTCGAAGCGACTTCGGGCACATCAGCATTCGCCCGGATCACAGCATCGTCGAGCTGCCGGCCGACCTCTCCAACGAGACTCTCGAAGCTTTGCGTCGCACACGCATCTCCGGCGTCCTGATCCAGCTGCAGCCTGATTTCGGGCCGCCGCAGGGTCGTCCGAGTGGCCGTGGCGACCGTGGTGGCCGGGACGATCGTGGTGGACGTGACGACCGCCGCGGTGGCGGACGCGATCGCTACAACGACTGACATACAGCTTCAACGACTGTCATGAAGACTGAAACAGGCGCTGCCCTCCGCGAGGAGGACAGCGCCTGTTTTCTGTGTGGGGGGCAAGGCTTTTCTGTGTGGGGGGGCAAGGCGCTGCGCGGTATCAGATCGGCGTCGGTGCGAGGGCGCCGTTCTTCCGGGCGTTGGTGTCGAACTGCGTGCGGTACAACTCGGCGTAGCGGCCGCCGCGCGCGAGCAGTTCCTCATGGTTGCCGCGCTCGACGATCTGGCCTGCCTCGACGACAAGGATCAGGTCCGCGGAACGGATCGTCGACAATCGGTGAGCGATCACCACCGCAGTCCGCCCGGCGAGTGCTTCGCCGAGTGCTTCCTGAACCGCAGCTTCCGACGTCGAGTCGAGATGCGCGGTGGCCTCGTCCAAGATGACGACGCGAGGCTGGGCCAGGAGCAGGCGTGCGATGGTCAGGCGTTGACGCTCGCCGCCCGAGAGGCGGTAACCGCGTTCACCCACCACGGTCTCCAGTCCGTCGGGCAGCGACGCAACCAGGTCGGTGAGCCGTGCGCGCTCCAGAACCTCACGCAGATCTTCTTCGGTGGCATCCGGTCGTGCAAGGAGCAGGTTGGATCGAAGGCTCTCGTGGAACAGGTGCCCGTCCTGCGTGACCATGCCGACGGTCTCCCGGATGGAATCGGCACTGAGGTCGCGGACGTCGACGCCGCCCAACTCGACCGAACCGGAGTCGATGTCGTAGAGGCGCGGAATCATCTGCGCCACGGTCGACTTTCCGGCACCGGACGTGCCGACCAAGGCGACCATCTGTCCTGCTTCGGTGCGGAACGACAGGTCGTGCAACACGTCCTCGCCGCCGCGGGTGTCGAGGATCGCGACTTCCTCCAGGGACGCGAGAGACACCTTGTCCGCGGATGGGTAAGCAAAAGTGACGTTCTTGAACTCGACGGACACCGGGCCCTGCGGCACCGTGCGTGCATCGGGCTTCTCGGTGATGAGCGGCGCCAGATCGAGAATCTCGAATACCCGCTCGAAGCTGACCAGGGCGCTCATGACGTCCACCCGGGCGCTGGCCAGTGCGGTCAACGGCGAGTACAGCCGCGTCAACAACAATGCCATCGCCACGACGGCGCCTGCGTCCAACTGTCCGCGCAGCGCGTAGAAACCGCCGAGTCCGTAGACGAGGGCAAGAGCAAGGGCCGAGACCAGCGTCAGCGCTGTGACGAAGACGGACTGCAGCATTGCGGTCCGGACTCCGATGTTGCGCACACGCCTGGCGCGAACCGCGAACTCCGCAGATTCTTGCGACGGGCGGCCGAACAGCTTGACCAGAGTCGCGCCGGGAGCGGAGAACCGCTCCGTCATCTGGGTGCTCATGAGCGAATTATGGTTGGCTGCTTCACGATTGAGTGCTGCAAGTTTTGCGCCCATGCGCCGTGCGGGGATGACGAAGATCGGGAGAAGTAGCAGCGCGAGGACGGTGATCTGCCAGGAGATCCCGAGCATGACGATCAGCGTGATCACCAGGGTGACCAGATTGCTGACCACTCCGGACAAGGTGTCGCTGAAGGCGCGCTGAGCGCCGATGACGTCGTTGTTGAGACGGCTGACCAGTGCTCCGGTTCGAGTTCTGGTGAAGAACGCGATGGGCATCTTCTGGACGTGATCGAAGACGGTGGTGCGCAGATGCAGGATCAGGTCTTCGCCGATGCTGGCCGAGAGCCACCGGGTCAACAGTCCCAGAGCGGCTTCGAGAAGTGCAACCAGTGCGATCAGGGCGGCAAGTTTGACGACCACGTCGACGGCGTCGCCGCCGACTATCGCGTTGACCACGCGCCCGGCCAGGACAGGTGTTGCCACGGCAAGCGCAGCAGTGACGACACTCAGTACGAGGTACCAGCTGAGGTTGCGTTTCTGTGGAACTGCGAACGTCGCGATCCGCTTCAGTGTCGCCTTCGAGAACGGGCGCCGATCTTCTTGCGCGTGCATCGCGTTGTACATCGCGTTCCACGCGGTGACTTCCATACTCATGACTTCGCCCCTCCGGTCGCCGGCCACGAAGATTACGTGGCCGGTACGACACGAAGGTAGAACCTCAACCAAACTTCAGGTCAAGTGCGGCCTCAGCGGGCCACGTCGACCACCACGCGAGGAGGGTCGCTGAGCGTCGTGACCGTGAACGGCTGCTTCTCGGTCACGCCGATGAACGACTGCGTGACTCCCTCGAAGACGTTGGACCCGTTGACCTCGGTCACGACTCCGCCGACGCCGGGGACCGGGTTGGGGCCGGAGTACTGCTCGACTCCGCTGTCGAAGGGATATGCGGAACCGTCGATCAGGACCTGGATCACTGCGGCACCCTTGATGTCCACGGGCTTACCGCTGCCTTCCTGCGTCGCCGCGTCGACGTACTTGACGCGCCAACCGGGTGTGCCGGTTCCGCCCATTTCGTAGACGACACGATCGAATCCGTCGTGCTCGCCCACTCGGATGTCGACGACGGTGAGCTTGGATTCGGTGCCCGCAGCCGACGTCTTGTCGGAGCTGTCCGTCGGGACTGGTTCTGTGGTCGACGCTGCTGCACTCGAGGTCGAGGTCGAGGTGACGGCCGAGGTGGCTGCCGTGGGAGTGGTCTCCGCGTCCTGCGAACAGGCAGTCAGGCTCACGCCCACTGCGATGGCAGCGACAGCGGCAAATGATCTCGTCCGGTTCGTTGTCATGACTCGATCGTAGGGCTCGCGTTATCGGGATCCGCGGCGGCGGTGCCCGGAGTTACCTAACCGATATCGCCGTCGACATAGAGCCACTTACCCTCTGTTCGCGCAAATCGACTGCGTTCGTGGAGCATTCCCCGCTCGCGTCCGAATGTGTAGTGAGCGCGAAATTCCACGACGCCGTCGGAATCGAACAGCCCGCCCCGTTCGGTGTCCAGGATCTCCAACCGGAGCCATTTCTGGTCGGGGTCGAGATCGAGTTGGGCTGGGCGATGGTCGGGATGCCAAGTCTGCGTGAGATATTCGTCGTCCATCACAGCGAAAGCCGTGTAACGCGAACGCATCAGGGTTTCGGCGGTCGGTGCGTGCGCTACTCCGCTGATGTACTTGCCGCAGCATTCGGCCAACGCGTTGCCGCTGCCGCACGGGCACGGATCGGTCGGATTGGGTGTGGTGGGGCGGCGCGAAGTCACCGCCCCATTACAGCACGCGAACTCAGACCAGTTTGTGTTCGCGGTTCTCCCAGTACGGTTTGCGGAGGTCGCGTTTGAGGATCTTTCCGGTGGGATTGCGGGGAAGAATCTCGACGACGTCGATACTGGTCGGGCACTTGAACTTTGCGAGGCGTTCCTGTGTATAGGTGATCAGTTCGGCTTCGTCGATCTGCGCTTCGGCAGTGAGAACCACGACAGCCTTGACGGTTTCACCCCAACGGTCGTCGGGAACGCCGATGACCGCGACCTCGGCGATTGCCGGATGCTCCACCAGTACTCGTTCGATCTCGGGGGAGTAGACGTTCTCGCCGCCGGTGATGATCATGTCCTTGAGGCGGTCCTCGATGAAGACGAAGCCGCCGGAGTCGGCGCGGCCCATGTCGCCGCTACGTAGCCACCCGTCTGCGGTAATCGTTTCGGCCGTCGCCTCAGGCTTGCCCAGGTATCCGGGTGTGCACTGTTCGGATCGCCACCACAGTTCACCGGTCGTTCCGGTGGGCACGTCCTCGAGCGTGACGGGGTCCACCACGCGCATCTCGACGCCGGGGATCGCCGTACCTGCTGATGCCATGCGCTCGACCTGCGACTCGTCGCGGTGAACGTCCGGCATCAACGCGGTAATGACGCCTGCCATTTCGGTCATGCCGTAGACCTGCACGAATTCGGTGTCCGGCCACGCTGCGAGTGCCGCGCGCAACAGTGGGAGCGGCATGGGGGCGGCGCCGTAGGTGATGCGTTTGAATGCTTTGAAGGCGGCGACCGCCTGCTCGCCTGCGGCCAGGACTCCGGCAATGACCGGTGGGACGAGAAAGGCGATGTTGGCTCCGGCGGCGAGACCGGCGAAGATCGACGGTCCGTCGGCTTCTCTCGTGAAGTAACAGCGGCCACCGGTGTGAATTGCCATGATGGCGTAGCACGTTCCGCCGACGTGGAACATCGGCATCGCGATCAAGAATCGGTGATCCTCGTGGGCCGGCAGGATTTCGAGGACATTGTTGCTGTGCGCGAACAGGTTTCGATGCGTGAGCTGGACACCCTTGGGGCGACCGGTCGTCCCGGAACTGTAGAGAACCAGAGCGGTGGCATCGGGGCTCACCTCGGGGCGGGAGTGCAGCGGTGTGACCTCGTCGATCCACGGCTCGAATTCGTCGTGTTCACCGCCGACGGCGAAGATCGATTCGACGGCCGTCAAGCGGTCTCGCATCGCGACGACCTGGGGGAGTAGTTCGCTGCCGACGAACAGAATGCGAGCGCCACAGTCCGCGAGAACGTAATCCAGCTCTTCGCTCGAAAGTCGCCAGTTGGGAACGACATTCGCGGCGCCGAGTAGTGAGGCGGCGTAGGTGACTTCGAGACAGGACAGATGATTCTTGTCGACGAACGCGACAGTGTCGCCGGCACCGATGCCTGATTCGGCGAGGGCGGCGGCGATACGCAAGATGCGGTCCCGCCACTGAGCCCACGTGAATTCGGTCCCTTGGAAGGTCATCGCTGCTTGATCAGGCTTGACCGTCGCCCAGTGCTCTAGCCGATCGAAAATGATTCCAGCGGTGGCGTCGGACATTCGGCCGCCTCTCTCGTGTGATTGGTGTCACAAGGTTAATGTGCGCCCGGTCTTCGTATCGCTGTTTCCAGTCAATGCGCACAAGCAGGAGGGGTCGCATTCCCCCGACCCTGACCGGCTCGGCCGCAGATATCAGGGTGGTCCCCGATGGCGGGCGCGCCCGCCACCCGACAGGATGGAACCAACCATTGCGGGCGTCCGTGTTTTCACGGGCGCCCGTCACGCCCGCAAAGTAGCACCGAAGTGAACAGGAAAGGCGATCATGAGTTCGCACGCCCAGGATGTCGCGGCCCGCGCAGTCGGCCTGTCCAAGACCTACGGCACCGGAGATACCCAGGTGCACGCCCTCAGTTCGGTGTCCGCAGATTTCGCCCGCGGTGAGTTCACGGCGATCATGGGGCCGTCCGGTTCCGGTAAGTCGACGCTGATGCATTGCCTCGCCGGTCTGGATTCCGCCAGTTCGGGTTCTGTTCTCATCGGTGACACGGAACTCACGACGCTTTCCGACAAACAGATGACCCAATTGCGACGCGATCGCATCGGTTTCGTTTTCCAGGCGTTCAACCTGGTGCCGACCCTGACCGCGCTCGAGAACATCACGTTGCCGCTCGACATCGCGGGACGCAAAGCGGACCCGACCTGGTTGAACAGCGTCCTGACCAAGCTGGGTCTCGGGGATCGCCTCGATCATCGGCCGGGAGAGCTCTCGGGTGGTCAGCAGCAGCGTGTGGCGTGTGCGCGTGCGCTGGCGGGTCAGCCGGAGATCATCTTCGGCGACGAGCCGACCGGAAACCTCGATTCGAAGTCCTCCGGTGAGGTGCTCTCGATCCTGCGGGCGGCCGTCGACGAGTTCAACCAGACCGTGGTGATCGTGACGCACGATCCGCGGGCAGCGGCGTATGCCGACCGGGTGGTGTTCCTCGCGGACGGCAAGATCGTCGACGAATTGCGCGAGCCTACGGCGGATTCGGTCCTCGACCGGATGAAGCGTCTGGACGCTCCGCAGGCGGTCGTGAACGTGGAAGCCGGGGCTTGAGCACATGGCTTCGGTAAGCAACTCGCCGATGCGCAAGGTTTCCCTGCGCAACTTGGCGGCACACAAGGTGCGACTTGCGCTGACGGTTCTCTCCGTGGTGCTTGGCACGGCTTTTGTCGCGGGGTCGTTCGTTTTCACCGACACCCTCCAGAAGACTTTCGATTCGATCTTCGAGAACACCGCCCAGGGCGTCGACGTCCGGGTATCGATGGAAGAGCGCAACACCAGTGGCGTTCCGGTCCAGGATGTCGACAAACTTGCCGCAGTCGACGGCGTCCGAGCGGTAGCCCCGGCCGTCAGTGGACAGATCGTCCTGATCAACGCAGACGGCGGCGCTGTTCAGACCGGCGGCGCGCCGAGTATCGGTCAGTCCTACCTACCGCCGGGCCAGGCGATTGCCGAATCCGACACCTTCGTCGAGGGCGCGCCTCCGACGCAGACCGGTCAGGTCGCGCTGAACACCAGCGCCGCCGAGCGAGCCGGACTGAAGGTGGGGGACTCCGCCAAGGTTCTGGCACCGGCCCGCGGAATCGTGGACGTGACGTTGTCCGGCATCTACGAGGGGGCGGGCAGTGACACCGGCGGGTTCATCGGCGCGCTCTTCACCGACGAGCAGGCCCGTGGACTCTTCACCGACGGCCAACACGTCGAGTACATCGACGTCGCGGGCGACGGGGTGTCGCAGACGGAACTGCAGCAACGCGTCGAGCAGGTTTTCCCCGATCTCAAGGTGCAGACCGGCGACCAGGTTCGTGAGGAGACCAAGGCCGAGGTCGACTCGGCGCTGAGCTTCATCAACTACTTCCTGTTGGCGTTCGGCGCGATTGCTCTGCTCGTCGGAACGTTCATCATCTACAACACCTTCTCGATGATCGTGGCGCAGCGTCTTCGTGAGCTGGCGCTGCTGCGTGCGATCGGTGCGAGCCGAGCGCAGGTCGGCCGTTCGGTGGTCACCGAGGCGCTCGTGGTCGGACTCATCGGCAGCATCATCGGTCTGCTCGGCGGTATCGGTCTCGCCTACGGATTGCGCAGTCTGCTCAACACATTCGACGTCGGTCTGCCGGAAGGCCCGCTCCAGGTGGGTGCCCGCACGATCATCGTCGCGTTGGTAGTCGGCGTCGTCGTCACGACGCTCAGCGCTTACGCCCCGGCTCGTCGTGCGTCGAAGATCCCGCCGGTAGCGGCCATGCGTGAGGAGTTCGCCTCTACCGGTGACTCACTGCGAGTGCGGACGTTGATCGGTGCGATTCTCGGCGTGATCGGTGTGGCACTGCTCGTGTTCGGCTCTCGCGGTACCGGTGGTGGCGCGGCGCTGATCGTCGGGCTCGGTGCGTTCTCGTTGATCATCGCGGTGCTTCTCGGGGCTCCCGCGCTGTCGCGGCCGATCGTCGGCGCGCTCGGTGCCGTGTTCGCCAAGCCGTTCGGTGCCATCGGGCGATTGGCTCGTACCAATGCGGTGCGCAATCCCCGTCGCACGGCCGCAACGGCATTCGCGTTGACTCTCGGTCTGATGCTGGTGACGGTCATCGGAGTGTTCGGTTCCTCGGCCAAGGCGAGCATCAATGCTCTTGTCGACGTGGGTGTTTCGGCCGACTACATCCTGACCGGTCCCAACGCGATCGGCGTGCCGCGAGGTGCGGCCGACGCCGTCCGACAAGTGCCCGACGTGCAGAGCGCGACGTCGTTGCACGGAGTGCGTGCGAAGGTCGACGGTGAGGACGAGCAGGGCGCTTCGTTCGACGGCCCGATCGAAGGCGTGCTCGAATACAAGATCCTCGAGGGCACGGTCGATCTGACCGGCAACAACATGCTCGTCTCGAAGTCGACTGCGGACGACAAGGGTTGGACTGTCGGCTCGACCCAGACGTTGACCGGTCCCGGCGGCGTCGAGTACCAGACGGTTGTCGCGGGAGTGTTCGAGGACAACCAGCTGATCGGCTCGTGGATCGTCTCGGACGAGGGGTATCGGAAGCTGATGCCGGCCGAGAGTCTGCCGGACTTCGTGGTGCTGGTGAAGGCGAAGCCTGGCGCGGATCTGACAACGCTGCGATCCGAGCTCGAAACGGCCACGGAGAAGTACGTCGTCGTCCAGGTGCAGGATCGTGAGGAGTTCAAGGGAACTCAGGGCCAGCAGATCAACACGTTGTTGGCGATCCTCTACGGACTGCTTGCACTCGCGGTCGTGATCGCAATCCTGGGCATCATCAACACCCTGGCACTGTCGGTGGTCGAGCGGCGACGAGAAATCGGAATGCTGCGAGCTGTCGGCATGCAGCGCGGACAGATGCGACGCACGATCTACCTCGAGTCGGTGCTCATCGCGGTGTACGGCGCGGCGGTCGGAGTTGTTCTCGGCATCGCGTTCGGTTGGGCCTTCGTGAGCACTCTCGCGGATCAGGGCCTCGACAAGATCACGATCCCGTGGGGTCAGGTGGTCGGAATGCTGATCGGCTCGGGTGTGGTGGGTGTCTTGGCGGCGCTGTGGCCGGCCAACCGAGCGGCCAAGACGAAGCCGCTCGAGGCGATTGCAGACATGTAGGGCCTTCGGCCCCCGTGCGCACTTTTGGTAGCGGAAGCAGCCGAAAGTGCGCACGGTACCGTTGCCACATGAGCACCCTTCAAGAAGTCGGCGAACGTGAATCCTGGCGCTGCTGGCTGTGTGACGAACCGGTCGATCCCGATATGTCCGTCAATGATCCGCGCGGCCCGAGTATCGACAGCATCAACACCGCAAAAAAGGGTGGCAAGACCAAAGGTGGCGTCGAACGCTTGGCGCACCGCGCATGCAACACCAAGAAGGGTGCGGTCAAACCTGTTGTGGAATGGCCGGATCGGCTGTTCGTCGTGGATCCCGCCCCGATCATCGGGGTCGTGGAGCAGCTCGAGCGAAAGGGTGGCCGCGTCGCCGTCGCTCGCTGCCCCGGCAAGGACGACGCCCAGGAAGCGTCGGATTGGTTGATCGATCGGTTGTCGCGTCTGGCTCCCGCGTTGAATGTCGAAACAAGTATCGACGCCGCGGGCGGGGGTTACCTGTTGGTCCTGAAAACCGTGTAGGGGGTCGGCCCTGAGTGCCGTCTTTTGCGGTACCTGTTCCGCCTCCATAGCTGTCGGGGTACGGTCGAACCGAACATGAATCCGGTTTCGAGTGCGAAGGAATCCCGATGAACCTGGCATTGACCGACGAGGAACTAGCGTTCCGCGACGAGATGCGGACGTTCTTCCGTACGCAAATCCCCGCGGACATCAGGGAGGCGTACGCCCACGGCGAGGAGTTGGGGCGCGACCGTATGGTCGAGGCGCAGCAGATCCTCAACGCTCACGGTCTGGCGGTACCGCACTGGCCGGTCGAGTGGGGCGGCAAGGACTGGACCCCGGTCCAGCACAACATCTGGCTCGACGAACTGCAGCTTGCGTCGGTTCCCGAACCTTTGGCGTTCAACGCCAACATGGTCGGTCCGGTCATCGCGGCCTTCGGCTCGCAGGAGCAGAAGGAGAAGTTCCTTCCGGCGACTGCGAACCTCGACATCTGGTGGTGCCAGGGATTCTCCGAACCCGAGGCCGGTTCCGATCTCGCTTCGCTCAAGACCCGTGCGGTCCGCGACGGCGACGACTGGGTCATCAATGGTCAGAAGACCTGGACGACGCTGGGACAGTACGCCGACTGGATCTTCTGCCTGGTGCGCACCAATCCCGATGCGCCCAAGCGTCAGGCCGGCATCTCGTTCATCCTTGTCGATCTGAAGACGCCTGGCGTCACGGTCCGCCCGATCAAGCTGATCGACGGCGGCTACGAGGTCAACGAAGTGTTCTTCGAGGACGTCCGCGTTCCGGGAGAGAACCTGGTCGGTGAAGAGAACCAGGGCTGGGGCTACGCCAAGTTCCTGCTCGGCAACGAGCGAACCGGTGTCACCCGCGTCGGGTTCTCGAAGGTTCGTCTGGCCCAGGCCAAGGCCCGCGCTGCCGAGGTCAAGGTCGGCAACGGAACACTGCTCGAAGATCCGCTCTTCGCTGCTCGTCTCGCCGAACTCGAAAACGAATTGCTTGCCCTCGAGCTCACTCAGCTCCGGGTGGTAGCCAGTTCCGCTGACGGCCAGCCGAACCCGGCGTCGTCGCTGCTCAAGCTTCGTGGCTCCGAATTGCAGCAGGCGAGCGTCGAACTGCTGATGGACGTGGCCGGCCCTGATTCACTGCCGTACGACGCGGGCAGCGACATCGCCTCCGCGAGCTGGGCGCAGCACACTGCCCCGACGTACTTGAACTACCGCAAGGTATCCATCTACAGCGGATCGAGCGAAGTGCAGCGCAGCATCATCGCCTCCTCGATCCTCGGATTGTGAGGCGTGGCATGGACTTCGAACTCAACGACGAACAAAAACTTCTCCGCGACACCACCAAGGATCTCCTCGCGCGTAGCTACGACGCCGAGAAGCGCAACGCGATCATCGACTCTGATCCCGGGTGGAGCCCGCAGGTCTGGAAGCAGTTGGCCGAGGTCGGCTTGCTCGGCCTGACATTCTCCGAGGACGACGGCGGCATGGACGCCGGCCCAGTGGAAATCGGCGCGGTCATGACCGAGATCGGTCGACGCTTGGCACCCGAGCCGCTACTCGACGCGGTCGTGACGCCGGGCGGCCTCATCTCCGAAGGTGGCAGTGCAGAGCAGCGTTCGTCGATTCTTCCCGGAGTGGCCGAGGGCACCACGTTCCTCGCGTTCGCCGACCAGGAACCCGGAATCCGTTGGCCGGCAACCGAACGGGCCACCGCGGCGGCCCAGGTCGACGGCGGCTGGACCATCACCGGTATCAAGAATCCCGTCGGCCACGGCGCGACGGCGGACATCTTGGTCGTGAGCGCTGCGCTCCCCGGCGGTGGCGTCGGACTGTTCCTCGTCAAGAGCGATGCCTCCGGTTTGGTACGCAAGTCCTACGCCACTCACGACGGGTTGCGCGGGGCGCAGATCGAGTTCACCGATACGCCGGCCGAAGCACTCGGTGAGGGCGGTGACGCTACTGCTCTGATCCAGGCCGCGCAGATCCGTGAGCAGGCCGCGCTGTGCGCCGAGGCTGTCGGAGCGATGGAAGAGGCGCTACGCCTGACCACCGAATACCTCAAGACGCGTAAGCAATTCGGGGTTCCCCTCGCAAAGTTCCAGACACTGACACACCGCGCCGCCGACCTGTACGTCTCGCTCGAGTTGGGACGCAGCATGAGTCTGTACGCAACGATGTCCCTTGCCGACGGCGTCGTCGATCCAGTGATCGCTTCGCGGGTGAAGTTGCAGATCGGGCGTTCGGCTCGGCTCATCGGCCAGGAGGCGATCCAGATGCATGGTGGTATCGGTATGACCGCAGAGTACCCGGTGGGGCACTACGTGAGCCGACTCGTCGCCATCGAGCACACCCTCGGCAGCACCGAAGATCACCTTCGGGTGTTGGCCGCCGGTGTGGCTGATCACGAGATGGTCAGCGTGGTCTGATCTTTCACGAACGACGAAGGGGCCGCATTCCGTTCCAAAGATGCGGCCCCTTCGTCGTTCAGCGGTGATTGCGCAGGACGTCCAAGCGGAGTCGGCGCTGCTCGATGTTGACGGCGCTGTCGGTGAATGCGTGTTGCCACCCGGGGTCACTCGTTCGGGCCGCCGCGTCCTGCAGAAGCGGTACGGCGTCGAAAGGGAAGCGCGCCTGCACGCTTCGCAGGGTGGAAAAGTGACTGTGACGCGAGTGGATGCCCAAGTCCTCACCCGTCGCAGCATGCTCCATCGCTTCGTTCTCCAAGGCGTTCAACAACTTTTCGGCGACGGCCAGGGGCCATGGGCGGTCGATGCCGTCGAGTAGTGCGCTGCCGTCGACGCCCAGAAGGTACTCGTCCGCGTGGCCGGCAACGATGTACTCGACGCGCTCGCGTGGGTCCGCGATGGCGACGATTCTCCGGTCGGTCGTGCGCCCGTCCCGCTCCAGAAATGCCGACGCCCACGCGGTGTTCTTCTGGAGAACGGTTGCGGCAATCCATGATTCGATCATCACCGCGCGCCATTGCTTCTCGATGGGGATGGTGAGGGCCTCGCGTGGCGAACCGGCCATAGATTCCCACAGCGTCAGCGGAGTGGCGGTCACGACTTGCCGTAACCACCAGCGCCGGATGCCCTTGTTCTTGTAGTGGACGTCTTCGATGCCGTCACGAAATGCGAGGTCGTCGAGCGAGCCGGGCAATCGGACGGCAAGGCGCGGCCGCAAGGGCTTCGTCTCGAGCCGCACCCAGGACCGAGCCCGAGTGACCATTCGAGAGGCAAACGGAGATCGGGGGAGTTGCCGTAGTAGTTGAATTGCACGCTCACGGACCCGCACGGCTGGATCGTCGAGTGCACGCTCGAGGAGCGCGTAGTCGTGTTCACCCAGCCCGACGTCGAGATGGTCGAGGAAGTGCAGCCGGCTTGCCGTGGCCTCGTCGTCCCAAGCGATCTCGAGCTCTTCGCTCGCCAGTTCCGGGTCGACCGTACGTATGTAATCGAACCAGGCCGTACGGTCGTCCGGATCGGGCGAAAGCCACAGCTCGTCCCGGCGTGTTCCGATTCGTCGTAGCTGGGCCCAATCCGGGTTCTGCTCCGCCAGGTACTGCCCGCGTCGACCGGCGAGGCGAAGTAGCGCCTCGCGGTGCTCGGGATACTTCAGCGCGGCTTCCATGAAGAGCGGGACACTGGCCGCGGGCGCGAGGAATCCGCGTTGGTCGGCCATCGCGAACCATTCCGCGAGAGTCCAGGAACGTACTTGCAACAACGACTGAAGTTGTTCGATCGCGAGGTCGGGAAGCAGCGGTTGAACTGCTGGATCAGTCTTCGATGCGCGCGAGTGACCTGCGTGCGCGTCTGATCGCAGGGAGGTCACCCGCCTACGGTATGGCAGGGGTGCGTCGAGCTGGGCCGCAGGGGTCGGGCGCGTGTCGGCAGATTCTGGAACAGTGGTATCCGGCGACCACAAGGAGGCGTGAGATGACAGACGGAACTGATGACGTCTTTGTCGTGGCGTCGGTGACCGAACGGCGAACGCTCATCTCCACCCGAGTGAGGGAGTGGTGTGCGGCGGGAACCGTCGAGTCGAACCGGCCGGAGTTGTCCGATGATGTCGCGCTGCTGATCGCCGGCGGCTATGTGGACGAGTCGACGCGGTCGATCCTGGCGAACCGGCGCAGTGTCGGACGTTCGTTCCCGGAGATCGGCGGCTTCTCGGAGTTGCGGTATCTCACCGACGAGCTGGCCCGCACCAGGCGTCGACTGCTCGCAACTCGCATCGGCCCTGTTCAGGTTGTCCTCGAACGACGGGTGCAGGCGCTCGAGAAGCGCGTTCAGTCGATGCGATCGGCGATCGTGCATTCCAATCGTCACTTCGCGAGCAGTGTCCGTGCCATCCGCAAGGACCGGCGCGACGGCCTGCATCTCGACGTCGAGCAACGCGAGGCTCTCTTTGCCGGGCTCACCCGTACACCGGTTCCAGCCAAGCTGCCGGTGGGGCTCGGTGTCGTGGCCAGCAGTGGAAACGCAGCACTCGACAAACTTGCCGCCCAGTTCGGGAAGGTCCAGGGAACCGGTGTCATCGCCGATGCCGGAAGGCGCATCGCGGAAGTCCTCGACGGACTGGTCGATTCAGAACCCGAGGGACGCGCCGGTGAGTACGACGCCTTGCTTTACCTCGCCGGGAATCTGTTCGACCGGATCGAAAGCTCCAGCGCGTGGCATTCCGACCACTTCGTCATTCAGCGCAACCAACTCGACCTGGCCGACGAGATCACCCAGATCGCGGTCGACACCGTCGCGCTGCGTTCGATTCTTGCGGAGTTGGACGACGCGGCTGCACTGGCACGCGACGAGGGAACCCGAGCTGGAATCGCTTCGCGCAGGGAAGCGCTCGGCGCGGTCTGGGACCAGCTGGTCGAGCGCGTCGCGGCCCTCGCGCGGATCGGTGACCTGGTCGCACGGGCCGAGGATCAGTTGAGTTCGCAGCGCGCGGTTGCGCATGCAGCGAGCCTCGACAGCCGGATCGACGACCTACTCGCGCGCTCGGGCTCACGTGAACTTTCGGCTGCAAACACGCACTACGTCGGGGATCAATTCGACGGTGTGGAAGAGCTGATGTTCGCTCACCGGGCGGCGCTTTACGGGGACATTGCACTGCTGACCTCTGGGAACGAGCGTCGGGCGCCGTAGTCAGGCCGTCGCCGGAGCTGTAAGGTCGGGGGTACTGACCGGCCACACGATCGAAGTAAAGGCCGGGATTTCGCTCAATGCTCGACCCCGATGCCGATCCGGTGATGCGGGCGTACCCGCTCGAGACAGGTCGATCATGGAAGACACCGCAAGCCGCGGCATCAATGCGTTCATTTCCGAAGCTACGCAGCGTGGGGGCAAGGCTGTCCGTCTCACGCACTCACGTCGTAATCCCGTCGAGGTGACGGGCGCTGACGGTGTCAGCCGAATCGTCCGCGTGCGGTCCAAGCTCGACGGTGACTGGCAGGCCAGGCGTCAGGACGAGTCGCTCGAGAGTGACGACACCCGCTCCGAGTTCTGGGTGTTCGTCGACCTGGCAGCAGATCCGCACGAGTTCTACATGTTGCCCTCCAACGAGGTCGCCGACGACATCCGCGCCGAGGTCGACCTGTGGATCATGGACAGCCCCGGACGTAATCGCACCGGCCATCACGCGATTCCGCGTGGGCGCGTCGTGCACGGTCACGATCGTTGGGATGCGCTGGGCTTGGCCGCGGTCAAGGATCCGAGCATTTACGTCGAGACCCCGGTTGCGACCAAGCGTAAGACGTCGCCAGTCGCCGCGAAGAAGCGTCGCGCCAGCGGTGTCGAGGAGATCGAAGTCGTCGACAATCGCCTCGAGATGACAGCCGATTGCCACGGATATCGCTGGGTCGGGCGCTTCGACGAAACCACCGAGGTCGTCGAGATCATGCGCGGACCGATGGAAGGCCGCCGATTCCCAGATCCGACCGCGGCCGCAAATGCCGTCACCGGTCACATCTCAGGCGACACCGAGAGCCATGACGGTTGGTCGTTCTGGACGATCAACAACACGGCCCTCGGCGCTCATCTCAAAACTGCCTGATCTCAGGCTCCGACTGCCGCCGACACCCGTTCGAGAGTGTCCAGTTCATTCGACGAGAGCACCAGATTCGGGGCGTCCAGTAGCGCCGGGAGCTGCTCGGGCCGGCTGACGCTCGCGATCGGTGCGGTGATGCCCGGTCGAGTCAGCAGCCAGGCCAGCGCGACGGTCGAGATCTCGCTGTCGTGTGCCTGCGCGATTGTCGCCAGTTCCGCGACGACGTCGAGTCCGGCGTCGCTGAAGTATCCGGCCGTCAGTCGTTCGCGGGAGCTGCCTTCGATGTCCGCGCGGGTCTTGTATTTTCCGGTCAGGAAGCCGGAAGCGAGAGCGAAGTACGGGAAGACGCTGATGTTGTTGTCGGTGGCGATCTGGGCAAGTTCGGGTTCGTACGACTTGCGGTGAACCAGGTTGTAGTGCGGTTGCAGCGCGATGGGCGCGGCGTAACCGTTCTCCTCGGTGATCCGCAGCCACTCCCGGACGCGGTCGGGGCTGTAGTTGGAGATTCCGAGATAGCGAACCTTGCCCGCGACGACCAACGCATTGAAGGCTTCGAGAGTTTCCTCGAGCGGAGTCTGCGGGTCGTCGAAATGCGCGTAGTACAGATCGATGCAGTCCGTCTGCAGGCGCTGCAGCGACGCCTCAGCTGCGGCCGCGATGTTGTCGGCCTTCAGGCCCTTGAAATCGGGATGGCTACCCACCTTGGTGGCGACGACGATGTCGTTCTGCAGTCCCCGATCGGTGATCCATTTCCCGATGATCGTTTCGGATTCCCCGCCGGAATTGCCGGGAGCCGACGCCGTGTACGAGTCGGAGGTGTCGATGAAGTTTGCACCGGCTTCGGCGAACGAGTCGAGGATCTCGAAGGACGTCTTCTCGTCTGCTGTCCATCCGAAAGGGTTGCCGCCCAAGCTAAGTCGGAAGATGTCGAGGTCCGAATTTCCGATGATCGCCACTGTGTGGAACTCCCGTCGATGAAGGTGGTCGCTGCATCCCGCACCGTACCCTCTCACGGCGCTGGCGATGGCGCGCCCTCGCCAGGTTCGCCGAAAAATGTACCGGATCGTGATTGCCGCCGTCGGTGTTGGGTATGGCCTCAAATACTGAATTCTTCGATGGACTGCTGATAGGAGCGTCCGATGATGATTGTGGACGAAGCCACCCGCGTCGTTCGTGGTGTGGCAGACGCAACGACGACGGTGGCCGGAGCCGTCGGCGGTGGAGTGATCGGTGGAGTGACGGGCGGGATACGCGGATCGGCGGAGGGTGTCCGAGACGGAATTCGTGCGGGTAGTTCCTCGACGCCGACGGCGGTTCTCACGATGGCGGCCGTGGGTGCGGCGGGATTGGTGGAATGGCCGGTGCTCTTGGCAGTCGGCGGCACGGCCCTGGTACTCCACGAATGGGATCGCAAGAGCGGTCGGCCGGATCGCCAGGTCAAGGCGGTTGGCCGCACGAGCAAGCCGGAACAGGTAAAGAAGGAATCGAGCGGAAACTCCCACAAGGCGGCCGGCCGGTCACAGGATCGAACTCACAGTTCTTCGCACACTCGATCCACTCACTGATGTTCTCAGCGATGGCCCGGCGTGCGGTGTCGGTGGCAACTTTGCCGCCGCGCCTGGCGTTGTCGGGACTCGCGTTGGTGGGCGGTTCGACGATTCCGCGAACCGCTGTCAGTGACGTGGCGTTGCGGACCGGCACCCTCGCGTTGGCGGGTGTGGGGATGATTCCTGCAGCAGCGGGATCGATATTCGGTGCCCCGCGAATCCCAGGTTCCGCCTATGTCTCGGCGGCCGCGTCGGCGATCAATTATCAACCCCGGGTGCGTCGGCGAATCGAACAGCGCCTTGGCCGTTCGCTCACCGACTTCGCATTGGAGTCGGCGACGTCGTTCGCGGATGTTCTGACCTATGCGCCTGCGTCATTGGGCGTGGATTTCGGGCTGCGGACGATGCTGCTGCGCGAAACTCTGGCGGCGCGAAACTCTCGGCGGGTGTGGTCATTCGAACCTGGCGGTCGCGGTGCTTCCACGAGGCCTGACCCGAGTGGTCCGGGGGAGCGTTATGCCGACAGGATCGCTGGGATTCAGCTGGCGGCCGGGGCTGCACTGGCTACCGTGTCCGCCGGCGGTGACACCGTCGCGACGAGTATCAAGGTTTCGGCGCCGCGGCCGCTTCGGATGTCGCGCGAATCATTCGCTGCTGGTGTGTCATACGGTCTGTGTCGGACGCACCACACCGCCGTTTCGGACTCTGCGGCTCTACGCATGCTCGATCGTATTGACACCGTCCTCGTCGATCCGAGCGTCCTCTTCGACGACTCGCTCCGGGTTTCCGACATACGAGAGGTGGCCGAGTCGGATCGCGTCGCAGTGTGGGAACAAGCCAGGAAAGCTCTGAACGACGGAACTGTCGGAGTGGGAAGGCACCGCATCGGCGGCGCCGAAGTGGTCGTGCGACCCGTGCGAAAAGGTCTGGCGGAAACACTGATAGGCGAAATACGTGCGGCCGGGGTCGCAGCCGTCACGATCGACGACGACGGGCTCGGATCACTGCGAAGTGGATTCGACGAGCTCTATCCGGCGCAATCGACTGCCGAAGCCGGCCTGCGCGAGGCTCTCTCGGCGTTGGTGGCCGAGGGTCGGACAGTTGCGATCGTGTCGAGTAGGGCGATATCGGGACAGGCAGTGCTACGCATCGGGATTTCACCACCGAGTGGCGAGCACGTGAGTGCCGACATCCACACCGACTTGGCCGGGGCGTGGCGGGTTGTCCATGCGCTCCCGGCTGCTCGAACAGCGACGAGGCGCGGTGTCGAACTCTCCTCAGGTTCTTCGGCATTGGGTGCCTTGATCATGCTTCCGGGAGTTCGAGGGGCAGGGCCGGGGCCGGTCACGGCTGGTTCGGCCGCGGGACTGTGGACCGGATACACCTTGTCCCGATCTGTGATTAAAGCGCCCGTCCCTGTCGGTGCTCCGAGCGATACCTGGCATGAGATGGACGGTGATGCTGTCGTTCGCGAACTATCCGAATCCATCCGACATACACCGCACCGTGCGGAAGCTCGTGTGCGAGCGCCCGCACGGTTCAGGTTGATCCGTGACGGATTGTCGGCGTTGCGAACAGAATTGGCGGATCCACTGACGCCTGTATTGGCGACCGGCTCCGCTGCCAGTGCAGTCCTCGGTTCACCGGTAGACGCCGTCCTGGTCGGCTCGGTCTTGGTCGGCAATGCCGCGATGTCCGCTGTTCAACGGCTTCATTCGGAGCGGGCGGTGCAGCGGCTCTTGCGGACTCAGGAACCGGTAGCTCGGCGAGTAACCAACGACGGCACGGTCGAGACAGCGGCCGACGCGCTCGAACTCGGTGACGTCGTGGCAATCGAGTCCGGGGACATCGTGCCCGCAGATTGTCGCCTGTTGAGCGTCGAATCGCTGGAAGTCGACGAGTCGTCGTTGACGGGAGAGTCCCTGCCCGTCGACAAGCAGACCGACCCGACCCCTGGGATGCCACTGGCCGAGCGACGGTGCATGGCCTACGCAGGGACAACAGTGCTTGCCGGATCCGGTCGTGGCGTGGTCACGGCCATCGGAGCCCGAACGGTGACCAGGCGTGCCGATGTCGGTGTGTCCCGATCCGGACCTGCTGTGGGCCTGACCAACAGACTTCGCGAACTCACGAGGGCGACTCTGCCGGCCAGTATCGGCGGTGGGGCGTTGGTGACAGTCGCGGGTCTGCTTCGTGGTACCGGTCTGCGCCGCGCCGTCACCGGAGGTGTGGCCGTGGCTGTGGCTGCCGTGCCGGAGGGGCTGCCTCTGGTTGCCACTCTGGCTCAGCAGGCCGCAGCGCGAAGGCTCACTGCAGCAGGAGTGTTGGTTCGTGCGCCACGATCGATAGAAGCGCTCGGTCGTGTCGACGTGGTCTGTTTCGACAAGACCGGAACCCTCAGCGAGAACAAGCTACGGGTGGCCGCGGTCGAACGCGTCGACGGCTGGGACGAAAGCGAGATTCTGGAAGTTGCGGCGCGCAGTGCCCTGGGAAGTCGCGACGATCGCGTGTTTCATTCGACGGATGCCGCCGTCGTCGATGCAGCCCAGCAAGCTCTGGACGATGCTTCGGTTTTCGGTGACGTCGAGGCGAACAACCTCGTTCCGTTCAGGTCGGGGCGGCCGTACTCGGCAGCTTTGCTCGGCAGGCGGATCGCACTCAAAGGTTCGCCGGAATTCGTGACCGAAGCAGGACGAGATCCGAATGCTGTGTCGGCGACGCACGTTCAAAGCATGGCCGGACGCGGTCTGCGGGTGGTTGCCGTCGCCCAGCGCGAGTTGTCGGAACACGACGCGCGACGCGCAGGCGAAGACTCGCAATTTCTCGAACAGTGTTGCTCCGAGGGGTTGGAAGCGGTCGGCCTTCTCGGACTCTCGGACACGCTCAGACCCGAAGCAACGCAACTTGTTCGAGAACTTCGAGGCGACGGACGGCAAGTGCGCGTGCTGACCGGGGATCATCCGACAACAGCGGCCGCGGTCGCCACCGAACTGGGGTTGGACGTCGCACGCGAGGATGTTGTCACCGGTCCTGACTGGGAGAACTTCTCTCGCGCCGAAAGACGGGATGCGGTCCGCGGCAGCAGCGTCTTTGCGCGCGTGACACCCGAGCAGAAGGTCGAGATCGTGCAAGCGTTGGAGACCGACGGGCGGGTGTGCGCCATGGTCGGTGACGGCGCGAACGATGCTGCGGCGATCCGAGTTTCCAGCGTGGGAATCGGGGTGGCGTCGACCGACAGTGATCCGGCGCGCGGCGCCGCAGACATCGTGCTCCTCGACGGCCGTGTCGGCGGACTGACCGACGCATTGGACGAGGGCAGTCAATTGTGGCGGCGGGTCGGATCAGCGGTAGGGGTTTTGCTCGGAGGCAACGCGGGCGAAGTCGCATTCGCGCTGATCGGTTCTGCGTTGTCCGGCGAATCACCGCTCAACGCAAGGCAGTTGCTACTGGTCAATCTGATGACGGACGCCTTGCCCGCTGCCGCGCTTGCGGTGAGCACCCCGTCCGAGAACGGATCCGAGAAGTCCGAACAGATGGACGCTCATGCGTTGTGGCAGACGATCGCTGTCCGCGGCGGTGCCACGGCAATCGGTGCGCTGGCAGCGTGGCTTCTGGCCCGGGCGAGCGGTAGGAGGCGGCGAGCGTCGACGGTGGCGTTGGTTGCCCTGGTGGGCACCCAACTGGGGCAGACGCTGCTCGAATCACGCAGTCCGCTGGTGGTCGCAACCGTTGCCGGATCCGCTGCGGCGCTGGCGACGCTCGTCAGCACACCCGTGGTGAGCCAATTTCTCGGTTGCATGCCGCTTGGTCCCATCGCCTGGGGCCAAGCGGTGGGCTGCGCGTCGGCGGCGACGCTGCTCGCGGCGCTGGCCCCGCGGGCGTTGGAGCGGATTGCCGCAACTGAGGAGAACGCGAACGGTCAGTCGACGATTCGCAAGATCCCGACGCGAACGAGCACTGCGTACACCTCCCGAACCGGGGGAGTCAGCGCCCGCGACAGCGTGGAAATCAGCGACGTGGAAATCAAAGAAGCGGAAACCGGTGAATCGGACACGCTTGTGAGCGTCGCTGCTGGAAGTGACACGTCGCCGAACTCCCGGGCGACCCGAGATGAATCCTGAGGAATCGCGACATGTCCCAGAACACCGTCGACCACACGAACCCCGTCGATCACCGCGCGGTAGTCGAATCCGTCCGTTCGGCACGGAGCTTCGAGTTGGAGCTACCGATCGTCGGTGCCATCCCTGTTCCGAGACCCGAGCAGATCGCCTACTTTGCGGTGATGGGACTGATGGTCGCCTTCGAGATCATCGAGTGGCCCGTGGCAGTCACCATTGCAGCGGGGCATCTGCTCGCAACAGAGCAGCACAATCACGTCCTCGAAGAGATCGGAGAGGCGCTCGAGGGCGTCTGACGCAGGCGCTGCCTGGACACAAATCGAGCGGCCCCGCATTTCGCGGGACCGCTCGACGTGCGGAGAAACTTACTGCGCGAGTGCGCGCTTCATGCCGCGTTCGACTGCTGCGATGATCTGCGGACGCAGTTCTGCGGCAGGGACGATCTCATCCACCGAGCCGACCTCTCGGGCCCGCTGGATGTTGTGGATCGCTTCGAATTCGGATGCCACTTCGCCGAGCTTGTCGGAGCGGACGGCGATGCGCTGAGCGTTCAGTTCTACGCGCAGATGTGCTTTCTCCGTGTCATCCTTGGCTGCTGCCAAGTCTGCCTCCAGTTGCTGCACCTTCGGGTCGTTGTTGGTGCGGGTGTTCACCTCACGGGTGAAGACCACTGCGGCGGCGGGGGCGCCGCCGAGTACCGACGCGAACGAGCCTTCGACAGCAAGAACTTCCATGTTGTCGTTGAGCGCACCGGAGAACACGACGAACGCGCCGCCGTGGTAGCGGGAGACGACGCAGAACACGATCGGTCCGTCGAAGTTGACGATGGCGCGGCCGATCTCGGCGCCGTACTCGAGCTGGATGTTGCGCAGCGACTCCGGGGAACCGTCGAAGCCGGACAGGTTGGCCAGCACCACGATCGGACGGTTGCCGCTCGCAGCATTGATCGCGCGGGCAGTCTTCTTCGACGAGTTCGGGAACAGCGTTCCCGACGTCCAGGTGTCGGGACCGTCGGCGGGGAAGTGCCCCTTACGTGGGATCGCGCGGGATTCGATGCCCACCACTGTGACCGGATGTCCGGCGAGGTGCGCGTCCAGAACGACCGAGGTGTCGGCGCCGGCCATGTCGGCCCAACGCTCGAGAACAGAGTGGTCCTGGTCGACCACCGAACGCATTACGGTGCGAATGTCGAAGGGCTTCTTGCGATCCGGGTTCTTCGCCGAGGAGAAGATGTCGCCGACCGTCTCGAAGTCGCTCGACGGGTGGGTGTGCGGGAAGCTACGCACGTCGCGATCGACAGGGTCCGTCGTCGCTGCGCGGCGCGGGAACCGTTCGCCGGGAGCGAGGTACGAGTGTGCGTAGTGACGGAACAGGATCTCGCACGCCGCAGTGAGGTCGGGGGCCCAATACTGTGCCTGGCCGTTGGGGCCCATGACGCGGTCGTAACCACCGATACCGAAGTTGTCCTCGGCCGACACACCACCGGAGTAGTCGAGAGACTGCTTGCCGGTCAGCACCATCGCGCTGTCCGGGGTCATCACCAGAATGCCCTTGGTGTGCATCAACATGGTGGCTTCGGCGTTCCAGTAGGGCTGAGCGCCGACGTTGATTCCCGTGACGACGATATTGATTTCACCGCCGTTCTGGGTGAAGGTGATGATCCGGCGCAGGCCACGGGAGACCCAGTCCATGTTCTCGGTGCCGCTCTCCATCGAGATGGTGGCACCCGAGGACAGTGCAAACCACTCGACCGGGGCGTTCAACTTCTCGGCCAGGTCGATGGCAGCGACCACGCGTGAGCATTCGGCCTCGGCCACGGTACCGAGCGCCTTGGTGGGGTCACCGAAGAGCGCGACACGGGTCATTCCCTCGGGATAGCGCGGCGTCGGAGTGTTCACGAGGCCGACGACGATGCCGGCCTTGTTGAGCCCGTACGGACGCTCGACAGGTGAGAGGACGCCCGCTTCGTCGAAGTCGTGCTCGACGAAGGTGCCCTTGGTGCCGGTCAGGAGGGGAATCAGCTCGTACGGGTACACCGTGCCGCGTGCCCGCGAACTCTGGACCTTCTGGGCGTACGCGTCGAGGGGGAGCAGCGGTTCAGTGGGAGGCGTGGTCTTGTTGATGACCACACCGGCACCTGCGCGGTAGGAGAATCGCAGCGCAACTTCCTTGGGCGCGCCGCCCTTTCGGTCCTTCAGGCGGGTGATGAGTGTGATCTCTTCTAGCCCGGCGCCGACGGTCAGTCGGGCTGCGTTCTGAGCGATCACGGAGAAGCGTTCGCTGGGAACGTCGGCGACCGGCCACACGTACAGCACGACGCGGTTGGCTGCCAGTCGACGCTTGTCTCCGCGCTGGGACTGCGCACGGCGGATGCCGTCGAGGCACGCGGCAAGTGTGCGCTCGATGGCCGGAAGCGCAACCATCTGGCCTTCGTCGTCGAGCTGCGGTGTCACGTCACGGATTTCCGCGAGAGCGATCAGGCGCTCGTCCTTCGGGTTCTCCTTGGCGGAGAGGTGGAACAGGTAGGTGTTCTCCGGAGCCGGCAGACGCTTGCCGTTGAAGTTCTTCAGACGCCACATGTCCAGACGCTGACCCGTGAGCGGATGCATGTCGCGGATGATGTTGTCCTCGACCAGTTCACCGTCGATCGGGCGGAAGGTGACCCAGCGGACCGGCTCCCCATTCGGATTGCAGATGATCACAGTCGCGCGGCGGGACCGGGTGATCGTCTCGTTGCGCGAGAGTTCGGTGCGCAGCGTCTCGACGAGCGTGTCGCCGTCGGCGGGCTGATTCGGCCAGTCGAGGTAGATGTCGACTACCAGGCCGCGACCGGATGGAGCATCCTGCGCGATTGTTGCGACATCGTCGAGAGCCGTTCCGAGAGCGTCGAATTCGGCCACCGTCGAGACCAGATGCAGCCCGTCGCCCTTGAGGTCGAAGTTACCGGTTACGAAACGGCGGTCGACGTGCTCGAAAACGCGGACGTCTTCGAACGAGTGAATCTTGTAGTAGCGACGCGTGATGACCTCGAGCAGAGGGCCGCCATCGCGGTTGCCGAGGCCGATCTTTCGACCCAACAGGTCCAGGAGCGGTTCGGGAGTGGCGACGAGATTGGCGATTCGATCGTCGAAATCTGCAGCGTCCGGCTGCTCTTCGAGGTAGGCGAGGTTGCCGCGTACTCCGTCGTAGACGTCTTCGCGAACCTTGCGGATGCGCGGCTCGTCGAAGAACCGGAAGCGAAGGTTGCGGGCGACGTCGCCGATGACGGGGTAGCGGACCTGCGTCGCGACGATGAGTCGATCGAGAACCTCGTTGAGCTCCTGAGCCGAGCAACCGGGAGCCTTGTCGCCGACGAGCCAGCCTTCGAGAAGTGCTGCAATGACCGGGATCTGGGCTTCCATGCGCTGCAGAGCCAGGAAGAGTCGGTACACCGCTTCCTCGACGGCCTGGCGATCTTCCAGATCGGTGACGTCGTAGTGGCGAAGTGCCCGTTCGAGTCTCGTGCGGAACGACGCCGGCAAACCTTCGCGCTCGGAGTCGAGTGAGTGCAGGAAGGTGTGGAAGTGCTCGCGGGGGCTGTGGACGGATTCGTCCTTCGCGGACTCACCCGAGGTGGGCTTGTTGCGCGAGAGTTCGCAGATGTCGGCGAAGGTGGTCAGCACAGCCAGTTCGGCCTGTACCAGTTCGCGGTCCTCGGATTCGAGTGCGCTGCGAAGTGCGTCGTACTCGGCCAGAACAGCGTTTGCGTGCTTGCCGCTGACGTCGTAGCCACTGATCATCGCGGTCAGTGCTTCGAGCTGTGCCAACGCGTCGTCGCGGGCGTCGGAACCGGAAGTTGCTGCCGGAAGATCGAATTGGACTCGCGGAGCCTTCTCCGTGACAGCTTCCTCGCTGACCTGGTCGACGCGCAGGAGCGGCGCGCCGGCATCGACCTGAGAGTTGACGGTAGCGAGAACTTCACGCACCTTGCCCGCGTACGGTGCGCGAACTGCGGTCTCCATCTTCATGGATTCGAGTACGACCAGGGTGGAGCCGGCTTCGACGTCGTCGCCGACCGCGACCGGTACAGCCACCACGACGGCGGGAGCCGGTGCGCGGACCACTCCGGCGTCGTCCTGGCTGATCTGGTGGCTGATGCCGTCGACCTCGACGAGATAGCGAGCCGGGCTCACGACGGAAACGACGTGGAAGCGCCGATCACCGATCACCAGCCGTGACTCGAAGTCGCCGAGACGATCGACGTCGACCTCGATGTCGCCGGCGTCTCCGTCGACGCGGTAGCGGTGCGGGCCGATACGCCCGACGGTCAGTTTGTATGCCTGACCTTGGTAGTTGAGCTCGACGGTACGGCCGATCGCGTGATTGGCGCGGGGACGGCCGCCACGTGCCGAGGCGAGGAAGGCCGCACGCTCGAGGGACTCCTCGGCGTCGTAAGCATCGATGGCGGTGGCGATCAGTGCGACGTCCGCGCGACGAGTGGTGCCGGTGAGGGCGCCCGTGCGGTCGAGCCAGCCGGTATCCGCGGATGCCGAGATGACCTCGTCGCGATCGAGTAGATCGAGGAGGAACGACTTGGTGGTGGTGCCGCCGTCGAGTACGACTGTGGTTTCACGAAGGGCGGTACGCAGGCGCGCAAGTGCCTCGGAGCGGTTGCGGCCCCAGGCGATGACCTTCGCGACCATCGAGTCGTAGTCGGGCGGAATGACGTCCCCGGCAGCGATGCCGGTGTCGACCCGGATGCCGGAGCCGAGCGGGAACTTGAGGAGCTGAACCGTGCCGGGTGCCGGCGCGAAATCGTTGTCCGCGTCCTCTGCGTTGAGGCGGGCTTCGACGGCGTGGCCGAATGCGGGCGGGCAGTCACCGACCAATTCGTCACCACTGGCGACCAGAATCTGCAGTTTGACGAGGTCGATTCCGGTGGTGACCTCGGTGATCGGGTGCTCGACCTGCAGACGGGTGTTGACCTCGAGGAACGTGAAGAGCTTGTTCTCGGGCTGGTAGAGGTATTCGACCGTGCCTGCGCCCTGGTATCCGGCTGCCTTGACCAGTTCGGCGGACACCTTCTTGAGGTGGTCAGACTGTTCTTCGGTCAGGACGGGGGAGGAGGATTCTTCGATGACCTTCTGGTTGCGACGCTGAATCGAGCAGTCGCGAACGCCCGGAGCCCAGACATTGCCGTGGTTGTCGGCGATGACCTGTACCTCGACGTGGCGTGCATCGGTGACAAGGCGTTCGAGGAAGACGACGGGGTCGCCGAAGGACCGCTCTGCTTCGCCCTGCGTGCGCTCGAGTGCAACTTCGAGTTCGTCTTCGGCCCAGACCTTGCGGATACCGCGTCCGCCGCCGCCGCTTCGGGCCTTGATGATCAGGGGATATCCGATGGACTGAGCATGACGACGAGCGTCGGCGCGCGTTTCGACCGGTCCGCCGCTCCACGGGGCGACCGGTACGCCGACCTTCTCGGCCAGGATCTTGGCGGCAACCTTGTCGCCGAGCAGGCGCATCGCGTCGGCGCTCGGGCCGATGAACGTGATGCCCAGTTTCGCGACGATCTCCGCGAAGGCGGGATCCTCGGCCACGAAGCCCCAGCCGACCCAGACTGCGTCGGCCTTGGCCGCGAGCAGTGCTCGCTCGAGTTCGGCGTAGTCGAGATACGGGCTACCGGTGCCGGTGCTGCGCAGGGTCACGCCCTCATCGGCCTGGCGGACGAACATGGCGCGGCGCTCGGCCTCGGTGTGCAGTGCAATGACGCGAATGCCGTAGTCGTGTTCGGCGTTCAGTTCGCGTACAGCCCTGATCAGCCGGACCGCGGCCTCACCTCGATTGACCACTGCGATTCGTTTGAACATTGTCACTGCCACCGTCCTTGATGAGATTCTTCGTCACGTACGTTGCGATATGAGCCGACCGTGTCCCACATACCCGGATTCCCCGGTTCGTGAACTACGCCGCGATGCGCTGTGTTTCCCCCGGTTGCGCGTCGGCAAGTGATTGCCCTTCCGGTTCGTCGAGTCCCCTGCGCTGAAGCACTGTGTGCACCGAAGCGCTGTGTGCGCTGAGACACTGTGTGCCTTGTGCGCCACCCTGCAGGCGTGGACTCAGAACCGCTCCAATCACGAATCAGCAACATATTGTGTCTGCTTCCAGGGAATCCCTGGTTTATCTAAGAATGCAGTATGTCGACGCTCATGTCACCTGGGCGAATTGAAGAATATTAGTCAACGTGAACCACGGTTACACATATGGCGTTAAATCATTGCGGTGCAATGGAATTCGGACTTGTGACACGGATCACGATGGTAATGAAATCGGCAAGAAAGTGAATACTCACTGGTAACAAAATCGCATATTCGGAGAATTCTCTGGGTTGCTCGATTATTACTGATCGGTACTACTGGCGAGTATTTTTTATGTCCGGTCGGACCGTATTCGAGAAATCGCCTTCGATGGTTGCGATGTGCTTTGCGATCGCGTCGAGTCCTGAGGGAGGGAGGTGCAATGCGTTGCCGAGAGCAAGTGAAGTCCGCTTGAAGTGCTCCACGAGTGGTTCGTATTTCGTGACCAGTCTCAGTCTGTCGGTCCCGTTCAGGTACTTCACGCTTCCCGCGTTGTCGACGAAGTCGCTGAACTTCACGAGGAACACTGCGGGATCTGCTATCGCGCGGATGACGTGATCCTGATATCCGGCGGTGGTGTTGTCGTGTGGGTAGTCGATTGGATTGGTCACTGCCTCAACAAGTTCGGAGATTCTGTGGCCGAAGCGCGAGGCGATGAGTGTGGACGCACGTTCCTGCGCTTCGGATGCGGACATGTCGTCTGCAGTCTGGCCACCGAGGAGCGCGATGACGGCGTGTGGTCGGTCCTCGACCGTGTCGTGAAGTGCGGTTGCGCTCAGGATCTCGACATCGGAGCACCCGTACCGAAGCAGCCGCAATACATTTCGTAGGGGATGAACGATGTAGGGATCCTCGTCGGACTTGATCCCGTTCTTTCTGAACTGATCGAGGTGCGCAAGGGTCGCGACCTCCATGGCGAGCCGTAGGGTTTCACCCGGGATCGCCAGCTCGTGGACGGCGCTCTCGATGGCGAAGACCAGCGTTGCAGCGTCCATGTCCTTCAGGGGCAACTGGTCGAATGCAGACCTGATCGGGTCGGAGTTGCTCATGCCAAATGGCCTTCCGGTTGGTGAGGCGTCGCGACGAATGTCCTGGTGCAGATCTGCAATCGAGCCCTGATTGACGCCGGAAATACAGGTCGAGGTCAGAATCATCTTGATTCTATCCGGCGACTACGACAGCAAGTGTTCCTAGCGTTGTCATAGAGGTGGGCGGGGAGGTTCGTTCGCCTCCATCACAGGCAAATAGGGCAGGAAGAGGTTCGATGACCACGGAGGCGACCCTGGCGTCGTTTGTCGAGACAGTTGACACGGATGTCGACACCCATCCGCTGGACGATCCTGTGCGACAAGGACTTCGCGGACATCATGCGCAATTCGCTCGCTGGGCAGGGAGAGTTGCGCGATACGACCCGACGGTCGCGCCGTTTGTCGGTCATCCGCCCGAGTTGGACGCCGAGGACTGGGAGAACCTACTCACACTCGTAGGTCCTGGCGGCACAGTAGGTTTGCGAGGATTTGATCACCGCCCGCCGGAAGGGTGGCGCGTTGTGGATCAGTTCGGCTCGGTGCAGATGGACGGATCCGCACTCGAAGTCTCCGTTGATCCGTCGGTCGAACTTCTCGGAACGGGCGACGTTCCCGAAATTCTGGCATTGATCGAGCGCACCAAGCCAGGACCGTTTCTTCCTCGTACCGTCGAGATGGGCAGTTACTACGGCATTCGCGTCGACGGAAGACTTGTTGCCATGGCGGGGGAGCGGTTGCACCCTCCGGGATGGACGGAAATCAGTGCGGTGTGCACTGACAGCGACTTTCGGGGTCGAGGCCTGGGTACGACGCTGATCCGTGCCGTCGCTGCCGGGATTCGCGAGCGCGGCGAGCTGCCATTTCTCCATGCAGTGCAATCGAATACGAATGCGATCAGACTCTACGAATCACTGGGGTTCGTTCTCCGGAAGAGATCCAGGTTGACTGCGGTGCAGGCGCCTGCCTGATCGAATTCTCGCCGACGCCTGTGTTTCGGGCGCTCGGCCACTAGTCTGAACAAATGACAGTCGATCAGGCGTTGGACAGTGATTTCCTCACTCTTGCCGATCCGTACCGCCGCGAGTTGCTGGCGCACTGCTATCGCATGATGGGGTCGATTCACGACGCCGAAGACCAGGTCCAGGAGACGTTCATCCGGGCTTGGCGCGGGTTCGACGGTTACAAGGGCCAGTCATCTCTCAGGACCTGGCTCTACCGCATCGCGACGAATACCTGCCTGACCGCGCTGGAGGGGAGATCGAGGCGTCCCCTCCCGACCGGCCTCGGCGCACCTAGTTCGGACCCGGCCGACGATTTGATCGAGCGCAACGAGATTGCCTGGTTGGAACCGATTGCCGATTCTGCGTTGGGCGACGTCAATGATCCGGCCGTCATGGTCGTCAATCGCGATTCGGTCAGGCTCGCCCTTGTTGCCGCTTTGCAGCACTTGTCCGCGCGCCAACGTGCGGTTCTGGTTCTACGTGACGTTCTCCAGTGGAAGGCGTCGGAAGTTGCGGAGGCGCTGGACACCACAACCACTGCGGTAAACAGCCTGCTGCAGCGGGCTCGCGCGCAGATCAATCACATCGGACCCACCGAGGACGATCTCGTGGAACCGACTACCGAGGCTGCCCGGAAGTTGCTTCGCGACTACGTGCACAGCTTCGAGAGCTACGACGTCGAGGCCATCGTCGAACTGTTCACGCGCGAAGCCATCTGGGAGATGCCTCCGTTCGAGGGTTGGTACCAGGGCCCCGAGGCAATCGGGCAACTCATCGGAACCAAATGCCCGGCCGACGGACCAGGAGCGATGCGCCTACTTCCGACCGCTGCGAACGGACAGCCGGCGTTCGGCCTCTACATGCGCGAGCCCGATGGTGTTCACCGCGCTTTCCAGTTGCACGTTCTCGATGTCACCGAGTCCGGGATCTCGCACGTGACGTGTTTCTTCGATCTGAGTCTGTTCGCACGGTTCGGATTGCCTGCCGAGCTGTAGGGGCCCTGCCGAGTTCTAGGGGCAAGGAGTTGCGCGAGCCCCCCCAGTATGGAGGGACCCGCGCGACTGCTCGTTACTGCTGTTGCTGTGCGTTACTGCTGGGGAACAGTCGCAGCCGGGTCCATCCACATGACCTCCCAGACGTGATTGTCGAGGTCGCGGAATGCGCGTCCGTACATGAAGCCGTGATCCTGGGGCTCCATCCACTTGCTGCCGCCGGCAGCAATCGCCGCGTCGACGAAGGTGTCGACTTCCTCCCTGCTGTCGGCCGACACACACATCAGTGCTTCACGAGCTTTCGACGTGTCGCAGATGTCGTCGGCGATGAAGTCCCCGAAACGCGGTTCGTTCAGGAACATGACGGTGGCGGAATCGCTGACGATCATCGAGACAGTGTTCTCGTCACTGAACATGTCGTTGAACTCGAAGCCGAGGCCACTGAAGAATGCACGGGTAGCGACGACGTCCTTGACCGGCATGTTGACGAAGAGAAGACGAGACATTGGGTGCTCCTTGAACTCGGTTGACTGATTACTGAACGCTTCGGTTCCTGTTGGTTCCTGCTCATACAGACCGCAGTGGGCGCAGAAAGTCATCGCGAGAAGTAAAAATTCGAGAAAAGTATCGCCTGTTAACCGACCGCAGTGCTCTGACCTGGCGATTTGGTGTTGTGTTGATCTTCGCGTAACTTTGTCCAGGTCAGAGCGACACGGACACCGACTCCCACCTGCAAGGGTGAGTGACACGAGGTTG
>NZ_JAJHVW010000016.1:0-82459 GCF_027583855.1 Rhodococcus sp. BH5
GAGTGCGGGTGCTACGGAATGGCCGATGTGGGGTGGTGACGTCAAGACGTTCGAATTCCAGTATCGCGTCGGTGCGGATTGTGCTCGTGGTACTGATTTGTCGACGACGGTGCATTTCGACGGGACGGTGTTCGTTGACGACACGACGAATGGTCGTGGTCCGTCGATCAACGTTCAGAAGAACGTGTCGACGACCACCGTGTCACCGGTCAGTGGCGCTCAGGTGGGGCAGCCGGTGACGTTGAGTGCGACGGTGACCGGTGGTGCCGACGGTGATTCGGTGGAGTTCTTCGACGCCGGTTCCAAGATCGGTGCGGGCGCGCTCGCCAATGGTGTTGCAACACTTGCCTGGACACCGACCACCCGTGGAGACCACTCGATCACAGCGAAGTTCGCCGACACGGCGCGTGCCGTCGGTTCCGCTTCGGCAGCGCTGATCGTGAACGTTTCGCAGGCCGATGCTCAGTCCAGTACGACGCTGGCGCCGATCTCGGGCGCGCAGGTCGGCAAGTCGACCAATCTCAAAGCGACTGTGTCCGCGTCGGGCACCGGTGGAACGGTCACGTTCAAGGTCGGCGGAACGGTGCTCGCTTCGGTGCCGGTGGCAGGCAACGGTGAAGCGACCTATGCCTGGGTTCCGACGGTCGCCGGTGCACAGACGGTGGAAGCCGTATTCGCCGGTCGATCCGGTGTCACCGGGTCGAGTACCACCGCGAATGTGACAGTCGCCGAACAGCCCGCCGGAACAACAAGCTCCACAACAGATCTCAGCGTAGTAGCGGGCCAGGTCGGCGTTGCCCAGACGATCTCCGCTCAAATCAGCCCCGCCAATGCGGGTGGCACAGTCACCTTCAAGGACGGCGAGACCGTCATCGGCACGGCCACGGTCGATTCATCCGGAAAGGCCAGCCTTTCGTGGAAGCCCGCAACTCAAGGGCAGCGAGTTGTCGCGGCGGAGTACTCGGGCGCCGGCACGGTGACGGCATCGTCCGATCAGGTCTCCGTCCAGATCGCCGCACCCGTCGACGGTGAAGAACCAGGCAACGGCACCGGTTCGCTCGGCAGCCTCGGCAACATCTTCGGCTCCTAGCCGCCGACACCTGGTGATGCCCCGCCCGCGTTCGGCGTTGGGGCATCACCCATTTCGCTCACTTCTCGAGAAGGAAAAGCTATGTCTGTAGGTTCTGCACGCCGTGCAGTTGCAGGTTTGAGTGTGTTTGCTGTTGCTGCGGGTTTCGCGGTGGTTGCGGGTGTCGGGGTTGCTGGTGCGGCTCCGGTGACGGCGGAGTTCAATTCCGACGGGTACAAGGTGACTCGGACGATCAGTAACGGGACGCCGTCCGAGGGTGATGTGATCACGTCGAAGACGGTGTTCAAGCGAACTGCCGCGGTTCACAATCTGTATGCGGTGCGCGATTTTCATCCGGCGTGTATGACGTATGTCGATGGTTCGGCGACGGTGAACGGTAGTGCGTTCCGTGTCAACGAGGTGGCTACTGATTCTGTTCGTTTGAGTGCGGGTGCTACGGAATGGCCGATGTGGGGTGGTGACGTCAAGACGTTCGAATTCCAGTATCGCGTCGGTGCGGATTGTGCTCGTGGTACTGATTTGTCGACGACGGTGCATTTCGACGGCACGGTGTTCGTTGACGACACGACAAATGGTCGTGGTCCGTCGATCAACGTTCAGAAGAACGTGTCGACGACCACCGTGTCACCGGTCAGTGGCGCTCAGGTGGGGCAGCCGGTGACGTTGAGTGCGACGGTGACCGGTGGTGCCGACGGTGATTCGGTGGAGTTCTTCGACGCCGGTTCCAAGATCGGTGCGGGCGCGCTCGCCAATGGTGTTGCAACGCTTGCCTGGACACCGGCTGACGTCCGAACCCACAGCGTGACGGCCAAGTATCTCGGTAATGCAAAGGTGGCGACCTCCACGTCGTCGGCTGTCGACGTCGTAGTGTCCGAAGCGGACAAGAGCACTGCAACCGCGATCACCGGTCCCGCAAGTGCAGTTGCAGGTGAGTCCGTGACCGTCGAGGCTACGGTGTCGCCCACTCCGGCGGGTGGCACGGTGCAGTTCAAGGACGGTGCAACCGACCTCGGCGGCGCCGTTCCCGTCGATGCCAACGGCAAGGCTTCGCTGACGAATTCCTATGCAGAAGGCGCGCATTCGATCGTGGCGGTGTACTCCGGTTCCGGTGTCTACCAGACTTCGACGTCGGCGCCACATGCGTTGACAGTCGCTCCGGTGGTGGTCGAGGAGAACACAACGACTACCCTCGTCGGCCCGTCGACCGCTTCGACCGGAGAGACATTGTCGTTCACTGCCTCGGTCTCGACCGGTGTTGCAGGTGGCACCGTGCAGTTCAAGGAAAGTGGCAGGGATCTGGGCTCCCCGATTCCCGTGGACGCAACCGGAAAAGCGACAACCACGCCGATCTTCAACGTGGCGGGTGAGTACAGCATCACCGCAGTGTTCTCGGGGTCGGGTAACTACCTGGGCTCGACATCGAACGCCCAGACCGTGAACGTCAAGGCGCCGGCTCCCACCGACCAGCAGACCCAGACGGTCTTGACCGTTCCGGCGGATGCAAAAACCGGTACGGCAGTTGGTCTGTCCGTAACCGTCACGCCGACGCCGGTTGGCGGCACAGTGCAGTTCAAGGACGGCTCGGGCAATCTCGGCTCACCGGTGCCGGTCGTCGAGGGCAAGGCGTCGATCATGCACGAGTTCGCGAGCGTCGGTACGCACGACATCACGGCCGTCTACTCGGGTGCAACAGGATTCCTCACCTCTACCTCGGCTGCTCAGTCGGTTTCGGTCACGGCTCCGGCCGCGGAGGATCAGGAAACGTCCATCACCGTGAGCGCTCCGGCGTCAGCGGTCAAGGGCGCGAAGGTCGATCTTGTTGCGGCAGTGGTACCTACGCTCAGCGCAGGAACGGTCCAGTTCATGGACGGAACCACCCCGATCGGTGGACCGGTTGCCGTGGTGAACGGTAAGGCCACGCTCTCGCACACCTTCACCGAACTCGGAGATCGCCGAATCACCGCGGTGTTCAGTGGAACTGACGGCTATCTCGGTTCCGAGACCCAGGCCGCAGTCACTGTCAGGGTAACGGCAGCGTCCGACGGCGGGGATCCCGGCAACGGCGGCAGTTCGACCGGTTCACTGGGAAGCCTGGAAAACATCTTCGGGTCCTAGCCCGACGCCTGCACACAGACGCCTCGCCGCGGAGAACACCTCCGCGGCGGGGCGTTTCCCGTCTATGAGTTCAGGGATTCGGCGCTACGACGTGCCAGGGCACGGTCAGGATGCAGTCACGAAGACGTCGCCGCGCGGGCTGCACGGGAATTCCTTGCGCCCGAAGAATTTCCAATGCGGCAGCCCAACGATGGCGAGGTCCGAACGAGGCGTGCGGCGCGGCGGTGGCCCAGGCTCGATCGGCCGCGCTGAGCAACGCGTGGATCGGCTCACCGGGAACGTTGCGGTGGATGAGAGCCTTCGGGAGACGTTCCGCGATGTCGGAAGGGCGCTCGATGTCGAAGGGATCCCAGGCCAGTGTCAGGGTCAATGGACGATCAGCGTCGAGAAGCACCCAGGCGCAACGTCTCCCGAGTTCGTCGCAGGTTCCGTCGAGTAGCAGCCCGCCCGGTGCGAGACTGGACTGAATGTGTGCCCACGCAGAGTCCACAGCCTCCTCCGGATACTGCCGGAGCACGTTGAAGGCGCGTACGAAGACGGGTGTGAGACCGGAAAGTTCGAATCCACCACGGGCGAAGCTGACACCGTCACGACTCTCGACCACGCGGGCGGGGTCGATCTCGAGCCCGATGACGCGTCGATCCCGCCGGACAGCGGTGAGGCGGCTTGCCATCTCGAAGGTGGTGTCCGGCCTCGCCCCGTACCCGAGGTCGACGATCAACGGATCGGTCGCGTTGTTCAGGGCGTGCGCGATAGTGCGGTTGTGCACGATCCACCGGTCACTACGTCGCAGTCTGTTGATTCCCGTCGTGCCACGGGTGATGACCCCCTCGATCTTCGGGGGTGGAGCTTTCTTCACGCCGGGTTCAGCGTGCGGCGAGCCAGGTCGCGGTGACCTGGGCTTCGGTGCGGAACAGATCTACGAGGTTGATGAGCATCAGTTGCTCCAACTTCGCGCCGATGAACGGTATGAAGACCTTGGCCTCGGACGTGGTTCGCAGCGTGGACCCGGTATCGGTCGCGAACAACTCCATGGTGCCGGACAAACTCCCCGGCCCGGCCGGGATGGACGCTTCGTACGTTCCGGTCACGGTGTCACCGAAGGCGCCGTACGACTCCTTACGAGTGATGACAAGATCCTTCTTCATCACCGTCTGAGCGATGTCAGGCAAATCCGTGCGCGGAAGAATGTGGTGGAGCACGAGATCGATTCCGGAATCGGTGACCTCGAAATGTTCCACATGGTTCTCGGAATGCTTGCGCATCTCCTCGACACGGGCCTCCCAGTACGAGCGGTCCGCCAGCGCCGCATAGACCTGCTCGGGGGAGTGCTGATAGCGGGCGGAGTAGTCGATGCGGCGAGCCATGATCGTAAAGAATACCGGTTACACGCTGTGACAAGCCAAATCGGCTGTATCCACAACTGCCGCCGCTCGCAGGGTTTTACTTCGTGATCCACTCCCGGGTGAAGTCCTGTTCGGCCTGGATGAGCCGGACAACCTCGTCGACAATCGCACTTTCGATCTTTCCGCCGAGGAACGGGATCTTGACCTCGACCTCACCGTCGATCTCGAGAGTGGCGGAGTTCTCGTCACCTGTCAGCACCTGCGTGCCCTCGACACGGGCGGGAACGCCGTCGACGTGGGCGGAAAAGGTGCCGGTGGCCTTGCCGTCCTTGAAAGGCGCCATCGTTTCACTGCGCTTGATGACGATGTCGCCGTTGACGACTTTCGACACCATGCTGGGGAGATGCTCTGCGGCAATGATCTGCGACATCGTGACCGCGACGGTCTCGTCGCGAACGGTCAGCTCTTCGATCGTTGCGCCGGGACCACCGACAGCGACGATTCGGTCGCGCCAGTACTGCTCGGAGGTCACCGCCTCATGGACCTTCTCGGCGGGGACTGTGTACTTCGACGAATGCTCGATGCGACGGCTCACGATTGTGGAGGCTACCGTTTATCGATGTGTGGGACGTAACCATTGGCAGACGCGTCGTGGAATCAGGCGCTTTCGTGTCCGAGAACGTTGACTTGTCGGGATTGACGACGCTCCGAATCGGGGGACCGGCGCGGCTGCTCGCCGAATGTCCGACGACGCAGTCGTTGATCGACGTCGTGACGCTGCTCGATCGCGAGCAGATCCCGACGCTGATTCTCGCCGGCGGATCCAATCTCGTGATCTCCGACTCGGGATTCGACGGAGTTGTCGTTCGTGTGGCCAACACCACCGTGAGCCTCGACACGGACCGCGTCGTCGCCGAAGCGGGCGCGGTGTGGGACGAAGTAGTCGGTCAATCGGTCGCCGCGGAACTGGGTGGCCTCGAGTGCCTGTCCGGGATTCCGGGCTCGACCGGTGCGACGCCGGTGCAGAACGTCGGCGCGTACGGCGTCGAGGTGGGCTCGCGACTCCGGCGAGTTCAACTGCTCGACCGACGCAATGGCGAAGTGTCGTGGGTCGAACCGTCGAAACTCGAATTGGGTTACCGGTCGAGCGTCCTCAAGCATTCGGACGCAGCACTGGTTCTCGCCGTCGAATTCGACGCGTCGACCGACGGATTGAGCGCCCCGCTCGCGTACCGCGAACTGTTCACCGCACTGGGGGCAGAAGAAGGCGAGCGGTTACCTGCGTCGCAGGTCCGCGAGGCAGTTCTGGGACTTCGGACGGGTAAGGCGATGGTGCTCGATCCGTACGACCACGACACCTGGAGCGCGGGTTCCTTCTTCACCAACCCCGTGGTGCCCGACGACAAGCTGCCTGCCGTGCTCGCAGCCATCGCCGAACAGCTCGGCGACGTCACCGTGCCGCAGTTCCCCGGCAGTGGTGGAACCAAGCTCTCGGCCGGATGGTTGATCGAACGGGCCGGATTCTCGAAGGGTTATCCCGGTGAAGATGCACCGGCCAGGCTGTCGACGAAACACACCTTGGCGTTGACCAACAGAGGGTCGGCAACGAGCGCGGATGTGGTCTCGCTCGCGCGGACAGTGCGCGACGGCGTCGAAGCCGCGTTCGGTGTCCACCTGGAACCGGAACCGGTAACTGTGGGCTGCACCATCTGATTCCTGACGGAGCCCGCAGGTAGCCTGTTGAAGTGCATGAGCTGGGTGGTAGGAGAAGTCGTTCGCGTCTTGTTGCGTTGGTAGCTGTATTGCTCGCTGTGATGGTGGCCGTCGTCGGCTGCACGATCGGTGGCAAGGACGGACAGGGCGGCGCGGCGGCCGCCGAGCCAGCACCGGTGGCGACCGTGGTGTCGACGCCGGCGCCCGGCACCAAAGATGTCAGCCCGGTCGCCCCCGTCTCGGTAGCCGTGACCCAGGGAACGCTGTCCGACGTCAGCCTCAGCAATGCGGCCGGTAAAGCCGTTGCAGGACAATTGTCGCCTGACAAGACATCGTTCACCGTCAGTGAGGCACTCGGCTACGGCACCACGTATTCGTGGTCGGGCTCGGCAACCGGGACCGACGGTAAATCCGTGCCAGTCCAAGGGAGCTTTACGACGGTTGCCCCGGAGTCGACCACCGGCGCCACCCTCAACATCGCCGACGGCCAAGAAGTTGGTATCGCGGCACCGATCACGTTGCAGTTCGACAACTCCGTCGTCGACAAGGCGGCCGTTGAGAAGGCGCTTGTCGTGACCACCGTGCCGCCCACCGCCGGATCGTGGGCTTGGCTGGCCGACGACAACGGCGGATCGCGGGCCCATTGGCGTCCGGCCGATTACTGGGTGCCGGGCACGACTGTCCATCTGGACGCCAAGCTATACGGCTTGAACTACGGCGGTGGCGCCTTCGGCGACCAGGATCTCACGCTCGACTTCACGATCGGTCGTAGCCAGATCGTGAAGGCGAATGCGCCCAGCCACCGCATGCAGGTGGTGCGCGACGGTCAGACGATCATGGACATTCCCGTCAGCTACGGCGAGGGAAACGAACCTCGCAACGTCACGCGCAGCGGCATTCACATGGTGACGGAGAAGTACGAAGACTTCATGATGTCCAATCCGCCGTTCTACGAGAACGTGCGTGAGCGTTGGGCCGTGCGCATCTCCAACAACGGCGAATTCATCCACGCCAATCCTGAGACCACCGGGGTGCAGGGCTCGTCGAACGTCACGAACGGTTGCATCAACCTGTCGACATCCGACGCGCAGGAATACTTCGGAACCGCCCTCTACGGTGACCCCGTAGAGGTGACCGGCACGTCGATCGACCTGTCTCCTGCGGACGGCGACATCTACGACTGGGCAATCGATCTGCCGACCTGGAAGTCGATGTCGGCACTGCCGTAACTCTGTACTGCGGTAAATCCGTGGATGAGGGAACCGTCCGGGCTCTGCTTGCGTCTGTACAGGTAAGTGCTGTCGGCTCGGGGGAGTCCGACGGGGGTTTTCGACTTCAGGGGGACAGCGGTGGGCATTCCATTTCTGGAAGACGTGCTGGGAAGAATCTCCGATGCGACGCAGGCCGTGCCTCCTGGCGTGGCGGCATTGCCAGTTGTCGGCACTCCCATCGCGAGCGCAATCGCTACATCTGCTCTGGTGCAATCCATAACCGACGACCGCGGCGCGTTCGACGACGAGATGGCTGCTGCGACCGTCGACGCCGATGTGGAGCGCGCACGAGCCTGGGGTGAGCGCGATGCCCTCACCGCCCAGACGTCGTCGCTCGAGTACAGCGAACACGCAATCGTGGACGACGATCCGTTCGATGCGATGTCGCACTCCGAAATCTTCGACCACGTCAACGAGATGAATCCGGCAACCCTGAGTGCGATCGGTGAGGCTTGGAAGGCCATTGCAGGCCGGGTCGAAGCCGGCATCGGGAAGTTCCAGAACGACGTGAACGGTGCGATCACCGAAGGCTGGCAGGGGCGCGGCGGCTCGGCTGCGCTGGAAGCAGTGCTGGCCTACTCGGCTGATGCGGGTGAGCTGAAGGTGCGGGTCGATCTGATCTCGAACAAGATCGAGGAGGCGAAGATCGCACTCGACGAGGCAAAACGCTCGATTCCGGCACCCGACGGCGCCTCGACGGTCGAGAGGTTTCTCAGCATGGTTCCCGGGGCTACATGGAAGCAGGCCCAATACGAAGCGGAAGAAGCCGAACGTCAAGCGCGCCAGGTGATGAAGGACGTGTATCTGCCGTCCATGAAGCGTGCGGACGATCAGGTGCCGATCCTCCCGGCCGCATTCAATCCGGTCACCGGCGATGGAGGGGCTGGAAGTGGCGGGGCTGGAAGTGGCGGCGCATTCGGTGGTGGTGGTGCCGACGGCGGGAACTTTTCGGGTTCAGGAAACGGGCTCGGCGCGCCGTCTACATCGGGTGGCGGAGTCGGTGGGGGAGCGGACGGTGGAAACTCCGGCGGGGCAAACCCGCCCGGACACGGTTCCGGTCAGAATCCGTCCGGCACCGATACCGGAAATGGTGACAACCGTAGCGGCGTTGATGCCCAAGGGAATCCGAACGTCGATGCAGTTCGATCCGGAACCGGTTCCGACCCGGCCGGGACCACGGCGGCACATGCCGGTCCACTGTCCGCCGGTGCAGCGCCGGATGGCCTTGCCCGTGCAACTCCGAATGGTGCTCAGCTCGGTTCCGGAACGCCGTCAGGCCTGGTAGGTAGCGGTTCGGGTGGTGGTCCTGCTGGTGGAATCGGTACCGGCGTCTTCGGGCCAGGCGGAACCGGAGTCGGAGCCCTCGGCCCTGGCGGCGTGGGCGGCCTCGCCGGTGGCGGACGTGGGGGCGTCAACGGAGCTGGCGGTACCTCGGCGACGGGCGCGCAGAGCGGTCGGGGCGCGATGGGTGGCGTCGGCGGCATGGCACCGGGACGAGGGCAAGGGCAAGACGAAGACAACGTTCACGACACCCCCGGCTACCTCGTCACAGTCGAGAACGGCAATGCCCTGGTCGGCGACCTACCGATGGTCTCCCCGGCGGTGCTGGGCGAATGACCACCATGCAGTGGCAGTTCACCGGCCTCGAATTCCAGATTCTCTGGGAAGCGGTCGGACGTGACCGACTCCCGTACCCGCTGCGGTTTCGTCCGACGGCCGAAACCATGAACGAGCTGACAGAAGAGCGACGTCGAGCGGGAGCACACCTGGCTTGGTTGCTCGACGATCGGCTGCATCACGTTCTCGGTGCTCTTGCGAATCCTGATGCTCGCGTTGAGGTTTCCGGTTTTCACGGGCAGAACATGAGTACGGTGACGCGATTGCACGGCGTTGTTGCCGGCGACCTGGGGGTGCTCCTGACTCAACTGCCCGGCAGGACTGTCGACTGTGGCTCCGACGTGGTTTTCACCGTGGTACGCCCATCGGCAATTCCACGGATGCTCGTCGATCACCTGCCGACCTGCCCCGCTGGATCGGAGCGTGGTGTGAGCATCGAAAGGCCGAAAACTTCCGGTAGAGCGAGCTTTCTGAGCAGTGCTGCCGGTGCGCGCGGGAGCGAGGAAGTGAGCAGATTCTTCGACCGAGAGCGGACCTCGATCGGTGAAGTCACCACATACCCGGGAGGAGCGGTGGACAGCAGACCGACAGACGACGGCATAACGTTCCACTGGTACGACTATGCCGGAGATGGTCGGTACATCATCACCGCTGATGAAACCGTAAGTGCCCGTAGCGCTTCCACGGAAATGACGGAGGCCGAGATTGCACGCAATCTCGGCCTCGTCCTGCACCGGGTGATTCGCACTGGTTAGTCAGAACGATTCGAACTAGCTGGTGGTGCGGTGGAACCGACCGGGGCTTGCCTGATCCCTCGGCTTGACGATGATCTGATCGAGGTTCACATGTGACGGCCGCGACGCGACAAAACCGATGATCTCGGCGATGTCCTGCGCCACCAACGGTGTGATTCCCTCGTACACCTTGTCGGCCTTGTCCTGATCGCCCTCGAACCGGACGAGTGAGAACTCCGTCTCGACGGCTCCCGGCGCGATTTCGGTCAGTCGAACGGGCTTGCCCAACAGTTCACCACGCAATGTCCGATGAAGGACGGCTTGAGCGTGCTTGGCGGTGGTGTAGCCCGAGCCGTTGTCGTATGCCTCCAGCGCGGCCACCGAGGTGATGGTCACGACCAGACCGTCACCCGAATCGATCAGCTTGGGCAGCAGTGCCTTCGTCACACGCAACGTGCCCAGAACATTGGTCTCCCACATCCACCGCCAGTCGTCCAGATCGGCGTCCAGGACTGTTGCCAGACCCTTTGCACCACCCGCGTTGTTGACCAACACGTCGACACGTGGGACCACGGCCGCGAACGCGTCGACGGAATCCTCGTCGGTGACGTCGAGTTCGAGAGCGGTACCACCGATTTCCTCGGCGATCTTCTCGAGACGATCGACGCGGCGAGCACCGATCACGACGTGGAATCCCTGAGCTGCCAGGGTGCGGGCGGTGGCCTCACCGATTCCGGAGCTGGCTCCGGTGACTACGGCGATGCGGGCATCGGAAGAAATGGTCATGATGCAATCGTAGGGCTAGTCGGCGGCATACTCTGCTTCCCGTTCGATGGATTCGATGTGACGACGCGGTACTTGTATCCGGCCGGGTGTGTAGGTGACGGCGCGCAGCGCGCCGCTGTACCGGAAGGGACCATGGCGTCGTCGTACCTCCCACGACACAGGTCCCCTGGCGTCGACACCGACCGAGATACCGGTCCACGGCGCCATTCCCACCAGTTGTACTTGCCCGAGCAGCCGGCCCGCGTGAATGCCGTCGAGACTGACGTGGAGATCCCAACGCAACCGCGGTACCACCGTCACCGACAGCTCGATGCGTTCGGTGCCGAGCGCCAGCGGTCCGGCGTCGACAACGGAGTAGGAACCGAACGCGTTGTACCCGAGATGCAGGTGCCCGTCCTCGACGTAGAGAAGGTACCCACCCTGCGGATCGCCATGGGCGACAAGGACACCGGCGTCACCTTCGCGGTAACCGTCGAGTTCGACCGTGATGTCGAAGTCGCGGAACCCGATCAGCTTGGATGAGCGGTAGCGCTCCAGCGGGGGCGTTCCGGCAAGTAGTCGCACCGGGCGTGAGAGTGCTCCTTCCTCCGGACGGCGAACCGCGCCGACGGTATTGCCGAGTAGAGGAAACACGGTGTTCGCCCACGCCGAGTGGTCCCAGGCCTCGGCGAGTTCGCGAACCTTGTCGGGAAACCGTGATGCCAGGTCGTCGAGCTCGGTCGGGTCGGTGCGGACGTCGAACAACTGCCAGTGCGGTTTGTCGATGTCCGCCGGGGTGAGAGCCAGCAGTTTCCAGCCGTCCTTGTAGTAGCCACGGTTGCCGGTCATCTCGGTGTACTGCTCGGTGTGAGTGCTCGGAGCGGCAGACGAACGCAGAACGGACGCGGAAGACACCCCGTCGAACTCTTTCACCGGGAGCCCGTTTCGCACACTGGGTGCGTCGATTCCGGCCAGTTCGAGCAGCGTAGGGGTCAGGTCGGTGACGTACGCGAACTGGTCGCGAATCCCGTTGTCGTCTGCTCCGGGTTTCAATCCAGCGGGCCAGGACAGGAGAAAAGGAACACGGATCCCGCCGGCAAAGGATTGCCCTTTGTAGAACCGGAACGGGGTGTTGGACGTCTGTCCCCATCCACGTGGATAGTGGACGCCCAATTCAGGTCCGCCGATGAGGGATTCGTCGTGGGGGACATCGCCCACCCAGTCCGGATCCTGAATATGCGCGAACTGTGCGAAGTAGCTTCGGGTCCCGTCCGAACCGCCCTCGGCGGTGCCGCCGTTGTCGGAGGTGAAGACGATGATCGTGTTGTCGAGCTCGCCGAGTTCGTCCAGGGTGTCGACGATGCGTCCGACGCTCTGATCGATCGAGTCGACCATCGCCGCGTACACCTCCATGTAGCGGGCGAACCTGGACTGCACTTCCGGCGTGAGTGATTCCCATTCGGGGACGTCGAAGCCGGGTTCGGAGTTTCGCGGTGCTTGTTGCGTACCTTCCGGAAAGAGGCCTTGCACGAGCTGAGAGGCGAACCGCGACTCGCGGATTCGATCCCACCCTTCGTCGTAGCGGCCGCGGTACTTTTCCTGGTCGGCAGGCTTGGCCTGCAACGGTCCGTGCATGGCGACGTGTGCGAAGTAGAGGAAGAACGGCTTGTCCTGATCGTGGGCGCGGAGGTCCTTGATGTACCCGACCGCTTTGTCGGTCAGATCGTCGGTGAGGTAGTACCCCTCGGGGTACTCGTCCACGTCGACCACAGAATTGTCGGAGATCAGTTGATTGGGATAGTAGAAGGAGTTGAGGCCTTCGAGTGAGCCGTAGTAGCGATCGAAACCGCGCTGCGTCGGCCAGGAGTCACGACTTCGTCCCGGGGCCAGGTTGGCGTCGCGTACGAGGTGCCACTTGCCGACGGCATAGGTCGCATAGCCCGCGCCGCGGAGGATTTCGGGGAGTGTCTGGACGTCGTCGGCCAATTCCAGACGCAGTCCGGGGTAGCCCGGATCGGCGTTGGCGACAAAACCGTACCCGGCGCGGTGCGGATTCAGGCCGGTGAGAAGAGCTGCGCGCGACGGCGAGCAGAGGGGCGTCGTGTGGTAGTTGGTCATCCGAATGCCCTGCGCGGCAAGGCGGTCGAGGGTGGGAGTCTCGATCTCGGAGCCGAACGGCCCGATGTCGCTGTACCCCATGTCGTCGATCAGAACCACGACGATGTTGGGTGATCCGGGAATCGGGGTCGTGGAGGTGGGCCACGACGGGGTCGAATCGGCTGCGGTGCGGCCGATTCGACCCTCGAAGCCTTCGTATCCGCGGGCGTGCGGAGGAGGGGCGGAATCCGGTGAAGTCATGGGAGAGTCGAGGCGCCTTCGATGATCGAGTATTCGGAAGCGTCGCCGGCGATGCTGCGGCTTCGTTCCCCGTGGATGTTGACCGGGATGTCGCCGGCAAGGGTGATGCGCTCCAGACGCCGGTACTGATCGTCGTAGTCGGCGATCGCGTAGTGCTGGGTGGCGCGGTTGTCCCAGATCGCGACGTCACCCGCTTCCCAGTTCCACCGCGTCGTGTACTCGAGCTTGATGGCGTGATCCTGCAAGAGCTTGAATACACCGTTCGACTGTTCGGTGCTCAACCCGACGAAGTTCTTGACAAAATGTCCGAGGACGAGCGTGCGTTCTCCGGTTTCGGGGTGGACCCGCACCACCGGGTGTTCCGTCTCGAAGTACGTGGACTGGAACTCCTCGCGGTAGGCGGCCGTGCGATCTTCGGTGAGCCGCTCGGCGCTGGTTGCCGCATAGTCGTAGACGTTCGTGTGGCGAGCCCAGAGGTTCTCCGCGAGCGCCTTGAGCGGATCCGGCAGTCCGTTGTAGGCGGCTACCCCCGACGCCCACGTCGTGGAACCGCCGTATTCGGGTAGCTGCACCGCGCGCAGGATCGAAGCCTTGGGGATGCGGTCGACGAAGGTGACGTCGGTGTGCCAGCTGTTGGCCTTGCCCAGGTCCGAGTCGATGGGCAGAACTTTTGCGCCGTGCGACTTCACGGTGGGGTGGGCAGTGGTCGGGGTACCCAGCAGCTGGGCGAACTCGTACTGCGAATCGTTGTCGAGGTGGTCTTGCCCGCGAAAGAAGATCACCTTGTGTTCGAGAAGTGCTTGCCGGATGAGGGAAATCGTCGCCGGGTCGAGATGCCCGCCGAGAGTGATTCCGTCGATTCGGGCGCCGATATGCGCGCCGAGGGTGGTGACAGTGCCGCGAGCGGCGTCAACGGCCGCTCCGTTCGTTGATGCCGAATTCGTGAGGGTCGGCTTGGCGAAAGCTGTAGACATGGTGCACCTTTCGTGGGGAGTGTGCCCACCCAAACACGCGAGATTTCGCCCCGACAGGGTTGCGTTCAGTGTGATCGTTACCGCACCTGATTTGTGAATCTCGGTGAAGCTGCTACTTTTGGAGCCATGTCGACCGACCAGCCTGCCGCTTTGCGGGTCACCTATGTGACCGCTGCGCTTGGTTCGCGTCTGCCTCTGGCGCGAGAGCTGTGTTGTCGCCGCCGTTCTTTCTGCAGCTAATTTCTGCGCCTTTTCTGTCTATTTCTTCGTGTGACCAGTGGAAACGCTGATTTCTCGGTCGACAGAGATATGCGCCTTCTCCTCCTTCTGCAAGGGACAGCCATGTCGACACCCACAATCTCCGCCATTCCGAACATCCGATCGCGAACCGCGCTCTCGGGAACCCGGACCCGTACCCAGATAGTTGCGCCCGAACTACGCATCGCCGACGGTCCGTCCGCGACTGTGTTGCGCATTGCTCGATCCCGTGGGCCGCTCTCACGTGACACTGCGGCAAAGGCATCAGGGCTGAGCATCGCCACCGTGAACCGGCAGGTCACGAGCCTGCTGGACCTCGGGATCCTGCGCGAACGCGCGGACCTGACGGCCTCCGGAGCAATCGGGCGTCCGCGAGTTCCGTTCGAGGTCAACCACGAGCCTTATCTGACAGTCGGCATCCACATCGGTGCCGTCGTCACCAGCATCATCGCCAGCGACATTCGTGGAAAGGTGCTCGGCGCCGTCGAGATTCCGACGCCTGCCACCAATTCTGCTGTCGCGCTTGCCACCATTGCGCGCTCGGCCAAATCCTTTGCCTCGCGGTGGCACAAGCGTCGTCCGCTCGCCGTCGGCGTGGCCATCGGCGGTCGCGTCGATTCAGCGACCGGAGTCGTCGATCACCCGCGTCTGGGATGGAAGGGCGCCAAGGTCGGGTCCATCATCGGAGCCGGCTTGGATCTCCCTGTATCGGTAGCCGCCCACGTCGAGGCGATGGCCGCGTCGGAACTACTGCTCAGCACCGACCGTGCCGAAGCCCCGACGCCGGGCACTACCGGCCTGTACTTCTACGCTCGTGAAACTGCCGGCATCGCAATCACTTTCGAAGGGCGAGTGCACACGCCGTCCAGCGGACCCGGTTCGATCGCGCACCTCCCCACCGGTTCGTCCGCACGGTGCACCTGCGGAGCCGTGGGTTGCCTTGAAGCGACGATCAGTGACCGCGCCGTAGTCGCGCAGGCTTTGTCTTCGGGCGCCGTGATCCAGGGCAGCGAGCGTGTCACGATCGCGGACGTCTACCGGGCCGCGTCGTCGGGTTCCATTCCGGCACACGAGCTTCTGGTTGATCGAGCACGCGTCCTCGGCCGGACAGTGGCGATGCTGCGTGACCTGTTCAACCCGGATCGTGTGATTCTGGGTGGTCAGGCATTCACCGACTATCCGGCCGGGGTGCCCCATGTCGCCGAGGCTTTCTCGACGGCATCCTCCTTGGAGCGTAAGGACATTCGAATTACCGGTTTCGGCAATCGGGTTCAGGAATACGCTTCCACGGTCGTGTCACTGAGCTCACTGTTTGCTGATCCCGCTGCGGCTATGCGCCGCGCGTCGGCCGTCTGACTGCGAAGAGGGCAGTCAGAGTTCCGGTCGATCCAAGACTCGCAACCATGATCCGTCGGGCTGGCGGCGCGCGACCTGCGTGCGCCCGCCGGTTCCGTCGGAAGGTTTGGTCGAGGTCATGGCCAGGTCGCCGCTGATCACCGTCGGTAGAGATTCCTCGACGGTGAATCTCGGTGCAGCTGCCAGCATCTGAGAGATCACCTCGCGGATGGCTTGGCGGCCCACGGTGAGGGATCCGGGAGGGAAGGCCATCACCGCATCCTCCTCGTAAAGTGCGGCGACGGCGTCTGCGTCACCAGCGTTGGCGAACTGCACGAAAAGCTTCGCGATGTCTTCCGGGGTTCCGGCCTTCTGAACGTCATCTGTTGTTGTCATGCTTCCATCGTTCTAGTACTCCGGCGATAAGTCCAAGATCTAGTTTGTCTCGCAGCTAGAATCAGCAGTTATGGAACTTCGGCAGCTCGAATACTTTGTCACGGTAGTGGAGGAAGCCAACTTCACTCGCGCCGCCGAGCGGCTTCACGTAGCCCAACCGGGTGTGAGTGCGCAGGTCAAACGGCTGGAACGTGAGTTGGGGCAGGAATTGCTCGATCGTAGTGGTCGAACCGTTTGTCTGACCGACGCCGGGCGAGCTGTCCTCCCGCACGCCTACGCTGCACTCGCTTCCGTTCAGAGCACCCGCGACGCTGTCGATGCCTTGAACGGACTGGTTCGGGGTTCCGTTTCGGTCGGGATGGTTACCGCCTGCGCTTCCGCCGACCTCACAGATCTGCTCAGTCGGTTGCACAACAAACACCCCGGACTGGACATTTCGCTGGCCGAGGACGATTCGCGCAGTCTGCTTGCCGGAGTGTCGGACGGAACCTTCGACATAGCCGTCATCGGGGTGGCGGGCAAGCTGCCGGAAGGGCTCGAATCGAGGGTGATCACCGACGAACGACTGGTGGCCGGAGTGGCGGCGGATCATCCGCTGGCCGAGGTGTCGTCTCTGCCGTTTGCCGAACTCGCGACGCAATCGGTCATCTGTCTGCCGGAGGGAACCGGCATCAGAACGTGTCTGGACTTCGCGTGCGCCGCAGCCGGCACCAAGCCGACGGTTGCGCTCGAGGCAAGCAACCTCGGCATCATCGTTTCATTGGCAGCGCAGGGGCTGGGAATGGCCGTGCTTCCGGAGTCGACAGTGGGGGAGTTGCATCGGATCGATCTCGAACCGGAAGCACGATCTCGGCTGGAATTGGTCTGGCGTTCGTCGGGCGGCAAGAATCCGGCGGCCTCTGCTCTCATCGATCTTGCGAGAGCTGTTCCCGCCGAGTGAGTTCGGCCTGCGCCCGATCCAATCCGCCGTGCTCGAGAGCAGCCAACCTCGACCTGTCCTTCCAGACGATGGTGCCGCGTCGCCGGACGATGACCGACATCGTTCCACCGAGATGCTCGAGCGCTCCTGGCACGTTTCGACGCTCGGCAGGTATCGGAACAGGAAGTATGTGTGCGTCGGCGATGGGTGCGGTCCCGTCGATGTCGACGCTCCACTTCCGGCTGTAACCCCGAAGCGTCCAGCGATCGTCGGACACCGTCGTCTCCACCTGTGACGTCAGAGGATTACCCAGCCGCAACACCGTTCCGTCCGGTAGCGCGGCAACGACGGCGGTGACTTCGGTGCGCAGAGGTCCGGCGCTGACCTGTCCGCCGGCAAACGCCACGCAGGCTCGAGGATCGGTGAACCCCTGTGCCTGTCCCCACCACCAGGATTCCGGGAATCCTCCCTTTCCCCAGTTCTTCTCGCCGTACACCTGCGCTCCGGTGAGATCCCAGCTCTGTCCGTCGATGACGGCGCTTCCCTCGACCCGGCCGCCGAGCAGCCACGGATGCCAGTACTGATTGAGTGCGGGAACTGATTGGAAGTAACTCGACCCCCCGAAGCGGCGGTGCGGCCAGAATCGCTGATTGCTGATGCGTACGTCGAGATGACTGTCGCCGAAATCGACCTGGAGTCGATCGGCATTGCCGCGGAAAGCGTTGTCGGCGTAGGCCCCCAGGATACGGGGATCGGCCGATCCATTCGGATGCTCAGCAGTGCGGAGGAATCCGCCTGGGTGTGCCGCGAGACCGAGCGTCGACCAGCTGCCGCCGTCGGCCTTGTTGATTCCGGCGAGCGCGATCACCACCCGTCCGCTGTCTGGCATCGTGAATCGCCAGAAGTAACCCTCCATCGCAACGTCATGGGAGGCAAGCAGATTGCCGTACGGCAGGGTGGCACCCGAGGCGCGGTACGCGGGAAGCTTCACGATCCCAGTACTGCCTGTGATGCGGTGACCTGAGCGACGAGGCGGCCCTCGTCGTCGCGGATCTCGGTCACCACCGCGACGGTGCTGCGCCCCGCGTGCAGTGGCCGGGCGGTGGCGGTGACCGTGCCCTTGCGCACGCCGCGAGTGAAGACGGTCGACGAACTGGTGGTGGACGTACTTGCGCCGGGCGGCAGATTGAGGAATGCACAGACGGCGCCGACGCTGTCTGCCAGCGTCATCAAGGCGCCGCCGTGCATTCCGTTGCCGGCGGTGGTGCGGTGGCTGTCCCAATCCAGATGGCCGACAACCTGTTCGGGTGCCGCGCTGTCCAACTGAATTCCGGTGTGAACTGCAAAAGGCATGCTCGCGACAAGTTGTTCGAGGTCCATGCCTACCGATGTTAACGAGCCGCCGAAACCTCCGTCGGGACTTCGGTTTATCGAGGGCGGTGACTCACAGGGGCAGGGCGGTTTCCGACAGCCCTTCCGGCGCGTTGCGACGACGGAACCACTCGGTGCCGAATGCCGCGGCGAGCTGCTCCGTCGGCATTTCGAGGAACGGGCCGAAATCGCCGACCTGCGTTGCGTGCGCGTACATGGCCGCGCGCTTGGACGAGATCACCGAACTGACGTCGACCGCGGTGGTGAGTTGGTCAGCCGGAAGCCCGAACGATTCGATGTCCGGCGGCTGCGCCTCCTCGGTCCACTCGGGGTTGGCCTGCATCAGCATCTTCATGTGATCGCGGTTGGTGGACGCCTCGTAGACGAACGGCGTGCCCGCAAGTTCTGCAGCACGAACGCCGACGTGGTGGACCTGGATGTGATCCGGGTGGCCGTATCCGCCGTTGGGGTCGTAGATGGTCAGGACATCGGCGTTCTCTTCACGAAGAACCTCGGCCAGACGCTCGGCGGCCTTCTCGACGTCGACGTTGCAGAACGCTTCCGGATTCTCGTTCTCGGGCGTACCCACCATCCCCGAATCCGGGTAGTGCAGGGACACGACGCGACTGGCACCCAACGCGTCGGTGGACGCCTCGAGCTCACGGCTGCGGCGCTGAGCCAACGTCTCGTATTCGTCCAACAGTCCGTCGGGGAATTCACCGAGAGCACCGTCGGTAGCGGTGACGACTACGACGCGGTGACCTGCGTCGGCGGCCATTCTCATCACGCCGCCCGTAGTGAAAACTTCGTCATCGGGATGGGCGTGGAAACACACCAGGACACTCATTCGCGCAATCGTAAGGCAAGTTACCGACAGGTCAACCCGAGCGCACAGTGAAAACGATTTGTCGAGTCGGCCTCGGCTCTGTGAACCTTGTTCAGTGCACGAGAAGCTGACATGAGCGAATCCACCAACAAAGGCCTGCTGAGCGCCTACCGCGAGATCTTTGCCGCCCCCGGATCGGTCGCCTTCTCGGCCGCCGGATTTGTCACAAGGCTGCCGATCGCCATGATCGGTATCGGAATCGTGACGATGATCTCGCAACTTCGTGGTGACTACGCGCTCGCCGGCGCGCTCGCCGCGGTTTTTGCGCTCTCGTCGGCGATCATCGCGCCCGCGGTCTCGCGTGCGGTCGACCGCTTCGGACAGCGAGCGGTCCTGCCGATTGCCGCAGCCGTGAGCGTCACCGCGATCGGGGCGCTCCTGCTCGCAGTCCGGATGGAAGCTCCCGACTGGCTGCTGTTCGTTCTGGTCGTCCCCGGCGGCGCCACTCCGACGATCGGCGCGATGATTCGCGCCAGGTGGGTGGCGATCTATGTCGGAAAACCTCAGCTGCGCACCGCCTTCGCCTTCGAATCGGTGGTGGACGAGCTCTGCTTCGTGGCGGGCCCGGTCATATCGGTAGGTCTGAGCATCGGGCTCTTCCCCGAGGCTGGACCACTGGCAGGGTTGATCCTGCTGGTCACCGGAACCCTGCTGCTGGTCATACAGCGCGGAACCGAACCGAAGGTGCATCCGCGTCGACCCGGCCGCGGACGATCGGTTCTCGGTAACCACGTGATGTGGATCGTCATCGTGATCATGGTGATGCTCGGAACGATCTTCGGCGTCATCGACGTCGGCGCCATCGCGTTCACCAAGGAACAGAATTCGCCGGGGTCGGCGACGCTGGTCCTCGCGCTGTTCGCCGGCGGTTCGGGAATCGCGGGACTGATCTTCGGGTCGATGCACCCGGCGCGATCGCTGCGCGGGCAGTTGATGATCGCGTCCTCGGCGGTCGCCGTTCTCAGCGTCCCGCTTCTGTTGGTCGGAAACGTGGCCGCACTTGCGGGTGCCTACGTGCTGGCGGGCGCGACCATCGCACCGACGCTCATCATCGCGACAGCCCTGGTCGAACAGATCGTCCCACCGGAAAAGCTCACCGAGGGAATGACCCTGACGGTTACCGGCCTCGGCGTCGGCGTGGCGCTCGGGTCTGCGCTGGCCGGACAGCTGATCGATCGCTACGGCGTCCCGTCGGCCTACATGCTCGCCGTCGGCGCCGCAGTCGCAGCCTCTATCGTGACGGCATGTCTATTCGTGAAGCCGTCAGCGTCGACGGCACGTCCATCGTCTATCGAGTAACCGGAAATTCGGCGGGGACCCCGCTGGTGTTGCTGCACGGCTGGGCTCAGTCCTCGCAGTGCTGGGGCGAGCAGGTCCTCGCGGACCTGGCCGCGGACTATCGGCTGATCGCCGTCGATCTGCGCGGCCACGGTTACTCAGATGCGCCCGAATCCGGATACGACGATTCCGCGAACTGGGCCGGCGACGTCGCGGCTGTTCTTGCGGCCGAAGGCGTCACCGAGAACGCGATCCTGCTCGGCTGGTCGTACGGCGGTCTGGTGATCTGCGATTACCTGGCAGCGCACGGCACCGGCGCGGTGGCGGGCGCGGTTCTGGTCGGGGCGATCACCAGCATCGGGCGCGGCGAAAAAGGTGGCAAGGTCGGCTCGGCGATGCGTAGCGCAGTTCCCGGCGCGATGTCCGAAGATCCCCGCGAGGCGATCCGTGCACTCGGCGCTTTCGGCAATGCTCTCACCGGCCCACCCGAGGGCAAGGGTGCAGCGTCGCAGGCCTTGTTCGGGTACAGCCTCTCGACGCGTCCGCGGGTGCGCGCAGCACTGTTCAACCGTGCTGTCGGTCACGACGAGTTGCTTCGCAACCTGGACATCCCGGTCCTCGTTCTGCACGGAACCGACGACTCCGTCGTCGACGTGAGCGCAGGTAAGCACGCCGAGGAACTGATTCCCAAGTCCCAGGCGTCGTACTGGGAAGGCTGCAATCACGGCCCGTTCGTGGAGGATCCGACACGATTCGTGTCCGAAGTGCGAACCTTCATCTCGAGCCTCGGTTAGAGTTCGCGCCCGGTGAGGGGGCAGTATGGAGTCGTGACGCCCATGCACATTTCGCGCCCTCGCCGGGTGGCCGTTCTCTCGGTCCACACCTCGCCATTGGCACAACCCGGCACCGGTGACGCGGGTGGGATGAACGTCTACGTTCTGCAATCCGCCATTCAGCTCGCCAAACGTGGCGTCGAGGTGGAGATATTCACCCGCGCGACGTCCTCGGCCGACGCACCCGTGGTGGACGCCGCTCCCGGAGTGCGGGTTCGGAACATTGCTGCTGGTCCCTTCGAAGGGCTGGACAAGGCGGATCTGCCGACTCAACTGTGTGCCTTCGTCGCAGGAGTTCTGCGGGAGGAAGCGCGCCACGAGCCCGGGTACTACAGCCTGATTCACTCGCACTACTGGTTGTCCGGTCAGGTCGGCTGGCTGGCCCGCGACCGCTGGGGCGTGCCCCTCGTACACACCGCCCACACCCTCGCGGCGGTGAAGAATCTTTCGCTTGCCGAGGGAGACACCCCGGAGCCGGCAGCACGTCAGATCGGCGAGCAGCAAGTAGTCGCCGAGTCCGATCGCCTGGTCGCCAACACCACCGACGAAGCCAAGGCGCTGCACGAGTTGTACGGTGCAGATCCCACGCGTATCGACGTCGTGGCTCCCGGCGCCGATCTCACCCGCTACCGACCGGGCGATCGCGATTCCGCCCGCGCGTCGTTGGGGTTGGACCCGGGCGAGGTCGTCGTGACTTTCGTCGGCCGGATCCAACCTCTGAAAGCGCCGGACGTTCTGCTGCGTGCTGCCGCCGAAGTGATCAGCCGTCGCCCCGAGTTGCCGTTGCGCATCCTCGTCGTCGGCGGGCCGTCCGGAACTGGCCTCGCGCGGCCGGACGTGCTGATCGAACTGGCACGCTCACTCGGCATCACAGCGCAGGTGACGTTCTTGCCGCCGCAGGCTCCTGAGCGTCTCGCCGATGTCTACCGTGCCTCGGATCTGGTTGCGGTGCCGAGCTATTCGGAGTCCTTCGGATTGGTCGCCATCGAAGCTCAAGCCTGCGGAACTCCCGTGATCGCCGCCGACGTCGGCGGACTGGGAGTAGCCGTACGCAACGGGGAGACAGGCCTGCTGGTTCAAGGACACCGCACCGAAGACTGGGCCGGCGCCCTCGAATCTTTGGTGACAGCACCGACGCGCTTGGCCGAACTCGCCGCGCAGGCACCGCGTCACGCCGAAAATTTCTCGTGGGAACACACCGCGGACGGTTTGCTCGAGAGCTATCGCAAAGCCGCAGTCAACTACAACAACGGAACCGGTCCCAGCGACTTCTCGCCCCGCCGTGCGCGGGGTCTGTGGCGTCTGCGCCGGACCGGGGGAGTGCGTACATGAGCAGCATTTCGGACACCATCGAGCAGGCCCTCACCGAGCGTGAACTCGACTTCACCAGAAAAGACGACGCGCATTTCATCGTCGAACTTCCCGGTGAACACAAACTCAAGACGTCGACTCTGCTCACCGTCGGCAATCACGGTGTGCGGGTCGAGGCCTTCGTGTGCCGCAAGGTGGACGAGAACTTCGAAGGCGTCTACAAGTTCCTGCTCAAGCGCAACCGTCGTCTGTACGGGGTGGCGTACACACTCGACAAGGTCGGGGACATCTACCTCGTCGGCAAGATCGCGGAGCATGCGGTGACCGGCGATGAACTCGACCGAGTGCTCGGTCAGGTTCTCGAAGCCGCCGACGGCGATTTCAACGTCATCCTCGAACTCGGCTTCTCCTCGTCCATCAAGCGTGAGTGGGCGTGGCGGGTGTCGCGAGGCGAGTCGCTGGCGAATCTCGAACCGTTCAAGCACCTCATCGAGGAAGAGCCCGCGCAGAGCTGATCGAGCGGGGTGAGACACATCGCGGATGTGTCACGTAAAGTGGCCTTTACTTGTGACTGTCGTCACGGAATAATACTGTTCCCGTGAGTCACAGTAAGTTGGTCACACCACCCCGCCGCGCAACTTTTCGAGGAGCACAGTGAGCTTCAAGAGTCCGTTCCCCGACGTTGAAATCCCCAACCTCAGCGTCTACGACTTCCTGTTCGGAAACACCGACCCCGCAGACCTCGACAAGACGGCCTTCGTCGAGGGCAGTTCGGGCGCAGTCACCACATACGCTTCGCTGATCGCACAGATCAACGGCGTTGCAGGCGCACTCGCAGCGCGCGGACTCGCCGTCGGCGACGTGGTCGGGCTGCATTCGCCCAACGTCCCGGCCTTCGGTTCCGTCTTCCACGGCATCCTTCGTGCCGGCGGCGTCGCGACCACGATCAACGCGCTCTACACCGCCGAGGACATCGCCAAGCAGCTCACCGATTCCAAGGCCAAGTTCCTCTTCACCGTCTCGCCGCTCCTGCCGCAGGCAAAGGCAGCTGCTGACCTGGTCGGTATCCCGGCCGAGAACCTGTTCGTGCTCGACGGGGCCGAAGGCCACCTCTCGCTGCGTGATCTGCTCGGCGAGGGTGCAGCGGCGCCCGAGGTCTCCTTCGATCCGGCCACCCAGCTCGCGGTGCTGCCGTACTCCTCGGGCACCACCGGCCGACCCAAGGGGGTCATGCTCACTCATCGCAACCTCGTGGCCAACGTCTGCCAGATCATTCCGCGGATGGGCATCGAGACCGACGACAAGATCCTCGCGGTCCTACCGTTCTTCCACATCTACGGCATGACGGTCCTGCTCAACGCTGCGCTCTACCGCCGCGCGAGCCTCATCACGATGCCGAAGTTCGATCTCGTCGAGTTCCTGCGGATCGTCGCCGAGCAGAAGTCGACGTACATCTTCGTCGCACCGCCCGTTGCCGTCGCGCTGGCAAAGCACCCGCTCGTCGATCAGTACGACCTCTCGAGCGTGCACACCATCTTCTCCGGTGCGGCCCCGCTCGACGCGGCGCTCGGCAAGGCCGTCGCCGACCGGTTGAACTGCCACGTCCGCCAGGGCTACGGCATGTCCGAGATGAGCCCGGTCTCGCACGCGATTCCGTTCGACCGCGACGACATCGCGCTCGACACCTGCGGTCCGACCATCGCCAACATGGAATGCAAGCTCGTCGACCCCGGAACGGGCGAAGAGGTCGCGTACCCGGCTCTCGGCTCGGACGGCGTCAGCGAGCCCGGCGAACTGTGGTGCAAGGGCCCGAACATCATGCTCGGCTACCTCGGCAACGACCAGGCCACCAAGGACACCCTCGACGACGACGGTTACCTGCACACCGGTGACATCGCGACCGTCGACGGCGACGGCGTCGTCAAGATCGTCGACCGCCTCAAGGAACTGATCAAGTACAAGGGCTACCAGGTTCCCCCGGCGGAACTCGAGGCCTTGCTGCTGACCCATCCGCAGATCGCCGACGCCGCAGTGATCGGTGTGCTCGACGCTGAGGGCGAAGAGGTCCCGAAGGCATTCGTCGTGCTCCAGGACGGCGCCGAGTTGACCGAAGCCGACGTGATCACCTTCGTCGCCGAGCGCGTCTCGCCGCACAAGAAGGTCCGCCAGGTTTCGTTCATCAGCACCGTGCCGAAATCCGCGGCCGGAAAGATCCTCCGCAAGGATCTGCGAACTGCGGAAGTTGCCCCGAGCTGATTTCCGGACAGGGTTGATCAAGAAGGGTTCCGGTACTCGTGCCAGGATGAACGCCATGAGTATCGGAACCCTGGTCCTGCTCCGCCACGGCGAGAGCGAATGGAATGCACTCAATCTGTTCACCGGCTGGGTGGACGTACACCTGACAGACAAGGGCATGGCCGAGGGCAAGCGCGCCGGCGAACTGCTCGCCGAGCACAACCTGTTGCCCGACGTTCTCTACACGTCTCTGCTGCGCCGCGCGATCAGCACCGCCAACCTCGCGCTCGACGCCGCCGATCGCCACTGGATCCCGGTAGTGCGCGACTGGCGTCTCAACGAGCGCCACTACGGCGCTCTGCAGGGCAAGAACAAGGCGCAGACCAAGGAAGAGTACGGAAACGAGCAGTTCATGCTCTGGCGTCGTAGCTACGACACCCCGCCGCCCGCCATCGAAGCCGGCAGCGAGTACAGCCAGGACACCGATCCCCGGTACGCGAACCTCGACGAGGTTCCCTTGACCGAGTGCCTGCTCGACGTCGTCAAGCGTCTGATCCCGTACTGGGAGGACACCATCTCCCAGGAGCTGCTCGCCGGTCGGAACGTGCTGGTCACCGCGCACGGCAACTCGCTGCGTGCGTTGGTCAAGCACCTCGACGGCATCTCGGACGAGGACATCGCGGGCCTGAACATCCCGACCGGAATCCCGCTGCGTTACGACCTCGACGAGAACCTGAAGCCGCTCAATCCCGGCGGCACCTACCTGGATCCGGAGGCCGCAGCTGCCGGCGCCGCCGCGGTGGCGAATCAGGGCGGAAAGTAGCAACCCGATGATGTGCGTCGAGGCCCCCCGAACAGTGATTTCGGGGGGCCTCGGCCAACAGCAGATGAACGACGAACCAACGCCGTCCACCTGGCGGATTACGCGGGTGGGAACGTCCGAACCCGCCGTAACCGACTCTTCGCGCGAACGTACGATTGCGCCGTGAGTGTCGTGATTGCAGTGCTGCTGGTCGTGGTCGCCGGCTTGGTCGGCTACCTCGTCGGCGGGGTGCTGGTACCCAGGCTGTCGTCGCGCCAGAGTCAGCGCTCGGACGAACAGACCGGGCTCACGATGTCCCAGGTTCTCGACCTCATCGTGTTGGCTTCGGAAAGCGGTATCGCCGTCGTCGACGGTTTTCACGACGTCGTGCTCTTCAATCCTCGCGCCGAGGAACTCGGTCTCGTCAAGAATCGTCTGGTCGACGAGCGAGCTTGGCGGGCTGCTCAGGAAGTTCTGCGGACGGGTCAACCCGTCGAGGTCGATCTGACGGCGCAGACCGCTCAGCGGGGCCGCGACAAGATCGCGGTACGTGGCACGGCCCGGTTGCTCAGCAAGGACGATCGCAACTTCGTGGTCCTGTTCGCCGACGACGATTCCGAGCAGGTCCGCATGGAGGCGACCCGACGCGATTTCGTCGCGAACGTCAGCCACGAACTCAAGACGCCGGTCGGTGCGATGAGCCTGCTCGCGGAGGCGCTGCTCGAGTCCGCTGACGACCCGGAATCGGTGCGCCACTTCGGCGAACGGGTGCTCGGTGAGTCGATTCGTCTGGGCAAGATGGTCACCGAGTTGATCGCACTCTCGCGTCTGCAAGGTGCCGAGAAGCTGCCGGATCTCGACGTGGTCGACGTCGACACCGTGGTGTCCGAAGCACTGTCGAGGTCGAATCTGTCGGCCGAGGCCGCCGGGATCACGGTCACCACCGACCATCCGAGTGGGCTGGAAGTACTCGGGGATCAGACTCTCCTCGTCACGGCATTGTCCAACCTCATCGAGAACGCTATTGCATACTCGCCCAAGGGTTCTCCGGTTTCCGTCAGTCGGTCGGTACGCGGCGACAATGTCGCGATCGCAGTCACCGACCGAGGAGAAGGCATCGCGAAAGCGGACCAGGAGCGAGTGTTCGAGAGATTCTTCCGCGTGGACAAGGCGCGGTCACGGCAGACCGGTGGAACCGGTCTGGGGTTGGCGATCGTCAAACACGTCGCGGCCAATCACAACGGCTCCATCGAACTGTGGAGCAAACCGGGTACAGGGTCTACCTTCACGTTGCAGATACCGGCACACGTGGAGTCGGACGACGACATCGACTCTGACGACGCGGGAACCGCCGGTTCCACGCGGATCGGCAGACGAGAACAAGGCAGTAGAGAAAACGGCATGGAGGCCAAACGATGACGAGTGTGCTGATTGTGGAGGACGAGGAGTCCTTGGCGGACCCGCTGGCGTTCCTGCTCCGCAAGGAAGGCTTCGAGACCACCATCGTCAACGACGGACCGTCGGCGTTGGCGGAATTCGATCGCTCCGGAGCGGACATCGTCCTGCTCGACCTCATGCTGCCCGGCATGAGTGGCACGGACGTCTGCAAGGCGCTGCGGTCGCGCTCCGGCGTTCCCGTCATCATGGTGACGGCGCGTGACAGTGAGATCGACAAGGTTGTCGGCCTGGAACTCGGTGCGGACGACTATGTGACCAAACCGTATTCGGCGCGCGAGCTGATCGCTCGCATCCGTGCGGTGCTGCGCCGCGGGGTGGAGAACGAGGCGGACCTCGCCTCCGACAACGGGGTGCTCGAGGCCGGACCGGTACGGATGGACGTCGAGCGCCACGTCGTGCAGGTCGCGGGTAACCCGGTGACGTTGCCGCTCAAGGAGTTCGATCTCCTCGAGTACCTGCTCCGCAACTCCGGTCGGGTGCTGACCCGCGGACAGTTGATCGACCGAGTCTGGGGCGCCGACTACGTCGGTGACACCAAAACCCTTGACGTACACGTGAAGCGGTTGCGTTCGAAGATCGAATCGGATCCGGCCAAGCCGGAACATCTGGTCACGGTCCGTGGATTGGGTTACAAGCTCGAAGCGTGATCGAACCTCGTCGAGAAGAAATGTCGAGAAGAATTCAGCCGCTCACACGATCGTGTGAGCGGCTGAATTCTTTTTGTTCAGGCGGAGTCAGCCCTGAGCTTTGTTCTGAGCGATCGTGGTCGCCGGATGGACTGCGATGAGGCCGAGGCCCGCGCGACGCCTGCAGAGGCGAGCCAGCTCGTCGTACGCGCGCTTTCCGAGAAGTTCCGTCAACTCGGGCCCGTAGGACTGCCAGACCTGCCGCTCCCCGACATGAGCGTCGGGGGAGCCGGAGCAGTACCAGGCGAGGTCGTCGCCGCCCTCACCCCAGCCGCGGCGGTCGTACTCGGTGATCGTGGTCTTGAGGATCTGGACGCCGTCCGGCCGGTCGACCCAGTCCTGGGTGCGGCGGATCGGTAGCTGCCAGCACACGTCCGGTTTCACCTCGAGCGGCTCGATGCCCTTCTTGAGCGCCATGGAATGCAGAGCGCAGCCCTCGCCTCCGGCAAAACCCGGCCGGTTGAGGAAGATGCACGCTCCTTTGTAGCGGCGGGTGCGCAGCGCGGGCTCGTCCTCGAGGTCGTCTTCTTCGACGTAGCCCTTCTTGCCGAGACCCTTTTCCATGAACTGCCAGTCTTCGGCTGTGAGCATTTTCACTGACGCATCGAGCTTGTCCTGATCTTCCTGATCGGAGAGGAAAGCGCCGTGCGAGCAGCAACCGTCGTCCGGGCGGTCTCCGATGATGCCCTGACACGCCGGCGTGCCGAACACGCAGGTCCAATGCGAGAGCAACCACGTCATATCAGCGGAAATGAGGTGTTCGGAGTTATCCGGATCGACAAATTCGACCCATTCGCGCGGGAAATCGAGATCGACCTCGGGGCTCGGAGTCATCTTGTGGGACCGGTCTGGGTTACCTGCTGTCACAAGGGCCGACCGTAGACCCAGTAACGTGGCGATGTGCGACTAGGGGTACTCGACGTCGGAAGCAATACCGTCCATCTATTGGTTGTGGACGCCCATCGGGGCGGCCACCCAACACCCATGAGCTCGACCAAGTCCACGTTGAGGCTGGCAGAAAACACTGACGACCGCGGCGATATCACCACGTCAGGAGCCGATCGGTTGGTGTCGACGGTTTCCGAATTCGCCGGTATCGCCAAGACGTCCGGGTGCGAGGAAATGATGGCTTTTGCCACTTCCGCGGTCCGTGACGCCAACAATTCCGAAGCCGTACTCGCCCGCGTCCGCGCCGAGACCGGAGTCAACCTCGAGGTTCTCTCCGGGGTCGACGAAGCCCGCTTGACCTTTCTGGCCGTGCGCCGCTGGTACGGCTGGAGCGCCGGACGCATCCTGAACCTGGACATCGGCGGCGGCTCGCTCGAACTCACCGCAGGTGGTGACGAGGATCCGGACGTCGCCTTCTCACTGCAACTCGGTGCCGGACGGTTGACGCGCGACTGGCTACAGGCTGATCCGCCGGGCAAGCGCCGGGTCGCTGTATTGCGCGACTGGCTGGACGCGGAGTTGGTCGGACCAGCCAAGGAACTGCGCGCCGCCGGCGACTGGGACCGCACGGTCGGGACTTCGAAGACCTTCCGATCGTTGGCTCGGCTCACCGGCGCGGCCCCTTCTGCCGCAGGCCCCCGGGCAAAACGGACCCTGACTTCCAGCGGACTCAGGCAACTCATAGCCTTCATATCCAGGATGACGGCAGCGGACCGTGCAGAATTGGAAGGAGTGAGCTCGGATCGGTCACAGCAGATTGTGGCCGGCGCGCTCATCGCAGAGGCAACCATGCGGGCGCTCGGAGTGGACGAACTGGAAATTTGTCCCTGGGCACTGCGTGAGGGTCTGATTCTGCGAAAGCTCGACACAGAAATGGGCGGTGAATTGGTGGTGAGTGCTTGATGACCGAGGACAGTCAGCAGATTTCCGTAGCGGAACTGCTCAAGCGGAACGGTCAGAGCGTCGAATCCCGAGGTGGACGACGCCGGCGCGGCGTAGCCGGTGGCATCTCCGTCGCCGAACTGACGGGTGAGATCCCGATCGTTCGCCAGTCGGGATCGCGCGCGGCCGCCGAGCCCGAGTCCGACGAACCAGCAGCCCAGCCTGAAGCCGCTGCGCCGGAAACCGCTGCGCCGGAGAACTCTGCACCTTCAGCGCCGGCCGAGGCTGTCGCGGAAACCGCCAAGTCAGTCGAACCGGCACCGAAGGTTCCCGCCGATCGCACCGCAGCCTTCGCCGTCTCGTTCGACGACGACGATGACGATGACGAGCCGCAGGCACCCAAGGGTGAGTCGAAGCCGGTTGCTGCGCCGCCGGTCACCACTCCGAAGCCGACTTCCACACCTTCGCCGGGACAGATCTCGAAGTCCTCGCCCGGGCAGTGGGTGAGCCGGGCACCGCTCAACTCCTCGTCACCGACGCAGGTAACGCAGGAACCAGCCCTGCTGTCGGGTCAGACCCTGGCGGGCGACCTGATGCGTCAGGAGCGCGCCGCAACGCAGTCGCCGTCGTTGCGTCCGCCGATCCTGCCGCCGCGTGTCCCCACTCCAGTCGTGAAGGCACCTGCACCGACTGCTCCTGCTCCGGCCGCGCCGGAAGAGAGCACCGAACTGATCGACAAGATCGCAGACGCGGATGCCGGCGAGGCCGAATCCACCGCCGTGGTCGATCTGGTCAAGGCGCCGGCTGTCGATGACGGTGCAAAAAAGACCAGTGCCGCCGCGGAGTCCGATGTCGAAGCCGAACCGGCAGCGGAAGAGGCAGGCGAGCGTAACTCGATCCGTGAATGGGCAGTGCTTGCCGGTCAGGTGGTTGTTGCACTGATCGTCGGCGGCGCGATGTTCAAGGGCTTCGAGAAGCTGTGGGACATGCTGCCGTGGGTGGCGTTGGTGCTCGCGCTGATCGTGATCGTCGGCCTGGTTGCCGTCGTGCGGGTTCTGCGGAAGACGGACGACATCACGAGTTTCGTGATCGCGGTGGTCGTCGGCATGATCGTGACGCTCGGTCCACTGGCGTTCTTGTTGACCTCGGGTTGATCGGACGATGATCGGGGGATCGCAGCGCATGGTTCGTCGGCCGATAGCCGTCGGCCTGTCGACGGCTTCGGTGTATCCGGAGAACACGGAAGCGGCATTTCGCTACGCCGCTGATCTCGGATACGACGGTGTCGAACTGATGGTGTGGGCCGAATCCGTGAGTCAGGACATCGGTGCTGTCGCTGCCCTCGTTCGCAAGTACGCCATTCCGGTGCAGGCCGTGCATGCGCCGTGTCTGCTGATTTCGCAGCGCGTGTGGGGTTCCGATCCGGTCGAGAAGCTCGAGCGTTCGGTGCGCACCGCCGAAACCTTGGGAGCGACGACGGTGGTCGTCCACCCGCCGTTCCGGTGGCAGCGCAAGTACGCCGAAGGCTTCGCGGAACAGGTTGTCGAACTCGAATCGAAGAGCAGCGTCGTGGTGGCGGTGGAGAACATGTTCCCCATGCGCGCCGACAGCTTCTTCGGCGGCAAGGACAAGTCCGCGGAGCGTCTGCGTAAACGTGGCGGTCCAGGGGCAGCGTTGTCCGCGTTCAGTCCGTCGTACGACCCGACCGATTCCGATCATGCTCACTACACACTCGACCTGTCGCACACCGCAACGGCGGGCATGGATGCCCTGGAGTTGGCCTCCCGCATGGGCAAGGGGCTCGAGCACCTGCACCTGGCCGACGGTCGCGGGGCGTCGATGGACGAGCACCTGATTCCGGGGCATGGCTCACAGCCGTGCGCGGAGTTGTGTCAGCAATTGGCTGCGAGCGAATTCAGCGGCCAGGCAGTCATCGAGATCAACACGCAGAACGCGCGCACCCGGCGGGAGCGGTCGTCGATGCTGGCGCAGGCGCTCGCGTTTGCACGCGAGCACCTGGCACGCTCAGCGGTGGCCGGCAAGTAGCGCAGCTTCGAACTGCGCGCGCACCTTCTCGACGTGTGCGTCGAGGTCTTTGGTCTCCCAGCCTTCGGTCGAGATGGGATCGAGCACCGAGACATAGACCGGGCCTGGATGGGCGACAAGCGAATTGCGCCACATCCGTTCACCCGCGTTGTGAATCACCACGGGCACGATCGGCACACCGGCTTGGATCGCCAAGTGGAATCCACCCTTCTTGAAAGGGCCCAGACGTGGCGTCGGAGAACGGGTGCCCTCCGGAGCTATGACTATCGAGACACCATTCTTCAGCTTGTCTACTGCCGGTTGCAGTGCAGCCTTCGCCTTCGTGGTGTCGGTGCGGTCGATGTAGGCGACGTCGAGCAGTGCACCGACGGGCATGAACCGCGGATCGCTTGCCGCTTCCTTCTTCGCGACGCCGGTCACGTCACGCTTGATCACGGTGCCCAGGACCAACATGTCCAGGGAACTCTGATGGTTGAACATGAACACCGCCGGGCGGTGATCCCACACGTTGTGCTCGCCGTCGATCTCGACGTCGATGCCCAGCAGTGAGAGCGAGATGTCGGGGCCGTACGTGCCGACCAGGTTCGCACCCAGTTGACGGTTCCCGGTGACAATGCCTGCCGACGCACCGAGGGCGGCGGTGGCAGCAAGCGCGCCCATGGCCGTCGCCGTTCGGATCGTGGAGATCGGTGTTGCGCCTCGTTGCGGTTTACGCAGGCTGACCGAAGGCCAGTGATTGCGCAACGCGATCTTGGCCAGACCACGATCGGGATTCAACGCGACAGGTCGCCCGACGGCCTCGAGCATGAAGACGTCTTCGACACCGTTGGAGTACGCAAACGCGTTCTTCAGATCGGCGCCCATCTTCTCGGCATAGCCTGCAAGGGCATTGGCCTTGGCCGGCCCCCACAGTGCGGGCGAAGACAGTTCGCCGGTGAGCATGCCGTCGACGACTTCGGGTTCGGTGCACAGCACGTCTTCGATGTCGAGATCTTCGGCGACGTACTTGGCCTGGAACGGAGTCGCCGACGTAGCCATCACGATCGTGTGGCCGGCTCGCCGGTGTGCCGCCAGCAGCCCGCGGGCTTCCGGGTAGATCATCGCGGCGATTTCCTGCTTGAACAGCCGTCGCCCCCAGTCGTTCAGTTCCTCGACGGTACGGCCGCCCAAGGCTCGAACGCCGATGTCCATGAGTGCTCCGACGTCAGCACCGCGGAATTGGGTGTCGATCGCGGCACCGGTGGTGCGCAAGAGTTCGCCGACGCTGATATCCAAGCGTCGCAGGCGGTCTCGGTACACAACGCTGGCCGAGTACCCGCTGATCAAGGTGCCGTCGAGGTCGAAGGCGGCGATCGTTCCGGGCCCGGGCGGGGCGGCTTCGATGGCGGAGTGCAGACGCTCGAGTCCGGTCACAGTCCTACTTCCTCGTTCGCGGCGGGCGCTCGGTTTGCTTCTGGAATGGTCACTACCGCAGCGGCGTCCGGTACCGGCATCGCCACCTGATCGAGTCGTGCATGCGCGAGTGCGCGAAGGTGACGCAGGCGCTCGACCTGAACCTTGATCTCGGCAGCGAATGCCAGGCGCCTGGCCCGGACTCCGTCGTCGTCGACTTCGATCAAGTTACGGTTGCGCGCCAAATTCAGTGCGGTGGCGAACAACTCACCGGAGACGGATTCGTTGCTGGCGATCTGCTGCCGCAGTCGACGCTGATGTGCGACGTCGATGCAGTTGCTGATGAACGACTTTTCGTCGAACGATGTCGAAATCGGCGCGAGCACAAGCTGATCGGCGACAACCTGGTACGCCTCGAGGAACGGTTGGAGCACGCGGTGCGCGAGGTACGGGCGAACCGTCTCGATCATGTGCTCGGTTCGTTTGTCGTCGGCCATGACGGTTTCCCACTCGGGGTCGATCAGCGTCAGCTCGGTCCGCATCTCCTGCTCGAACGTGTCCCGGTCACTGAAGAAGAACTCGAATTTCAACAAATCTCGGATGCGCTTGGCCTCTGCCCACCCGTCCCCGATGGGGTCCTCGAACCGCTCTTCGACGGCTGCCTGAAGTACGAGTTCGGTGATGGCACGCACGACAAGAAAGTGAATCGTGTTGTTGCGGTAGAAGGCAGCGACAAGATGCTGGTCCTTGCCGAGGTAGAAGACCTGCTCGCCGCCCCGATCGAAGCGCTCGAGCACCCCGGAATCGACGTGTGTCTGCAATGCCTTCTCGATGACACGCGGATCGGACAGTTCGACGTCGCCGGCGATCGGAAGATTTCGCGCGGTGATGTAGCCGAACAGCGGCGTGAGAATCGCGGTGAGTTCACGAACTGTCAACGCCCGGTCTTCGATTCCGAGGAACGCCAACATCGCCAGTGAAGACACGGTCACCGGGGTGACCTCGTTGATGCGGTGACACACCTCGATGCCGGCCTTCTGAATGGCGAGGCGCTGATCGGTTTCCTGGCTGAGTGCGTCCGCGAGTGAGAGCGGCCGGCCGATGGTCACGTGCGCGACACCGTTGCGTTTTCCCTGGGCGCGTACGTAACCCACCATCCAGCGCAGGCCTTCCGGTGTCTTCTCGGCGCCGAGCGCCTCGGCAGCCATGGCCCCGACCTCGTAGAGTTGGTCGTAGCTCAGCGCAACCGGGACGAGGTACACGTCGGACGCTCCGCTGACCTGAAATGCCTTGGTCAGGTAGGTCAGGAGACCGAAGCGCGGCGGGCGTAGTTTCCCGGTACGTCCGCGTCCACCTTCGATGTACCACTCCAGATTGAAGCGCTTGGTCAGCAGATAGCGCATGTACTCGTGCATCGACCACTTGTAGACCTCGTCGTTGCCGATGCTTCGACGAATGAAGACGGTGCCGCTGCGCTTGAGGATCGAGCCCATGGGCCAGAAACTGATGTTGAGGCCGCCCATGACGTGATTGAGCGGCAAGCCGTTCGCGATCAACGCCGGACGCAGGACGAGGGGATCGAGGTACGAACGGTGACTGGGGAGGAAGACCAGTGAGTGTTCCTTGTTCAGCTCACGGAGTTCCTCGAAGCGGCTCGTGTCCACGTCCAGCTTGTAGGCGCGAGCGAAGTAGCGGCCCAGGCGATCCCACACCGCGATGGCTTGGCGACTCTGGGTGGCAACCATTTCTTCGAGAGCTTCACGTGCGCGGCGATCGACTTCGGCGACGGCGATGTTCAACCGGTCGGCCAAAGCCATGACCTCGGTGGCGAATCGGCGGGTGTCGGTGATCTCGTCGACGACGAACCGTGACACCTTGTACTGGCCACCCAGTAGGCCCAATTCGGCGCGTTCGAGTGCCAGAGCGGCCTGCCGTCGGATGAACTCCGGTAGCGAACCGCCACCGCTCTTTTCGAGGCGGCGCTCGAGATCGCTCAGTGGTGCGGGTTCACCTTCGATGACCTGGCACCGAGAGGGGTCGGTGCGCAGGGTTCTGCGTTGTGCACCGCGTCCGGGGTGGAGAGGATCGCGTGGTGCCAGCGCATCACGTAGTCGCACCGCGACGTTGTGCTTGGTATGGGTGTCCGGAATCCACACCACGCGAAGCGGTGCGAGCATCGGGTCGTCGGTCCGTGCCGCCAGTTCTGCCAGGGTCTTGTCGGTGATGTTGACGGTGACCGGCCGAGTTTCGGATGAGCTTGCCTTGTCGGCAAGCCACTTTCGCAGCACGCCGGCTTCGGCCTCTGTCATGGTTTCGGTGAGGTACACGCGCGGGTTGGTCGTGTTCTCGCTCATGACTCACGCACCTTCCGTTGTGACTCCGAGAGCGACGATCTCGTCCAGGCTCTCCTGCAAGCACTGCATCAGCAGCGCGGGTTTTGTGATCGCAGCGGTGTCGAGATTGATTCCGATACAGCACACCCCGACGTGGGAGACCAGTGTCGCCATTGCCGCGCAACCGGGCGCCGGGCCGAACGGGAACATCCGCTCGATCTTCGCTCCGGCGAGATAGACCGGTACCGGTACGCCGGCGACGTTGCTGGCCTGCAGGTCCAGACCCGTCGACTGGGACAGATACCAGTTCGCGAGTAGATAATTCGGCAGGCGGGCGAGGATCGGGGCGGCGACGTCGATAGCGTCCAACGCCGGTTCCTCACGCAGACTCAGAACGATCTCTCGCACCTGCCTGATGCGTTTGGCCGGATCCGTTTCGGAGACCGGGCCGTTGAAGCGAACGGCTGCAAACCGGTTGCCGCCGTTGGCGTCTGCGCCCGTACGCATGCTGATCGGCATACCCATCGGAATGCTGTCGACGGATTGCCCGAAGGCTTCGTGGTAGCGATGGAAGCCGCCGAGCAAAGCGGCGACGTACGCGTCGTTGAGTGAGCCGCCGGCAGCTTTTGCTCCGGCCTTGAGCTCGGGAACACCCACTTCGAGAGTTCCGAACCACCGTCCGAGACCACGATCGTGGAGCAGAGGGGAACCGGAACGAGCTGGGGGAGTGACGATCTTGCGGAGTGAATTGGCGTAACCGAGGACCTCGGAAGCAGTCGTGATCGGACTCGAGATCGCCGTGGTCGCAACATTGGTGGCACCACGGACCAGCTTGGCGATACGCGAGGGCGCACGCCGGATCTCGCTGACGACCTCCTCGCCGAAGGCGCCCACCGACGACAGATGCTCAGGAGCAGGCGGTGTGCGGTCGGGCTTGTTCGGAGTGGGGTCCGGGCGTCTGCTGTGCAGGAGCGTCATCATCTGGATGCCGCCCATGCCGTCGGTGATGGAGTGGTGAGTCTTGACCACGAACACGGCGCGACCGTCGTCGAGACCTTCGATGAGCAGCGCGCTCCACGGCGGTCGAGCCTTGTCGAAAGGTTCCGTCGCAAGGTGACGACACATGCGCAGTGCGTGATCGAAGTCCGCCGGTGCAGGTAAGCGGACGCGTCGTAGGTGGTAGCCGATGTCGAACTCGGGATCGACGGACCACACCGGATTGCCCAGCTGCATTGCCGGTTCCACTGCTCGCATACGAATACGCGGAACCACGTGCGATGCCCACTCGACTGCGTCGAGAAGTCGATCCCAGTCCGGGGCACGATCGAGTACCTCTACCGCAACGATCGGTGAGCGCAGTTGCGGCTGCGCCTCTTCCATCCGCCACATTCCAGTCTCGAAGTCGGACATCGTGCGGTTCGCCCCCCAGGCGACCGCGGAAAGGTCGACGTCGACCGCGCTAGGAGGAACAAATGGATTGCTGTTGGCCATACGTCAAGAACTCCCTCGGTCTGCGGATCCACCCCGCGCATCTCTGCTTCTAAGTGTGGACCCGCGACCGTGGGCGCGTCCCGGTTTCGGTGTCAGCCGACAGGTGTGACGTTCGTCAGTTAAGGGCTAATCGGACATGCCGGGAAGTTCAGTGCTCAAGAAGTGACGCCGACGGCTTTCAGGGCTATCTCGCGGTAAAGAACACTGACTTCGCGCGGAGTCTGCGGTCCGTCGAGTCGATACCAGAGGACGACGGACTGACACATTCCCAGTAGTGCACGGCCCGTTCCGGTGATGTCCGGGACCGTGAACTCACCGCTCTCGACGCCTGCCGTCAGTACGTCGACGAGTAGGTTCTCGAGCTTCTTTCGCTTGGCGGCGTAGCTCTTTCGTTCCGCGTCCTCGAGGTATCGCAGTTCGGAATCGAGGAAGGCTATGTCGGAGCGACTGGTCATGTGCAGAACACACGCCTCGACGAGATTGCCGAACTGTGCCGTCGGCGACGGTCCGGCAGCGTCGACCGCAGCGCTCGCGCGTGCGGTGACGTTCTCGATGCCCGGTTCCATCAGCGCGACGAGGATGCCCTGTTTGTTGCCGTGGTGGTAATACAGCGTCGGCACGGTGACACCGGCACGTTTTGCGATGTCACGAACCGACGCTCCGTGGTAACCGAGTTCGTGGAACACCTCGAGTGCGGCGGTGAGCAGGGGAGTCAGCGTCAGTGGTTCCACGATGCGCCACTGTTCGTCGGGCTGAGCCTCCGACTGCAAATCCGTCATTCCGCCTGTTCGCTCCGTTCGGAAATTTCTGGTGGTGTGACTAAAGAAGGTTCAACCCTAGCGCAAGGCGTGTCCTCCTTACCGATGCTCGGCCACCATTGGATAGCATCACTATCCAGTAAAGGGTCGAGCGAGTTGGACGGAGGAGCGGTGAAGGTTTCCGAACTGGCCGCACAGTCCGGCGTTGCACTGGCCACTATCAAGTACTACCTCCGTGAAGGTCTGCTGATGCCTGGTGAGCCGACCAGCGCAACGGGAGCGAGGTACGGCGAACAGCACGTCCGGCGACTCGCGTTGATCAGGGCCCTGGCCGGGGCGGGACTCGCGATTCCACGGATTCGCGCGGTGCTCGAACTGGTGGACACTGACGAGCGATCCGAATTCGAGACTTTCGGCCGCGCAATCGCGCAACTACCCCCGTACGTCGAACCTGAACCGGATCCAGAGTTCCCCAGAGCTCGCAAGGTTCTGGAGTTTCTCGGTCAGGTCTTCGAGCCGAGGTACGTGGCGGTCGCGCACCTCGAGCGGGCACTGATCGGCCTCGAGGATGCAGGACTGAGTCTCTCGGACGAGCGCCTGCGCGCCTACGGCGACCACATCCGAGGGATTGCCGAAGTGGAAATCGAGCTGATGCCTACCAGTTCGACCGAGGACGGCATTCGCTATGCGGTCCTCGGAACCGCCATGTACGAACCCGTCCTGACAGCTTTGCGACGCCTGGCGCACCAAGATTTGGCCGCACGACATTTCCCGCAACACCGAGAAAGCACCGAACAGGAAAATCGATGAGCACCAGTCCCTTTCAAGATCTCAATCGCCTCACCTCGCTCGGCGACGGGCGATACACAGCAACGATCGATTCGATCTGGACCATCGGGCCGAAAGTGCACGGCGGCTCCATGATGGCTGTGTGCGCCGCTGCCGCGCGTCGATGTCTGCGAGACGGCGCAGGTGAGAACGACTCGCTTCTGAAGATGCAGCCACTCGCGGTGAGCGCCAACTATCTGTCGGCCCCAGATCCGGGTGAAGTCGAACTGGAGGTGATCGTCCGAAAGCAGGGACGCCAGGTCGCGTTGTTCGACGTCGAGTTGAGCCAGGCGGGCCGCAGCGCTGTTCGCGCGGCGGTCACGCTCGGATTCCCCGATGACGGCGACCCCACCTTCGTCACGGCCTCGTCGATCGACGACATGTCACCGGAACCGCCGGAGAGTGCGGTGGCAGTCATCGGCGATCACCCGATGGCGCAGGTCGTGCATGTCGGTCAGGGTTGCGACATGCGAATCGACACCACCTCGGCGCACTTCCTGACCGGCAGCCAAGGCGAGGCCGAGGTCAGGATGTGGGTCCGTCCTCGACCCGAGGACGAAAACGACCTCGACACCGCTGTGCTGTTCGCGATCATGGCGGGTGACATCAGCGCGCCGGTGACGATGAACCGCGGCCTGTTCGGGTGGGCGCCGACCGTGCAGTTGACGACGTACCTGCGCCGACTGCCGACGCCGGGATGGCTTCGCGTGCGGGCGAGCTCGGATGTTCTGGGCAGCACGTGGTTCGAAGAGGATCATGCTGTTCTCGATTCGACGGGCGCAGTCGTCGTCCAGAGTCGTCAATTGGCGATGATGCCCCGCTAGGGTCGATCGCTGCGGTCGTGGCAGGCTGTTCGCCATGACAAGAATTGCGATTATCGGTGGCGGCAAGATCGGCGAGGCGCTGATCTCCGGGCTGTTGCAGGCCGGCCACGCCATCAAGGATCTGGTCGTCGCCGAGCAATATCAGCCTCGCGCAGACGAATTGATCGCCGAATACTCCATCCGCGTCAGCACGGTCGCCGATGCCGCCGAGGGTGCGGACGTCATCGTCATCGCGGTGAAGCCGAACGACGTCGAGTCAGCGCTCACGGCGTTGACGAAGGTCGATCTGGACGGCGACCTCGAACAATTGATCGTTTCCCTTGCGGCGGGAATCCCCACGGGATTCTTCGAAACGCGTCTGCCCGCAGGGTTCCCGGTCATCCGCGTCATGCCGAACACCCCCATGTTGGTCGGGGAGGGCGTGAGCGTGCTCTCGCCCGGACGGCACGTCAAGGCCGAGCATCTCGAGCTCGTACGCGGCATCCTCGGCAGCGTCGGCAAGGTGGTCACGGTTCCCGAATCGCAGATCGACGCGGTCACGGCTGTCTCCGGTTCCGGCCCGGCCTACTTCTTTCTGGTCGCCGAAGCGATGATCGACGCGGGAGTCGGTCTCGGCCTGACGCGCCCGGTCGCTACCGAATTGGTGGTGCAGACGATGGTCGGTTCCGCAGCGATGCTCGATCGCACCGGCGACAGCGCGACGGATCTTCGCGCCGCAGTGACGTCACCGGGCGGAACGACGGCTGCGGCACTGCGTCAGCTCGAAGCGGGCGGCCTGCGGACGGCGTTCTTCGATGCCTTGGATGCCGCCAAGTCGCGCTCGGCCGCGATGGGTGCAGCTGCGGATTAGTCGTCCGTTTAGCCACACCCGTCGCTTTAACCCCACCAGTACAGCTAAGCTCGACTTAGTACGTACGTGTCTGTTCCGCCGGAGGGGAAGCCGGCGGCGCGAGTCGTGCTGGAGGTATGTGGATTAATGGTGTCTGCAAACAAGCCGTCCATGGGTTCGTCCCACGACGGAAAGCCGGCAGTGGCCGGCACGCAATTCCTCACTGTTGCTGAGGTAGCAACTTTGATGAGGGTGTCGAAAATGACTGTGTACCGGTTGGTACACAGTGGCGAATTGCCTGCTGTACGAGTGGGCCGTTCGTTCCGTGTACATGCGAAGGCAGTACACGATTACCTCGAAACCTCGTACTTCGATGCCGGCTGACCAGCCGGTTCGAAGAGGATGACCTCGGCGTGAGCCGAGTCGCGGGCACAGCGGTTGCTGTGCCGGAGGCTCGGTTTATGCCGAGTGACTCCACACCGGTACGATGAGTCACTGTCGTACCAGCAAGCTGGTGTCGTAAGGCGCTGAGCTAGTTAAAACGAGGGCCAGGCGCCAATTGCTTGGCGCAGGCGTACGTGACCGGCGTGCGCAGGAACGCTAGAGAAGAACGTGAGGGACACCCGCTATGGGTTCAGTGATCAAGAAGCGTCGCAAGCGCATGTCGAAGAAGAAGCACCGCAAGCTGCTTCGTCGTACCCGAGTACAGCGCAGGAAACTCGGTAAATAAGCAGTACCTGTTGATGCCCGCCACCCCTTCCGGGGTGGCGGGCATCAGCATATTCGGGGGGAAGCGATGTGTGCCACGTCTCATTGGCTGGGCGGTTTGTCTTGAATGGCCGAAATTTGGGTAGTCAGCGCGGGACCCCCTCTGCCCGTAAAGTGGGGGAAAATCGCGGGAGGGACGCTTCGGCAGAGCGCGTTTCTACTGGATATGGGGGTACTTGGTGGTTGAAGGTGACAACACTTCAGGGGGCACGACGCCTCGCGTCGTACTGGTGACCGGGGCGAGCAGATTTCTCGGCGGCTACCTGGTGACCAGGCTTGCGCAGAATCCGTCGATCGAGCGTGTCATCGCCGTCGACGCCGTCAGTCCGAGCAAGGACATGATGCGCAGAATGGGCCGCGCGGAATTCGTGCGAGCAGACATCCGCAATCCGCTGATCGGCAAAGTGATCCGAAACGCCGAGGTCGACACCGTCGTGCACGCGTCGACGCTTCAGAAAGCCCCCAAAGCCGGCAGCCGCGCCGCGATGAAGGACATGAACGTCATCGGCGCCATGCAACTGTTCGCGGTCTGCCAGAAAGCGCCGACGGTTCGCAAGGTGATCCTGCGCTCGGCTTCGGTCGTCTACGGGTGCAGTGCCAAGGATCCCGCTCAGTTCACCGAAGAAATGAGTGCGCGCCGCCGGCCGCCGGGCGGATATGCCCGCGACAGCCTCGAGATCGAGGGATACCTCCGCGGAATGGGGCGTCGGCGCCCGGACATCTCGGTCGGGATTCTGCGGTTGGCGCCGTTGATCGGACCTCAGCTGACTGCAACCGTCGGGCACTACGTCACCGCCCCACTCGTGCCCACCATCGTCGGGCGCAACGCGCGCCTGCAATTGCTCCACGTCGAGGATGCCCTCGCGGCGCTGGAGAAGGCGACCATCGGACACGCTTCGGGTACGTACAACATCGCCGGCGACGGAGTGGTCATGATGTCGCAGGCGATCCGCCGGGCAGGCAGGGTGGAAGTTCCCATGCCGCTCGCTCTGTTCCGCAGCGTCGGGAGCGCGTTGGTGGGGTCGTCCATGAGGCTGTACACCGACGAGCAACTCGAGTACTTCCGGTTCGGCTGCGGACTCGACACCACTCGCATGCGCAGCGAGCTGGGGTTCGAGCCGCGATGGACCACCATGCAAGCACTCGACGATTTCATGCGTGCGATGCAGACGCGCCGGATCATCAAGTCCGAGTGGATCGATCGGGCGGAGAATGCGTTGACCACCATCCTCGGCGGTGACACCGCCGCGGCGGCAACAAGTGCAGACGTGATGCACATGCCGCTGTCGGGACGAAGTGCGGTGAAGGGGTGACTGACGTGGCGAAGGTAATTCCCCTGCGGCCCAGCGCAACTCACACCGGAAAGTCGGCAACTTCCCGTTCGCGTGAGTCCGTCACCGGTGCGGAGCGTGACATCCGTGAACAAAGTGAACGTCGGCATCCGTCCGGAGTGTCCTCGGCGGCCGACCACGGCGGTGAGAGCACGTTCGTCGATTCGGCCAGGTCGGCGATCGTCGACCAGATCGCCTCGGCAGCAGAATTCTTCCGACGTCGGGTGTCGGGCGACTACGAGGTCGACGAGTTCGGATTCGACCCGCATTTCGCGGACAACGTCGTCATGCCGATGTTGCGCCCGTTGTTCGAGAAGTGGTTTCGCGTCGAGGTCAGTGGGATCGAGAACATTCCCCTCACCGGGGGAGCGCTTGTGGTCGCCAACCACGCCGGTGTGATCCCGATCGACGGACTGATGACGTCGGTTGCCGTGCACGATCACCATCCAGCGCATCGTCCACTGCGAATGTTGGCTGCGGACATGGCATTCGAGATGCCAGTGGTGGGTGGACTGGCGCGCAAAGCCGGTCATACGTTGGCCTGCAACCCCGACGCCGAGCGTCTGCTCAACGACGGTGAAGTCGCGGCCGTGTTCCCGGAAGGATTCAAGGGCATCGGGAAACCGTTCAGTGAGCGGTACAAGTTGCAGCGGTTCGGGCGCGGTGGCTTCGTGTCGGCCGCAATGCGAACCGGTGTTCCGATCATTCCGTGCTCGATCGTGGGTTCGGAGGAGATCTATCCCAAAATCGGTGATCTCACCACACTCGCACGCGTTCTCGGTCTTCCGTATTTCCCGGTGACACCGCTGTTTCCACACTTCGGGCCGCTCGGCCTGGTTCCGTTGCCGTCGAAGTGGTACATCGAGTTCGGAAAGCCCATCGTCACCGACACCTTCGAGAGCGGTGCCGCCGACGATCCGATGGTCCTGTTCGAGGTCACGGACCACGTCCGGGAAACCATTCAGCAGACGCTGTATCGACTGTTGGCCAAGCGTCGCAACGTCTTTCTCGGCTGAGTTCGGTCCGGATCGCTGCTCGATCCGGACCGAACCCGCTCAGACGTTCTGTTCTTTGCGCCTGGCGAGAATTGCCGCGAGCGCCCCGCCGACCGCTCCGAGCACCAGCGCCGTCGGTACGCCGATCTTGGCGGCCTTTCGTCCGGTGCGGAAATCGCGAACTTCCCACCCGCGGTTCTTCGCGAGTTCACGAAGATCTGCGTCGGGATTGATCGCCACCGGTGTCCCCACCAACGAGAGCATCGGAACGTCGTTGTGGCTGTCGGAGTAGGCGGAACAGCGCTTGAGATTGAGTCCTTCACGCACCGCCAACGTCCGTACGGCGTGCGCCTTGCCCATGCCGTGCAGGATGTCGCCGACGAGTCGGCCGGTGAAGACGCCGTCCTCACTCTCGGCGACAGTGCCCAAGGCGCCGGTCAATCCCAGTTTCTCGGCGATGACCTGAGCCAGTTCGACCGGAGTTGCCGTCACCAACCACACCTGTTGTCCGGCGTCGAGGTGCATCTGGGCCAACGCCCTCGTGCCTGGCCAGATCTTGTCGGCGATGACCTCGTCGTAGATCTCCTCGCCGAGGCGGGCGAGTTCGGCGGTGGATCGACCGGCCACGAAGGACAGTGCTTTCTCGCGGCCTTCGGCGACGTCGTCGCTACTTTCTCGGCCGGTGACTCGGAACTTGATCTGCTTCCACGCGAAATCCACCAGATCCGAGGTCTTGAGATACTTTCGTGCAGCGAGACCACGGGCGAAGTGGATGATCGACGCACCCTGCACCATGGTGTTGTCGACGTCGAAGAATGCGGCGGCCGTGAGGTCGCGCGGAACGGCCGGGGGCTCTTCGCCGGTTTCCGGTTCTGTGGGGTTGGCAGCTTCGTGCAATGCCAGAGCTGCGTCAGCGCTCGCCTCGCCGGCGAGATTGGCTCGAACTTCCGACTCACTCGGGCCCAGCGGATTCTTCACATGGCGACGTCCGGGGAGAATGACCCCGGCAAGCCCTGATCCGAATCCGGAGCCGTTCGGTAGTGATCGCGCAGGCACCCGCACCTCCCGTGTTGCATTCTCGAGCAGAGAACTCTTCGAGTCAGCCTATCCTCCGCGATGAGGCCCGATGGGTTGGATGGTGACCTTCCCTGTGGTGTGTGACGTTCCTCTCCGCCGATTTGGCACCGAGTGGGGCTCCGGAGGCACACTCGACCGATCAAGTAGATGGCGTCCCCGTAGAAGAAAGGTATGCGTCGATGACTGCAGCTACGCATGAAGTGACCCTGTTGACACGCGCAGGATGCGCGTCCTGCGTCGGCGCGGCGGAGGTCCTGCGACGGGTCTGTTCCGAGTTCGAGCTGGAATTGACGTGCATCGACGTGGACGAAGCTGCCGCGACGGATCCAGAGCTGAGAGCGGAGTACGGAGACAGATTGCCCGTCATTCTTCTCGACGGACGCGAGCACGGTTACTGGGAAGTCGACGAGGAGCGCCTTCGTGACGATTTACGCAAGTAAGGCAACCCTCAAAGTTGTCCGCGGAGCCGCTTTGCAGGTGAACGGCACATCGAACCCGTCTCGAGCAACTTTGTGCATGGGTTCACAAGCGGTTACCGTGGTGTGAACATTCCCCCGGAGCATCGTGGAGGTCGACAGTCGTGTCGACCGGACGAGGAGCCAGCGACGTGACCGAACCGCACCAGACGCATGAGCCTGTGGCTCAGCGCGTCACCGGCGCTGCGGGCTCTTCCGTCACCGACGCTTCCAGCGCCTCGGTTACCGACCCGATCGCTCAGGATCGCGTCATCCCCCAGGCTACGGTGACGCGCTTGGCCGCATACCTGCGGGTCCTCGGAGTGATGTCCGACCGGGGTACCTCCATCGTCTCGAGCGAGGAACTCGCGCAGGCGTCAGGTGTCGGATCAGCGAAGTTGCGTAAGGATCTGTCGTTCCTCGGACCCAACGGTGTCCGTGGCGTCGGGTACGACGTCAACAGGCTCCGCATCCGCATCGAGCGTGCACTCGGACTCGATCGTGGGCACAAGGTCGTTCTCGTCGGAGTCGGAAACCTCGGCAAGGCGCTGGTCGGCTACGGCGGATTCAGCCGCCGCGGTTTCGAGATGGTCGGACTCTTCGACAGTGATGCAGATCGAATCGGAAGCAGAGTCGGGGATCTCGTCGTGCGCAGCACCGAGGAACTGACCGTCGCCTGCCGTGAACTGAATGCGACCATCGGCGTCATCTCCACACCGGACGAGGCAGCTCAGGGCGTGTGCGACCAGTTCGTCAGCGCCGGGCTGCGCTGCATCATGAGTTTTTCGCCGATCGCCCTCGACGTTCCCGATCACGTGGAACTGCGACGTGTAGATCTAGCCGTCGAGATGCAGGTTCTCTCCTTCAACAGTGCGCGCAATGCCGATCAGGCATCCAGCGCGCCGCGAGTACGAGTGGCTCACGCCGCATCCGCTTCGTCAGTCCCATCCACCAGTTCACCCGCTCCGGTCGGAGCAGGTTCGACAAGAAACGGATCAGTGATCGCGCCGTGAGTGTTCTGCTTGTCGGGGTCTCGCATCGAACCGCGCCCGTCCCGGTGCTCGAGCGAGTAGCTGTCACCGACACCGATCGTCCGAAGCTGATCGACAAGCTTCTGGCGTCTTCGCACATCTCCGAAGCGATGATCGTCTCCACCTGTAACCGGGTGGAGGTCTACGCGGTGGTGGACGCGTTCCACGGTGCACTCACCGAGGTCGGTGAAATCCTGGCCGACCATTCGGGTCTCGACCTGACAGCGCTGCACGCTCACGCGTACGTCCGCTACAGCGAAGCAGCCGTCGAGCACCTCTTCGCGGTGGCCAGCGGCCTCGATTCCATGGTGATCGGCGAACAGCAGATCCTCGGCCAGATCCGTTCGGCCTACGCATCTTCGGATGCGCAGCAGGCCGCCGGACGCGTCGTCCACGAACTGGCTCAGCAGGCACTGCGCGTCGGCAAGCGAGTGCATTCCGAAACCGGAATCGACTCCGCCGGAGCATCAGTCGTGTCGGTGGCTCTCGATCGTGCAGCGGGCATCATCGGTGAGGGCGGCCTGGTCGGCCGCACTGCCGTGGTTGTCGGTGCAGGCTCGATGGGCGGTCTGTCGGTTGCGCATCTCACCCGCGCCGGAATCGCACGCATCGTCGTCGTCAACCGGACACAGGAACGCGCCGAGCACCTGGCAGAGACGGCACGCTCCAACGGCGTCGACGCCGACGGTGTTGCCTTCGATCAGCTTTCGGCCGCGATGGCGCAGGCAGATGTCATGGTCACCTGTACCGGCGCGGTCGGGGCAGTGGTCACCCTGGCGGATGTGCACCGCGCACTCGCCGAGCCCGATCGCGACAACACCAAGCACCTCGTCATCTGCGACCTCGGGCTGCCGCGCGACATCGATCCCGCCGTCGCCGGCCTGCCGGGTGTGACCGTTCTCGACATGGAGACGCTGCAGCGTGATCCAGCGGCAGGCGCCGCCGCCTCTGACGCAGATGCCGCACGCACCATCGTCGCCGGCGAGCTTGCGACCTACCTTGCCGGACAGCGCCTCGCGGAGGTCACTCCGACCGTGACGGCTTTGCGTCAGCGCGCCGCCGACGTCGTCGAAGCCGAACTGATGCGACTCGATTCGCGTCTGCCCGGCCTGGACGATCCGCAGCGCGACGAGGTTGCACGCACCGTGCGACGCGTCGTGGACAAGCTGCTCCACGCCCCGACCGTGCGCGTCAAGCAACTGGCGTCGGCCCCCGGCGGCGACTCCTACGCAGCAGCGCTGCGCGAACTCTTCGAACTCAGCCCCGGATCTCCCGCGGCCGTGGCCACACCCACCGATCTGGTGGACGGCGACCGCACTGGAAGGGACCTGCAGGCATGAGCGTCACCACCCCTCGATCGGGGAGCCCGCTGCGGATCGGCACTCGCGGAAGTCTTCTCGCGACCACGCAAGCCGGTACCGTGCGCGATGCCCTCATTGCGGCCGGACATCCCGCCGAGTTGGTCATCATCAAGACCAAGGGCGACCAGTCCACCGATCCCGTCCAGAAGATCGGCGTCGGAGTGTTCACGGCAGAGCTTCGAGAAGCCTTGCTGGACAACCGCGTCGACGTTGCGGTGCATTCCTACAAGGACTTACCGACCGCGCAGGACCCGCGTTTCGTCATCGCGGCGATTCCGCCACGCGAAGATCCGCGTGACGCGCTGGTCGCCCGTGACGGTCTGGTCCTCGGGGAGCTTCCGGCCGGTTCCAAGGTGGGAACCTCGGCGCCGCGCCGTGTTTCGCAGCTGAAGGCACTCGGTCTCGGCCTCGACATCGTGCCGTTGCGGGGCAACCTGCAGCGCCGTCTCGGCAAGGTCGAATCCGGTGAACTCGACGCCGTGATCCTCGCTCGCGCCGGCCTGTCTCGTATCGGTCTGCTCGATCTCATCACCGAGAACATCGAGCCCGTGCAGATGCTCCCCGCTCCGGCGCAGGGTGCTCTGGCCGTCGAATGCCTTTCTGCCAATGTGGAATTGGCGGCGATCCTAGCCGAGCACGACGACGCGGGTACCCGGGCGGCAGTTACTGCCGAGCGCGCCCTGCTCGCCGAGTTGGAAGCCGGCTGCACCGCTCCGGTGGGAGCGATCGCGGAGATCGTCGAATCCCTCGACGACGACGGCAGAATCTTCGACGAACTGTCGGTACGCGGCTGCGCAGCCGCCATCGACGGTTCGGACGTCATCCGTACCGGCGCAGTGGGTGCGCCGGACAAGGCCGAGGAACTCGGCCGAGCGGTAGCGCGCGAGTTACTCGAACTCGGCGCCCGAGAGTTGATGAACGTGACTACAGGCGAGGCAGCCGATGTTTGACGCCCCACTTTGCACTTGCACCAAGTTCCCATTTCGATACAGCGCACTGGAGAATCACCGATGACCCGAGTCCGAAAGAACACTCCCGGACGGATCCTGTTCGTGGGATCGGGACCGGGCGACCCCGCCCTGCTCACCGTTCGCGCACGTGACGTCCTCACCGGCGCCGCAATGGCATTCACCGATCCGGATGTCGACAAGGGCGTCGTCGCACTCGTCGGCATCGACATGGGCCGCGACGAGGAGACCGGCGAGCTGATCGCGGACGTGCGTCCGGCACTCGGCGAGCCTGCCGAGGTTGCAAAGACATTGGTGCACGAGGCCAAGAACGGCCACGACGTCGTGCGTCTGGTCTCCGGCGACCCGCTGACCACGGATTCCGTGATCGCAGAGGTCACCGCAGTCGCCCGTACGCAGGTTCAGTTCGAGGTTCTCCCGGGTCTGCCTTCCGGTTCGGCTGTGCCGAGCTACGCCGGCATGGCGCTCGGCTCGGGTCACACCGAGGCCGACGTTCGCGGTGAAGTCGACTGGGCTGCTCTGGCCGCTGCACCGGGACCGCTTGTCCTGCACGCGACGTCCGGACATCTCGCCGAGACCGCCAGCGCGCTGGTCGAGAACGGCTTGGCCCCGCAGACGCCTGCTGCGATCACCGTCCGCGGTACCACTCGTCAGCAGCGAACCGTCGAGGCAACTCTCGCGACGCTCAACGAAGCCGGATCCGAACTGGTGGGCTCGCTCATCGTCACCGTCGGCAAGGTTGTCGCGCAGCGCAACAAGATGTCGTGGTGGGAATCGCGCGCTCTGTACGGCTGGACCGTCCTCGTGCCGCGCACCAAGGATCAGGCCGGCGAGATGAGCGACCGTCTGGTCACTCACGGAGCGATCCCGATCGAGGTTCCGACCATCGCCGTCGAGCCGCCTCGCAGCCCGGCTCAGATGGAGCGTTCGGTCAAGGGACTCGTCGACGGTCGCTACCAGTGGGTCGTCTTCACTTCCACCAATGCTGTTCGCGCAGTGTGGGAGAAGTTCGAAGAGTTCGGCCTCGACGCTCGCGCCTTCTCCGGTGTGAAGATCGCCTGCATCGGTGAAGCAACCGCAGCCAAGGTGCGCTCGTTCGGCATCAACCCCGAGCTGATCCCGACCGGTGAGCAGTCCAGCGAAGGCCTGTTGGCCGAATTCGCCCCGTACGACGACGTTTTCGATCCGGTCAACCGGGTTCTGTTGCCGCGGGCGGACATTGCGACCGAAACCCTCGCAGAGGGCCTGCGCGAACGCGGTTGGGAGATCGACGACGTCACCGCCTACCGCACCGTCCGGGCAGCGCCGCCGCCGGCCGAGACCCGCGAGATGATCAAGACCGGTGGATTCGACGCCGTCTGCTTCACCTCGTCCTCGACCGTGCGCAACCTCGTCGGCATCGCCGGCAAGCCGCACGCCCGCACGTTGGTCGCGTGCATCGGCCCGAAGACGGCCGAAACCGCTATCGAGTTCGGTCTGCGCGTCGACGTGCAGCCCGAGACCTCGCAGGTGGGACCGCTGGTGGAGGCTCTCGCCGAGCATGCTGCTCGTCTGCGCGCCGAAGGTGCTTTGCCGCCCCCGCGCAAGAAGTCTCGAAGGCGCTAGCGCACCCGTGAGGGGTTGAGGAGTCTGTGGACTCCTCAACCGCTCACAGGTTCCGACGAAGGAGGGCTACTTCTCGTGTTTCCTACTCATCGCCCTCGCCGGCTCCGGCGCACTCCTGCGCTCCGGCGACTCGTGGCAGAGACCTCGCTCGAACCCCGGCACCTCGTTTTGCCGATGTTCGTCGCCGACGGCATCGACGCACCGCGTGAGATCAGTTCCATGCCAGGCGTTTTCCAGCACACCCTCGATTCGCTGCGGTCCGCAGCGGTGGAAGCGGTGGAAGCCGGCGTCGGTGGCCTGATGCTGTTCGGTGTCCCGAAGGCGGAGGACAAGGATCCCCAGGGGTCCGGTGCCTCCGATCCCGACGGCATCCTCAACGTCGGATTGCGCGCTCTGGCAGACGAACTCGGCGATTCGACGGTCATCATGGCCGATACCTGCCTCGACGAGTTCACCGATCACGGCCACTGCGGCGTGTTGACTGCCGGCGGCGCTGTCGACAACGACGCGACCTTGATCCGATACGTAGAAATGGCTCTCGCGCAAGCTGAATCGGGTGCGCACCTGCTCGGCCCCAGCGGCATGATGGACGGTCAGGTGGCTGCGATCCGTGGTGCACTCGATGCTTCGGGGTATGTCGATGTCGGCCAGCTCGCCTATGCCGCGAAATATGCGTCAGCGTTCTACGGGCCGTTCCGTGAAGCCGTCGGATCCTCACTGCAAGGCGACCGTCGTACGTATCAGCAGGACGGCGCCAATCGCCGCGAGTCGATGCGCGAGGTAGACCTCGACGTCGCCGAGGGCGCCGACATGGTGATGGTCAAGCCTGCAATGTCCTACCTGGACATTCTGCGTGAGACCGCCGACCGGTCCCCGGTTCCGGTCGCTGCGTACCAGATCTCGGGGGAGTACTCGATGATCACTGCGGCCGCGCAGAACGGGTGGATCGATCGGGACGCGGCGATTCTCGAATCGCTCATCAGCATTCGCCGCGCCGGTGCCGACGTGGTCCTCACGTACTGGGCGTCGGAAGTTGCCGGATGGCTGTGACGGAGTCACGCATGGTGGCTGCGCCGGTATCGACCGATACGCTGGTGTCATGACCGAGCAGTGGCCGCCGTCGCGCCAGGAACCGCCCCGCCGGGAACCTCCCTACGAGAACCAGCCGTTCGAGAATCAGCCGTACCGCGAACTCGGACCGATGCCGACGGGTCAGATCCCGGGATACGGCCCCGGTTACAACGGATACCCGGGACCTGCGCCGAAACCCGAGCCGCCGACGGACGTCGTGACTGCGATTCAGTTGTGGTGGGCTGTGACGGCGCTGGGGTTGGTCCAGGGCGGCGCGATGATCTGGATGCTGCTCGGGCAGAAGTCGATGTTCGTCGACGAGATGCTCAGAAATCAGGCAGCTGTCGACGCCGGTCTGACGCGTTCCGACGTGGAGGGCATGTTCCCACTGGTCATCGTGTTCTCTGCGGTTTTGGTCGTGATCGTCACCGCGGTGTTCCTTCTGTTCGTGCGCGCGATGAGTCGCGGCAGGAACTGGGCTCGAATGTTGCTGACGTTCTGTGGCGTCTTCATGCTGGTCTCCGCGATCCCGGTGATCTTCGGGCTCGGCGGAGACGGCGGCGCGGCCACTCTGCTGTTCGGCGGAGCGGAAATCCTGCAGGCAGTTGCTGCTGTCGGGGCGATCGTGATGATGCACCGAAAAGAGTCCAATCCGTACTTTCTTCGTTTCCCCCCGGCGGGGAACCGGTAGGTAGCTCGGGGTACTGTGAAACGGGTCACTGAAGTAGTAGGGGAGAGGTCGGACGCGATGAGTTCTCAGGAAGCCCTGCGTACGGAAAGCACCCACGACGCGCCACTGCGCCAACGTGGTTCACGCACCGAAGTGATCTTGTTCGCGATCCTCGGAGCCTCTGTTCTGGTGACACTCCTGATGCTCATGATTCCGGGCATCGTCAGCGGATAGCGCACACTTGAACCCGTGAGTATCTCTACGAAGGTCAGGCGCCCGACGGCTGTCGAGGCAGCATTCTGGCTGTGGATCGCCAGCGCGTTCCTGCTCATACTCTTCGGCCTGATCAATGTCACCAGCGCTTCGTATTCGTTGCGTGAGCAGTTCACCGATCAAGGCGTTTCGGCCGGAAACATCGACATCTACGTCACCTTCGTGCGGGTGTCCGGGCTGGTTCTGCTGTTGACCGGCCTCGCGATCGGCGGCCTCGCCGGTCCCACTCGCGCCGGACGGGCGTTGTGCCGACGGATCCTGGTGATCGTGTCCGGAGTGTTCGCGGTGCTGCAGATCGCGCTGGTCGTCGCCGGGATCAGTACCGTGCTCGCGCTGGTTGTTCCCGTCATGCTGATCTGTGCCTGCGTCGCGATCTACCGCGACACCACCCGAAGTTGGTTTGCCCGTGGCTGATCGCGCGCCGGAAATCGGCCCGGACGTTCTGTACTACGAACCGGGTTCTCGGTGGTGGGCCATCGCGTTCGGTCCGATCTTCTGCCTGATCGCCTTGGTCATCGAACTGTTCACGGGCCCGGTGGTGCATTGGTTCGGTCTGGCGATGTTCGCCGTGATCCTCACCGGATTGGTCTACGTGCAGGTGATCGCAGCACGGCGGCACGCGAGCGTACTTCTGACCGCGACCACGTTGCGTCAGGGAACCGAAGAGGTGCCGATCACCGAGATCGCCGAGGTGTTCCCGGAGTCCGACGACGCTGCCTACGAGGACGAAATGGAACCGTGGGAAACGGCACGCGCGCTCGGTGAGCTGTCCGGAGTGCCCAGGCGTCGGCACGGTATCGGCTTACGTTTGACCACCGGGGGATTGGTGCGGGCGTGGGCAAAGGACGATCAGGCACTGCGCGAGGCGTTGAGTCAGGTCGTTGTGGTTGGTGTCGAACCGGACGGGTCTGCCGATGACTGAGCCACAGCCATCCCCGCGTGTCGACGTGAAGACGTGGATCGGTGTACTCGGTATCGTCGCCGCAACGATTCTGGCGGTCGTGTGCTGGCGAGCGGGTACGACGACGTCCGACTTCGGACCGATACTGGAGGGCGCTCCACCGTTCGAGAGCACGCACTACGACGGTCTCTGGATCTCGGGCGCCGGGTTGTCGATTCTGGTTGCGGGGCTGATGGCCATCGATGTCGTGCGCCGCGTCCGGGTGGGCTTCGTCGCATCGCAGTAGCCCTCATACGGGTAGGGGGTATAGTTGCGGTATGAGTAGTTACAGCCCCGAGCAGGACGATCTGCTCAAGCGCCTTCGTCGTATCGAAGGTCAGGTAGCCGGAATTTCACGCATGGTCGCAGACGACCGGTACTGCATCGACGTGCTCACCCAGGTATCCGCCGCGACGAGCGCGTTGCAGTCCGTGTCCCTGAAGCTTCTCGACGCCCACCTTGCGGGTTGCGTCGTCGAAGCTGCCAAGCAGGGTGGTCCGGAAGCGGACGTCAAGATCAAGGAAGCTCAGGCGGCCATCGCTCGCCTCGTTCGTTCGTAAGGTGTCGGTCCGTCACTCCGTGATGGACCGCGCGAGCGCCCGGGCGGAGAAGCTCACGAAGTACTCGGGTGTGACTTCTTTGGCGATGTTGATGACGATGGTGTCCGACAGGCCTTTGAGTCCGGAGAGCACGAGATGGATCAACGCGGGGTCGTCGATCAACCGGCTCCCTTCGGCTGCAGCAGATTCGGTGAGCGCTCGAATCAATGCCGAGTTGTAGACCGCTACGGATGCGTGAAGTTCCCGCATGCTTTCTCGGTCGGACCCGGCCATGCCTTCGATGTCGCGCCAAGTGGTGGTGAGTCGACCCACCCGTGCCCAGTGCCGAGCAAACTCGGAAATCATGGACTCGAGTAAGGCGCTCAGTCCCTGCTCGCGGGGGAGCGAGTTCACGAAGTCCGCCATTTCCAGCTGACTTTCGCTGAGGAGGGCGGCGAAGATGTCCTGCTTGTCGACGAAGTACTGGTAGATCAGGCCAGTGCTGGTGCCGGCTCGTTTGGCGACAGCGCGGATCGTGAGCGCGGAGTAGCCTCCTTCGTCCAGAAGCGAGATCGCCGCGTCGAGAGTTCGGCGTCGACGCACTTCGGCGTCGCCGTAGATCGACTTGCTGCTGGTACTGCTCATTTGATCACCGTAGTCGCGGTGGTCGGCATCCTCAATTCACATCGAACACTGTTCGTTGTCGAACGCCACCCAGAAACCAATGTGACTCAGATCATAGAATGAACATTGTTCGAAATAGAATGAACATCGTTCATTCTGGTGTTACGGTATGGCGCAGACCACATCGAGGCCAGTGCAAAGCGCTGGACACTCTGCGGTCTGCCTGACCTTTCTTCCCGTATCGATCGGGAGGTCTACATAGTTGTGGAGTACCTATGACACGCACTAACGATGAACGCGCGGCGATCGACATCGCCGCTGCGGCTGGAGAACTTCTGCTCGACCATCGGAAATCCCTCGGCGAAAACGACGGTGATGTCGCGACTTTCAAGAACGCGGCCGATCGGCTCAGTCATGAATTCATCGTCGCCGAACTTGCCCGACGCTTTCCTGCGGATGCAGTGCTGTCGGAGGAAGGGGCTGACGACCTCGCGAGGCTGGCTGCGGATCGGGTGTGGATCGTCGACCCTCTCGACGGCACCCGTGAGTACGGCGAGGCCGGACGATCGGACTGGGCCGTTCATGTTGCGCTGACCGAAAACGGTGTCCTCACAACCGGTGCGGTCGCAATGCCTGCCCTTGGCGTCACCTATTCGAGCAGCGATGATCGGACCGAACGGGATGCCGCGACGCCGGTTCGAGTCGTCGTATCGCGGACGCGTCGTCCGGAACCGGTCATGCGCATGGCCGACTCGATGGGCGCGGAGTTGATCGAAATGGGATCCGCCGGAGCCAAAGCAATGGCGGTCGTCTCGGGTGAGGCAGACATCTACGCACATGCGGGCGGACAGTACGAGTGGGATTCGGCGGCGCCCGTTGCTGTCGCACATGCTGCGGGACTGCATGTTTCGCGTATCGATGGCAGCGAACTGCGCTACAACCAGGAAAACCCGTGGTTGCCGGATCTGCTGATCTGCCGACCCGAACTCGCCCCGAAAGCACTGGAGGAACTGGGCCGATGACCGCGACACTGACGCACCTCGAACGACTCGAAGCCGAGAGCATTCACATCATGCGTGAGGCTGTTGCCCAGAGCGAGAACCCGGTGATGTTGTACTCGGTGGGCAAGGACTCCGCCGTGATGCTGCATCTGGCGCGCAAGGCCTTCTATCCGTCGAAGCTGCCGTTTCCGCTTCTGCACGTCGATACCACGTGGAAGTTCCGTGAAATGTACAAACTTCGTGACAGTACCGCTGCTGCAGGCGATCTCGATCTGATCGTCCACACCAACCCGGACTGCGTGAAGCAGGGGATCAACCCGTTCACTCACGGCAGCGCTGTCCATACCGATATGTGGAAGACCGAGGGCCTCAAACAAGCCCTCGATCACTACAAGTTCGACGCTGCATTCGGCGGCGCCCGACGTGACGAAGAAAAATCCCGCGCCAAGGAACGCATCTTCTCGATCCGATCAGCTGCGCACCGTTGGGATCCCAAGCAGCAGCGACCGGAACTGTGGCGGATGTACAACGTCCGCAAAGCGCCGGGCGAGAGCCTGCGCGTCTTCCCTCTCTCGAACTGGACCGAGCTGGATGTGTGGGAATACATACGCCAGGAAGAGATTCCGATCGTTCCGCTGTATTTTGCCGACAAGCGGCCCGTCGTCGAGCGGGACGGTGCGCTGATCATGGTCGACGACGACCGGATGCCGTTGCTGCCGGGAGAGACTCCGAAACTCAAGAGCGTTCGTTTCCGCACCCTCGGCTGCTACCCGCTGACCGGAGCCGTCGAATCGACCGCAACGAGCCTGACCGAGATCATCTCGGAAATGTTGCTCACCACCACTTCCGAACGCCAGGGACGGGTCATCGACCACGACTCCAGTGCGTCGATGGAGAAGAAGAAGCAAGAGGGGTACTTCTGATGACTGTTTCCTCGGATCTGATCGCTGACGACATCGAGGCGTACCTCGAACGTCATGCAAACAAGAGCATGCTGCGATTCATCACGTGCGGCAGCGTCGACGACGGCAAGAGCACCTTGATCGGCCGTCTGCTCTACGAATCGAAACTCGTCTTCGACGACCAGTTGACGGCGCTCGAAGCCGATTCGCGCAAGAGCGGAACCCAGGGGGAGGGGCTCGATTTCGCGCTCCTGGTCGACGGTCTCGCCGCCGAACGTGAGCAGGGCATCACGATCGACGTCGCCTATCGCTACTTCACGACCGAGCGACGCAAGTTCGTCGTCGCCGATACTCCGGGGCACGAGCAGTACACCCGAAACATGGTGACGGGCGCGTCGACCGCCGATCTTGCTGTGATCCTTGTCGATTCCCGCAAGGGGATACTGACTCAGACCCGCCGGCACTCGTATCTGGTGTCGTTGCTGGGGATCAAGCATGTGGTGCTTGCCGTGAACAAGCTCGACCTCGTCGACTACTCGCAAGAGGTCTTCGATGCCATTACCGCGGATTATGCAGAGTTCGCTCACGAGATCGGTCTGGACGGGTTCGTCGCCATCCCGATGTCGGCATACATGGGTGACAATCTCACCGAGCGCAGTGCGAATACCCCGTGGTACTCCGGACCAAGCCTGATCGAGCATCTCGAAAGCGTGGACATCGACGATGCTGCCGCCGCGGCTCCGTTCCGGATGCCGGTGCAGTGGGTCAACCGGCCGGACCTCGACTTCCGCGGATTCTCCGGCCAGATCGTTTCCGGCACCGTATCTCCCGGAGATCCCATCCGCGTGCTCCCCAGTGGAAAGACGTCCACAGTCGAGCGCATCGTGACCATGGGTGGCGACCTCGACGTTGCCGGTGCGGGCCGCTCGGTCACCATCACGCTCGCCGACGAGATCGACATCAGTCGCGGTGATGTGCTGTCCATCGGCGACAATCCGCCGGCCGTAGCCGATCAGTTCGAGGCCTGCATCGTCTGGATGGGTGAGGCTCCCATGCTGCCCGAACGGCCGTTCCTGTGCCAGATCGGTACCGTCACAGTCACTGCGCGCATCACCAAACCGAAACACAAGATCAACGTCAACACTCTCGAGAAGACCGCAACGACTACTCTCGCGCTCAACGAAATCGGTGTGTGCAACCTCAGTTTCGATCGACCGGTCCCGTTCGACCCGTACGTCGGCAACCGTGACACCGGTAGCTTCATCCTCATCGACCGCCTTACCAACGGCACTGTCGGTGCGGGCATGATCACGCACTCGCTGCGTCGATCGGACAACATTCACTGGCAATCCGTCGACGTCGACGAGGCCGCGCACACCAGGCTCAAGGGACACCAACCCGCAGTTCTGTGGTTCACCGGTCTCTCCGGTTCGGGAAAGTCGACCATCGCGAACGATGTCGAGCGTCAACTGCACGCACTCGGCGCGCACACCTACCTCCTCGACGGAGACAACGTCCGTCACGGGCTGAATCGAGACCTCGGATTCACCGAAGCCGACCGCGTCGAGAACATCCGTCGCGTCACCGAGGTCACCCGACTGATGGCGGACGCCGGTCTGATCGTGCTCGCGTCCTTCATTTCACCGTTCGAGGCCGAGCGTCATGCCGCCCGTGAATTGATCGGCGACGAACAGTTCGTCGAAATCTTCGTCGACACCGCTCTTGCCGTCGCAGAGGAGCGAGATCCCAAGGGTCTGTACAAGAAGGCTCGACGGGGCGAGTTGGTGAACTTCACCGGAATCGATTCGCCGTACGAACCGCCGCAGAACCCTGACATTCACATCGACACCAGTGTCACGACGACCGAGGACGCTGCGATCGCGATCGTCGACCATCTCCGCGCCCGCGGAACCATTTCTTGATCCGCCTGAACACGAGGAGCATCCATGCCTGACAGGGCTGAAATAGTTTCTGCCGTAGAAGATTACGTCAAGTGTCTCGGAAGTCACGACGTCGACGGACTGGTTGCGCTGTTTGCGCCCGACGCAGTTCAACACGAACCGCTGGGGGTCCAGACCTACCGCGGAATCGAGGAGATTCGCGAATTCGATACCGCGAACGCGCAGGTCGATTTCACAGTCAGCCTGCTCGGTCCGATTTCGGTGACGGGAAAGTACGCAGCGATGCAGCTTCGGGTGCAGCGCGCCGGTATCCCTGACTTCGCTGCCACCGATGTGTTCGAGTTCGACGAGAACGGCAAGATCATCTCCCTGAGTGTTGTTCTCGATCCGCAGGCGCTGTGCTGACCCATCAGGGCCTGCTGGCAGGCAAGGTTGTCGTCGTCTCGGGAGTGGGCCCGGCGCTGGGTCGTTCGATTGCGCTGCAGAGCGCGGCGGCCGGAGCGAAGGTTGTTCTGGCTGCCCGCACACCCGAGCGCTTGGAATCGGTGGCAAGGGAGATTCGAGACCGCGGCGGAATCGCGTTGGCCGTACCGACGAACCTCACCGACGTCGATTCGATCGCTTCGTTGGCGGAGACAACTGTCGCTGAGTTCGGTGCGGCGCATTGCTTGGTGAACAACGCATTTGTTCAACCCGCGCAGGTCCCGCTCCTGGACGCCGACGTGGCGTCCATCCAGTCGGGCATCGACATCAACTTGCTCGCGGCGTTGAACGTCACCAGAGAATTTGCTCCGGCATTGATCGAGTCGCACGGGTCCGTCGTGATGGTCACGTCCATGGTGTTGCGCAACCAGCTTCCCGGGTTCGGGGCCTACCGCATCATGAAATCCGGGCTCCTGGCAATGGCACGCAGTTTGTCGATCGATCTCGGTCCCAAGGGCGTTCGAGTCAATTCGGTTGCTCCCGGCTATATCTGGGCGGACTCGGTCAAGAACATGTTCGAGAAGAAGGCGGCGGAGGCAGGAGTCGACCCCAAGGTGATCTACGACGAGATCGCAGCGGGCGCCGATCTGCGCCGATTGCCGGAGCCAGATGACATCGCAAACGCTGTCGTCTTCCTCCTGTCCGATTCAGCCAGGGCCATCACAGGGCAATGTCTCGACGTCAACTGCGGTCACACGCACCACTGATCAACTCATACAAGGACTAGCCATGACACAGGATTACGACGGCATCGGTTCCATCGATGACCTGCACCAGGCTGCGCGCGAGGCGGCCGGGTACGAAAACTTCGGCAGCGAAAGCTATCTCGAAGGACTTCGAGTTCTCCTCGAGTCGTTCCAGAACGAGGCCGACCTCACTCCTCACGGCAAGGTGATCGCTCGCAAGATGATCGTCGGAGCGCTCGCGGGTCGCCTGACCAGTGAGGCCGGATTCGAGAAATATCCAGAGCACGTAGATGTTCCGATCGAACGCCCGATCTTCGTGGTCGGGTTGACCCGCACCGGCAGCACCGCGCTGCACCGCTTGCTCGGTGCCGACCCAGCGCATCAGGGCGCCGAGATGTGGCTCGCCGAGACGCCGCAGCCGCGCCCCGAGCGCGACAAGTGGTCGGAGAACGAAGATTACGTTCGCTCCGACGCCTTCTACCGTGCTCGCCAGCGTAACGAGGCAGACCTGATGAAGGTTCATTTCATGGGGGCGGAGGAGGTCGAGGAATGCTGGCGGCTGCTGCAGCAGACGATGCTCTCGACCGCGTTCGAGACGGTGGCGTACGTGCCGAGTTACACCCGGTGGCTGGCGGAGCAGGACTGGACCGAAACATATGCGCGGCACAAGAAGAACCTGCAGTTGATCGGGCTGCACGACCAGGACAGACGGTGGGTGCTCAAAAGCCCGAGCCATGTCTTCGCGATCGACGAGATCATGTCGGTCTATCCGGATGCACTGTTCGTTCGGACCTTCCGGGACCCGTTGACATCGATGGCGTCCACCTTCAGCCTCGTCGAGCAGGGCGGACACGACATGTCGAGGGCCTTCGATCGTCCGGCCATCGGGCGCACGCAACTGGAGTTGTGGGCGCGAGGGAATGCGAACGTCAACAATGCCCGTAGCCGTTACAACCCCGATCAGTTCATCGACGTCGACTACAAGGACTTCATCGCCGATGCGGTCGGCACCGTCGAGAAGATCTATGCACAGTTCGCCCTGCCCTTCACAGACGACGCCCGCGCCGCGGTGGAGGCGTCGCATCAGGCCAGCCTTGCCGAGCACCGTCGTCCGTCGCATCGCTATTCGCTCGAGGATTTCGGCGTGAGCGCTGCCGACGTCGAAGCGAAGTTCGCCACCACATCCTGAAGGCCTCCGGCCCTGTGCGCCTTTTTGGTAGTGCCGACTACCAAAAAGGCGCACAGGGCGAAGCCCCAACCGAAACAAGGAGATTCACATGAATGCTGTTTGGGAAAAGTTCTGCGCAGATCTGCTCGAGGTCGGAAAGGTCCTGGAAGACGAGATCGTCCCTCAGGATCCGCTGACTCAAGCCGAGGGCGTCCGCTACCTGAGTCGGTTGCTTCGGTACGGCACGATCAACTGTGTTGAGTACACCGATCCGCGGTGGCCGCAGTTCTCGTCGGCTCCGAACCCGAACATGATGACGAAGATCGGTGCCGACAACCCGGACAACGTCTACATGCGCGCCAACATTTCCGGTAAGTACAACTACCGGATCATCGGCACCCGAGGCACCGTCCCGCTGATCACCTTCGGCTCGCGCGTAAATCGGTACCACATCGACGGCACCATGCTGCAGACCGGCGATCTGCATATCCACGACCTCGAGGTCGACGAGAACGGCCGTTTCGAGTTCATCGCGAGCGTCGACAAGCCCGATGAGGGCGCTTGGCTGCCTTTGGCGCCCGACAGCAACCTCATCTCCGTTCGGCAAACTCACCAGGATCGACGCAACGAGATTGTCGGTGATCTGACCATCGAATGCCTGAACCCGGACGGGGAGTTCGTCCCGTTGACTCCGGAAGAGATCGGCGAGCGCCTCACCAAGTCCGTCGGGATCGTGAAGGGGATGGCGGAGACCTTCCTGGAATGGTCGCGCAAATTCCAGCCGCACACCAACGAGATCTTCGACTGGGGACAGGACTACTTCCAGGACGCCGGCGGCGATCCGACGATCTTCTACTTCCACGGTTACTGGAAGCTCGCCGAAGACGAGGCGTGGGTCATCGAGACCGAGGTTCCGAACTGCGAGTACTTCAACTTCGTGCTGCAGAACTTCTGGGTCGAGTCCCTCGACTACAACCGCACGAACATCTACATCAACAATCACACCGCGAAGCTCAACGACGACGGCACCATGACAATCGTCGTGGCGGCGAAGGATCCGGGTTATGGCAACTGGATCGACACCGATTCGCATGCCGAGGGGACATGGGCGCTGCGCTGGATCAAGGCGGACTCGCACCCGATCCCGACGTCGAAGGTAGTCAAGATCTGACACGCTGACGGAGATTGGGAACGTATGTACACCAGGAAGATTAGGTTCGGCCCTCGCTTTGTCGCGCTCGGGCTTGCCGGTGCATTGATGTTGGCCGGCTGCGCGTCGAGCAGTGGGGACAACTCGGGATCGGCTTCACCGAGCAGTAGTGGCGCAGCTGGTTTTGTGGGCGCCCCAGATGTGGGGGAGCGGATCGACGGCGGTGTTCTCACCTTCGGGTCCTATTCGTTCCCTTCCTCGTTGGACCCCACGAGAACGCAAGCCGCCGGTTCGACCGGCGGAACCGAAATGGCCGCGATTTACGACACGCTGGTACGCAGCGACTCCACAAACGGGAGCTTCGTGCCACAACTCGCGAAGACACTGTCGAACAACAGCGACTTCACCTCGTACACCGTCACTTTGGCTGACGGCCTCACCTTCAGCGACGGAAGTCCGCTCGACGCGGAAGCGGTGAAGTGGAGTATCGATCGATTCGTGGCAGGCAAGGGTGATGTATCGCAGACCTGGCTCAACATCGTGGATCGGATCGAGACGCCCGACGCCACCACAGTCGAATTCGTGCTCGAGCGGCCCTGGCGTCAATTCCCGGCGCTGTTGTCGCTCGGGCCCGGAATGATCGTTGCGCGAAGTTCAGGGGGAGAGGCAGGGTCGGTTTCAGGAACCGGGGAGAGAGCGTTCACACCGATCGGGGCGGGTCCGTTCACCTTGGCCAAGTTCGCCCCGCACGAAGAACTGGTACTCGCCGCACGCACGGATTATCAGGGCGGTAAACCTCCACTGGACACAGTGCGGTTTGTTCCCACGTCGGGTGCGCAGTCTCAGTACGAATCGTTGAAGAGCGGCCAGATCGACATGACGTACATCCTCCGCGACGAGGCCGTGATCGAACAAGCTCTCGACGACGGATACTCGGGTTACCTCAGTCCGACCGGACAGAACGGGATTGGCACGATCAACAACCGTGAGGGCAAGCCCGGGGCCGATGTTCGCGTCCGTCAGGCGATCGCCTACGGGGTGGATCCGGCGGCGGTCAATACCCGGGCGAACAACGGATTGGGCACCGCCAGTTCCGAACTGGTCCCGCAGACGTCACGTTGGTACAACAACACAGCAGGCATTCCGTTCGATCAGGTGAAGGCAAAGGCGCTGCTCGATCAAGCGAAGTCCGACGGGTACGACGGGAAACTCCGCTACCTCACCACCTCGGAGCCGAGCCAACAGGCGACGGCACTGACGGTTCAGGCGTCGCTGAACGCGATCGGTTTCGACGTCACCATCGACTACGCGACCGATGTGACCGATCTGGTTCGACGGGTATACAAGGACCACGATTTCGACATGACCAGAGGTGGCGCTCCGGTCGGAGAAGAAGCGCCGTACCTCAATTTGTACAACAGTATGGCCAGTGATTCGAAGAACAACCCGTCCGGCTTCGCGGACCCGGAGATGGACGCGATGATCACAGCTGTGCAGACGGCATCGACGGACGATGCTGTCCGTGAGGCGATCAGCAAGGTGCAGGAGTACGCCAACGCGACTGTGCCTTACGTGATCTGGGGGCCGGCGTCGGTGTTGACCGCATGGGACGGCAATGTTCACGGCGTCGTACGCAACATCACCGACATCATGTTCTTGGGCGGCGCTTGGATCTCGCCCAACGGCGAAACGGTGGAACGATGAAGTGGTCCTTGGCCGGTGCGATGATCGACGCCCTGGAACTGTGCGAGTTGGCGCAGGTCGCCGAAGAGGTGGGGTTCGACGGAATCGCGATGCCGGATTCCGTGTTCTATCCGGAGCAGGTGTCGGCGCCGTACCCGTACACTGCTGACGGGAAGCGGATGTGGGCGCCCGAGACGCCGATGCCTGATCCGTTCATTGCCATGGCGGCGATGGCGGCCGTCACATCGCGAATTCAGTTCTACACCAACGTGTTCAAACTTCCACTGCGCGATCCGCTGTTGACTGCCAAGCAGGTCGCGACCATGGCCGTGATGTCGAGGAACCGCGTCGCTCTCGGCGTCGGTTTGTCCTGGATTCCCGAGGAATTCACCTTCACCGGTACCGAGATGCGCACCCGCGGCGCGCGTACCGACGAAGCCATCGAGATCATCAAGGCGGTGTGTGCGGGACGTGGGCCGGAATGGGTCGAATACCACGGCAAGCACTACGATTTCGACGCTCTGATGATCAGTCCTGCTCCGGAGATTCCGGTTCCGATCTACATCGGTGGGCACAGCGAACCGGGGTTGCGTCGTGCAGCCAGGCTGGCTGACGGTTGGATGTCGGTGAACACGACCAAAGCCGAATTAGCCTGCGCCATCGATCGTCTCACGGAATTGCGGGTCGAGTACGGTCGTGCCGATGTTCCTTTCGGCGTCAACGTCTCGCCGACGGATGTTCGTGATCTGGACGGATATCGCGAACTCGAGACTCTCGGAGTCACGGAAATCAGAGTTTTGCCCTGGTATCACTACGGAGTTGACGCCGGTGATCGTCAGGGACGACTCGACTCCGTTCGGCGGTTTGCCGAGGAGGTCATCGCTCAGTACTGATCGATCAGCGTCTGCATCGCCCGGCCGTAGAGTTTTGCCAACTCGTCGCGATCTGCGGACTGGGGGATACTTTCGTCGCTGAGGACGCTCAACAGCCCGGACACCTGGGCGGAGACCAGGAGTGCGCGGGTGTACGCGTCTTCGCCGTCTAGACGAGCGGCGAGATTGGTGGCGAATACTCCGGTCATGTCTCGGAGTCGCTCCCGGATGCGTGGACTGTCCGATGCTCGCATGAGCGCTGTGTACACCGACAGCATCCGGGCGTCGGCCTTGCCCAGGACGAAGGCGGCGATTCGCTCACCGAGGGTGTCGAGTGGGCCGTCGAACTGGCCTTCGAAGTAGTCCGCAACCGGCGTGGTTTCCAGGAACAGTGCTTCTTTGGACCCGAAATGCCGGATGACCAGGGCCGGATCGATTCCGGCAACTTTGGCGATGGCGCGAACTGACGTGCCGCCGAACCCGTGCTCGCCGAACAGTTGGAACGCCGCCGCGCGAATCGCCTCGGATGTCGAGGGTTGCTCCTGCTCTGGCGTGTGCCTCGTGGGTGTCACGACATCGACCTCTGTGCTCGCTCGCCGACCGCGTTGTCAACGGCGTTGACTATAACGTGTCAACGGTGTTGACTGTTGAGTCTGTCAACGGTGTTGACAGCTAGATGCGGTTAGTGAAGAGAGCGTGGAATATGACAGATACCGACGTCCGAGTACCCAGCGAAGAAGTTGTCGATCCGCCGACCAATTGGAAGATGGTGGGCAGTGGACTCGCATTTCCGTTGTTCTTCGTCATCATGTTCTGCCTGTGCTACGTCAGCGCCTTCCATTCGCCGACGCCGAATCAGGCACCGATCGTGGTGGTCGGGTCGCCGTCCGTCACGGCCCCGCTGATCGACGGAATCCAGGCTTCGTCGGGTGACAAGTTCGACATCGTTGCCACAGCCAACGCCGCCGACGCACTCTCTCGGATCGACAACCGCGATGCGATCGGCGCCGTCGAGATCGGTGACGCCGTGACCGCACATATCGCCACCGGCGCGGGCGCCTCGACGGTTTCCGTGGTGAGCAGCTTGGCGCATTCGGTTGCGGAGCAGACGGGGCAGCAGGTCACGGTGATCGACTCGGCGCCTGTCACGGCGCGCGACTCCTCGACTGTCGGACTCTTCTACTTCCTGATCGTCTGCACCCTCGGTGGCTACCTGACCATCACGGTGCTCAGTCAGGTTGCGCCGAGAATGCGGTTGCGAGAGCAGTATTCGATCCTGGCCGGTGCGGCGCTACTCACCCCGCTCATAGCCTTCGGCATCACCAGCATCTTCATGCACGCCTTCGGGGCGTCATTCGGCCAGATCCTGCAACTGCTGGGAATCTCGATGGTTTACACGTTCACCGTCGGTGCGGTGAGCATTCTGCTCAATCGACTGCTCGGCCAAGCCGCGATCTTCGCGGTGCTGACGGTGCTCGTTTTCATCAACTTCCCGAGTTCGGGTGGTGCCATTCCGGTGTCGTTCCTGCCGGGATTTTGGCAGCACATCCATTCGTTCTGGCTCGGATCGGCAGCCATGGAGCCCATCCGCTCCGTCATCTACTTCAGTGGCAACGGCGCCGGACCGCACCTGCTCGTTCTGGGGATCTGGCTGGTCGCGGCACTCGGCCTGACCGGACTGCTCGCCTCTCGCCAGTCGAAAAAGGCAGCAGCGCACTGAGTGTGGTGGGGCCGGCGATTGCCGACCCCACCCGAACCCTTTACTTCAGCCGTACCGCGTCGGTGCCCGGTCCGTCGAGCATCGCGGACCCCAGCAGGATGTCCGGAATGCCGAACCCGTCGATCAGTGTCTCGCCGTGGGGGCGCAGGGTGCGGCAACGCTCGTTGATTCCGCGCGTCACGGCCTTCGAACGCTCCACCGACAGATGCCGGTGCTCCATGAACCAGGCCTTGTCCTCTTCGATCACGGACAGTGCGTAGAGATCGCACACCTCGCCGAAGAGTTCCTTTGCGGTCTCGTCCTCACACGAGTCGATGCCGGCGACGAATGCTTCCAGGATGACGCGCTCGATGTGCGCCTGAGCGGCTTTGAGCACGTGGTCCTGCACGAAGTTGAACGCGTCGAACGGGTTCTCCTCGCGCTTCTGCGCTGCCTGCAATCGCCTTGCCGCAGTGGCGAGTAGGTACTCTTCGCGGTCTTCGAACATCTTCATCTGGGTGCCGCGATTGAAGAGGCTGCCGTCCTCTTCGTTGTCCTGGCGAGTGTCGACGATCGTCTGCAGGATCTGCTGCGCTGCCGTGCGTTTCTTGACCACGTCGGAGACCGTCGTAGCGGCGAAGCGCATCCAGTCGACAGGGCTCATGCCGCGGACTTCGTCGGCGTAGGAGGTGAGGAGTTCTTTTGCGACCAACTGCGTCAGAACGTGGTTGTCACCCTCGAACGTGGTGAAGACGTCGGTGTCCGCCTTGAGTGCGGTGAGGCGGTTCTCGGCGAGATAGCCTGCGCCGCCGCAGGCTTCGCGTGCCTCCTGGATGGCCCGAGTGGCATGCCAGGTGTTGGCGGCCTTGAGTCCGGCGGCGCGACCTTCGAGTTCGCGCTGCTCCTGCGGATCCGGGTCGTCGCTGCTCTGGATGTCGTGCATCGCGGCTACGAGTTCGTTCTGTGCGAACTGCAGAGCGTACGAGCGGGCGATCAACGGTAGCAGGCGCTTCTGGTGGACGAGGTAGTCCATGATCAGGACTTCGTCGTCACTCTTCGGAGCACTGAACTGCCTGCGCTGCAGGGCATATCGACCGGCGATGGCCAATCCGACGCGGGCGGCCGCTGCCGCGGAACCACCGACGGTGACACGTCCACGAACCAGTGTGCCGACCATCGTGAAGAAACGACGGTTCGGGTTCTCGATCGCCGAACTGTACGTGCCGTCCTCGGCGACGTCGGCGTAACGGTTGAGTAGATTCTCACGCGGGATGCGGACCTGGTCGAAGACGATGCGGCCGTTGTCGACTCCGGGCAGTCCACCCTTGAGCCCGCAGTCGGACGTCGTGACGCCGGGGAGGTCGTTGCCGGCGTCGTCACGAATCGGCACGACAAAGCAGTGGACGCCCTGACTTTCGCCTCCGGTGATCAGCTGTGCGAACACCGCTGCGACGGTGGCGTGCTGGGCAGCGCCGCCGATGTAGTCCTTGCGAGAGGACGGAGTGGGGGAGTTGACGACGAACTCGCCCGTCTCGACGTCGTAGGTCGCCGTGGTTTCGAGTTCCTGGACGTCGCTGCCGTGACCGGTCTCGGTCATCGCAAAGCAACCGAGCAGGTCCAGATCGATCAGCGGCTTGACGTACGCCTGGTGGTGACGCTCGGTGCCGAGGTTTTCGATGGCGCCGCCGAACAGACCCCACTGGACGCCGGCCTTGACCATCAGTGAGAGGTCGGACATCGCGAGCATCTCGATGCTGGTGACGGCGCCACCCGCGTCGCCCGTTCCGCCGTGAGAGACGGCGAAACCGTTTGCGGCGTACCCGAGATCGGCGAGGACCCGCATCTGTTCGAGAGCCTTGGAGCGCGCAATGGCGGTGTTGGGTGTGTAGTGCGGAGCAAAACGTTCGTCGTTCAATTCGCCGCGAACGCGCTCACGCACCTCCCGCCAGCGTCCGTCGAGTGTTGTCCTGAGGTGGTCCGCTGTGGTGGCCATGGAACCGACGATAGCGCGTAGCGCACCGCGGGCAACCCGGTTCGATCCCAACCTCACATTCAGCAGGAGCCCGCGGCACCCGCTTCGATTCCTTGGCGGAAGAGTTCCTTCTCGCTCTCGGACATAGCCTGGTACGAAGGGTCGTTCTCGACGATCTTCAGGAAGTCGGCGCCCGCCGTCTGGGTCGACGTGTCGCCGCTCTGAACACGCTGCTGAACGTAGACGGACACCGCCGAACACCCGCCGAGAAACGCGGGGTCGGTGCTCGTCGCCGCGGTGGTTCGAGCCGAGTCGGTGGCGCTCGGCGGCGACGAAACTGTCGCCTTGTCGTCGTTCGAAGCGTCCGAACCACACGATGTGAGAAGAATCGCAGCCGAGACCATCAGCGTCGTCAACAGTCGCTTCATGCCCGGAATCGTCTCACGCGGGGCCCGGTTCGACCGGAAAACTCGCCTCGAGCACCGAAGTCCTACACCCTGTCGTTGTCAGATTCGACAGAACTGGGACACTGGAAGCCGTGACTGTGTCTTCCGGTGATCCCGACGTGCATGCAACGAACTCCGCTCGGCTCTTCGAACGTGCCGGCAACGTGATTCCGGGTGGCGTCAACTCGCCCGTCCGCGCGTTCGGTTCGGTCGGCGGAACACCGCGATTCATTCGCGAAGCATCCGGCTACACCCTCACCGACGTCGACGGAAACAACTACGTCGACCTGGTGTCGTCCTGGGGTCCGATGATTCTCGGGCACGCTCACCCGGCAGTCGTCGAAGCCGTTCGCGAAGCCGCGCTCGGAGGTCTCTCCTTCGGTGCGCCGACCGAAGGCGAAGTCGCTCTCGCCGAGGAAATCGTCGCCCGCGTCGCGCCCGTGGAAAAGGTTCGCCTGGTCAACTCCGGAACCGAAGCCACGATGAGCGCAGTCCGCCTCGCCCGCGGATTCACCGGGCGGACCAAGATCGTCAAGTTCTCCGGTTGCTACCACGGCCACGTCGACGCCCTTCTCGCCGACGCCGGATCCGGCCTCGCGACGTTCGGGCTGCCGACCTCTCCCGGCGTGACCGGCGCTCAAGCAGAAGACACCATCGTCGTGCGCTACAACGATCTCGACGCGGTGGCCGCGGCCTTCGCGGCCAATCCCGGCGCCATCGCGTGCGTCATCACCGAAGCTGCCGCCGGAAACATGGGCGCCGTCGCACCGCTTCCCGGTTTCAACGAGGGTCTGCGTCGTCTCACCCGTGAGCACGGCGCACTCCTGATCATGGACGAGGTGATGACCGGATTCCGCGTCAGTGCCTCGGGTTGGTACGGCATCGACAACGTCGCAGGCGACCTCTACACCTTCGGCAAGGTCATGAGCGGCGGCCTGCCTGCCGCAGCATTCGGCGGCCGCGCCGACATCATGGGCCACCTCGCACCGGACGGTCCCGTCTACCAGGCAGGCACCCTCTCGGGTAACCCCGTAGCCGTCGCCGCCGGACTCGCGAGCCTGCGCGCCGCCGACGCCGAGGTGTACGCCAAGCTCGGCCGGAACGCGACCGCCCTCGGCGACCTCATGACCCAAGCACTCACCGCCGAAGGCGTCGAACACCGAGTGCAGTACGCAGGCACCTTGGTGAGCGTGTTCTTCACCGAGAACACGGTGACCAACTACGACGAAGCCAAAGCCGCGCAGACCTGGCGATTCCCCGCCTTCTTCCACGCACTGCTCTCCCGCGGCGTGTACCCGCCGCCGAGCGCGTTCGAAGCGTGGTTCGTCTCCGCAGCACTCGACGATCGAGCCTTCTCGATCATCGCCGACGCCATGCCGCACGCAGCCAAGGCCGCAGCTGCTGCCGTCAAGCCCTGACCAGTTCCCATTCCAGAACACCCGCACGCTTCCGACATCCATCATCTTCAGCGAGGACCCTCGACTGTGACCGACGCCGATCACCCCGACCACACGTCCACCCGCACCATCGTCCACGTCCTGCGCCACGGCGAAGTACACAACCCGCGCGGGATCCTCTACGGACGGCTCCCGGGCTTCCGGTTGTCGGTGGCGGGCGAAGCTCAGGCTCGTGCGGTCGCGTCGGTGCTCGCCGATCACGACATCACCCACGTGGTCGCGTCGCCGCTGCAGCGGGCACAAGAGACCGCGACTCCGATCGCCGAGGCACACAAGCTCGACATCGTCACGGACGAAAACCTGATCGAGGCAGGCAACGAGTTCGAGGGTCTCAAGGTTGCCGTCGGGGACGGTGCGCTCTCGCGTCCGCGTCACTGGTGGAAACTGCGTGACCCGTTCACCCCGTCCTGGGGCGAGCCCTACCTGCAGATCGCGCATCGCATGCTCGCAGCCGTCAATGCCGCACGCGTCGCGGCAGTCGGACACGAAGCCGTCGTCGTCAGCCATCAGCTTCCGGTCTGGACTCTGCGTCGATTCCTGCAGGGTGAGCGTCTGTGGCACGATCCCCGTCACCGTCAGTGTGGACTGGCGTCGTTGACGTCACTGGTCTACGAAGGCGACACCCTGGTCGACATCGTCTACTCCGAACCTGCCGGCGCCTCCGACCCGAGAGTGACAGGAGCATGATTTCGCGCCGCATCGCCGCAGCATTCGCAGCCGCTGCGTCGGCGATGCTTCTTCTCTCGTCCTGCGCGACCGGCGACGACGCCGTCGCACAGGGCGGAACTTTCGACTTCGTCTCACCGGGCGGACAAACCAAGATCTTCTACGATCCGCCGTCCGACCGAGGCACCATCGGCAAGCTCTCCGGGCCCGATCTGATGAACGAAGGTCAGAAGGTCGGTGTCGAGGACTTCGAGGGCAAGGTCGTCGTCCTCAACGTCTGGGGTCAGTGGTGCGGACCGTGCCGCGCCGAAGCCGACGACCTGGAACAGGTCTACGAGCAGACCAAGGATTCGGGCGTGCAGTTCCTCGGCATCAACGTCCGCGACGACACCAAGAACAAAGCGCAGGACTTCGTGGTCGACAACAAGGTCTCGTACCCGTCGATCTACGACCCGTCGATGCGTTCGCTGATCGCCCTCGGTGACGGCTACCCCACGTCGGTCATTCCGACGACGATCGTCCTGGACCGCCAGCATCGCGTCGCCGCGGTGTTCCTCCAAGAACTTCTCGCCGAGGATTTGCTGCCCGTCGTCCAGCGAGTAGCTCAGGAAGACGCGCAGTAAAGATGACAACCACGACCACTACGCTGCTGGCCGGCAGCGACACACTGAGTGCCGGTGTGGGCGAAGCGTTTCAGAACGCGGCGTCGTCCGGTCCGCTTCTGCTCGCCCTCGGCGCCTGTGTGCTCGCCGGTCTGGTGTCGTTCGCTTCACCGTGCGTCGTGCCGCTCGTTCCCGGCTACCTGTCCTACCTGGCCGGCGTCGTCGGTGCCGACGCTCCCGCGATCACCGCCGAAGAAGCGAAGACGCGGACGATCACCCGGAGCAGTCGACTGAGGGTGGCCGGTGCGGCCGGACTGTTCGTCGCGGGCTTCACCGTTGTGTTCGTCCTCGCGACCGCGTCGGTATTCGGCGTGATCTCCACGCTGCTCGTCAACCGCGAGGTCCTGATGCGAGTGGGCGGTGTCGTCACCATCGCAATGGGTCTCGTCTTCATCGGGCTGATTCCGGCGCTGCAGAAGGATGTTCGTTTCGAACCGCGTCGCGTGTCGTCACTGGTGGGTGCGCCGCTGCTCGGGGGAGTGTTCGCTCTGGGCTGGACGCCGTGCCTCGGTCCGACATTGGCAGGCGTGATGTCCGTAGCGGCGGGAACCGACGGGATGACCGCCGCGCGTGGTGTCACGTTGATCGTCGCGTACTGCATCGGACTCGGCCTGCCGTTCATCATCTTGGCGCTGGGATCGGCGCGCGCGCTGACCGGCGTCGGCTGGTTGCGTCGTAATGCACGCACCATTCAAATTTTCGGCGGAATCATGTTGGTGGCAGTGGGAATCGCCCTCGTCACCGGCGCGTGGGACCAGTTCGTCGGCTGGGTTCGCGACGCATTTATCTCGGAGGTGACGCTGCCGATATGACAGCTGACGACAATAACGACCACCCGAAACCCGTGCTGCCGAAGCAGTCGGTGATCGGTCGAGTCGTTGCACTCGGGCGCAACACCTGGCGCGGGCTCACCTCGATGCGGACCGCGCTGGTACTGCTGTTCCTCCTCGCGCTCGCTGCGATCCCCGGCGCCCTGCTGCCACAGCGAACCCTCAACGAGGGCAAGGTCACCGACTACATCGCCGCGCGTCCGACGCTCGGTCCGTGGATGGACCGCCTCGAATTGTTCGACGTGTTCAGCAGTTTCTGGTTCACCGCGATCTACGCATTGCTCTTCATCTCGCTGGTCGGCTGCATCCTGCCGCGTTGCGTGGAGCACGCGAAGGCGCTGCGCACCCGTCCGGTGAATGCGCCGCGCAATCTTGCTCGCCTGCCGCACCACACCACGAGCGTCGTGGACGGCGAGACTCCCGACGAACTTGCTGCCCGGGTGTCGAAAGAACTGCGCGGGTGGCGCGTCGAAACGCGTCGCGGCGATTCGAAATCACGACGCGAAGGCGAGATCACCATCTCGGCGGAGAAGGGATACCTCCGCGAGTTCGGCAACCTCGTGTTCCACCTCTCGCTGGTCGGATTGTTGATCGCGATCGCCGCGGGCAAGTTGTTCGGCTACGAGGGCAATCGCATCGTCATCGCCAACGACGGCCCCGGGTTCTGCACGACCTCGCCGGCAGTGTTCGACTCCTTCGTCGCCGGTCTGAGCCTCGACGGCACCGGCATGACCCCGCTGTGTGTACGTGTGAAGAATTTCCAGGCCGACTACCTCGAGACCGGTCAGGCCGAGATGTTCACCTCGGACATCTCGTACCAGGCAGGCGACGACCTCGAGTCCGATACCTGGCGGGACACGACCATCCAGGTGAACCACCCGCTGCGGATCGCCGGCGATCGTGTGTACCTGCAGGGACACGGATACGCGCCGACGTTCACCGTCACGTTCCCGAACGGTGAGACCCGCACCGAGACGCTCCAGTGGCGTCCGGACGACGCCACGACGTTCCTGAGCAGTGGCGCGATGCGCTTCGACCCGCCGGGCGGCATGTATCCCGATGCGGACGAGCGTCGGAAGAATCAGATTGCCATCGAAGGATTGTTCGCGCCCACCGCGCTGTTCCACGGCAACCTGCTGTCGTCGAGTTACCCGGCGATGAACGATCCGGCAGTCGCCATCGACATCTACAAGGGCGACACCGGACTCGATACCGGTAACCCGCAATCGCTGTTCGAACTCAACACCGAACTGATCAATCAGGGCCGACTGGTCAAGCAGGATCGAGTCAATCTGTTTCCGGGGGAGAGCGCGACGCTTGCCGACGGAACCCAGGTGCGATTCGATGGTGCCGTCGACTTCGTGAACCTGCAGGTCTCCCACGATCCCGCTCAGGTGTGGGTGTTGGTTTCGGCGTTGACCATGATGGCGGGCCTACTCGTCTCGCTCGTGATCAAGCGTCGCCGCGTCTGGGCACGTATCTATCCAGATGACGAACGACGTACTGTAGTAGAACTTGGTGGGCTTGCCCGCACCGACCACGCAGGCTGGGGCGACGAGTTCGACCGCCTCGCCGACCGCTTGCTGAAAAGCAATCCGACCACCGCGGTGAACCAACCGCACGCGCAGGAGAACGCCCGATGACAACGAACGAGACACTCGCGCAGTACAGCGACTGGGCCTTCAAGTCCGCCTTCACCGTGCTCGTGCTGGCGTTTGTGCTGCTCATCGTGCAGTACGCGTCGGCCAGAGCAAAGGCGGTTCAGGACAAGGAACTGGTCTCCGCCGGCGGTGTCGACGCATCCGTGCCTGGCAGGGTCGCGGAGACTCCGAGCAAGTCGCTCTCGGAACGATTCGGCGGAATGGGCCGAGCTGTCCTGGTCGTCGGAACGGTGCTGATCATCGCGTCGATCGTGCTCCGCGGATTTGCGACGGAACGATTCCCGCTCGGCAACATGTACGAATTCGTGGCGATGGCGTGTGCGGCGTCGTTGCTGGTCGGGCACGTCCTGTTGATCAAGCCGGCGTACCGTCCGATGTGGGTCTTCCTGCTGGTGCCGGTTCTGATCTTGATGTTCCTCGCCGGCACGGTCCTTTACGCCGACGCGGCTCCCGTGGTTCCGGCGCTGCGCTCGTACTGGCTTCCGATTCACGTGACGATCGTCAGCGTCGGTTCCGGAATCTTCATGATCGGCGGTATCGCGAGCCTTCTGTTCCTGCTGCGACTGAAGTTCCCGCCCGGTGACGAAGGCACGAGTATCGGTGGCCGGATCGCAGAGCGACTGCCGGATGCCCAGACTCTCGACCGCTTGGCGTACAAGAGCACGATCATCGCGTTTCCGCTGTTCGGCGCCGGCGTCATCCTCGGTGCCATCTGGGCGGAAGCTGCGTGGGGACGCTTCTGGGGTTGGGATCCGAAGGAGACGATGTCCTTCATCGCCTGGGTGATCTACGCGGCCTACCTGCATGCGAGGGCAACGTCCGGGTGGCGGGAGACGAAGGCCGCCTGGATCAACATCGCCGGTTTTGTTGCGATGCTGTTCAATCTCTTCATCATCAACATGGTCGTCTCCGGCTTGCACTCCTACGCGGGACTCACCTGATCCTCTCGAGGTACCGTGGGTGGCTGCCGACCGGTCTGTAGGTATCACCGGTAGGTACGTCAGGGGCGGGCAACAGTTACGATGCAGCTTGGCGAATTACTAGCTGTATGGTAGCTGTGGGATCGACGAGGGGGAGCGGCGAGATGGCCGACAAGATTGAAGACGCCGGAGCAGGATTGTGGGAGCCGGTGCGCCCTGCCGAGCCGACGCGGCGCGAGCCGCGCGCATCCGCGCCCGAGCCGTCATCGGACTCGGTTCCCAGCGACGTTCGTAGTCTCTTCGTGGCCCCGGTCGACTCCGGGCCGCTCCAGCAAGTCGCCGGCCAGGCGCCAAGTGCACCCGCCGCTCCGCCGCCGACGACGACCCCAGCGGCTCCGGTACCAGGTCCCAAGACTCCGGTCATCCAGTATCCGGCAGCGCAGCCAGGCCCGATCAACGGCCAGTTCTCGACCTCGCCTGCGATGCCGATGCAGACCTACGAACCTACGAATCGTGGAGGGTCGCTTCCGGATTCACGAACTGGCGTTCCGCAGCCTGTTCAGAACCTGCATCCTGTTCAGAATTCGCAGCCCGGCCCGACGGCGCATTCATCCGCGAGACCGCTCCAGCAACCGCAGGCACCTTTTTCGCCCGGCGTCCATCCGTCCAATCCCGCGATTCGGCAGTTCGGTCATCCCGGCGCTGCGCCGGTGCAGAACGGCCACACCCTCCAGAATGGTCAGGCCGTGCCGATGGCCCCGCCGACGGCGCCACCTACTCGCGCTCCGATGCCGCAGACCGGACTCACCTCGGCTCCGGACAGTCGCTTCGAGTCCGCTCTCCCGATGACTGCGCAAGATCTCTCGGCTGCGCTCCTCGTCAAGCGGCCTGTCCGGCCTGCCCCGGTGGGTGGCTGGCGCAAGGCGCTGTACACGTTGTCCGGCCGATCGGTGAACCTCGGAAACGGTGCAAAAGAGCAGCACCTCGTCGAGTTGACGCGCCAGATCAACCAGCCGCTCCAGGGCTGCTACAAGGTTGCGGTGCTCAGTCTCAAAGGCGGCGTCGGAAAGACCACGACCACAGCGACACTGGGGTCGATGTTCGGCTCGATCCGCGGCGATCGCGTCGTCGCTGTCGATGCAAACCCCGACCGGGGAACGCTGAGCCAGAAGATCCCGCTCGAAACTCCGGCAACAGTGCGAAACCTGCTGCGCGACGAGAACAGCATCGAGAAGTACAGCGACGTCCGTGGCTACACATCGCAAAATCGACACCGGCTCGAAGTGCTTGCCTCCGACAGCGATCCAGCAGTTTCAGAGGCCTTCAGCGGTGGGGACTACACGCGCACGGTCGACATGCTCGAGAAGTTCTACAGCATAGTTCTGACCGACTGCGGCACCGGATTGATGCACTCGGCGATGCAGGCCATTCTCGAAGGTGCAGATTCGTTGATCGTCGTCAGTTCCGGTTCCGTCGACGGTGCACGTAGCGCCTCCGCAACACTTGACTGGCTCGACGCTCACGGTTACAGCAGGCTGGTCGCCACGTCCGTAGCTGTCATCAACGCGGTACGGCCTCGCTCGGGCAAGGTTGATCTGCCGCGGGTCGTCGAGCACTTCGAGCAGCGCTGTCGAGCGGTGAAACTGATTCCGTTCGATCCGCATTTGGAAGAGGGCGCCGAAATCGATCTGGACCGACTGCGTCCAGGTACTCGGGAAGCGGTGCTGGAGTTGGCTGCGGTGGTTGCGCAGGACTTTCCGGCCTCCCCGTTCGCGTTGACGGGGCGGTAATCGGATAGCCGGGCGAGCCCGGACGCTACGTCGACGCGTCAGTCGGCGGTACGTCCGGACCTTCCGTGCGCTTGCGTCGTGTTTGCTGGTTCACATTCCACAGGAATTCGGGATCGTCATCCGGCCCGCGTACACCGCTCACCGGGGTGCGCGTCGACGGATCGGGCCCGAATGCCTTCCACATCAGAACGATCAATGTCACCAAACCCACCAACGCCAACAGATACAACACGGCGCACCTCCTCAGGGAACTGAAGTCGAGCCTACTCAGTCTCCGCCCCGCTTCACCAGAAGTGGTGCGGACAAGCGTTTCGGCTCAGTGCGCTAGTGCTGTATCTGTCGGGTACTGCAAGATCTGTCGGGTACCGCAAAGTGCTTCGAAGTGAGCTGAAGTTGCTCAGTTGTTGTCTGCTTCGGTGGTCAGCGAGCGCAGAAGCTGCATGACCTCGGTCTCACGGAATCGACGATGTCCTCCTGGCGTGCGAAGCGAGCCCAGTCGTCCTGCGTGTGCCCAGCGGGTCACGGTCTTGGGATCGACATGAAACAATGCCGCTACCTGTCCGGGCGTCATGAGTGCGTCTGCGGCGGTATTGAAGGTTGGTGCGCTCATTGTGAGGTCCTCCATGTTGATGTCGAACGTTTGACGAACAGTGATTCCGAACCGAGCAGTGATTCCGAACTTTGGTTCCGAACCGGTGTGTCGACCAGTTGCCAAAAACCTGCGTCGAGTTTGTTTCGAAGTCCTTCGCTCACATTCGACCGTTTTCTGAGTGGTAGCGCAATGTTTGCACAGATATAGCCGGGTAGTCGATCTTTCAAGAAAAAGTAATGTTTAAGTAAAGGACAAAATGGATATAGCGGGCTCGGTCCCACCCGTATTCGGAATGGGTAACCTGAGAGGGTGAGTCAGTTGTCTGAAAACCCCGAAAATGTTCCTTCTGAGCCGGTCAAGGCCAGTAAACCTTCCGCAAACTCTGGGCAAGCAAAGTCGGCTTCCGGGCCGGTGACCAAGGGTCAACTAGCCCGCGATGTGGTGCTGTACTCGGTCGCTCGGCTGCTGCTTGTCGTCGTGATCGGTGCCGTCATCATCGGTGGCGGAAAGCTCGCCGGCACGGACGTTCCCTTGATCGTCGCGGCGCTGTTCGCAGTTCTGATCGCGCTGCCGCTGTCGTTGCTGCTCTTCGCGAAACTGCGCAAGCGTGTCAATGCGGGCATTGCGGCGGTCGACGCCCAGCGTCGGTCCGATCGTGACGATCTTCGCTCCAAGCTGCGCGGAGACGGGCGGTGACCACGGGGTCGCTCGACGTCGACCGTCGGACCTCACGCCAGTGGGTCGACAACGCGGTGCGGTTGATCGAAGCCGACGCGCAACGCAGCGCGGACACTCACCTGCTGCGCTATCCGCTGCCGAGTAACTGGACCGTCCAGCTTTATCTGAAGGACGAGTCGACCCACATCACGGGGAGTCTCAAGCATCGACTCGCACGGTCGCTTTTCCTCTACGCGATCTGCAACGGCTGGGTTACCGAAGAGACCACTGTCATCGAAGCGTCGTCCGGATCGACGGCTGTCAGCGAGGCGTATTTCGCGAAGTTGCTGGGCCTGGATTTTGTCGCGGTGATGCCCGCGAGCACGAGTCCCGCCAAGATCGCGTTGATCGAGGCGCAGGGGGGACGTTGTCATTTCGTGAGCGATCCGTCGTCGATCTACTCGGAATCGCATCGGCTCGCGAGTGAGTTGAACGGTCACTACATGGACCAGTTCACCCACGCCGAGCGCGCGACGGATTGGCGAGGAAACAACAACATCGCCGAATCGATCTTCACTCAGCTCGAACACGAGGAACATCCGATTCCCGACTGGGTGGTCGTCGGAGCCGGGACGGGCGGAACCGGTGCCACGATCGGCCGCTTTCTTCGTTACCGGAAATTCGACACGGGGCTGTGCGTGGTGGACCCGGAGCACTCCGTGTTTTTCGACGCGTGGCGAGCGAGCGATCCGTCGATCGTCGGTACTCGAGGTTCCCGGATCGAGGGCATCGGCCGTCCGCGCGTCGAACCGTCTTTTGTCGGTCAGGTGGTCGACCGAATGATCAAGGTGCCGGACGCAGGCTCGATCGCGGCCGCCCGGCACGCCAGCGCGGCCCTGGGGCGCAAAGTGGGCGGCTCGACGGGGACGAACCTGTGGGGAGCTTTTGCGTTGATTGCCGAAATGATGGCGGCCGGGCGCAGCGGCAGCGTCGTCACCCTCCTGTGCGACGGCGGAGAGCGTTACTCGGGGACGTACTACAACGACGAATGGGTGGCGTCGGAAGGGATCGACCTGCTCGGTCCGACGGCAGTGCTGGACGAGTTCGTCCGTTCGGGTGCGTGGACGGCCAGTTCCTGAATCGCCGGCGCCGGACCGTGTGACGGGCGGCTCATCGTCACGCGCGGCCAGGCGTCCAACCCGGACGACTGCTCGTCCGTTCTGATGCGTATCAGGCCGGGGGAGAGCGTGTTCTCGGCCAGACGCACGAACCCGAGTCGCTCGTAGTACGGCGCGTTCCACGGAACGTCGACGAACGTCGTCAGAGTCACGAGATCGTGGTGATGGTCCGCCGCCCATTCGGTGACGGCGTCGATCAGCTGTGCTCCGAGGCCTTTCCGGGCATGATCGGGGTGAACGGAGACCTGTTCGATATGCGCGCCGCCGTCCACGATCTCGACGAGTGCGTACGCAACGGGTACGTCGTTCGCGTCGGTCTGAACCCAGATGTGCTCGGCTGCGAGAAAATCGTTCAACTCGTCGAGCGTCGGCGGTGGATCGTCTGCGATGGCGTCCATCCCGATGTCTCGGAACGGTTCGCCCGCGGCGATCTCGATCTGTTGCAGTGCGGGTAGGTCGGTGGATATGGCCGAGCGGATCACAGAAACCGTTTTACCTCGAGAAGTGCGTTTCTCCCAGCGCTACGCCTTCTGTAACGCAAACCTACGCAACCGAAGGTGCGTCATAGTCTTGTCACCTCGGGTCAGCAGAAGTGCACGTCAATGCGCTCGTCGTCGTTCCAAACCGATCCTCGACGAGGTGCTCGAAAGTGCCAGTGAACTGGGTAACGGCAAGGTAGATATTCCCCATGAGCACAAATGTCATCGCCGTACATATTCGGAATCTGCAGCTACATAACGCAACGCCGACCACCATCCGGCATCGCCTCGACAACCTCCAGCGACTTGAAGCGAAACTCGGTAAGCCGCTCATCGAGGCGACCGTCGATGAGCTGGTCGAGTGGCAGGCCGGACTCAGAGTCTCTCCGTCGAGTATTGCGACATACACAGCGCACATCCGGTCGTTCTATCGCTGGGCGCTTCTGAATGGCGTGATCGAGATTGACCCGACAATCCATCTCGTGACGCCGAAGTTGAAGCGCCGGTTACCTAGGCCGATTCCCGAGCAGGACTTGGCGGTCGCATTGATCACGTCTCGCTATGACCATCAGTTGTTTTGCGTCTTTCTTCTGGCTGGCTACTGCGGCCTCCGGTGCGGGGAGATCGCCAGAATCGCGCGGAGTGATATTAGGGAGGACGAGAAAAATGGTGGAGCGTACCTCGTTGTGCACGGCAAGGGTGGGCACGAGCGAATCATCAGGATCGCGCCGGACATCTATACCGAGGTCCGCTCACTTATGGGTAGGGCGGGGTTTTTGTTCCTCTCAAAGAACGGGCAGCCCTACACGCCGAACCGACTCACCCAGATCACCTCAGCGCACCTTAAGGCGATTGGCCTTCCGTACACGCTCCACACGCTCCGTCATCGTTTCGCTACTCGATTGGCAGACCTCGGTGCGGACGTCCGCGACGTGCAGGTCGCGCTCGGGCATCAGCATTTGTCGACCACGACTCTCTACCTCGCTTCGAACACTCGGCGGTCAACGTCGTCCGTCGACCGATTGGGGCGCGGCCTATCTTCGATGACCAGGCGCTAACCTAGGCGAAAGAAAAACTAACCGAGTTAGCCGATATGCCGGGCGCTTCTGGTTTGATACCGAGGTGTGACCAAACCTGCACCTGACTATTACCCTGATCCGTCCGATCCGAACATGTATCGGTACTGGGATGGGGAGCAGTGGACCTCGCACACTCACCCCGGGCCCGCGCCGGTTGTCGCGAATTCCAGTGCAGCGAATGCATACGCAACGATCGCGAAGGTGATGGGAGTGCTCGCTGCGGCGTGTGTCGCACTACTCGCTTTCCTGCTTTTCACTGATGTGCGTGTGGGATCAGCGAAGTGTGGGACGCTCATCAGCCCCAAGTTGACGGAGTTGGCCGGCGAGACAGGTTTCTGGGCCTGCCGCGAAGCTCTCGACAGTCGAGAGATGTGGACGTTTGTGCTGATTGGCGGATGCGTCCTATTTCTCGTCATCGGTGCCGTGGTCAGTCGAGCAGGCGGCAAGGCGTGACGAACTTCAGGAAATCGAAGAAGTTCGGTGGCGTGAGGATTACGGCGTCGAAGGGAGGCTTGGGGATCAGCGCAGGTGCTGGCCCGCTCCGAGTTGGACGCGGGGCGAACGGGAAAGTTCGCCGGACTGTCAGGGTTCCTGGAATTGGGATTTCCGACACAAAAGTAATCGGCGACAAGAAATCTTCCAAGAAATCAGCGACGCCCACTGGTGGGCAGCCTCCGGCGGTCAAGCCTCTCAGTGATTCAGATATGACAAAGGGGCTTGCGTTCATTATCGGCGCGATCTTGTTGATCATTTTGCTTGTCAATTTTTGGCGGCAGATCCTCATTCTTTGCGCTATCGCGATCGGGGCATGGATTGCATTTCTGATCGTCCGCAAGATGTGGCGATCCCGTCAGGCGGGTCTTTCTGTCCAGGCTGCCAAGGATGAACGCGTGGCGAAGCGCGCAGAGGAGCAGCACCGGCAGTACTTGCAAGGCGAGGATGCTGGAATCTACGGCCGCTTTGCGCCGGCAGATCTGGACAAGCCCAATCCCCGGTTGCGTCAAATGCCGCGCTCGCCCAAGGAGTGGCGCGACGAGAATCGCAAGTAGTTGTCCCCTCACCCCCACCCCACCCCATCGCACGGGGTCGGATGGGCGGGGGGAGACTGGCTCGGGCCCGTGTAGGCGACGAAAAGCCCCGCTGCTCCAGTAGGAGCTGTGGGGTTTTGTTCACAAAGTACTGCTAGCGAAGCTCAAACTGCTGAGGCGCGAGAAGGATTCCGTCGGTGGAGGCCACCTTCGATGTAGCTTCGTGGACGATTGCGCGAGCGAATGGGTAGAGATCGTCCATGGCGCTCGCCGCCAGCTGTTTATGGACGGCGGGGGCGAGAACTAAGAGTGGGTTGCCATTCGCGCCACGCAGAGCTTTGCCGTCTTGATGGATTCGATAGAGGCCGTGCACGGTAACTGTGGAATAGATGTCGTTCTTCGCAACCTCGACGTCGACTTGAGCGATGAAGTGTTCCGAATCCCTGCCTCGGAGTGAGAGGTTGGCATTTTTCTCCTTGCCGGCCTTCAGTGCCCACTCTGGCGGCGGTTCGCCGGGTTCGTTGCGTTGAACGAGTGAGCGAGCGATGCCCACATGGACAAGTGCAACATCGAGGGCGATGGTGCCGGAGTCGGTCATTGGGCCGCCACCTTCCATACGTCCTGCTCGTCATTCACGTCGAGAGCAATGAACGGGAAGTGGATGATGTTGTCGTCCGCTTTCTTGGGCACGGGGACTTCGACACTGATGGAGTAGTCGACACCCAGGGCAACGGCGTATCTGAGAATTGTGGACAGGTGGGGGTCTGTTCCGATCCGTTCAAATCGGCTGACGGACGCGGCATCGCGACCCATGCGGTCAGCGAAGTCAGATTGCTTGAAGTGCTCGCGTCGAAGGGCTACGAGCGTGGCCAGAAAGCCTTCGTGGACCTGAGCCAGTCGTAATGCTCGCTCGTCGTCGGGGTCACTCGGGTCCATGCCGAGTAGTTCTGCGAATTCGTCAACGCCGTCCATGAAATTGATGTTAACCGCAAAGAGCCTGGTTACTCAATGGACGTTACGTGCAGACCAGGCGATGTAGCGATCCAGGCTGGTGTCGATGTGGCCATTCTGAATGACCTTCCACTCGAAATGCGGGTCGTGCTGCTTGACCGAGAATACGAGGCCGAGCAGCAGTATCGGGTCTTCGGCCGGCTCCGCGTGGTAAAGCCGGTACTTGTCGTCGCCTTCGTCTTCGAGGCGGAGTTCGACGAGTGGATGGTAGGGGGTTCGCCCGAGTGGAAATACGTACTCGTCCGAACCGGAGGTTCCGCACGTGGCACGTCTCAACGATGCCAGCAGTCTGGCGATCAGCACCCGATCGTGTCCAATCAGGGTCTTGACCTCGGCGTCGAATTCAGCGAGCCGAACCCATCGGTAACTGCCTGGCGTTGCCACGCGTGGACGTCTCAGCACTGCAGAGTTCCTCTACCTGTCATGACTGGCCATTCAATCACCTGTCGAATTTCCGGTGTTTCATTCGCCGTCATAAAATGACAACTCGATCGAGATCCGCGAATTATGACCTGCGCGTGCAACGAAAATGCCCCCGACCTCACCGCTGGATGCGATGAGATCGGGGGCTTCGTCGTGCGAGTGCAGGGGTCGGGCGGGGTCGGATAGTATGGTTGCGCTGCGGCGATCGAGGGAGTCGGTCCGCCGCGCACGTCCCACCCTTCAGTTGTGCGCTCTCTGGGGGGTGGGACCCAA